>CAWEOH010000001.1:0-17608 GCA_963810455.1 uncultured Actinomycetes bacterium
AGAAGCTGCTCGACCCGGGCTCGTTCGAGGAGCTCGACACCTTCGTCCGCCACCGCACCTACGACTTCGAGATGCAGAAGAAACGGCCCTGGGGCGACGCCGTCGTCACCGGCCACGGCACGATCGACGGTCGCACCGTCTTCGTCTTCTCGCAGGACTTCACGGTCTTCGGCGGCAGCCTCGGCGAGGTGATGGCGGAGAAGATGTGCAAGGTGATGGACCTCGCCGCCCAGGTCGGGGCGCCGGTGATCGGGATCAACGACTCCGGCGGCGCCCGGATCCAGGAGGGCGTCGTCTCGCTCGGCGCCTACGGCGACGTCTTCGTCCGCAACGTCCAGTGCTCGGGCGTGATCCCGCAGATCAGCCTGATCATGGGCCCCTGCGCCGGCGGCGCCGTCTACTCGCCGGCGATGACCGACTTCATCTTCATGGTCAAGGAGACCTCGCACATGTTCATCACCGGTCCCGGAAGTGATCAAGACGGTGACCGGCGAGGAAGTCGAGTTCGAGGAGCTCGGCGGCGCGATGAGCCACAACTCGAAGTCGGGCGTCGCCCACTTCGCCTCCGAAGACGAGGAGAGCTGCCTCGAGGACTGCCGCTACCTGCTCAGCTTCCTGCCCTCGAACAACCTCGAGGCGCCGCCGCGGTTCGAGCCGTCCGACGACCCCCACCGGGAAGACGACTCGCTCGACACGCTCGTCCCCGACGACCCCTCCAAGCCCTACGACATGCGCGAGGTGATCGCCCGCATCGTCGACGACGAGGAGTTCTTCGAGGTCCACGAGCACTTCGCCAAGAACATCGTCTGCGGCTTCGCCCGCCTCGACGGCTATCCGGTCGGCGTCGTCGGCAACCAGCCCGCCTTCCTCGCCGGCGTGCTCGACATCGAGGCCTCCGAGAAGGCGGCTCGGTTCGTCCGCACCTGCGACTGCTACAACGTTCCGATCCTCACCTTCACCGACGTCCCGGGCTTCCTGCCGGGGACCGACCAGGAGTGGAACGGGATCATCCGCCACGGCGCCAAGCTGCTCTACGCCTTCACCGAGGCGACGGTGCCGAAGCTCACCGTCGTCACCCGCAAGGCCTACGGCGGCGCCTACGACGTGATGAACTCGAAGCACATGCTGGCCGACTACAACGTCGCCTGGCCGACGGCCGAGATCGCGGTGATGGGCCCCGAGGGCGCCGTCAACATCATCTACCGCAAAGACATCGCCACCTCGCCGACGCCGGAGGAGCGGCGCCAGAAACTGATCGACGACTACAAAGCCCACTTCGCCAACCCCTACTCGGCGGCCGAGCGCGGCTACATCGACGACGTGATCGAGCCGAAGGAAACCCGCCCGAGGCTGATCAAGGCGCTGCGCATGCTGCAGTCCAAGCGGGTGGCGCAGCCGAAGCGCAAGCACGGCAACATCCCGCTCTAGAGCTGGGGGGAGGGGCCGGGTGGGCCTGCTCACTCGGATCCTTTGAGGGGCGGGGGCGGTCGTCCGCGGACGCGCTCCCGCAAAGTTCCGCAAAACGTTCGCAGGCCCACCCGACCCCTCCCACACGAATCCAGAGTGGGGTTGCCGGAGCTTCTCGGGGGCTCTGCCAAGCCCCCACCCCGCCCCAGCACACAGCTACGGCGCCGCGGTGACCTCGGCGATCTCTTCGGCGCCGCCGCGGCCGGGGGTGAGGCCGGCTTCGTCGCTGGAGAGGCGGTGAGCCAGGTAGACGGGGATGATCGAGATCACGATCACGATCACGGCGACCGCATCGACCACCGGCAGCGCTTTCGGGCGGAAGAGGTTGGTGAAGATCCAGATCGGCAGGGTTTCTTCGCCGGCCCCGATCGTGAAGGTGGTGACGATGATCTCGTCGAAGGAGAGGGCGAAGGCGAGCAGGGCGCCGGCGGCGAGGGCCGATTTCATGCTCGGGAAGGTGACGAAGCGGAACGTCTGCCAGGGATCGGCGCCGAGGTCGGCCGACGCCTCCTCGAAGGAACCGGAGGTGCGGCGCAGGCGGGCGACGACGTTGTTGTAGACGACGACGATGCAGAAGGTCGTGTGAGCGACGATCACGGTCCAGAGCGCGAGGCTGACGCCCAGCACCTGGGTGAAGGTGTTGCTGAGGGCGACGCCGGTGACGATGCCCGGCAGGGCGATCGGCAGCAGGACGAGGAAGGAGACGGTCTCGCGGCCGAAGAAGCGGAAGCGGCCGACCGCCAGCGCGGCGAGGCTGCCGAGCACAAGCGCCAGCGCGGTCGCGATCAGGCCGACCTCGACCGTGGTCAGCAGCGCTTCGCGGACCGAGTCGCTTTCGAAGGCCTGCCTGAACCACTTGGTCGTCAGGCCCGGCGGCGGCCACGCGAGGATCTTGCTCGAGTTGAAGGAGTAGATCCCGATCACGATCAGCGGCACGTAGATGAACGCCAAGCCGAGGCCGACGAAGGCGCGCAGCGCCAGCTGTGCCCGTCGCGAGAGCCGCATCAGCCGCGTGCCTTCCGGTCCGCGAGCCGCATCAGACGTGCTCGAAGGCGCCGAGCTTGCGGGCGACGCCGAGGTAGCCGATCATGACGATGATCGGGACCAGCGCCAGCGCCGCCGCGAACGGCAGGTCGTTGGTGATCGAGGAGAAGATCACGGTGCCGATGAACTGGCTGTTGGAGACCAGTCGCACCGAGATGAAGTCGCCGAGGGTCAGCGAGAAGGTGAAGATCGAGCCGGCGACGACGGCGGGGAAGGCGAGCGGCAGGATCACCCGCCGGAAGGTCGTGAACGGCGCCGCTCCGAGGTCCTCGGAGGCGCTGATCAACGAGTTGGGGATCCGCTCCAGGCCGGCGTAGATCGGCAGGATCATGTACGGCAGCCACATGTAGGACATCACCAGCCAGACGGCGGTCAGCCCGTAACCGGGGCCGTGCAGGCCGAGCGGGTTCAGCGCCCAGTTGATGACGCCGTCTTCCGAGAGCATCGTGCGCCAGGAGAGGACCTTGACCAGGTAGCTCGACCAGAGCGGCATCAGCACCGCGATGACGAGCAGTGCCTTGCCCCTGCGGCTCGCCACCTTCGCCATGTAGAAGGCGATCGGGAAGGCGATCACCGCGTCGGTGAGGGTGACCAGGGCGGCGGTGCGGACGGTGCGCCAGATGACTTCGCCGTAGACGCCTTCGTTGACGATCGATTCGAAGTTTTCGAGGCTCCAGCCCTTGATCACTTCGCCGCTGAGCGGGTCGACCGTCCAGAAGGCGCTGATCAGGAGGACCGCGAGCGAGCCCAGGTAGAGGACGACGAGCCAGGCGCCGGGCGCGGCCAGGAGCGACCCGACCTGCAGGCGGGGCCGGGCGTGGAAGAGGCCGGCGAGCCTCCTGCCCGCCGACCTCTTCACCGCGATCGCCTCACTCGTCATCGCGCTCTGCCGCCGGGCCTAGCCTTTGATTTCGGTCCAGGCTTTGACCCACTGGTTGTAGTCGACGCAGTTGTCTTCGCCGTTGCCGCATTCCGCCAGAGGCGTCTCCCAGTAGTAGACGCGCTTCCAGAAGGCGGGTTCTTCGGCGTGATATTCGCTGCAGAAGTCCGGGTTTTCCGTTTCTTCGCAGGCGAGTTCCTGCGCCGGCGCCTCGCCGAACCATTCGGCGACTTCGGCCTGGACTTTCGGTTCGATGATCCAGTTCATCCACTCGTACATGCAGTTGGGATGCTTGGCTTCGGAGCTGATCATCCAGGTGTCCGACCACCCGGTCGCGCCCTCTTCCGGCAGGAAGCCCTGGCTCGCCGGGCTCGCTTCTACCGGCACCCCTTCCGCTTTCAGCGCGAAGTACTGGTACTGCCAGGTGGTTCCGACCGTGCTGTCGCCGGCGCCGAAGGCCTGGATCTGTTTGGCCGCTTCGCCCCAGTATTCGCCGACGTTGGGCCGCTGTTCCTTCATCAGGTCGACCGCCGCTTCGAACTGTTCTTCGTTCAGCTCGTAGGGGTCTTCGATCCCCAGGTCGGGTTCGTGGGCCTTGAGGTAGACGGCCGCTTCGGCGATCGACATCGGGTCGTCGTACTGGCTGATCTTGCCCTTGTACTGGGACGCGACTTCCGGGTCGAGCGTCACGGCCCACGAGGTCGGCGCCGGCTTGACCGACTTCGAATCCCACATCAGCAGGTTGGCGCCGCGCCCGTGGGGGATCCCGTAGGGGGTGCCTTCGAACGTGTTGTAGGGCTGATCCTTGAGGTCGGAGAAGACCGTCTTGTAGTTGGGGACGAGGTCGGTGTTGACCGGGGCGACCAGATGAGATGCCCAGAGCCGGGCGCTGGCGTTGCCCGAGGCCGAGACCCCGTCGTACTGGCCGGTCTTCATCAGCTGGACCATTTCGTCGGAGGTCCCGGCTTCCTTGTTGTTGACCTTGCAGCCGGTCTTCTTTTCGAACGGCGTAACCCAGTCCGGGTTTTCCCCGCCGCCGGCTTCGACGTAGCCCGGCCAGGAGACGAGGTTCAGCGCGCCCTCGCCTTCGCCCAGTTCCTGCGGGACTTCGCCGCCACCACCACCGCCTTCGCCGGTACTGCCACCACCGCCGCCGCAGGCGGCGAGGACGAGCATGAACGCGACGAAGCCGGCCACCGTCAGCCAGGCCGTTCTCGCTGGGTGAGCTCCCCTTCTCCTCATGGTGCAACCTCCTCCTTGGTCGATTTCCCGCCGATCGTGGCCGCGTGCTCCGGCCGCCAGCCGACGAGTACCTCCTTCCCCCGGTCGGGGTGCGCCTCGGCCGAGGCCGCCCCCACGTTCTGCCTGACGAGCTGCAGCTCGCCGCCGGCGTCGAGCGCCACCGTGAAGCGCGTCGCCATCCCGGCGTAGGCAACCTCGGTGACGCGGCCGCGCTCGGTGTGCAGGTCGGTGGGCGACGCCGCCGGGTCGAGCAGCTCGATCTTCTCCGGCCGGATCGTCAGCCGTCGCCCCTCGCGCTCGATCACGTTGGAGACGCCGACGAAGCCGGCGACGAACTCGGTCCGCGGGTGCTCGTAGAGCTCGCGCGGCGGGCTGACCTGCTCGATCCGGCCCTCGTTGAAGACGGCGATCCGGTCACTCATCGTCAGCGCCTCGTCCTGGTCGTGGGTGACGTAGACGAAGGTGATCCCGACCTCGCGCTGGATCGTCTTCAGCTCGACCTGCATCTGCTCGCGCAGCTTCAGGTCGAGGGCGCCGAGCGGCTCGTCGAGCAGCAGGACCCTGGGCCGGTTGACGATCGCCCGCGCCAGCGCCACCCGCTGGCGCTGGCCGCCGGAGAGCTCGGAGGGCTTGCGCTGGGCGTAGCCGGGCAGCCGCACCATCTCCAGCGCCTCCTCGCAGCGCCGCGCCCGCTCCGTCTTCTCCACCTTGGCCACCTTCATCCCGTACTCGACGTTGGCGCCGACGCCCATGTGTGGGAAGAGGGCGTAGTCCTGGAAGACGGTGTTGACGGCGCGGTCGTAGGGCGGGGTGCCGCCGACGTCCTCGCCGGCTAGCTCGATCGCGCCGCTGGTCGGGTCCTCGAAGCCGGCGATCATCCGCAGCGTCGTCGTCTTCCCCGAGCCAGACGGACCGAGCATGGTGAAGAACTCGCCCGCCTCGATCTCCAGGTCGACGCCGGCGACCGCCACCACCTCGCCGTACTTCTTGGTGAGGCCCGTCAGGCGTATGTCAGGGGTCGCGGCGACGCCGTGAAAGTAGCCCAGGCGAACCAAAATTCAAGGCCAAAGAGGACGGCGCGGATTAGACGCAGTGGAGTACGGGGCGGCGAGGGAGGGAGCGCCTCAGCAGGCGCCTCGCGGCTCGGCGTCCCGGACCCCAGGCCCAAGCGCGCCGTCCAAGTTCGCTCCTTCCTAGGTCGAAGCTCCCGAAGGACGGAGCGCTTCGTCTCTCGGAAGCTACGCCCGAAAGATGGGCACGGGGGCCGTGGGCCTGCTGGACTCCCCGCCCGTCGCCCGGCCGGACTCCGGCGAGGCCCTGTGGGGTGGGGCTGGGTGGCCCCGCGAACGTTTTGCGGAACTTTGCGGGAGCACGCCCGCGGACGACCGCCCCCGCCCCTCAAAGGATCCGAGTGAGCGGGGCCACCCAGCCCCACCCTCTCGGCAAGCTCCGTCTAGAAGCCGGCCGGGTGGCGGGCGACGTAGCCCTTGTTGTCGCGCAGTTCTTCGTGCCAGCGGGGGCCGGTTTCGCCGCCCGAATCGCCGGAGGTGTCCCAGCGGTAGCCGGCGATCACCGCGTAGGCGTGGCCGCCGTTGGCGTAGACGGTGATCCAGCGACCGTCGCCGCGCAGAGCCCCACTTGGTCATCGAGCCGGAGGGGAGCGGGCTTTCGAGGAACTTGCCGCCGTGGAGGGCGAAGCTGACCGAGCCGGAGCAGTCGTAGCCGCGGTCCCACCAGCGGGCGTGGCCGCCGCCGTAGATGTAGGGCTTGGAGCGGATCTTGTTCGCCGCCCTGATCACCCGCTTGACGCGGCCGGGAGCGCTCTTCGGCGGGACCAGCATCCCGTTCTTGAGCAGCTTCGCCTTCGCGGTCGGGGTGCAGATGTCGACTTCGGCGGCCGAGAGGCCACCGCCGCCACAGTCGGCGGAGGCGCTGGCCGGCCCGATCACGGCGAGCGCCGCCACGATCGCCACCAGGGCCACTCCGGCCTTCAGCTTGAAGCTATGCGACAGCAAACCGATCTCCTTTGTCGGCCTACGGGGTTAGCTGTCGGGCTGGCGCGATAAAGGAGCCTGCGCCCCCGCCTCAGTGGCGGGTTAGCCCCGAAAACGTGGTTCCCCCGTTCCCGGCACCTGCGAGGTGGCGGGACTCGGCGTTTCGGTCTTCGAACTCGCGGGAGTGTAGACGATCCCCGGGCGGCCTGCTCACAGAACGCAAACATTTAGATTGCGGCGCCGGGCCCGCGCCCCGGGCCATCCCGCCGGCAGCCCTGCTGGTAGCGTGGCTCGGTATGCAACTTGCCGGCCGCAAAGCACTGCTGACGGGCGCCACGGGCGGCCTCGGCGGGGCGATCGGCCAGGCGCTCGCCGGCCGCGGCGCGACGCTGCTGCTCAGCTCGCGCAAGGAGGCCGAGCTGCAGCGGCTGGCGGCCGGTCTGCCGGGCTCCGGCCACCGCGCCCTGCCCGCCGACCTGGCCGAGCCCGGCGCCGCCGAGCGGCTCGCGGCCGAGGCGGCCGAGGCCGACGTCGTCGTCGCCAACGCCGGCCTGCCCGGCGCCGGCTGGCTCACCGACTTCAGCCCCGAGGAGGTGGGGCGGGCGCTGCGGGTCAACCTCGAAGCGCCGATGCTGCTGGCGCAGGCGCTCTACCCGGGGATGGTCGAGCGCGGCGGCGGCCACCTCGTCTTCGTCTCCTCGCTGGCCGGCAAGGCGGCGAGCCCGCGCAGCTCGATCTACAACGCGACCAAGTTCGGCCTGCGCGGCTTCGCCCTCGGCCTGCGCACCGACCTCGCCGCCAAGGGCGTCGGCGTCTCGCTGGTCTCGCCGGGCTTCATCCGCGACGCCGGCATGTTCGCCGACTCCGGGGCGAAGACGCCGCCGGGCCTCGGCACCGCGACCTCGGCCGAGGTCGGCGCCGCGGTCGTCAAGGCGGTCGAGCAGAACAAGGTCGAGATCGTCGTCGCGCCGCGCCTCGACCGCGTCGCCGCCCACCTCAGCCTCCTCAGCCCCAGCATCGCCGCCCGCGCCCAGAGCGGGGCCGCCGGCCAGAAGGCCTCTGAAGCGATCGCCGCCGGGCACGCAGAGAACGCCAAAGACAAGAGATAGATCCCCCACCTGGAAGGAACCCCCCACCCATGAGCAGCGATTCGTTTGGCGCCCGTTCGACCCTCGCGGTGAGCGGGCGCGAGTATGAGGTCTTCCGGCTCGACGCGCTGCAGGAGCGCTTCGACGTCGCCCGCCTGCCCTACTCGATCAAGGTGCTGCTCGAGAACGTGCTGCGGCTCGAGGACGGCGTCTCGGTCAGCGCCGCCGACGTCGAGGCGATCGCCGGCTGGGACGCGAAGGCCGAGCCCAGCGCCGAGATCCCCTTCCAGCCGGCGCGGGTGCTGATGCAGGACTTCACCGGCGTCCCCGCCGTCGTCGACCTGGCGGCGATGCGCGACGCGATGGAGGAGATCGGCGGCGACCCGGCGGCGATCAACCCGCTGGTCGACGTCGACCTGGTGATCGACCACTCGGTCCAGGTCGACGCCTTCGGCAACGAGCGCGCCTTCGCCCTCAACGCCGAGCGCGACTTCGAGCGCAACCTCGAGCGCTACTCGTTCCTCAAATGGGGCCAGGAGTCGTTCGACAACTTCCGGGTCGTGCCGCCGGCGACCGGGATCTGTCACCAGGTCAACCTCGAGTACCTGGCCCAGGTCGTCTACAGCCGCGAGAACGGCGGCGTCCTGCAGGCCTACCCCGACACGCTGGTCGGCACCGACTCGCACACGACGATGGTCAACGGGCTCGGCGTGCTCGGCTGGGGCGTCGGCGGGATCGAGGCCGAGGCGGCGATGCTCGGCCAGCCGATCTCGATGCTGCTGCCCCAGGTGGTCGGCTTCAAGCTCGACGGCGAGCTGCCCGAGGGGGCGACCGCGACCGACCTCGTCCTCACCGTGACCGAGATGCTGCGCGAGCGCGGCGTCGTCTCCAAGTTCGTCGAGTTCTTCGGCCCCGGCCTGCCGACGCTCGGCCTCGCCGACCGCGCCACGCTCGGCAACATGTCGCCGGAGTTCGGCTCGACCTGCGCGATCTTCCCGGTCGATGCCGAGACCCTGCGCTACCTCGACCTGACCGGGCGGCCGACCGAGGTGATCGAGCTGGTCGACGCCTACGCCCGCGCCCAGGGCATGTTCCACGAGGAGTCGAGCCCGGACCCGGTCTTCTCCGACCTGCTGGAGCTCGACCTCTCCGAGGTCGAACCGAGCATCGCCGGCCCGAAGCGGCCGCAGGACCGGATCGCGCTGGCGCAGGCGAAGCAGGCCTTCCTCGAGGCGATGGCCGACTTCGCGCCCGACGCCGCCGACCAGATGAGCGGCCTCGACGAGGCGATCGAGGAGTCCTTCCCGGCCTCCGACCCGCCGGCCGACGAGCACGACGAGGCGGGCGACAAGCCGCGCCCCGCGGTCACCGCCGCCGCCCCGTCCGCCGCGGTCGTCGAGCGGATGACCAAGGACGCGATCGACGTCACCCTCGCCGACGGCACCGGCTTCGAGCTCGACCACGGCAGGGTCGTGATCGCGGCGATCACCAGCTGCACCAACACCTCCAACCCGAGCGTGATGGTCGGCGCCGGCCTGCTCGCCCGCAACGCGGTCCAGCGCGGCCTGCAGCGCAAGCCCTGGGTGAAGACCTCGCTGGCGCCGGGCTCGACCGTGGTCACCGACTACCTGGAGCGCGCCGGCCTCACCGAGTACCTCGACGCGCTGCAGTTCAACCTCGTCGGCTACGGCTGCACGACCTGCATCGGCAACTCGGGGCCGCTGGCGCCGGAGATCTCGGCGGCGGTCGCCGAGAAGGACCTCGCCGTCTGCGCGGTCCTCTCCGGCAACCGCAACTTCGAGGGCCGGATCAACCAGGACGTCAAGGCCAACTACCTGGCCAGCCCGCCGCTGGTCGTCGCCTACGCGCTGGCCGGGCGGATGGACATCGACCTCAACAACGATCCGCTGGGCACCGGCAGCGACGGCGAGCCGGTCTACCTGCGCGACATCTGGCCCAGCGCCGAGGAGATCAAGCAGGTCGTCGGCGCCTCGGTCGCGGCCGAGATGTTCGAGCGCAACTACGCCAGCGTCTTCGCCGGCGACGAGACCTGGAACGCGGTCGAGGTCCCCGGCGGCGACCGCTACACCTGGCCCGACTCGACCTACGTGCGGCAGCCGAGCTTCTTCGAGGAGATGCCGGCCGCCCCGCCCGGGGTCGCGCCGATCGCCGGCGCCCGGGCGCTGGCGCTGCTCGGCGACTCGATCACCACCGACCACATCTCGCCGGCCGGGGCGATCAAACGCGACAGCCCCGCCGGCCGCTGGCTGATCGACCACGGCGTCGAGCCCGGCGACTTCAACTCCTACGGCGCCCGCCGCGGCAACCACGAGGTGATGATCCGCGGCACCTTCGCCAACATCCGCCTGCGCAACCAGCTGGTCGAGCGGGCGGGCGGCTACACCCGGCACCTCCCCGACGGCGAGGAGACCACGATCTACGACGCGGCGATGCGGTACGCCGACGAGGGCGTGCCGCTGGTCGTGCTGGCGGGCAAGGAGTACGGCTCCGGCTCCTCGCGCGACTGGGCGGCGAAGGGGACGAAGCTGCTCGGGGTGCGGGCGGTGATCGCCGAGAGCTTCGAGCGCATCCACCGCTCCAACCTGATCGGGATGGGTGTGCTGCCGCTGCAGTTCGCAGCCGGCGAGAGCGTCGCCTCGCTGGGACTGACCGGCGAGGAGAGCTTCGACGTCGGCGACCTCGAAGACGGTGCGGCCAAGACCGTGACCGTTACCGCGACCGCGGACGACGGTTCGAGCAGGGATTTCACCGCGACGGTGCGGCTCGACACCCCGAACGAGGTTGCCTACTTCATAAACGGAGGTATCTTGCAGACCGTGCTGCGCAAGCTCAAGGAGTAGGCGCAGCGGGGCCGCGGGAGGCAGGGGGGTCCGCGCGACCCTCACTGCACCTGCGCGTCGGTAGCCAGGGAGGGATGCCGACGCGGCCGTTCCCCCTAGACGGGACTGTCCAGAAGGAACAGTCTGGATTAGCTATACAGGCTGAACTCACCTCGGTCAAGCTGTTTCAAACGGTTTTATGGCCGATCGGGCGCGGCGGCGGGGGTTTTCTCGGAACGCGCGATTCCCCACCCCTTGCGCTCGATCAGCTCGATCCCGATCACACTGCCGACCGGGCCGACCGGGGTAAGGGTCGCGGCGAGCAGGGTGTAGGGCGTCTCATGTCTGACGCAGGCGATCCAGATGACGATGCAGAGAGCGACGAAGCCGAGGCCGTGCGCCCAGCCGAAGACCATCGTCTCGGTGTCGAACCCGGGCAGCAGCCAGAAGGCGATCAGGCCGGTGAAGATCGCCAGCTCGACCCAGGAGAGGCGCTTGACCCAGACGAAGAGATCGCCGGGGACGGGCTTCTCGAACGGTCGCGCCATGCGGGGGCGGGGCGCGCTCAGGCGCCGGGCGTGAGCGCCGTCAGCACGATGCGCTCCTGCTCCAGCGCGTGGGCGCCCGAGTAGCCCTCGCCGGGGCTGGCGCGGCCGGGACGGCCGATGTAGGTGAGGTCGACGCCCTCGGGGAGGACGGCCGGGAAGCGGCGCGACATCACCTTCCAGGCGCCCATGTTGCGCGGCTCCTCCTGGACCCAGGCGATCTCCCTCAGGTTCGGGTAGGAGGCGATCACCTCTTCCAGCCGTTCCTTGGCGAACGGGTAGAGCACCTCGACCCGGGCGATGGCGACGTTCTCGGCGCTCTCGCGGCGCTCGTTGGCGTCGATGTCGTAGTACACCTTGCCGGTGCAGAGGATCAGCCGCTCGACCTTCTCGCGGCGGGTGGCCGCCTTCGGGTCGTCGAGGATGAACTGCAGCTCGCCCTCGGTCAGGTCCTCGAGGCCGGCGGCGGCGCGGTCGAGCCGCAGCAGCCCCTTAGGGGTGAAGACGATCAGCGGCCGCGGCTTGCGGATCAGCGCCTGGCGGCGCAGCAGGTGGAAGTACTGGCCGGCGGTGGTCGGGTTGGCGATGCGGATGTTGCCCTCGGCGCCGAGCGCCAGGAAGCGCTCGATCCGGGCGCTGGAGTGCTCGGGGCCCGAGCCCTCGTAGCCGTGCGGCAGCAGCAGGGTGAGGCGGCTGGTCTGGCCCCACTTCGCCTCGCCGGAGACGATGAAGCTGTCGATGATCACCTGGGCGGCGTTGGCGAAGTCGCCGAACTGGGCCTCCCAGAGGACGAGCGAGTTCGGCGTCGCCGCCGAGTAGCCGTACTCGAAGCCGAGGCAGGCGATCTCCGAGAGGGGGCTGTTGTAGAGCTCGAACGGAGCCTGCGCGTCCTTCAGGTGCTGGATCGGCGTGTACTCGAGGCCGGTGTTCTCGTCGTGGAGGACGAGGTGGCGGTGGGAGAAGGTGCCGCGCTCGGAGTCCTGGCCGGTGAGGCGGATGTGGACGCCCTCGGTCAGCAGCGAGCCGAAGGCGAGCGCCTCGGCGTGGCCGAAGTCGATCCCGCCCTCCTCCAGCGCCTCGGGCCGTTTGCCGAGCGGGCGGCGCAGCTTGCGGTGGACGCTGAAGCCCTCGGGCGTGCGCAGCAGCTCCTCGTTCAGCGCCCGCAGCTTCTCGGCCGGGACGCGGGTGTCGACCGGAGGGCTGGCGCTGCGGTCGAGCAGTTCGCCGGTGCTGGTGGTCACGCCGGTCACCGTCGGGTCCTCGTATTCGCCGGCCTCCATCTTCGCCCGCAGGTCGTGCAGCGCGGTCGACATCTGCTCGTGGCGCAGGCTCGCCTCGCCCTCGACCTCCTCGGCGCTGGCGACGCCTTCGCCGACCAGCTTCTCCGAGTAGATCTCGGAGACCGGCTTGTGCGATTTGATCGCCGCCGCCATCGTCGGCTGCGTGTAGGCCGGCTCGTCGGTCTCGTTGTGGCCGAAGCGGCGGTAGCCGATCACGTCGATCACGATGTCGCGTCCCCAGCGCTCGCGGTAGGCCATCGCCAGCCGGATCGCCGAGATGCAGGCCTCGACGTCGTCGGCGTTGACATGGATGATCGGCACGTTGAAGCCCTTGGCCATGTCGGCCGCGTAGGGGGTTGAGCGCGAGTCCTCGGGGTCGGTGGTGAAGCCGACCTGGTTGTTCTGGATCAGGTGGACGGTGCCGCCGGTCGAGTACCCCTTCAGCGACTGCAGGTTGAAGGTCTCGGCGACGACGCCCTGGGCGGGGAAGGCGGCGTCGCCGTGCAGCAGCACCGGCACCGCGCGCTTCGGGTCGTGGTCGAGCTTGGCCCCGTCGAAGGCCGACTGCAGGTAGCGGGCGCCGCCGGTGACGACCGGGTCGACGAACTCGAGGTGGCTGGGGTTGGGGTAGAGGCGGACCGAGATCTTCTCGCCGGCCGAGGTCTCGTAGGTGCCGCGGTGGCCGTAGTGGTACTTGACGTCGCCGGTGCCCCCGTGCGGGATCGCCGCCACCGCCTTGACAGCGCCGAGCTGCTTGGAGCCCTCGAACTCGGCGAGGATCGACTCCAGCGAGCGGCCGAGGTTGTGGGCGAGGACGCTGAGCCGGCCGCGGTGGGCCATGCCGACGACGACCTCTTCGGCACCGCCGCGGTGGGCGAGGGTTACCGCCTCGTCGAGCATCGGGACGACGACGTCGATGCCCTCGATCGAGAACATCTTCTGCCCCAAATACGCCTTCTCGAGGAAGCGCTCGAACTGGAAGACGTCGATCAGCCGGTGCAGCAGGCGGTGTTTCTCGTCGTCGGTGAGCGGCTGGCGGTGGGCGCCGGTCTCGATCATTTCCCGCAGCCAGATCCGCTGCTGGTGCGAGGAGAGGTGCTCGACCTGGTAGCCGATCGTGCCGCAGTAGGCGGTCCGGATCCGCGGCAGCGCCTCGAGCAGCGTTTCGCCCGGGACACCGATGCGGAGGATCGAGGCCGGGATCCTCGCCATCAGCTCCGGCGTCAGGTTGACGTTCTCCGGCTGCAGCGCCGGGTCGCCCTTCGGCTCGGACCCGAGCGGGTCGAGGTGGGCGGCGAGGTGGCCGTGGGTGCGGTAGGCCTTGAGCAGCGAGGTCGCCGCCTGCACCGCCTGCAGCAGCTCTTCGTCGGCGGCGCCGGGGGCCGCGGCTTCGGCGCTCGGGGCGCCGCTGCCGAGCGGCGGCGCCGAGGCGGCGGCGGGGTGGGCCGAGGCGACGCCGGCGGCGTCGATGCCGAGGTCGGCGGCGACCGCCTCGTAGAAGCCGTCCTCGCCCTGCAGCAGCTGCTCGAGCCGGCGCAGGAAGGCGCCCGACTCGGCGCCCTGGATCACCCGGTGGTCGTAGGTCGAGGTCAGCGTCATCACTTTCGAGACGCCGAGCTGGCGCAGCCGGTCGGGGGAGGCGTGGGCCCACTCCGGCGGGTAGGCGATCGAGCCGGTGGCGATGATCGCGCTCTGGCCGGCGAGCAGCCGCGGCACCGAGGCCATCGTCCCGATCCCGCCCGGGTTGGTCAGCGAGATGTTGGTGCCGAGGAAGTCGTCGGCGGTCAGCTTGTTCTCGCGGGTCTTCGCGATCAGGTCCTCGTAGTAGGAGTGGAAGGCGGTGAAGTCGAGGTCCTGGGAACCCTTGATCGCCGGCACCATCAGGCTGTGGGAGCCGTCCTTGCGCTCGACGTCGACGGCGATGCCGAGGTTGACCGGCGCCGCTTCGATCGCGTGCGGCTGGCCGTCGCGCTCTTCGAAGGTGCGGACCATCACCGGGAAGTCCTTGACCGCCTGGACGATCGCCCAGGCGACGAGGTGGGTGAAGGAGACCTTGAGGCCGCGCTCTTTCAGCACCGCGTTGATCGCCTTGCGCTTGGCGTCGAGCGTGTCGACGGCGATCGTCCGGAACGAGGTCGCGGTCGGCACCGCGCGGCTCTCGTCCATCGCTTTGGCGAGCATCGCCGCCGGACCCCGCAGCCGCTTCGGCTCGCCCGCGGCGGCGGCAGCGGTGGGGCGGCGGCCGCGGCGCCGTTGCCGGAGCCGGCGGCGAGCACGTCCTCCTTGGTCACCTTGCCGTTCTCACCCGAGCCCTTGATCGCCCCGATGTCGACGCCCTCCGCAGCAGCTATACGGCGCGCGACGGGGGTCGCCCTGACGTCGGCGCCGTTGCCGGGCGCCTCGCCCGCGGGTCCTGCCACCGCAGGGGACCCCCCACCCCTTCCGGTAGCTAAAGCTTCCTCAGGGGTGGGCCCCCCTACGGTGTCACCCACGGGCGAGGCGCCCGACGTCGCGCCAGCTTCCATCTCAGCGAGGGGGGCCCCGACGGGAATCTCGTCGTCGACGGAGACCAGAAGCTTGGTGATCACGCCGTCGGCGGGAGCCGGCACCTCGGCATCGACCTTGTCGGTCGAAACCTCCACCACCGTGTCGCCCTCGCCAACCGAGTCGCCCTCGCCGACATGCCACTCGAGCACGATCCCCTCGGTCACCGACTCGCCCATCTCGGGCATCGCGATGACAACCGTCTCGCCGCCACCCTGAGCTTCGCCGCCCGCGCCGTTGCCGGAGGCGTCAGCCGGCGCGGCCTCTGCCGCGGGTGGCGTCGGGGACGGCGCTCCGCCCGCAGCCCTCGAGGACGGAGCGTCGTCCCCGGCGACAGGACCCGCGGGCCGGGCCGCTTCGTCCCCAGGCGTCATCTCCGCCAACGGAGCGCCAACGGCGACTTCGTCGTCGACCGAGGCAAGCAGTTTCGTGACGACGCCGCTGGCCGGCGCCGGCACCTCGGCGTCGACCTTGTCGGTCGACACCTCGACCACCGTGTCGCCCTCGTTGACGAAGTCGCCCTCGGCGACGTGCCATGCGAGAACGATGCCCTCGGTCACCGACTCGCCCATCTCGGGCATGGCTATCTGCACGGTGGCCGTCTCTGGCATTTCTTCACCTAGTCTATGAAACGTCGCGTTTGGGCCGAGGCTTGTATGCAACGGGTCCCGCGAGGCGAGATACCCTGATGCACGATGAGTTATTTCGTCACCGGCGCGACCGGCTTCATCGGCCGTAACCTGGTTCAACGACTGTTGCAGCGCGAGGGCACGATCTACGCCCTGGTCCGCGCCGGGTCGCGCGGTCGGCTCGAGGAGCTGCGCACCGCCTGGGGGCCGGACGGCGCCCGCGTCGTGCCCGTCGCCGGCGATCTCGGCGAGCCCGGGCTCGGGGTCGACGAGGAGGACCTGGTCGAGATGCGGGGCGCGATCGACCACTTCTTCCACCTGGCGGCGATCTACGACATCGCCGCCGACGCCGAGACCCAGCAGGTCGCCAACGTCGAGGGGACGCGCAACGCGCTGGAGCTGGCCGGCGCCGTCGAGGCCGGCTGCTTCCACCAGGTCAGCTCGATCGCCGCCGCCGGCCTCTACAAGGGCGAGTGGCGGGAGGACATGTTCGAGGAGGCCGAACGGCTCGACACCAACCCCTACTTCCGCACCAAGCACGAGTCCGAGCGGCTGGTGCGCGAATCGAGCCGGCCCTGGCGGGTCTACCGGCCGGGGATCGTCGTCGGCGACTCGCGGACCGGCGAGATCGACAAGATCGACGGCCCCTATTACTTCTTCAAGGCGCTGCAGCGCGTGCGGCGGGTGGTGCCGGCCTGGCTGCCGACGGTCGGGATCCAGGGCGGCGAGATCAACATCGTCCCGGTCGACTTCGTCGCCGCGGCGATCGACCACATCGCCCACCAGCCCGACCTCGACGGCCGCGCCTTCCACCTCACCGACCCCAACCCGAAGAAGGCGGGGGAGGTGATCAACCTCTTCGCCAAGGCCGCCGACGCGCCGCAGATGGCGTTCCGGCTCGACACCGACGTGACCGAGCCGGCGACCGGCGTCGCCCGCGGCCTGCTCGGGCTGCTGCCGCCGGCCAAGCAGCTGACCAAGGCGGTGCTCGACCAGGTCGGGCTACCGGCCTCGGTGCTCACCTACGTCGACTACCCGACCCACTTCGACTGCACCCAGACGCTGGAGGTGCTGGAGGGATCGGGGATCGAAGCGCCGCCGCTGGAGAGCTACGCGGCCCGGGTCTGGGACTACTGGGAGCGCAACCTCGATCCCGACCTGTTCCGCGACCGCTCGCTGGCCGGCGCGGTGCGCGGCAAGATCGTCCTGATCACCGGCGCCTCCTCGGGGATCGGCCGCGCCACCGCGGTCAAGGTCGCCGACGCCGGCGCCACCGTGCTGCTGGTCGCCCGCTCGATCGACAAGCTCGAGGAAACCAAGGCGGAGATCCTCGCCGCCGGGGGCGCCGCCCACATCCACCAGTGCGACATGGCCGACGTCGAGGACGTCGAGCGGATGGCCGACGAGGTGCTCGCCTACCACGGCCACGTCGACATCCTCGTCAACAACGCCGGCCGCTCGATCCGCCGCTCGGTGGCGCTCTCCTACGACCGCTTCCACGACTACGAGCGGACGATCCAGCTCAACTACTTCGGCGCCCTGCGGCTGATCCTCTCGCTGCTCCCCGCGATGCGGGCGCGCAAGCAGGGGCACATCATCAACATCAGCTCGATCGGGGTGCAGACGAACCCGCCGCGGTTCTCCGCCTACGTCGCCTCGAAGGCGGCGCTCGACGCCTTCAGCCGGGTGATCGCCTCCGAGGTGATCGACGACAAGGTCCACATCACCACGATCCACATGCCGCTGGTGCGGACGCCGATGATCGCGCCGACCCGGATGTACGACATGTTCCCGGCGATCACCCCCGAGGAGGCGGCCGAGCTGATCGCGAGGGCGATGGTGAAGCGGCCGAAGAGGGTGGCGACCAAACTCGGCAACTTCGGCGAGCTGCTCTACGCGGTGGCGCCGAAGGCGAGCGACTCGATCCTCAACACCGCCTACAAGCTGTTCCCCGACTCGCAGGCGGCGAAGGGGAAGGGGGAGGAGGCGCGCGACCGGCCGCCCTCGACCGAGGCGGTCGCCTTCGCCCACTTGATGAAAGGCGTCCACTGGTAG
>CAWEOH010000002.1:0-23596 GCA_963810455.1 uncultured Actinomycetes bacterium
GTAAGGTACGGGGGACCTCGGACGGTAAGGGCCGGTTGCAAGGAGAATTGCAGGAAGCGCCGGTTTTCCGCTCTGGAATGCGGCGCATGCCGCAGCGCTACTGATCGCCAGTAGCGCTGCGAACCCCAGAAGCGCGATGTGGACGTCTTGTTAGCGGGGCTTAGCAGTGGTCTGGTGTCCACGCCCCGTGACGTCCGTCACAGAGCGATCCTAGAGGGTTGGAGAGACCGCCGCAAGGGGGTCTGTACGCTAGGCCCGCTGATGGAGAAATTCGTCATCGAAGGGGGCGTCCCGCTGTCCGGCGAGCTGACGGTCGCCGGCAACAAGAACGCCGCGTTGCCGATCCTCGCTGCCTGCCTGCTGACCGAGGAGGAGGTGCTCCTGCACCGGGTTCCCCGCATCCGCGACACCGAAGCCCAGATCGCGCTGCTCGAGCAGCTCGGCGTCGAGGCCGCCTGGGTCGCCGACAACAGCGTCCGGCTCTGCGCCCGCGCCGTCTCAGAGCCGTCCGTCGACGAGGAGCTCTCGAGCAAGATCCGCGCCTCCTTCCTGCTCGCTGGACCGCTGCTCGCCCGCTTCGGCGCCGCCAGCATGCCGCCGCCGGGTGGCGACTTCATCGGCCGCCGCCGGCTCGACGCGCACCTCGACGCCTTCCAGGACCTCGGTGCCGAGATCGGCGGCGACCGCTGGATCGAGCTCTCCGCGCCGCGTGGCCTCTGCGCCTGCGAGATCTTCATGGACGAGCCTTCGGTGATGGGGACCGAGAACGCGCTGATGGCGGCGGCGCTGACGCCCGGCCCGACGACGATCTCCAACGCCGCCTGCGAGCCGCACGTGCAGGACCTGGCACGGCTGCTGACCAAGATGGGCGCCCAGGTGGACGGGATCGGGTCCAACGTGATGACGGTGAACGGCGCCGAGAGCCTCGGCGGCGCCGAGCACGCGATCTCCCCCGACCACATCGAGGTCGGCAGCTTCATGGCGCTGGCGGCGGCGACCGGGGGCGAGCTGCGGATCCGCGACGTCGACCCCGTCGACCTGACGATGACCCGGCGCCAGTTCCGCCGCCTCGGGCTGCGCTCGGAGATCGATGGCGGCGACGTCGTCGTCCCGCCCGAGCAGCGGCTGACGGTCGAAGTCGACCGCGGCGGCGCGATCCCGAAGATCGAGGACGGGCCCTGGCCGGCCTTTCCGGCCGACCTGACCTCGATCGCGCTGGCGCTGGCCACCCAGGCCGAGGGCGAGGTCCTGATCTTCGAGAAGATGTTCGAGAACCGCCTCTTCTTCGTCGACAAGCTGGTCGCGATGGGCGCTCGGATCACGCTCTGCGATCCCCACCGGGCGATCGTCAGCGGTCCGAGCCGTCTTCACGGCGAGCGGGTCGAGAGCCCCGACATCCGCGCCGGGATGGCGATGCTCATCGCCGCCCTCGCCGCCGACGGCACCTCGCACATCGGCAACATCCGCCAGATCGACCGCGGCTACGAGCAGATCGACGACCGGCTGCGGGCGCTCGGGGCGCGGATCGAGCGCGTGTCGGACGAGGTTCCGGCCTAGCCCGGACAGGGATTTACCCCGAACTCTCGTAAGGTCAGCTCGATGATCCATCCGATTCCACCGGGGACCCGGGACGTGCTGCCCGACGAGATGCGCGAGCTGCGCCGGCTCAACCGCGCCCTGATCGAAGTCTTCGAGGAGCGCGGCTACGGCGAGGTGGCGACGCCGGCGATCGAGTACGACGAGGTGCTGGCCCGCGGCGGTCGCGGCACCGAGAGCGCCTACCGCTTCTTCGACGCCAGCGGCGAGCTGCTGGCGCTGCGCTCGGACATGACGATCCCGATCGCCCGCCTCGTCGCCAGCCGCTTCGCCAACGCCGAGCCGCCGCTGCGGCTCTGCTACCTGGCCAGCGCCTTCCGCGCGGTGCGGCCGCAGCGCGGCCAGATGCGCGAGTTCGTCCAGGCCGGTGTCGAGCTGATCGGCGCCCCGGCGCCGGAGGGCAACGCCGAGGTGATCGAGGTGCTGGAGGCGGCGCTCGACGCCGCCGGGCTCGACCGCGCCGTGATCGGTCTCGGCGACGCCGACCTCTACCGGCAGCTGCTGGTCGAGTTCGGGATCGGCGACGAGGCGCGCGAGGCGATCCTCGGCCGGCTCGCCACACACGACATGGTCGGCCTCGAGCAGGCGCTCACCGACGTGCCCGGGATCGGCGCCGAGCAGGTCGAGACCTGCCTGGCGCTGGCGCAGATGCGCGGCGGCGCCGAGGTGCTCGAACAGGCGCGCGGGCTCGGCGGCGCCGCGGTCGAGCGGGCGCTGGGCCAGATGCAGGAGACCTTCGACGCGCTGGAGCGCCGCGGCGCCGCCGACCGGGTCCAGATCGACCTCGGCCTGCTGCGCGACCTCGGCTACTACAGCGGCGCGATCCTCGAGGTCTACGACCCGGCGCTAGGCCACATCCTCGGCGGCGGCGGCCGCTACGACAACCTGATGCGGCGCTTCGGCGTCGACCTCTCCGCGGCCGGTTTCTCGCTCTACCTGGAGCGGGTCCACGTCGCCCAGATCGAGGAGGAATCGCGGCGCGAGAGGACCGGCCCGTGAGCGGTCCAGGTGGCCGGCAGCCGCGCCAAGCCCGACGGCCCGCTGAAGCTGGCGGTGCCGCGCGGCGCCCTGCTCGGCGAGACGCTCGACGTGCTCGACGCGATCGGCGTCGACACCTCCGGGCCGCGCGGCGACTCGCGCTCGCTGATCTTCGAGACCGACGGCCTCACCCTGGTGACGATGCGCCCCTCCGACGTGCCGACCTACGTCGAGGCGGGCGCCGCCGACGTCGGCATCACCGGCAAGGACGTGCTGCTCGAGCAGTCCGACCGGCTCGTCTACGAGCTGCTCGACCTCGGCTACGGCCGCTGCCGCATGGTCCTCGCCGGGCGCTGCGGCGACGAGCGGCTGGGGGAGACCCAGCGGCGGCTGGGGATGATGCGGGTCGCGACCAAGTACCCGCGCATCGCCGAGCGCTACTTCGAGGCGACCGGCCGCCAGATCGAGACGATCGAGGTCAAGGGCTCGGTCGAGCTGGCGCCGCTGATCGGGCTCGGCGACGGGATCGTCGACCTCGTCGCCAGCGGCCGCACCCTGGCAGAGAACGACCTCGAGGTGCGCGAGGAGATCGTCGAGTGCACGGCCCGCTTCGTCGCCAACCGCGTCGCCCACAAGCTGCGCGCGAGCGAGGTCGACGAGCTGACCGCAAAGCTGCGGGAGGCGAGCCGGCGATGAGGACGCGGCGCTTCGAGTGGGGCGGGGCGGAGGCGAGCGCGGCCGCGATCCGCGCCTGGGCCGCAGAGGCCGCCGAGCCGGTCGACGTGGCGCCGATCGAGCGCGAGGTGATCGAGCGCGGCGACGAGGCGGTGCTGGCGCTGACCGCGCGCTTCGACGCGCCGCGAGAGCCCGCCGTCGCAGCTGCGCGTCGACCCGGCGCTCGCCGCGGCCGCCCTGGCCGCGCTCGACCCGGCGCTGCGGGAGGCGCTCGAGGTCGCCGCCGCCAACGTCCGCGCCGTCGCCGAGGTGCAGCTGGGCTCCTCGCGCAGGGAGGTCGAGCTGCCCCAGGGCCAGCGGGTGACCGTGCGCTGGATCCCGGTCGGCGCCGCCGGCATCTACGCTCCCGGCGGCCGCGCCGCCTACCCGTCCAGCGTGCTGATGTGCGCGATTCCGGCCCGCGTCGCCGGCCTCGAGCGGATCGCGCTCGCCTCGCCGCCGGGCCCCGACGGCCGCCTGCACCCGCTGGTGCTCGCCGCCGCCGCGCTCTGCGAGGTCGAGGAGATCTACGCGATGGGGGGCGCCCAGGCGATCTTCGCTCTCGCCCACGGCACCGAGTCGGTGCCCAAGGTCGACGTCATCGCCGGCCCGGGCAACGCCTGGGTCCGGGAGGCCAAGCGGCGCGTCTACGGCACGGTCGGGATCGACTCGCTGGCCGGGCCCTCGGAGCTGATGGTGGTCGCCGGGCACGACACCGACCCCGAGTGGGCCGCGCTCGACCTCTGCGCTCAGGCCGAGCACGGGGGAGACAGCCCGCTGCTGGTCGTCGCCGTCGAGGAGCAGGTGCTCGAAGCGGTCGCCGCGGCGACCGAGGGGGCCGCCGCGGCGCGGCCGAGCGTCGCCGACGCGCCGCTGGCGCTGCTCGCGGTGCCCGACCTGGGCGACGCCGCCGACTTCGCCAACGCCTTCGCCCCCGAGCACCTGCAGCTCTTCGACGAGGACGCGGCGCTGCTCGCCGAGCAGGTCTTCGCCGCCGGCTGCGTCTTCGCCGGGCGCTTCGGCGCCACCGCCTTCGGCGACTACGTCGCCGGCTCCAACCACGTCCTGCCGACCGGCGGCGCCGGCCGCTTCAGCGGCCCGCTCGGCCCGGCCTCGTTCTGCCGCCGCATCGCCACGGTCGAGGTCCCGCCCGGCGCCGCGGCGGAGCTGGCGCCGCACGTCGAGGCGCTGGCCCGGGCCGAGGGCTTCCTCGTCCACGGCGAGTCAGCGATGATTAGGCGATGAGCGCACGCAGGGCGAGCCGCGAGCGGCAGACCGCCGAGACCCAGATCAAGCTGTCCCTCGACCTCGAAGGGGGCGAGTCGAGCGCCGCCACCGGCGTCGGCTTCCTCGACCACATGCTCGACCTGCTCGCCCGCCACGGCCGGCTCGGCCTGCGGGTGGAGGCGACCGGCGACCTCGAGACCGGCGCCCACCACACGGTCGAGGACGTCGGCATCGTGCTCGGGCAGGCGCTCGACGAGGCGCTCGGCGACCGCGCCGGCATCCGCCGCTACGGCTCCGCCACGGTGCCGATGGACGAGTCGCTGGCCGAGTGCGCGATCGACATCTCCGGCCGCCCCTTCTGCCACTTCGACGCCGACCTGCCGGTCACCTCGATCGCCGGCTTCGACAGCGAGCTCGCCGAGGAGTTCTTCCGCGCCGTCGCCAACAGCGCCAGGCTGACGCTGCACGTCAACGTCCGCTACGGCACCAACGTCCACCACATGATCGAGGCCAGCTTCAAGGCCTTCGCCCGGGCGCTGCGCGTCGCGGTCTCGATCGACCCGCAGGAGAGCGGCGTGCCGTCGACCAAGGGGACCCTCAGTGGGTAGCGTGCGGATCACGATCCTGGACTACGGGATGGGCAACCTGCGCTCGGTCGAGAAGGCGCTCGAGCACGTCGGCGTGACGGCGACGATCGGCCACGAGGCCGCCGCCGTGCGCGCCGCCGACGGCCTGGTCCTGCCCGGCGTCGGCGCCTTCCCGCGGGCGATGGAGCGGATCCGCGAACGCGGCCTCGACGAGCTGATCGCCGAGCGCCACGCGGCCGGCGTGCCGCTGCTCGGCATCTGCCTCGGCCTGCAGCTGCTGTTCGACTCGACCACCGAGCTCGGCGGCGCCGCCGGCCTCGGGCTGCTCGAGGGCCCGGTCGCCGAGCTCGAGGCCGAGGGGCTCAAGGTCCCGCACATCGGCTGGTCGCCGGTCCGCTGGGAGCACGAGTCGCGCCTGGCGGAGGGGATCCCGAGCGAGACCCCGTTCTACTTCGTCCACTCCTTCGCGCCGCGGCCGACCGCCGGCGAGCTGCTCGGCAGCGCCGCCTACGGCGCCCGCTTCGCCTGCGCCGCCGAGCGCGGCAACGTCTTCGGCGTCCAGTTCCACCCGGAGAAGTCGAGCGCCGCCGGGCTGCGGCTGCTCTCCAACTTCGCCGGGGTCTGCGCCTCGGTGCCCGCCTAGCCGGCAGCCGGCCGCGAAATGGTCCTCTACCCGGCGATCGACATCCGCGGCGGCCAGGCCGTGCGCCTGCTCGAAGGCGACTACGGACGGGAGACGGTCTACGACGCCGACCCGGTTGACGCGGCGCTGCGCTGGGCCGACGAAGGGGCCGAGTTCCTGCACGTGGTCGACCTCGACGGCGCCAAGGCGGGTCGCCCCGTCAACCTCGACGTCGTCGAGGAACTCTCCGACGCCGTTCCCTGCGCCGTGCAGGTCGGCGGCGGCCTGCGCGACCACGACGCGGTCTCGGCGGTGCTGCGGGCCGGGGTGGAGCGGGTGGTGGTCGGTACCGCGGCGCTGCGCAAGCCGGACTTCCTGCGGGAGCTGATCGAGCTGCACCGCGAGCGCCTCGTCGTCTCGGTCGACGGGCGCGAGGGCAAGGTGTCGCTGTCCGGCTGGACGGAGACCAGCGACCTCGACGTCGCCGAGGCGGTCGCCGAGCTCGGCCAGCGCGGGGTCGAGCGCTTCCTCTGCACCGCGATCGAGGTCGATGGGACGATGGCGGGGCCGGCGCTCGCCCAGCTGCGCGAGATCGCCGCGGCGACGCCGGCGCAGGTGATCGCCTCCGGCGGCGTCGGCAGTCTCGCCGATCTCGAGGCGGTCGCCGCGCTCGGCGCCGAGGCGGCCAACCTCGAGGGCGCGATCGTCGGCCGGGCGCTGTACGAGGGGCGCTTCACCGTCGCCGAGGGCATCGCCGCCCTAACCTGAGCGCGATGGTCCTCAAGCGCGTCATCCCCTGCCTCGACGTCGACGCCGGCCGCGTCGTCAAGGGCACCAACTTCGTCGGCCTGCGCGACGCCGGCGACCCGGTCGAGCTGGCCGAGCGCTACGACGCCGAGGGCGCCGACGAGCTGGTCTTCCTCGACATCACCGCCTCGCACGAAAAGCGGGAGACGATCGTCGAGCTGGCCCGCCGCACCGCGGACAACGTCTTCATCCCGTTCACGATCGGTGGCGGCATCCGCACCGTGGAGGACGCGCAGGCGGTGCTCGACGCCGGCGCCGACAAGGTCTCGGTCAACTCCTCGGCGCTGGCCCGGCCCGAGCTGCTGGAAGAGCTGGCGGCCCAGTTCGGCGCCCAGTGCGTGGTGATCGCGATCGACGCCAAGCGCGAGGAGGACGGCTGGGGCGTTTACGTCAACGGCGGCCGCAAGAAGGTCGAGGGGCGCGAGGCGGTCGCCTGGGCGCGGGAGGCGGTGCGGCGCGGCGCGGGGGAGGTGCTGCTGACCTCGATGGACCGCGACGGGACCAACGACGGCTACGACATCGAGCTGACCAGGGCCGTCGCCGAGGCCGTGCCGGTCCCGGTGATCGCCTCCGGCGGCGCCGGCGAGCTCTCCCACCTGAGCGAGGCGATCCGCGACGGCGGCGCCGACGCGGTCCTCTGCGCCTCGATCTTCCACTACGGGCGGTTCCGGGTGCGGGAGGCGAAGGAGCGGATGGCGGCGGACGGCATCCCGGTGCGGCTGTAGCGGGGGCGAGGGTTCGGGGGTCTGTCCGGGAAGGGCGGCCGCGGGCTCATGACCCCGCCCAGGAGGGTCGGGTGACCCTCTTCACTTGCCTACCTGGCTGGATCGTTTAGCGGCCTGCCGAGATCGAGCTCCCGGCCAGCGGCACAAAACGTTCAGAGGGTCACCCGACCCTCCCCAACGGATCCAGATCCCAGGGTCCGGTACCACCAAAGGCGCCGCCGAGCGAGCCCCGGGCCGGCTTCCGAGGTCCCTGAGTTCCTGGTCTCTCGCAGGCTCCCAAGGGACCGAGCGCCCCAGCTCTCCCCAAGCGCCCCCCTGAGCGCGAGCTTTCTCCCGCCCCCCATCTGAAGGGGAGGTTCTTCCCGGATAGCGGAAAGAACCTCGCGCTCAACCTCGGGCCGGGAAGAACCTCGCGCTCAGCGGGAGAGGGCGGGGTCCCGTCTCTCGAAGCTTCCGAGAGACGGGGAGCTCCGGGACCTTGGAAGCTCTGGCCAAGGGCTCGCTCGGCGGCGCCTGCTCAGGTCGCGAAGCTCGGGGCCGATCCCGTTGGGAGGGGTGGGGTGACCCTCTGACGAAGGCTATGCGCGGCCGCTTGAGCCCTCGCCTCGGCCCCAGCTGCGCGACGGTCTTCGGCAGAGGGTCACCCCACCCCTCCGGACAGACCCCCCGTCCCTCGCCGTCTCTCGCCCGTCCCGACGCCTCGCCGCCCTCGCTACCCGCTCCCGAGGTCCGCGGCGACGCCGGAGACACCGGTCGAGCCGAGGATCTCGAACCTCGCGAGTTCATACGGCTTGTCCGCTTCGGCGTAGCCGGGGATCTCGGTGGTGGCGCCGGCGTAGCCGGCCTTTTCGACGGCGGCGATCACCGTGCCGTCGAAGCGGCCCGCCGGGTAGCAGAAGTTCTTCACCTCGACGCCGAACTCTTCTTCGAGAAGCTTCTTCGACCCCGTCAGTTCTTCTTCCAGGGTGGCGGCGTCCACGGTGGTCAGGTCGGAGTGGTGGAGGGTGTGCGAGGCGAGCTCCCAGCCGGCGGCGATCATCGCCTTCACGTTGCTTTCGTAGAGGTCGGACCCTTCGGCCTTGAGGTTGAGGACGCCGGCCCAGCCGTGCTTGCGCAGCTGCGGCAGGGCGAAGGTGAACTGGGGCCGGTAGCCGTCGTCGAAGCTGAGCACGACCGGCTTCGGCGGCAGCGTGCCGCCTTCGTACCAGGCTTCCTGCACCTGCTCCAGGGTCACCGCCTGGTAGCCGTGGGCGTCGAGCCATTCGAGCTGGTGGCGGAAGTCCGGCCGTTCGACGTAGAGCTCCGGGTAGGGGGCGTCGGCCGGCGCTTCGCCGATCACGTGGTACTCGAGGATCGGCACCGGCCCGGTGTGCGGTTCCCAGCCTGGCTGCGGCGAGGAGTTGCGCACCTTGCCGCCTTCGCCGCCCTTCGCTTCCTTGCCCGAGCCCGAGCCGCCCGAGCCCTTTTCCCCGCCCTGCTTCCCCGGCGTGGCAGAGCTTTGCTCCGCTGCGCGAGACAAAGCTCTGCCGCCGGAGGAGCCGCTCGAAGCCATGGCGACGACGGCGACCACGGCGGCAATCGCCAGAGCGAGGACGCCGAGGGCGGTCAGGCGGCGGCGGCGGATCTGGCGCTGACGGTCGGCGCGGCGGGTCCGCAGCGCCTGGCGGCGCGCATCGTCGCTCTCGCTTCCGTCTGTCCTCCGGCTCGTCATCCGCGCAGTCGATCATGGTAGGGAAGGAGATCGATGCCGAGCCCCGCTACGCCGCCAGAGGACCTCGCCGCCGCCCTGCGCGAGTCCTACCCGGAGCTGTCCCGGGTCGCGGCCGCCGGCGCCGGCGCCGTCTACCTGGTCGGCGGCGCGGTCCGCGACCTGCTGCTCGGGCACGGGCGCGCCGATCTCGACCTCGTCGTCGTCGGCGACCCGGCGCACCTCGTCGCCGCGCTCGGTGCCGAGACGGTGCGCGAGCACGAGCGCTTCGCCACCGCCAAGGTCGAGCTCGACGGCCACGAGCTCGACCTCGCCGCCGCCCGCACCGAGACCTACGAGCGCCCCGGCGCGCTGCCGACCGTCGCCGCGGCGGCGAGCATCGAGGCCGACCTCGGCCGCCGCGACTTCACGATCAACGCGCTCGCGATCCCGCTCGCCGGCGAGCCGCGGCTGATCGACCCGTACGGCGGCCGGGCCGACCTCAGCGCCGGGCTGCTCCGCGTCCTGCACCCGGGCTCGTTCGCCGACGACCCGACGCGGGCGCTGCGCGCCGCCCGCTACGCCTCGCGCTTCGGCTTCGAGCTCGAGCCGGAGACGGCGGCGCTGCTGCGCGCCGCCGACCTCGCCACCGTCTCCGCCGAGCGCCGTCGCGCCGAGCTGCTGCGCCTGGCGGGCGAAGCGCGCGCCCCGGCCGGGTTCGCGCTGCTCGCCGAGTGGGGCCTGGTCGAGCTGCGCCCCGGTGGCGCCGAGCTGGCGGGCACGGTCGCGGGGCTGCTCGCCGGCGAGCTCTGGCGCGGCCAGGCCGACCGCGCCGAGGCCGTGCTTGCCGCCGCCTGCGGACCGACCGGGCGCGAGGCCGAGCTGGCCGCGGCGACGCCGGCGCGGCCCTCGCAGGCGGTGGCGCTGGCGCGCGGCGCCACCGCGACCGAGCTGCTGCTGGCGCGGGCGCTCGGCGCCGAGTGGGTCGACCGCTACGTCGCCGAGTGGCGCTTCGTCGAGCTCGAGATCAACGGCGACGACCTGATCGCCGCCGGCCTCGATCGCGGCCCGACGCTGGGCCGCGCGCTCGCCGTCGCGCTCGCCGCCAAGCTCGACGGTGAGGTCAGCGGCCGCGAGCAGGAGCTAGCCTGCGCCCTCTCCGCCGCCGACCACGCTTGAGATGCCCGGACTGATCCACGAAATCGACCCCGCCCGCGTCCGCGCGAACCTCGACGAGGTGCGGGCCGAGACCGGCCCCGACGTCGAAGTGCTGGTCGCCTGCAAGTACGTGCCGCTGGAGGAGATGGGCGCCCTGGCCGAGGCCGGGGTGACGCTGGTCGGCGAGAACCGCCAGCAGGACCTCGCCGCCAAGCGGGAGCGCTGGGGCGAGGCCTTCACCTGGGACTTCATCGGCAACCTGCAGAGCCGCAAGGTCAAGCTGATCCTGCCGCAGGTGCGGCTGATCCACTCGGTCGCCACCGACTCGGCCCTCGCCCAGCTCGGCAAGCACGGCACCCCCGAGACCGAGGTCCTGGTCGAGGTCAACGTCGCCGAGGAGGAGGGGAAGGGGGGAGTGGCGCCGGCCGACCTCGCCGAGTTCATCGCCCGCTGCCCGGTCCGGGTCGGCGGCCTGATGACGATGCCGCCCTTCAGCACCGATCCCGAGGCCTCGCGACCGCACTTCGCCCGCCTCGCCGAGCTCGCCGCCGAGCACGGCCTGGCCCGGCTCTCGATGGGCACCTCTCAGGACTGGCGCGTCGCGGTCGCGGAGGGGGCGACGATCATTCGTCTGGGCACCGCCCTATTTGTGTGAATCAGCGCTAATCTCCCCTGCAAGACTGTAAAAAGGAGTCGGCCGCTCGGGGCCGAATCACGCCCTAGACATGGCTCTTCGCGATAGCTGGCATAAAGCACTGGTCTACTTCGGCCTCGCCGAGGACCACGACTACGGTCCCGAATACGAAGACGAGTTCGAGCCGGAGACCGGTTCCGAGGAAGTCTTCGAGCAGCCGCGCCGCGAACGCGACCAGGGCTCCGTCCGCCGCCTGCCGACCTCGCGCCGCGCCCGCCGCGACGAGATCGACGACATCTTCGCCGACGACGAGCCGATCGCCGCCAGCCGCACCCGCACCCTGCGCCCGGTCGACAGCGGCGGCGACATCCAGGTCCACCTGGTGATCCCGCGCAACTTCAACGACGCCCAGCAGGTCGCCGACCAGTTCAAACGCTCGGTGCCGGTGATCCTCAACCTGCAGACCGCCGACCACGACCTCTCGAAGCGGATGATCGACTTCTGCTCCGGGCTCACCTACGCGCTGGACGGCGGCATGCAGCGGATCGCCGAGAAGATGTTCCTGCTGACGCCGCGCAACGTCGAGGTCTCCGCCGAGGAACGGGCGAGGCTGATCGACAAGGGCTTCTTCAACCAGTCCTAGGAGCCCCGGGCCGCGGTTCCGCGTCACGCACGCCGGCCGCCGCGCCGCCAACCGATACTGGATCTCATTTCGGGTCACCTGATCTTCACGAACCCGATACACGCCGGCCACATCGCGCCGCGCATCCCCTCCTAGCTTGCGAGGCGTCTCGTACGACGTCTCGTATCCAACCACCAGAAGGGGAATTCGATGAAAGGCAAGCGCCTTACGGCCGCCCTTGCGGCAGTGCTCGCCGTGGCGGTCACCGGAGCCGGCTCCGCCGCCGCGACGGGCTGGTTCTCGCACTACCACCACCGCGACCGCACCGACCGTGCCGTCGCCCACGCCCTCCGCGACAAGAAGCCGAGGAACGTGATCTTCCTGCTCGGCGACGGCATGGGCACCCAGGAGATCACCGCCGCCCGCTACTACCAGGGCGTCGGGAACAAGCTCAACGTCGACCGGATGCCGTTCACCGGCTTCGACACGACCTGGTCGGTGAAGCCGGCCGCCAGCCCGCCCTACCTGCCCGACTACGACCCCGACTCGGCGGCGACCGGCACGATGTGGGCGACCGGCGACAAGACGCTCGACGGGCGCATCTCGCAGGGGCCGAGCAGCTCCAACAGCGTCCCCGGCGCCAACCTGCGGACGGTGCTGGAGATCGCCCAGCGGCGCGGGATGAAGGTCGGCGACGTCTCGACCGCCGACGTCACCGACGCCACCCCCGCGGTGCTCGCCGCGCACATCTCCGCCCGCCACTGCCAGGGCCCGGCGAACATGGCCGCCTGCCCGACCGAGACCAAGGCCGCGGGCGGCCTCGGCTCGATTGCCGAGCAGGAGGTCGACCACCGCGTGGACGTGCTCCTCGGCGGCGGCCTCAGCCGGTTCACCCAGGAAATCACCGGCGGCCCGGACGCCGGCGAGACCGTGATCGAGTCGGCTGAAGACAAGGGCTACAGCGTCGTCACCGACGCCGCCGGCCTCGACGCCGTCCACAGCGGCTACCGGCCGGTCCTCGGCCTCTTCACCCCGAGCCACATGTCGCTCGAGTGGAGCGGCCCGGCGGCCTCGCTCGGCAAGGGCAACGAACCGGTTGCCTGCGACGAGACCAACCGGCCGGCCAACGAGCCGAGCCTGGCGGCGATGACCGACAAGGCGATCTCGCTGCTCAGCCACCGCAACCGGAGGGGCTTCTTCCTGCAGGTCGAGGGAGCCTCGATCGACAAGCAGGACCACGCGACGAACGCCTGCGGGCAGCTCGGCGAGACGGTCGCCTTCGACCAGGCGGTCGGCGTCGCGCTCGACTACCAGCGCACCCACCCGGACACGCTGGTCGTCGTCACCGCCGACCACTCGCACACCAGCGAGATCGTCAGCGAGGACTCGTCGGGCTCCGGTCTGCCGACCGGCTACTCGACCAACCTGACGACCAAGGACGGCCAGACCCTGAGCCTGACCTACGGCACCGCCGGCTACGGCGGCGAAGGCGCGGCCCCGGTCTCCTCGCCCCCGAGCCAGCAGCACACCGGCGCCGTCGTCCCGGTCTGGGCCAGCGGCCCGGGCGGTCTCGCGGTGCTCGGCACCAACGACCACACCGACATGTTCGACGTGCTCGGCGGCTGACGTCAGCCACCGCACGAGCAAAGAGGGCCGGGCACTCGCCCGGCCCTCTTTCGTTCCCGTGGTTAGGCTCCCTGTCGTGACCATCGGATTCGTGGGATCGGGCAACATGGCGGCTGCGATGGCGCGCGGCTGGGCCGGCGAGGGCGAGCGGATGCTCTTCTCCGACTCCGGCTCGGGCCGGGCGCGGTCGCTGGCCGAGGAGCTCGGCGGCGCCGTCGCCGCCAACGCCGAGATCGCCGCCGAGGCCGACCTCGTCGTCCTCGCCGTCAAGCCGGCGAAGCTGGGCGAGGCGGCCGGCGAGCTGAGCGGCGCCCGGCAGCTCGTCTCGGTGCTCGGGGCGACGCCGCTGGCCCGGCTGCGCGAGGCGTTCCCGGCGGCGCAGGTGCTGCGGGTGATGCCCAACGTCGGCGTCGAGGTGCGCCGCGGCGTGCTCTGCGTCGCCGGCGAGGCGACGCCGCGGACCCGGGAGCTGCTCTCGCTGCTCGGCCACGTGGTCGAGCTCCACGACGAGGAGATCGACGCGGCGACCGCGATCATGGGCTGCGCGCCCGCTTACCTGGCGCTCGCCGTCGAAGCGCTGGCCGACGCCGGCGCCGCCGCCGGGCTCGACGCCGAGCTGGCCCGCGAGCTGGTGATCGAGACGACCGCCGGCACCGCCGAGCTGCTGCGGGCGCGCCATCCCGCCGACCTGCGCCGCGCCGTCGCCTCGCCCGGCGGCAGCACCGAAGCCGGCCTGCAGGCGCTCGACCGCGAAGGCGCCCGGGCGGCCTTCGAGGCGGCGGTCGCGGCCTCGCTCGAGAGGATGCGCGGATGAACCTGCCGCTGGCCGCGCTGGGGCGGGAAGAGATCGCCGACTACGTCAGCGCGCTGTTCATCGTCTACATGGTGCTGGTCCTGCTCAACGTGCTGATCAGCTGGGTGCCGCGCATGCCCTACCGGCCCTGGCTGCGCTCGGTGCTCGACTTCATCACCGACACGACGAACCCCTACATCAACCTCTTCCGGCGGCTGCTGCCGAACTTCCGGGCGGGCGGGATGGCCCTCGACCTCAGCCCGATGCTCGCGATCATCGTCCTCCTGCTCGCCCAGCGGATCGTCGTCGGCCTGATCCGCGGGTGACCGCCGCCCGCGCCTGGGGGCTGGCCGCGGCCGTCTGCGCCCTCGTGGTCGCCGCCGACCAGGTCTCCAAGGCGGTCGTCGAGCACCGAATCGCGATCGGCGAAAAGGTCGACGCCCTCGGCCCGCTGAAGCTCACCCTGACCCACAACGAAGGCGTCGCCTTCGGCCTCGCCGGCGGCTCCGGCGTGCTGCTGGTCGCGATCACCCTGCTCGCCCTCGCCGTCGTCGCCTACCTCTTCGCGCGGCAGCCGGCGCGGCCGCTGATGTGGCTGGCGACCGGGCTGCTGGCGGGCGGCGCGATCGGCAACCTGATCGACCGGGTCCGGGTCGGCTCGGTGACCGACTTCATCGACCTGCCGCGCTGGCCGCCCTTCAACCTCGCCGACGCGGCGATCACCTGCGGGGTCGCGCTGCTCGCCTTCGTCTTCCTGCGCGAAGCGGAGCGGGGGAGCCGGTGAGCGTCGCCGCCCCGCAGCCGCGGATCGTCCACCTCGACGACGCCCTGGCGGTGGTCGAGAAGCCGGCCGGGCTCGTCGTCCACCCGGCGCCGAGCCACACCGGTCCGACCCTGGTCGACGCCCTGGCCGAGATCCTCGGCGGCGGCGCCGATCCCGAGCGCCCCGGGATCGTCCACCGCCTCGACAAGGGGACCAGCGGCCTGCTCGTCGTCGCCCGCGACGACGCCGCGCACGCGGCGCTGCAGCGGCAGGTGCAGCGCCGCGAGGTCGAACGCGTCTACCTGGCGCTGGCCGGCGGCCGGCTCGGCTCGCGCACCGGGACGATCGACGCGCCGATCGGGCGCTCGGCGCGCGAGCGCCACCGGATGGCGGTCTCCGGCGCCGCCGCGCGGCAGGCGCGGACCCACTTCGAGGTGCTCGAGCTGCTGCCGCGCGAGAGCTACGTCGAGGTCAAGCTGGAGACCGGGCGCACCCACCAGATCCGCGCCCACTTCGGGGCGATCGGCCACCCGCTGACCGGCGACGCCACCTACGGCGGCGCGATCCGCTACGGGCTGACGCGCCCGTTCCTGCACGCCCACCGTCTCGCCTTCTCCCACCCGGTCAGCGGCGAGCGGCTGAGCTTCGCCTCGCCGCTGCCGGAGGACCTCGAGGCGGCGCTGCAGCTGGCGCGCCGGCCCTGAGCCGGCCGCCCGCGCGGCCCGGCGCCGCCCTCTACAATCACCGCTTCGGAAACCAACCCCCGTTCGAGTGCGACCCGGGTCCTGCTCGACCGCCCAGGCGGTCGGGTTCCGGCAAGCGGGGCGGGGCGCTTCACCACAAACCCAAGGAGAAACGCAAATGCCAGAGGCAGGCCTGAAAGAGCTGCTCGAGGCCGGAGTCCACTTCGGCCACCAGACGCGCCGCTGGAACCCGAACATGCGCCGGTTCATCTTCGGCGAACTGGACGGGATCCACATCATCGACCTGGTCCAGACCGAGGCGCTGCTGGAGAACGCGCGCCGCTTCGCCGGCGAGCTCGCCAGCGGCGGCGGCACGGTGCTGTTCGTCGGCACCAAGAAGCAGGCGCGCGACACGGTCCAGGAATGGGCCGACCGCTGCCGGATGCCCTACGTCAACAAGCGCTGGCTCGGCGGCCTGCTGACCAACTTCAACACGATGTCGAGCCGGATCGCCCGCCTGCACCAGCTCAACGGCTGGAAAGAGGAGGGCAAACTCGAGCTGCTGCCGACCAAGGAGCGGATGGGGATGGAGGCCGAACTCGCCAAGCTCGAGTACAACCTCGGCGGCGTCCGCGACATGGACCGGCTGCCCGACGCGGTCTTCGTCACCGACCTGAAAACCGAGGAGATCGCGGTCCACGAGGCGGCCCGGCTGCGGATCCCGATCATCGGCCTGGTCGACACCAACTGCGACCCGACCCCGGTCGACTACGTGATCCCCGGCAACGACGACGCGATCCGCTCCTGCGAGCTGGTGATCAGCACGATCGGCCGCGCGGTCGAGGAGGGCTCGAGCGCCTGGCGCGTGCAGGAGGAGAAGCGGATCGCCGAGGAAATGGCGCGCCGCAAGAAGGAGGAGGAAGAGCGGCGCAAACGCGAGGAGGAAGAGAAGGCTCGCGTCGCCGCCGAGGAAGCGAAGAAAGCCGAAGAGGAAGCGGCTGCGAAAGCCAAAGCCACGGCCGAGGCTCAGGCGAAAGCAAAAGCAGCGCAGGACAAAGGCGGTCAGGCCGCGGGTCCTGTCGCCGGTGAGGGCGCCTCGTCCTCGGGGGCTGCGGGCGAGACGCCCTCACCCGCGCCACCCGCGGCAGGTGCCGCTGCCCCCAGCACTGAGCCTCAGGCCGCACCGGCCAAAGCCGCTGCTCCGGCCGCCCCCGCACCTGCCGAGAAAGCTGCTGAGGCTCCGGCAGCGGCAGCTGAGCCGAAAGCTGCGGAGGCTCCCGCTGCCGCTGGTTCCGAGACCGCCGAGAAAGAGGATTCGAAATGAGCATTTCCGCTGCCGACGTGAAGGCGCTCCGCGACCGCACCGGAGCCGCGATGATGGACTGCAAAGCCGCCCTGGCCGAGGCCGAGGGCGACACCGAGCGCGCGGTCGAGCTGCTGCGGGTGAAGGGGCAGGCCTCGGCCGCCAAGCGCGAAGGGCGCGGCACCGAGGAGGGCATCGTCTCTTCCTACATCCACGCCAACAACAAGGTCGGGGCGATGGTCGAAGTCCAGTGCGAGACCGATTTCGTCGCCCGCAACGAGGACTTCCAGGTCTTCGCCTACCAGGTCGCCCTGCACGTCGCGGCGACCTCGCCGCGCTACGTCTCCACCGAGGAGATCCCGGCGGAGGAGCGCGAGGCCGAAAAGCGGGTCTTCGAAGAGAAGGCGCGCGAAGAAGGCAAGCCCGACAACGTGGTCGAGAAGATCGTCGAGGGGCAGCTCAACAAGTGGGCGAGCGAAGTGGCGCTGCTCGACCAGACCCACGTCAACACCGAGAAACACGACTCGAAGACGATCGAGGAGCTGCGCCAGGAGCTGGCGGCGAAGACCGGCGAGAACGTCCAAGTCGCGCGCTTCGCGTACTTCCGCGTCGGCGAAGACTGATCCGCGACGGATTAGAGTCTTCGCCACGTGACCAGTCCTCCCGAGCCCCGTTTCGGGCGCATCCTGCTGAAGCTCTCCGGCGAGGCCCTGATGGGCCAGCTGGAGTTCGGCACCGATGCCGCCGAGGTCGAGCGCATCGCCCGCCAGGTGGCGGCGATGCGCGAGCGCGGGGTGGAGGTGGCGATCGTCGTCGGCGCCGGCAACATCTACCGCGGCCTCGACGGCGCCGCCCAGGGCATGGACCGCGCCACCGGCGACTACATGGGGATGCTGGCGACGGTGCTCAACGCGCTCACCCTGCAGGACGCGCTCGAGAAGCTCGGCCAGTACACGCGGGTGCTCTCGGCGATCGACGTCAAGGAGGTCGCCGAGCCCTACATCCGCCGCCGCGCGATGCGCCACCTGGAGAAGGGCCGGGTCGTGATCTTCGCCGCCGGCACCGGCAACCCGTTCTTCACCACCGACACGGCGGCGGCCCTGCGGGCGCTGGAGATCCACGCCGAGGCGATCCTGATGGCCAAGAACGGGGTCGAGGGCGTCTACGACTCCGACCCGGCGACCAACCCGGACGCCAAGTTCATCGCCTCGATCAGCGGCCGCGAAGCGATCGAGCGCGGGCTGCGGGTGATGGACTCGACCGCGCTCTCGCTGTGCATGGACAACGACCTGCCGATCTACGTCTTCAACATGGCCGACGAGACGAACATAGATAGGATCGTCTCCGGCGAGAAGGTGGGAACGCTGGTCTCCAACGGGCCGGCCGCAGAGTGAGGAGCGCAAACCGGTGGAGATGATCGACGAACTGCTCGCAGACGCGAAGGACCGGATGGCCAAGTCGGTCGAGTCCAGCCGCGGCGAGCTGGCAACGGTGCGCACCGGCCGCGCCTCGCCGCACCTGCTCGACCGCATCGTCGTCGACTACTACGGCAGCCCGACGCCGCTCAAGCAGCTCGCCAACGTCTCCGCCTCGGACGCCCGGCTGCTGACCGTGACGCCCTTCGACAAAGGGGCGCTGGGGGCGATCGAGAAGGCGATCCAGGAGTCCGACGTCGGCCTCACGCCGAGCAACGACGGCAACCTGATCCGGCTGCAGATCCCGGAGATGACCGAGGAGCGCCGGCGCGAGATGGTCAAAGTCGTCCACGGCGTCGCCGAGGAGGGCCGGGTCGCGGTCCGCAACGTGCGCCGCGACGTGATGAGCGACCTGCGCGAGCTGAAGAAAGAGGGCGAGGCCGGCGAGGACGACGAGCGCCGGGCCGAGGCGGCGCTGCAGAAGCACACCGACGAGGCGGTCGCCGAGATCGACGGCCTGTTGAAGGGGAAGGAAGAGGAAATCCTCGAGGTCTGAGGATTCCTCACACGGGACTCCCCGCTCGTGAACGCCCCCCGGTACGTGGCGATCATCACCGATGGCAACGGCCGCTGGGCGCAGCGGCGGGGACTGCCGGTGATCGAGGGCCACCGGGCCGGCGCCGACGTGGTGAAGGAACGGCTGCGCGACGCCGCCGAGCTCGGGGTCGAGGAGCTGACGGTGTTCTCCTTCTCGACCGAGAACTGGAGCCGCTCGGAGGAGGAGGTCGGCGGCCTGATGCGGATGTTCGGCGAGCGGATCGCCTCGGAAACGCCGGAGCTCGACGACGAAGGCGTGCGGATGCGGTTCATCGGCCGCCGCGCCGGGGTGGCGCCGGAGCTGGTCGAGCGGATGGAGTGGGCGGAGGCGGAGACCGCCGGCAACCGGCGGATCACGCTCTTCGTCGCCTTCAACTACGGCGGCAGGGCGGAGATCGTCGATGCGGCGCGAAGCTTTACCGGAGGAACGGAGGAGGAGTTCCGCCGTCACCTCTACGCACCCGAGATGCACGACCCCGACCTGCTGATAAGAACGAGCGGCGAGCAGCGGATCTCCAACTATCTGCTGTGGCAGTGCGCCTACTCGGAGCTCGTCTTCCGCGAGGAGCTCTGGCCCGAATTCGACCGCGCCGCCTTCGAGGGGGCGCTGGCCGAGTACGAGACGCGGCAGCGCCGCTTCGGAGCGAGGACGTGAACGTGGAGCTGTTCGACGACGAGATGCTCGAGCCCGAGGAGCCGCAGCGCGGGCGGTCGCAGCCTCCGCCGAAGCCGCGCCGCCGCGGCCTCGGCGGCGAGACGGCGAAACGGATCCTGGTGGCGCTGCCGTGGATCGTCTTCGCGATCGCGATCACCGTCGCCGGCGGCGTCGTCTTCGCCGCGGCGATGGTCGGGATCGGCATCCTCGCCCTGCGCGAGTTCACCGTCCTCACCGCGAAATTGCGGCCGCTGCCGATCCCCGCCTACCTGGCGGTGACCGCGCTGGTCGTCGCCGCCCACTTCGGCACCGCCTACAACGTCCTGCTGGTCTTCGCCGCCTCCTTCCCGGTGCTGTTCGCCTTCGGTATCGACGCCCGCCACCGCCGCGGCTTCACCGTCTCCTTCAGCGTCACCCTGATGGGAATCGTCTGGATCGGGATCCCGCTCGCCCACGCCGTCCTGCTCCGCGACCTGCCGAACCACGGCGCGGCGCTGCTGGTCGACGTCCTCGTCGGCACCTTCGTCACCGACACCGCCGCCTACGCGACCGGGCGGATGTTCGGCAGCCACCGGATCGCGCCCTCGATCTCGCCCAACAAGACCGTCGAGGGGCTGATCGGCGGCTTCGTGATCGGCACGATGGGCTTCTGGTTCGCCGGCCTCTACCAGGACTGGCTCTCGGGGGTCGACGCGCTGATCATCGGCGCCGCGGTCGCCGCCGTGGCGCCGGTCGGCGACCTCTTCGAGTCGCTGCTCAAGCGCGACCTCGGGACCAAGGACACCGGCAACCTGTTCGGCCCCGCCGGCGGCATCCTCGACCGCCTCGACGCGATCTTCTTCACCATCGTCGTCGGCTACTACCTCTCCGTAGCCCTCGTCTACTGAGGCGAGCTCGCGAAACCGCAGAATCCCGCGCCATGCGTGCATTGCGGCTTCGCGGCGTTGAGGGGCCGTAAGGGCGGCTCCGTATCCTTCGAGGGGCATGAAGAAGGTCTTGATACTCGGGTCGACGGGCTCGATCGGAACCCAGGCCCTGGAGGTGATCGCCGCTTCCGAGGAGCTGCAGGTCGCCGGCCTCGCCGCCGGCTCCGGCTGGGAGCTGGCGCTGCGCCAGGCGCGCGAGTTCGGCGTGCCCGCGGTCGCGATCGCCGACCGCGACGCCGCCGCCCGCGCCGCCGAGTCCTGGAACGGGCGCGTGCTCGCCGGCGAGGAGGGCGTGCGCGAGCTGATCGCCAGCTCGGGGGCCGACCTCGTCCTCAACGGGATCGTCGGCGCCGCCGGGCTCGCCTCGACCGTGGTCGCGCTGACCGAGGGGATCGACGTCGCCCTCGCCAACAAGGAGAGCCTGGTGCTCGGCGGTGAGCTGGTGATGGCCCTGGCCGAGGCGACCGGCGCCCGCCTGCTGCCGGTCGACTCCGAGCACTCGGCGCTGCACCAGCTGATCGGCGCCGAGGCGCCGGGGACTGTCGAGCGGCTCGTCCTCACCGCCTCCGGCGGGCCCTTCCGCGGCCGCGCCGACCTCAGCCAGGTCAGCGTCGAGGAGGCGCTGGCGCACCCGACCTGGCGGATGGGCGGCCGGATCACGATCGATTCGGCGACGCTGATGAACAAGGGCTTCGAGGCGATCGAGGCCCACCACCTGTTCGCGGTCCCGTACGAGCGGATCGACGTCGTCGTCCACCCGCAGTCGCTGGTCCACTCGCTGGTCCAGCTCAACGACAGCTCCTCGCTGGCGCACCTCGGCCACCCCGACATGCGGGTGCCGATCTCCTACGCGCTGCACTTCCCCGAGCGCGCCGACGTCGCCGTGCCGCGGCTCGACCTCGCCGCGGTCGGGGCGCTGACCTTCGAGCAGCCCGACCTCGAGACCTTCGCCTGCCTGCGGCTGGCGCGCGAGGCGGGCGAAGCGGGGGGGACCGCGCCCTGCGTGCTCAACGCCGCCGACGAGGTCGCTGTCGCCGCCTTCCTCGCCGAGCGGATCCCGTTCACCGGGATCGCCGCGGTGATCGAGCGGGTGCTGGAGCAGCTGCCGGCGCAGCCGGTCGCCCACTTCGACGACCTCTTCGCCGCCGACGCCGAGGCCCGCGAGCGCAGCGAAGGCGCGATCCGGGGGTTGATGACGGTATGAGCTGGGTCGCTGTCTTCATCGGCTTCTGCCTGCTGATCATGCTGCACGAGGCCGGCCACTTCTTCGCCGCCAAGGCGACCGGGATGCGGGTCGAGCGCTTCTTCCTCTTCTTCGGGCCGACGATCTGGTCGTTCAAGCGCGGCGAGACCGAGTACGGGGTCAAAGCGATCCCGCTCGGCGGCTACGTGAAAATCACCGGGATGAACCCGGAGGAAGAGATTCCTCCGGAGGTCGCCGACCGCGCCTACTACCGGGCGCCGGTCTGGAAGCGCCTGGTCGTGATCGCCGCCGGGCCGGCGGTCAACATCGTTCTCGCCCTCGTCCTCTTCTTCGCGATCTTCAAGGTCGGCGGCCTCGAAGACGTCAACCAGTCGGTCGGCTCGATCCGGGCCGGATCGCCGGCGGCCAAGGTGCTGCAGCCGGGCGACCGGATCGTCGCCGTCGACGGCCACCGCTACGCCGGCCTCGACAGCACCGAACGGCTGGAAAAGTTCGGCGACCAGGTCGCCTCGCACAAGTGCGCCGGCCAGCAGACCGAGGGCTGCGCGGCGCAGACGCCGGTGCGGCTGACGATCGAACGCGACGGCCGGGTGCGAACCCTCTCGGTCACCCCGCGCTACGACGCGGAAATCAAGCGGGCCCTGATCGGGTTCACCTACGGCGGCGAATTCGTCCCGATCAGCACCTCGCACGCCGCCGACAAAGCGGTCGGCGCGGTCTGGACGGTGACCAGCGGCACCGCCTCGGTCTTCGCCCGCATCTTCGAAGCCGACAAGCGCAAGGAAATCTCCGGCATCGTCGGCACCAGCGACATCGGCCACACCGCGGTCGACGAAGGCTGGCGGCCGGCGCTGCTGCTGCTCGCCGTGGTCAGCCTCTCGCTGGGGCTGATCAACCTGCTGCCGATCCTGCCGCTCGACGGCGGCCACATCTTCTGGGCGATCGTCGAGAAACTGCGTCGCGGCAAGCCGGTCTCGATGCGGACGATGGAGCGGGCCAGCGTCGTCGGCTTCGCCCTGGTCGCGATGCTCTTCTTCATCGGCCTCTCCAACGACATCGGCCGGATCACCGGCGAAGGCTTCAACACGCGGTAGCGGGTCCGCCGCGGCGCCCAGATAACCTCCCTACATGGCTTCCAAACGCCAGATATTCGTCGGCGGGGTGCCGATCGGCGGCGGCGCGCCGGTCGCCGTGCAGACGATGACGAAGACCGAGACCGCCAACCTGGCGGCGACGATGGAGCAGATCCGCAAGGTCGCCGACGCCGGCGCCGACATCGTCCGCTGCGCGGTGCCGCGCGAGCAGGATGCCGAGGCGCTGAAGACGATCGTGCGCGAATCGCCGATCCCGGTGATCGCCGACATCCACTTCAACCACACGCTGGCGCTGAAGGCGATCGACGCGGGGGCCGACTGCATCCGCCTCAACCCCGGCAACATCGGCGGCCGCGAGAAAGTCGCCGAGGTCGCCGAGCGGGCCAACGCGGCGAAGGTGCCGATGCGGATCGGGGTCAACTCGGGCTCGCTGCCCAAGCACCTGCACCAGCTCGAGCGCGAATCCCCGGTCGAGGCGCTGGTCGCCGCCGCGGTCGAGTTCGTCGAGCTGATGGAGGGCCTCGACTTCACCAACTTCAAGGTCTCGATCAAGTCGACCAACGTGCCGAACACGATCGCCGCCAACCGGCTGCTCGCGGAGAAGATCCCCTACCCGCTGCACCTCGGGATCACCGAGGCGGGGACGAAATGGTCGGGCTCGCTGAAATCGGCGGTCGGCCTGGGGACGCTGCTCGCCGACGGGGTCGGCGACACGATCCGGATCAGCCTCTCGACCTTCCACGCCGAGGAGGAGGTGAAAGTCGCCTGGGAGATCCTCAAAGCGCTGCAGCTGCGCGAGCGCGGCCCGGTGCTGATCGCCTGCCCGACCTGCGGCCGGCTGCAGTTCGACATGGACTCGGTCGTCGCCGAGATCGAGCGGCGGCTGGAAGCGTACGTCGAGCCGGTCGAGGTCGCGGTGCTGGGCTGCGCGGTGAACGGGATCGGCGAGGCCAGCCACGCGGACTTCGGCATCGCCGGCGCCAAGAACGAGGGCCTGATCTTCGCCGGCGGCAAGCCGCTGCGGAAGGTGCCGCAGGCGAAGCTGGTCGACACCCTGTTCGAGGAGATCGACAAGAGCCTCGATCGCGGCGGCGAGGTCGAGTTCGACGAGGCGGAGTCGCGCGAGGGCGCCGAGTGGGTGGCCAACATCGAGCGCGAAAACGCCGGCGACCTGACCCCC
>CAWEOH010000003.1:0-18161 GCA_963810455.1 uncultured Actinomycetes bacterium
GGTGCGCTCGGGGCGGACGGCGCCGACCCGGTCGCGGAAGATGCGGAAGTAGGCGAGCTCCTCGCGAGTGCGCAGCGGCGGGTCGACGGCATCGCGTTCGGCCTCGAGCTCGTCCTCGGCGATCGAGTCGGAGAAGGGGTCGGTGAGCACGTCGGCGGCGCCGCTGCCGTCGCCGAACTGGGACTTGTCGCGCCACAGCAGCTCCTCCGGCAGCCAGCCGTCGAAGGCGGCGCGGAGGATCTGCTTCTCCGGCGCCACCCCGCCGGAGAGCTTCCAGGCGGCGGGCAGGGCGAGCGCGTGCTCGATCACCTCGCGGTCGAGGAAGGGGACGCGCGCCTCGAGGCCGTGCGCCATCGTCACCCGGTCGCAGCGCTGCAGGTTGAGGTTGTGCAGGCCTTCGACGCTGCGCACCAGCTCGGCGTGCAGCTCGTCGGGGTCGTCGAAGGCGCGCATGTACTCGTAGCCGGCGAACAGCTCGTCGGCCCCCTCGCCGGTCAGCACGACCTTGACGTGCTCGACGGTCATCTCGGCCAGCATGTAGTTGGGCACGGCGCTGCGCACCAGCGACGGGTCGAAGGCCTCGATCGAGGCGATCACGTCGGGCAGCAGCGCGGTCGCCTCCGCGGCCGTGTAGGTGCGCTCGTGGTGCTCGGTGCCGATGAACTCGGCGGCGGCGCGCGCCGCCAGCAGGTCGGGCGAGCCGGCGACGCCGACCGCGAAGGTCTTCAGCTGCTCGCCGTGGCGGGCCAGGTAGCGGGCGGCGATCGCCGCGACCAGGGTCGAGTCGAGTCCGCCGGAGAGGAAGACGCCGACCGGGACGTCGCCCATCATCTGGCGCTCGACCGCGTCGATCAGCACCAGCCGGGTCCGCATCAGGGCGTCGCCCGGCACGTCCTCGGGGGCGATCTCGCTCGGCGCGGTGGTGAGCAGGGCGCTGGAGACGGGCGGGGCGAACCGGACCAGGCCGGTCTCGGCGGTCCAGAAGAAGCCGGGCGGGAAGACGTCGATCTCGCTGCGCAGCTCGGGCTCGAAGGCGGCCATCTCGGAGGCGAAGACGACACCCTCCTCGTGCTGGGTCCAGTAGAGCGGCTTGATCCCGACCGGGTCGCGGGCGGCGAGGAAGTCGCCGTCGCCGCTGGCCATCGCGAAGGCGAACATCCCGTTCAGCTCGGCCAGCCCCTCGGGGCCCTCGCGCTCGACCATGTGCAGCGCGACCTCGTTGTCGGAGGAGGTCTGGAAGTGGTCGTCGCCGAGCCGGCTGCGCAGCGCCGAGTGGTTGTAGATCTCGCCGTTGCCGACGAAGCGCAGTTCCTCGGCGCTGCCGCGCAGGGGCTGGTGGCCGCCGGCGACGTCGACGATCGAGAGCCGGCGATGGCCGAGCCAGGCCCCGTCGAGCTCGGCTTCGCCCTGGTCGTCGGGGCCGCGATGGACCAGGCGTTCGAGCATCCGGCGCCCGGCCTCAGGGTCCGTCGCGCCGAGTTGGGCAGCGATTCCACACATCCGCGGCGCCCTACGCTACGCGATTCGCCGGCCCGGGCTCAGGCGAGCGCCGGGTTGGGAGCGGGGATCGGGGTGGGCTCCGGGGACGGCTCGGGGAGAACGGACCGGCGGGCGGGACGCCGCCGCGGCGGCGCCGGGCGGTCGACCTCGTAGGCGCATGTCGCGCGGTCCTCGAGGTGGGAGATCGCGGCGCGGGAGGCGGCGATCTCCCTCCGGGTCGAGACCTCGGCCACCGCCGCGCCGGCGCGGCCGCCGGTGCGGGCGAGCACGTCGCCGTCGGGGCCGACCACCTTGGCCTGCCCGAAGAACCGCAGCGGCCCGATCCTGCCGGTGAGGTTCGAGGAGACGAGGACGACCTGGTTCTCCAGGGCGCGGGCCTCGTCGAGCAGGTTGAAGTGGCGGGTCTGGCGATCGGCCGCGATCCGCCGCGCCGGGTTGCGCCGGCAGAGCGGCCAGGCCGAGAGCGAGGCGATCACCTCGGCGCCGTCGAGCGCCAGCGTGCGCGCCGCCTCGGGGAAGATCTTGTCGTAACAGATCAGCATCCCGACCCGGCCGACGGGAGTGTCGAAGGCGGCGAAGCTGTCGCCCGGGGCGAACGCTTCGATCTCGCTCGGCGGCAGGTGGACCTTGCGGTGGTGGCCGAGCACGCCGTCGCCGCTGACGCAGACCGCGCTCGAGTAGGGCCGGCCGGGACCGCGCTCGGTGAAGCCGGCGCAGACCACCGTGTCGGCGGCGATCTCGCAGAGGCGCGCGATCTCCGGGCCGTCGAGGTCGAGCGGGGCGGCCGGCTGCCCCTCGGGGCAGAGGTAGCCGCCGAGGGCGCTCTCGGGCAGCACGACCATCGCGGCGCCGTCGGAGCGGGCCGACTCGACCGCCCTCTCGATCCGGGCGAGAGCACCGCCGCCGCGACCCCCGAACGCCCCTGCGACCGCCGCGAAGGTGTGCTTCTGCCTGCTCATGCCGGGATTATTCGCCCACCGCCCACACTTCCGTTCGGCCCGCTGTCCAAACATCGATGCCCCGGCTTGGACGCGGGGAGAGTGTGGGGCCCCGGCGGGCGGGGGCCCGGGAGGGGCGGTGCTCAGGCCTTGCGGCGGAACCCGTTCTCGCTCCACTCCTCGCTGCCGACGCCGTTGTGGGTGAAGAAGAGGCCGTCGGGGTCGTAGCGGCGCTTGATCGCGCGCAGGCGCCGGAAGTGCTCCCGGCCCCAGTAGGCCCGCTGCCAGTCGCGCTCGAAGTAGTTGGACTCCGAGAGGTAGGAGCCGGGGCCGCTCAGCGGCCGCAGCTGCTCCATCGCGCGGCCGACGCCGCGCGCCTTGCGCCGCGCCTCGCGCTTGTGGGGCTGGTGCCCGGGGACCCCGGGGAAAGTCCCCGGCTCGCTGCCGGCGGCGACGATCGCCAGCGCGAAGGCGTCAAGCGCGGCCGGATTGGTGGCGGTGCGGCGCGCTCGCTTGCGCGCGCCCGCCGGGGCGCCGGCGAGGCCCTTGTTGGGCTGCAGGATCACGCCGCTGTGGCGGCTGGCGGCGAACAGCGCCCGGGCCAAGCGCCGGCGGCGGGCCGGGGTCTGCAGCAGCGAGGCCGGCAACCAGCCCGAGTCGTAGCCGTACATGTAGCGGCTGGTCTCGCCGCCGTCGCCGCGCCACCACCAGTTGCCCTTCGGCGCCCCCGGGCGAGGGTCGACGGTGACCAGCTCGGGACTGTGGCGCAACAGGTAGTCGAGATCCCAGAATCTGCGTCCCGGGCGGGCGCTGATCGTCGGCTCTTCCTCGAAGCGGTACTCGTCAGGGCGCGCCCGCACCCAGTCGAGGAAGGGGCGCCAGACGCTTTCGGCCTGCGCCTGGTCGAGACCGGCGAAGGTCATCCCCAGGCTCAGCTCGTACTCGGAGCCGAGCTGGATTTTCTCGCCCCAGTGACGGTTGAAGAGCGCCTCGGCGTAGAAATCGACGAAGCGCTCGATCAGCGCCCGGTAGGCCCCGGCCGAGCTGGCCTTGATCGTCGTGAAGACGATCCCGAGCGTGTCCGGCAGCTCGTGCAGCCGCAGCCAGACCCGGGTGACCACGCCCCACGACCCGCCGCCACCCCCCTTCAGCGCCCAGAAGAGGTCCGGGTGGCGGTGCCCGTTGACGATCAGGACGCGGCCATCGGCGGTGACGATCTCCGCCTGCAGCAGGTTGCCGGCGACGCTGCCGAAGCGCTTCGAGAAGCTGCCGTAGCCGCCGCTTTGGACGAGGCCGGCGACGCCGACGGTGTTGCAGCCGCCGCCCTGGACGTAGCGGCCGTGCTCGACCATCACCTTGGCGTAGACATCGAGCCAGATCGCCCCGGCGCCGACCTCCACCGCCGGGATCGGGCGCCGCTTGGCGCCGGAGCCGGCCGGGACGAAGCCGTCGTCGATCTCGATCCCGTCCATCTTCCTCGTCCAGATCAGCAGCGAGTCCGGGGCGGTGGAGTTGCCGAAGTAGCTGTGCCCGCCGCCCTTGACGACGAGGCGCAGGCGGTGCTCGCGGGCGAAGTCGACCGCGGCGGCGACGTCGGCGGCGCTCTCCGCCTCGACCGCCCAGGCGCTCGGCTTGGTCCGCCAGGCGTCGATCCAGCCCGAGGACTGCGTCGCGCCAGCCTGTTCGCGGACGAAGAAGGGGTTGGTCATCGCCTTCGCCCGCCGCCCGCAGGCAGGCGAGTGCGGTCGCTTGGCGCAGGCGCGCAGCGGGTCCTCGACCCGGACGAGGTTGCCCCCGACCCGGGCGCGCAGCCGCTCCCACTGCGCCGGGCCGGGCCAGCCGGGATCGCCCGGCCGCACCCGCCGGAACGGCTTGGCGCCCACCGCCCGCTTGGCGGCCGCGGCGCGGGTGGCGAGCGGCGCGAGCGCCGCCGCCACACCCAGGCCCAGCGCTCGCCGCAGCAGGGTACGGCGACGAATCGGGCTCCCGATGAAGTCGTCGGACACGGCGCCGGCACCCTAGGAACCGCGTCGGTCGCCATCGCCCCAGGCGCCGTGGCCAGGGCCGCGCGTCAGCCGGCGGTCCGCGCGGCGCACTCCCGGCAGAGGCCATGAACGAGGGCCTCGGCCCGCTCGGCGCGGAAGCCGCCCCCGCCGGCAGCCGACAGAACCGGCCCGAGGTCGACCTCGGCCTCGACATCCTCGATCGCGCCGCAGCGGTCGCAGACCCGGTGGTGGTGCGGGTCGGGCCTGGGGTCGTAGAGGACGGCGCCCTGGGTGACCGCGAGCCGCCGCACCAGGCCCAGCTCCTCGAAGAGGTCGAGGGTCGAGTAGACGGTCGGCAGCGAGACGTTGGGCAGGTCCTCGCTCACCGTCGCCAGGACCTCCTCGGCGCTGACGTGGCGGTCGAGGCTCTGCAGCGCCCGGTAGATGAAGAGCCGCTGCGGCGTCGCCCGCTGGCCGCGCTCGCGCAGGGCGGCGCTGAGCGCGTCGGAGCTGAGAGTGGTCGTCGCCATTCGCAATTCAGGATAGCGCTTATCAGGTGATCCTAATTTTCTATCCTTAGGTAGACCTTATTTTAAGTCACTTGCTATAGTGCGCCCATGCCCCCGGCAGCACAAGCGATCCTCGACCACTGGCGCGGCGCAGACGAGCGCGCCCGCCTCCTGCAGATCGTCCAGCCCGGCCTCGTCGGGCTGATCGACGGCACCGTCTCGACCCTGGCGCCGATCTTCGCCGCCGCCTACATCGCCGGCTCCAACGCGGCGCTGCTGGTCGGCCTCGCCTCGGCGCTCGGGGCGGCGATCAGCATGGGGATCTCCGAGGCGCTCTCCGACGACGGCGAGCTGACCGGACGGGGAAGCTCGCTGGCCCGCGGCCTGATCACCGGCGCCGCGACCTTCCTCGGCGGCACGATGCACGCGCTGCCGTTCCTGATCCCCGATGTTCACACGGCGCTGCCGGTCGCCTACGCGGTGGTATCGGTCGAGCTGCTGACGATCGCCTACGTGCGCAAGCGCTACCTCAAGGTCGCGCTCAGCCAGTCGCTGGTCCAGGTGACGATGGCCGGGGCGATGGTCGCGGCGGTCGGCATCGCGATCGGCCACGCGTAGCGGCGGCCTACCCCCATCCCATTCAGCCGTGCCCGCGGCGACGGGAGTCGACCCTGAAGGTCGCCCTGGCCGGGGTCGGGTCGGCGTTGCCGGCCGCGTCGATCGCCCGCACCCTGAAGACGTGCCGTCCCTCGTCCAGAGGCAGCGGCGGGACGTCGCTGTGGCGGTGAGCGCAGGCGCGGAAGGGTTCGTCGTCGAAGCGACACTCGAAGCTCACCCGCCGCTCGGAGCCGGTGAACTCGAACCTCGGCGTCGTGTCATGCGTCCTCCCGCGCGGGCCGCCGACGATCCACGTCCGCGGCGGCCTGGTGTCGACCCGGAAGCGCGCGTGCGCGCTGGTCCCGTCCACGTTGCCGGCGGCATCGACCGCCCTCACCCGCAGCACGTGGGGGCCGTCGGCGAGCGGTCCGAGGGTCAGCGGCGAGTCGCATTGCGTCCAGCGGCGGCGATCGAGGCGGCATTCGAAGCTGGCACCCGGATCGTCGGAGGAGAACGTGAAGGTCGGCGTGCGGTCGTTAGTCGGGCCGCTCGGACCGGAGTCGATCGTCGTCTCGGGCGGTACGTCGAGGCCGAAGTTCCAGCGGCTGGCGTGCGAGGTGCGAACGGTCAGCCAGACGTCGCCGCCCGAGCCGGCGGTGCGGTCGGCGACGCACGGATCGGGCGTCGCCGTGCCTTCCGCTTCGGGCGCACAGTCGCGCACCGGAGTCCCGTCGCGGAAGACTTCGAGATTCGTCTCGTCGACTTCCGGCGGCAGGAGCGAGGCATCGACCCGGAACTGGATCACCAGCGGTTCGGCGGCGCTCGCCACCGGCGCGGTGATCTCGACCTCCTGGCCGAGGAACGAGTAGCCGCTCGGTTCGGATTCGCTCACCGGCCCCTCTTCGATCGTCACCTCGCCGGCCGTCGGCGTCGTCACCGAGGTCCCGATCGGGTCGCCCGCCGTCGCTTCGGAGTTGGTCGAAACCGTTTCCCCGGCACCGACTTCTTCGCTCGCCGTGTCTTCGATCGCCTGCAACGTCGCGTCGATGCCTTCGACGTCGCCTCCCGTGGCGTCGACGACGTCGGCTGATTCGAGGTCGGGCTTGTCGTTCCACCACTCTTCGATGTAGCGGGGATGCCCGGACGGTGCTTCGCAGTCGCTGAACTGAACCTTGTATTCGCCCGGCGGGACGACGGCCCCGTAGTCGCCTTCGGAGTTGGTTTCTCCGTAGAAGGTCTCCCCTTCGCCGCTCGCATCGCGGGCGGCCACGCAAGCCCCCTCGATCGCGGTGGTGCCGTCGCTGGTCACCCGGCCGGAGATCACGTTGCCTTCTTCCAGGATCGCGTCGATACCTTCCGCGTCGCCGCTCGTGACGTCGACGACGTCGGCAGATTCGAGGTCGGGCTTGTCGTTCCACCACTCGCCGAGGTAGCGGGCATGCCCGCTGCAGTCCTGAAACTGGACCTTGTATTCGCCCGGCGGGACGGCGATCCCGTAGTTGCCTTCGTCTTCGCCGTAGGCGACACGCGGCGTGGCTTCGGGGTCGCCCGCGTCATAGATCAGGGCGCAGGGCTGGACCCCGTGCATGCCGTCACTGGTCACCCGGCCGGAGATCAGGTTGCCTTCTTCCAGGACGGGGTCGATCCCTTCGACGTCGCCTTCGCTCGCGTCGACGACGTCCGCCGTCTGGAAGTCGGGCTTGTCGTTCCACCACTCTTCGATGTAGTGGGAATACAGGTGGCATTCGCTGAAGCTGAGCTTGTATTCGCCAGGTAGAACGGCGATCGCGTATTCGCCGCTCAGGTTCGAGTAGGCGATGCTCACAGCGCCTTCCCGGTCACCCACCCCGTTGACTTTGACGCAGCCCGGGACCCCGTGCACGCCGTCGTCGGTGATCGTGCCCGAGATCACGTTGCCTTCTTCCAGGGTGGCATCGATGCCTTCGACGTCGCCGCCCGTGGCGTCGATGACGTCGCCGGGTTCGCCGCCCTTCCTGTCGTTCCACGACTCCGGGAAGTAGCGGGGGTGTTCCCCGCAATCGAGGAAGTCGACCGTGTATTCGCCCGGCGCGACGACGAGCGCGTAGTCGCCGGTGGCGTCGGTCCGGGCGTATTCTTCCTTGCCGCTGGTGTCGACGGCGGTGACGCAGATCCCCTGGATCCCGCTGCTGCCGTCGCTGGTCACCCGGCCCGAGATCACGCTGCCCGCCTGCAACGTGGCGTCGATTCCTTCCACGTCGCCCCCCGTGGCATCGACAGCGTCGGCAGGTTCGCCGGGCTGCCTGTCGTTCCACGACTCGGGGAGGTAGTTGGGGTGTTCTCTGCAGTCGAAGAAGCTGACCGTGTATTCGCCCGGTGCGACGGTGATCGCGTAGTTGCCTTCGAAGTCGGTACTGGCGAAGCCGGACGGCGACATTTCGGGGTTGCCCGCATTGGCGTTGACGCAGATCCCCTGGATCCCGGTGGTTCCGTCGCTGGTCACCCGGCCCGAGATCACGCTGCCTTCTTCCAGGGTCGCGTCGATCCCTTCGACGTCGCCTTCGCTCGCATCGACGGTGTCGGCCGACTGGAAGTCCGGCTTGTCGTTCCACCACTTTTGGACATAGAGGATGGGCCCCTGGCAGTTGACGAAGTGCACCTTGTATTCGCCCGGCGCCACGACGAGCGCGTAGTTGCCTTCAGAGTCGGTGTTGGCGAAGCCGACCGAAGGCGCTCCTGGGTTGCTCGCATCGTTGGCGTTGACGCAGATCCCCTGGATCCCGGTGGCGCCTTCGTCGGTCACCCGGCCGGAGATCAGGTTGCCTTCTTCCAGGGTGGCGTCGATCCCTTCGACGTCGCCTTCGCTCGCATCGACGGTGTCGGCCGACTGGAAGTCGGGCTTGTCGTTCCACCACTCTTCGAGGTAGCGCGGATGCGGTCGGCAATCGCTGAACTTGACCTTGTATTCGCCCGGCGTGACGGTGATCGCGTAGTTGCCTTTGGCGTCGGTAATGGCGAAGCCGACCGGAGGTGCCCCGGGGTTGCTCGCGTCTCGGGCGATGACGCAGACCCCTTCGATCCCGGTCGGTTCCCCGCCGCCGGAGCTTGCGAGCACCTGGCCGCTGATCGAGGCGGCCGCCGCCTTCGCCGGCACCGCCATTGCGAGAAGGCCGCACGCGACGACGGCGGCAAGCCAGCAGCGACGAAGCAACCGACGGTTCGATGAGCCTCCGCTCAGGATCTGCTCGTTCATCGTCCGTTGACCGTCGCAATGCTCCTTTGAGCGCTCAACCGTAGTTCTCCCAACCCCGGGCATCGTGAACCTACGGATGCCGCCACGGCTCGCTGCTCGAGGTCGGTTGCGGCGGGCTCGGCGGCGCCTCGGTCCCCGGTGCAGTACAACCCGCGGAGCCGAGGACGGAGCCGAGGAATGTCGACCGAGAGAGCGCAGAGCCCAGCCACGCCGCCCGCCGGGCGTGAGATCCCCTACATCGCGGCGGCGGCCGTGATCGAGGCGGTGCCTCCCGAGCGCGCGGTCGCGGTGACCCGGACCGCCTTCGAGCGCTACGCGGCCGGCGAGTGGACGATGCCGCCGAAGGTCTACCTCGACAGCCCGCCCGGCGACTTCCGGGCGATGCCGGCCCGCGGCGACGGCGTCGCGCTGCTCAAGTGGGTCACCTCCTTCCCCGACAACCCGAAGCGCGGGCTGCCGGTGGTGAGCGGCCTGATCCTGGTCTCCGACGCGGAGACCGGCGAGGACCTGGCGGTGATCGACTGCCCCTCGGTGACCTCGCTGCGGACCGGTGCCGCCGCCGCGGTCTCGACCCTCGCCCTGGCGCGGGCCGGGGCCGGCGGCGTCGGCCTGATCGGCTGCGGGGTCAACGGCGCCTGGGCCGGCCGCTGCCTGCGCGCGGTCGGCTTCGAGGCGGGCGTCTGCCACGACGCCGATCCGGCGGCCGCGGCGGCGCTGGCCGCCGAGCTCGGCTGGTCGGCGGGCGGGCGCGAGGAGGCGGCGAGCCAGGACGTCGTCGTCACCGTGACGCCGGGGCACGCGCCGGTCGTCCTCGACTCCGACCTGCGCCCCGGCCAGCACCTCGCCGTGCTCGGCGCCGACGCGCCGGGCAAGAGCGAGGTCGATCCGGCGGCGCTGCGCCGCTGCCGCCTCTTCTGCGACGACTGGAAGCAGGCCAGCGGCGGCGGCGAGCTGACCGAGGCGGTGGCGAGCGGCCTGATCGCCGAGGCCGACGTCACCCCGCTCGGCGCCGTCCTCGCCGATCCCGGCCGCGGCCGCCGCGGCGAGGAGGAGATCACCCTCTTCGACTCGACCGGCCTGGCGATCCAGGACCTCGGCATCGTCCTCGCCGTGCTCGCGGCGTGGCGGGCTGGCGAGATCGTGGCCCAGGGCCAGCTGCCCCGGTGACTCGTGTAGGGTCGTAGCCTCGCTGTCGAACGACGGCGAGATCGGCGCGGCACCTGGCCAGCCGATTCCCCCAGTCCCCCAACCCCGAGCGCATCCCTCCCGCGCCGCAGCCGGCGGCCATGTGTTGAGGAACGGCTCCTCGACACGAAATGAGACAGATGCCCAACTTCGCTTCCCTGCTGCCAGGCGGCCTGGCTCCGCCGAGCGCGAGAGTGCTCCGCGTCGAGCTGCTGGCCGGCCTGGTCGTGGCCCTGGCGCTGATCCCCGAGGCGATCTCCTTCTCGGTGATCGCCGGCGTCGACCCCCGCGTCGGCCTCTTCGCCTCGTTCACGATGGCGACCGCGATCGCCTTCACCGGCGGGCGGCCGGCGATGATCTCGGCGGCGACCGGCTCGATGGCGCTCGTCATCGTCCCGCTGGTCGCCGAGCACGGGGTGCAGTACCTGCTGGCGGCGACGATCCTCGCCGGCGCGATCCAGATCGCGCTCGGCTCGCTCGGCGTCGCCAAGCTGATGCGCTTCGTCCCCCACTCGGTGATGACCGGGTTCGTCAACGCGCTCGCGATCCTCATCTTCCTCGCCCAGATCCCCCACCTGACCGACGGCGGCCTCGCCGTCTACGCCCTGGTCGCCGCCGGCCTGGCGGTGATCTACCTGCTGCCGAAGCTGACCGAGGCGGTGCCGGCGCCGCTGGTGGCGATCGTGCTGCTGACCGGCGCCTGCCTCGCGGCCGGCATCCACGTCCCCACGGTCGGCGACGAGGGCAAGCTCCCCGACGCGCTGCCGGTGCTGGGGATCCCCGCGGTGCCCTTCTCGCTGCGGACCCTGGCGATCGTCGCCCCCTACTCGGCGACCCTCGCCGTGGTCGGCCTGCTCGAGTCGCTGATGACCGCGAAGCTGGTCGACGAAATCACCGAGACCGGCTCCGACAAGGACCGCGAGTCCCGCGGGCAGGGCATCGCCAACGTCGTCACCGGGTTCTTCGGCGGCATGGCGGGCTGCGCGATGATCGGCCAGACGATGATCAACGTCCGCGCCAGCGGCGCGCGGACCCGGCTCTCGACCCTCTCCGCCGGCGTCCTCCTGCTGGTCCTCGTCGTCGGCCTCGGTGGCGTCGTCGCCGTGATCCCGATGGCGGCGCTGGTCGCGGTGATGATCCTGGTCGCGGTCTCGACCTTCGACTGGCACTCGGTGGCGCCGGCGACCCTGCGCCGGATGCCGCGGGGGGAGACGACGATCATGCTCGTCACCGTCGCCGGCACCGTCGCCACGAACAACCTGGCGATCGGCGTCGGCGCCGGGGTCCTGACCGCGATGGCGATCTTCGCCCGCCGCGTCGCCCACCTGGTCGAGGTCGACCGGTTCGTCGACCCCGACGGCACCAGCTGCCTCTACTCGGTCCACGGCGAGGTCTTCTTCGCCTCCGACCAGGAGCTGATCGACGCCTTCCGCTACGCCGATGACCCGCCCGGCGTGATCGTCGACTTCTCCCGCGCCCACCTCTGGGACGCCTCGGCGATCGCCGCCGTCGACGCGATCGAAGCCCACTACCGTCGCCACGACGTCGAGGTGACGATCACCGGCCTCAACCAGCGCAGCGACGAGCTCCACCAGCGCCTCTCGGGGCAGGTGGCCGCGGCGCACTGAGGGACCGGGCGGCGGCGCGCCCGTTCCCGGCCCCTATCCGCCGCTGTCGCGCAGCCGGCCGAAGATGCGGCCGAACTGCAGCCGGCTCTGAGCCACGCCGCTGCAGTTGTCGGAGAGGACGCCGGTCCGCGCGCAGGGCGAGTCGCGGTTGAGCGACCAGGCGGAGACCCGCGGGATTCCCTTGCGGGCGACGAAGGCGGCGAGCTGGCGGGCGGCGCCGATCGTGAAGCGCTGGTCGGTGACGTCGTTGACCCCGAGCATCGGGGTGGCGCCCAGGTGCCGCCAGGCGGACGCCGCGCCGCCGTCGAGCCCGGCCGCCCGCCAGAGCGAGCGGACCTGCCGGTGGGTAGCCCGGAGCGAGCGCTCGACCGTGGCGGCGATGTCGGCGTGCGCCCCCTGCCCCGGCCCGAAGTCCATCGTCATCGCGTTGACCCCGGCCAGCCTCACCTTGGCGGCGAGCATCCCCCGCACCACGGCGCGCGCTTCCGGGGTCAGGCCCCGGTCGGAGACCGGCAGGGTGAGCCAGACTTCCAGGTTCCGGCGCTGTCGCTGGATCGCGGCGATCGCCCTGGCGCGGCGGGCGTTCGCCGCCCGGTCGGCGAGGGCCGCGCCCTCGATGTCGAGGTCGATCGCGGTCGAGCGGTAGCGCCGAACCGGCGCCAGGTAGGCCTTGCGCAGCCGGGCCTGGTCCGTGCAGCGCAGCGCGAGCTCGGAGTTGGCCGCGCCCCCGAAGGAGACGATCGCGCCGCCCCCGCGCCGGCGCAGCCGGGCGGCGCGGGAGCGGAGCGAGAGCGCGGCGTCCGCCTCTCCCAGCGTGTAGTCGGCGCCCCAGCTCGGCGTGCACGGGGCCGAGCGCTTGCTGACGACGAAGCCGAGGTAGGCGCTCGTCGCGGGGTTGGCGGAGGAGCGCTGGAAGGGGTAGGTCGGCGTCAGGGTCACGTCCACGTACGGCGCGTACACCGGCGCGCCGGAGCTCGCCGCGCCCAGCGCCCGGCCGCCGGTCGGCGGCTCGGCGCCTGCGCCCGCAAGCCTGCGCCGGCCCGCGCCTCGCCCGTAGAAGGCCACGTTCGCGTGCAGGCCGCCCTTGCGACCGCGCTGGCGCATGTAGAGGAACACCGGGCGCCCGCGGTAGGCGATCGCCTGCGAGTGCCCCGGGCCGATCGACTTGCCGTGCCAGAGGAGGATGCGGCGCTTGACCTTCCCCGCGCTCGGATCGAGCAGCGCCGCGTAGTAGGAGGTGGGGAACATCCCGCCCGCGGCCGGCCCCGTCTGGACCCAGGTGGCCCAGGCCCGGTTCCCCACCGCGCTGAGCGAGCCCTGGGCCCTGGCCGAGCCGACGTTGAGCGGCCCGCCGCCGACCTCCGACCAGTGGCCGTCGGCCCAGGCGTGGACCGTCATCGGCCAGTCGCCCTCTGCTTCGGTCAGCGCATCCAGCAGGGAGCCGCGCAACCTCACCGGGCCACCCGGCTGCGGCCCGCCCGAGTGCGTGGAGATCGTGCCGGTCCGCGACCAGCCGGAGCGGCGAAGCGTCGCCACCCAACTCTTGCCGTGCCTCAGATCCTCGAGCCCCACGTCCACCCCGGTCGAGCCCACGTCGGCCGCGCTCTGCCCCAGGCTCGCGAGCACCTGCCCGTTGAGGTCCAGGGCGGGCCCCATAGCGCTCAGCCGAGCGCCCTCGAGCCGTGCCAGCCGTACCCGGGTCGAATGCCTGCCCTCCCGAAAGAAGAGGGCCACCAGGCCTCGTCCACGAGGCGCGGGCCCCAGGCCCACGAGGCTCATGCCGCGCAGCGGTCCGGCCAGCCGGATCGTCGTCCACCGATGACCCGAGTAGCAGCGCACCCGGGGGCCCCGGCGGATGCTCGCGAAGCCGACGCAGGGTCGGGCGCTTCGTCGCTTGCCCGCGGCGGCGACCGCCAGGGAGAGCGGGCTGTTCGAGGTCGACCGGGGCCGGCCCGGCAGGGCTACCCACCGCCCGCCGTCGAAGCGGAAGACCCTGGTCCTCAGCTTCCCCTGCCGGTCGGTCCCGGTCTCGGCCAGCCAGAGCGTGCGCTTCGGCCCGGTCGCGAGCCTGGCGTCGAAGTCGTCATGGAACCGGCCGGGTTGGGTGACGAGCGGATGCGCCGAAGCCGCCGCGGGCCCAGCGACCAGAGTCATCGCCGCGGCGAGCAGAGCGACGAAGACGAGCCGCCCGGGCGGACCGCTCCGTAGGTGGACCCTGCGGGAGATCAAGCGAGCCAGGGTACATCGAGACGCCTCTCCCCTAGCATGCGTCCCTGTGGACGAGCCGGACACGCGAGACGACGCGCCGACCGAGGCCGACGCCTCGCGCCCGCCCGGCGAGCAGGTGAGGCGGCTGCCGTCGGTCACCGGCGTCGCCCCGGCGAGCGTCGTCGACGCCCACATGCACGTCGGCGACTTCCCGCTGTTCGACGTACGCATGGACCAGGCGGAGCTGGTGGCGACCCTCGACCACTACGGCATCGACGCGACGATGGTCTTCCACCCGGACAACGCCTACGTGCGCGAGATCGTCGAGCAGGTCGAGGGCGCCTACGGGCTGGTTTGGGCCAACCCGCGCGTGCCCGGGTTCCTCGAGGAGGCGGTCGAGCTGCTCGACCACCCCCGCTTCCTCGGGGTCAAGATGCACCCGCTGCTGGACGGCTATCACCCCAACGACCCCGCCGTCCACCCGCTGATGGAGGAGCTCGTCGCCCGCGGCCTCCCGGCCCTGATCCACTGCGGGCACCCGATCTTCACCCTGCCCTGGAGCATCGAGGAGCTCGCCGTCGCCTTCCCAGAGGCGAAGGTGATCCTCGGCCACATGGGCCACGGCAACATCGTCTACATCAACGGCGCGATCGACGTCGCCGAGCGCAACGAGCACGTCTACCTGGAGACATCCGGGATGCCGATGCACACGAAAATCGCCGAGGCCGTCGAACGCGCCGGCCCCGACAAGGTGCTCTTCGGCTCCGACGCCCCCTTCCACGAGATCGGCGTCGAGCTGCGCAAGGTCCAGGTCTCCGGCCTCAGCGACGACCTCGTCGCCCGCGTCCTCGAGCGCAACTCGCGCAAGCTCTTCTTCGGCGACGAGACCGCCACCGCCCCGGTCGGGCGCTGAGCCGCGGCCGTCGGGCCTTGGCCTAGCCGCAGGCCTCCCCCTTCGCCCGCTTCGCCCGCTTGCTCCGCTTCTTCGCCTTCTTGACCTGCTTCTTGGTGTTGGCGAGCTTCTTCCCTGCCTTCTTGCAGCCGGTGACTGCCTTCCGGGTGGGCTTGGCGGTCCGCGTGGCGGTGGGGACAGCGCCGGAACCGCCCTGTTCGCCCCCTCCGGCAAGCGGGTTGGACTCGTCGTTGTCGGCGGTGAAGGCGGCGAAGGCCTCGTTGTCCTCGCCGACCGCGACGTGGGGGCTCCCCACCCCGCTCAAGCCGGTGCTGAGCGTCGCCAGCGTGCTCCGGCCACCGGTGGCGCCGGGCCTGCGGACCCGCGACACGATCGCATCGGCGGTGTCGTCGCCGTAGACGCGCAACGCCAGCGACATCAGCACCCCGACCGCGAGAGCGGCACGCCGGCAACCCACCAACCGATTCTTCGTTCTCTCCCCCTTGCGCCAAGCTTGTTCTGTCTCGCAGCCGACGTGTGATTCGAGCAGACTCCGATAACGCGACAAAGGGGCAGCGTGAAAGATAGGCCGATCGGTCAATAGGGCTCGCTAGGGTGGGCACCCTGCAGGAGCGAGAGGCACAACCGGCCGCCGAGGGATCGGCGGGAGCCGACCCGTCCGCCCCCGTCCCCCTCCCGGGACCGCTGCGCAGCGTGCGGGAGCGCCCCTGGGCGATGGTGGGCCGCGACGGGGAGCTGCGCGAGATCGAAGCCGCCTGGTCGCGGGTGACCGAGGGCAACCGCGAGACCGTGGTGGTGGCCGGCGAGCCCGGGGCGGGCAAGAGCCGCCTGGTCGCCGAGGCGGCCCACGCCGCCCATGCCGGCGGCGGCCTGGTCCTCTACGGCAGCGGCGAAGGGGACTCCGAGACCCCCTACGCGCCGTTCGTCACCGCGCTCGCCCGGCTCGAACGCCAGGCGCCACCGGCGTTGCTGGCGGAGATGCGCCGCTCCTCGCTCGGAGCGCTGATCCGCGAGGCGGGGTCGCCGTCGCGGGAGAACTGGAGCCTCGGCGACGACCGTGCCAGGCTCTTCGCGGCCTCCCTGGAGATGCTGGAACTCCTTGCCCGGCACGCCCCCCTGCTGCTGGCGGTCGACGACCTGCATGCCTGCCAGGCCTCGACCCTCGCCCTCGCAGCTCATCTCACCCGCGCCGCCGCCGGCGCCCCGGTGCTGCTGCTCGCGACCTACCGGCAGACCGACGTCGAGCCCGGTAGCGAGGTGGCGGAGACGGTCAGCGCCCTCACCGCGCCGACCAACGCCAGGCGCCTCGAGCTGAGGCCGCTCGGCGCGCCCGCGCTGCAAGAGCTCGCCGCCTCGCTGGAGATCGGCCCGGCGGAGACGATCGCCCGCGCCGCCGCCGACGTCGCCCGCGAGAGCGGCGGCAACGCGCTCTTCGCCTGCGAGCTGCTGCTGGCGATCGGCGCGGGAGAGCCGACCGACCCCCTCCCCGGCCGCGCCCCCCACTCCCTCCGCGCGCTGATCGCCAGCCGCGCGCGCAGCCTCGGCGCCGGCGCCCACGAGCACCTCTCGGCCGCCGCGGTGATCGGCCGCGAGTTCGAGGCGCCGGCGCTGATCGCGGCGCTGGGAGCCGCGCCGGCCGACGTCCACGAATCGCTGAGGAGCGCCGAACGCGCCGGCCTGCTGGTCGCCCGCACCGCCGACGGCGGGTACGCCTTCGCGCACGCGATCGTCACCCGCTGCCTCTACGAGGAGCTGCCGCCGGAGCGCCGCGGAGAGCTGCACCGCCAGATCGCCGAGGCGCTCGAAGCGGCGGGGAGCGACGGGCTCGCCGGCCGGCTCGCCCACCACTGGCGTCGGGCCGAGCCCCCCGACCGCGGCCGGGCGGCGGCCTGGTGCGCGGCGGCGGGGCGCCAGGCGCTGCACGGTCACGACCACGAGACCGCGGCCGGCTGGTTCGAGCAGGCCCTGGCGCTGCGCGACGGGGGCCCCGACGAAGAGCGCGGAGCCGAGCACTGTGACCTGCTGATCGACCTCGGCACGGCCCTGCGCTTCGCCGACCAGGAGCGCTCGCGCGAGTTCCTGCTGGCGGCGGCCCGGCTCGCCGACGAGTCCGATGACGTCGAGCGCCTGACCAGGGCGGCGCTCGCCAACAACCGCGGCTTCGTCAGCCACGTCGGCGGCCTCGACCGCGAGCGCGGGGCGATGCTCGGCCGCGCCGCCGAACGCCTCGACCCCAGCCGCCCGGAGGCGGCGCTCGTCCTCGCCCAGCTGGCGCTCGAGCTGACCTTCTCGCCGCAGGTCGAGCGCCGTCGCTGGCTCGCCCGCCAGGCGCTCGCAGCGGCGCGCGCCGGCGGCAACCGGCGGATCCTCGCCCAGGTGCTGATCCGCTGCCTGATCGCCCGGTGGGGGCCCGACAACCCCGAGGAGCGGATCGCGATCGCGGCCGAGAGCATCGAGATCGGCGCGCAGCTGGACGAGCCGCTCGACCTCTTCCACGCTCTGCACTGGCAGGCGGTCGCCCTCGTCGAGGTGGGCGAGATCGCCGCCGCCGCCCGCACCCTGTACGAGCAGGAGCAGATCGCCACCCGGGTCGGCGACGCGACCGCCCGCTGGCTCTGCGACTGCTCCGCCTCCGTCCACCTGGCGCTGCGCGGCAAGCTGGCCGAGGCCGAGGCGCGCGCCCAGCGGGCGGTGGAGGGCGCCAGGAGCAGCTCGCAGCCCGACGCGCTCCCCTTCTATGTCAGCCAGATCGCCAGCATCCGCTGGCAGCAGGGCCGCCTCGGCGAGCTGGCGCCGCTGCTGGTGCGGGCGCTCGAGGAGTACCCGGGGATCCCCGCCTTTCGCTCCCTGGCGAGCCTCGCCAACGCCGTCGCCGGCGAGCAGGCGCTGGCCGCGGAGATCCTCGCCACCGACACCGCCACCGAGTTCGCCGACATCCCCCGTGACCCGATCTGGATCGCCGCCGCCACCACCTACGCGCACGCGATCGCCGAGCTCGGGGACTCCGCGGCGGCGGCGACGCTGCGACCGGTGCTCGAGCCCTATCGCGGCCGGCTGGCGACCACCACCGTCAGCATCTGGGGCCTGGTCGACCACGCCCTGGGCCGCCTCGAGCTGCTGGCCGGCGAGCGGGAGGCCGCGCGGCGGTCGCTGCGGGCGGCGGCCGCGGCCTACGCGACGATGGCGGCGCCCCTCTGGAAGGCGCAGGCGGAGGCCGACCTCGGCGCCGCCGACGGCGCCGTCTCACCGCTCGAGGCCCGGATTGCAGCCCTCGGCCTGACCGCCCGCCAGGCGGAGGTGACGCGGCTGATCGCTCGCGGGCTCTCCAACCGCGCGGTCGCGGCGGAGCTCCAGGTCTCCCCCAGCACGGTCAAGCGCCACCTGGAGGACGTCTACCAGCGCACCGGGGTCAACTCGCGCGGAGCGCTGACCGCGCTGCTGGTGGAGTAGCGCAGAGCGGGCCGCC
>CAWEOH010000004.1:0-151557 GCA_963810455.1 uncultured Actinomycetes bacterium
CTCGGCGCCGCTCCCCGTCGTCGCCGCCGAGGGGACCGAGATCGAGCTCGCCGACGGCCGCCGCCTGATCGACGGGATGGCATCCTGGTGGAGCGTGATCCACGGCCATCGCCACCCAGCGATCGTCGCCGCGGTCGAAGCGCAGCTGCGGCGGACGCCGCACGTGATGTTCGGCGGCCTCACGCACGAGCCCGGGGTGCGCCTCGCCGAACGGTTGGTGGAGCTGACGCCCGCCGGCCTGGATCGCGTCTTCCTCGCCGACTCGGGGTCGGTTGCGGTCGAGGTGGCGCTGAAGATGTGCGTCCAGTACTTCAACGCCCGCGGCGAGGGGCGCACCCGGATGCTCGCCTTGCGCGGCGGCTATCACGGCGACACGCTGGGCGCCATGTCCCTCTGCGATCCCGAGCAGGGGATGCACCGGATGTACGCCCGGATGCTGCCCGGGAACGTCTTCGCGCCGCGCCCCCCGAGCGGCTTTGGTGCCGGCCTGGACCCCGGGTGGGCCGCCGAGGTGGAGGCGCTCTGCGAGAGCCACTCGGGTGAGCTGGCGGCGGTCTTCGTCGAGCCGATCGCCCAGGGGGCGGGCGGGATGCACTTCTACTCGCCGGCCTGCCTGAGATTTCTGCGCGAGCTCTGCGACCGGCGGGGACTGCTTCTGGTCGCCGACGAGATCGCGACCGGCTTCGGCCGCACGGGATCGATGTTCGCCTGCGAGCAGGCGGGAATCGAGCCGGACGTGATCTGCGTCGGCAAGGCGCTGACCGGGGGGACGATGTCCCTGGCGGCGACGGTGACCAGCGGCGCCGTCGCCGGCGCCGTCTCGGCGAGCGAGCCGGGCGCGCTGATGCACGGGCCGACCTTCATGGCGAACCCGCTCGCCTGCGCGGCGGCACTGGCCTCGCTCGAGCTGCTCGCCATGGAACGCTGGAGGGGGGACGTGCGCCGCCTCGCGGCCGGTCTCGAGGCGGCGCTGGTCCCGGCGGCCGGGCTGCCCGGCGTCGCCGACGTGCGGGTGCTGGGCGGGATCGGCGTCGTCGAGCTCGACGGGCCGGTCGACGTGGCCGCCGCCACCGCCGCCGCGGTCGAGGCGGGCGTCTGGCTGCGCCCCTTCGGTCGCCTGATCTACGCGATGCCGCCCTACGTCTGCGACGACGCGGAGATCGCGGCGATCGGAGCGGCGATCGTCGCGGCCGCCGCCGCGGCCTGAGCTATCCGGCGGGTGCGGGACGAGGGCGCTCCTCCTCCTCGCGGCCGTGACGGAGGGGAGGGGCCTCGACGCCGCAGGAGTACTCGTCGCGGTGCGGTTCGCCCGCCTCGCTCGGCTCGGGTTCTTCGTGGAGGATCTCGGAGCTGATCGTCAGCCAGGCGACGGCGCCGCCGGTGGCGGCGAGGGCGGCGCAGACGACCATCGCGGTGTGGAAGCCGGCGGTCATCTCCCCCGGGTCGTAGAAGCCGTCGCCGGTGATGCCGGCGATGGCGGGGAGGACGGCGACGGCGAGCAGGCTGCCGACGCGGGCGACCGCGTTGTTGACGCCGGAGGCGATGCCCGAGTGGTTGGCGGGGGCGGCGGCGAGGACGGTCGCGGTGACCGGGGCGACGACCAGGGTGAGGCCGGCGCCGAAGACGACGATCGCCGGCAGGACGCCGGTCAGGTAGGAGCTGCCGGGGTCGATCGTGGTCATCATCAGCAGGCCGGCGGCGATCACCAGCGGTCCCACGGTGAGCGGCAGGCGAGCGCCGATCCGCTGCGCCAGCGCGCCCGACCGGGCCGAGAAGACGAGCATGATCAGCGTCACCGGCAGCGAGGCGGAGCCGGCCTCGATCGGCGTGTAGCCCAGCGATATCTGCAGGAAGGCGATCAGCAGGAAGAGGAAGCCGCCGAGCGCCGCGTAGACGGCGAAGGTGACGCCGTTGGCGGCGCTGAACTGGCGCGCGCGGAAGATCCCCAGCGGCAGCATCGGATCGGCGACCCGGCGCTCGGCCCAGAAGAAGGCGGCGAGCGCCAGCAGGCCGCCGATCGCGCCGACCAGGACCGCCGCCGAGGCGCCCTTGGCGGGCGCTTCGATCAGCGCGTAGGTGACGCCGGCGAGGCCGAGCGCGGCGAGCACCGCGCCCTGGGCGTCGATCCGGCCGGCCGACTCGGGGTCGCGGCTCTCGGGCACGTGCTCGCGGGCCGCCCAGGCGACGAAGATCCCGATCGGCAGGTTGATCAGGAAGATCGCCCGCCAGGAGATCGCGCCGATCAGGTAGCCGCCGAGCAGCGGCCCGAAGGCGGTGGTGACCCCGGCCAGGCCCGACCAGGCGCCGATCGCCCGCGCCCGGTCCGCGGGGCGGAAGCTGGACTCGATGATCGCCAGGCTGCCCGGGGTCAGCAGCGCCCCGCCGACTCCCTGCAGCAGCCGCGCCACGACCAGCAGCTCGACGCTGGGGGCGACCGCGCAGAGCAGCGAGGCGGCGGTGAACAGCAAGACGCCGAGGACGAAGACGCGGCGGCGGCCGAAGCGGTCGCCGAGCGAGCCGCCGAGCAGGATCAGCGAGGCGAGGGCCAGCATGTAGCCGTTGAGGGTCCACTGCAGGGCGCTGGTGCTTGCGTCGAAGTCCTCGCCGATCTTCGGCAGCGCGACGTTGACGACGGTGCTGTCGAGGAAGGCCATGCCGGAGCCGCCGACCGCGACCACCAGCAGCCAGCGACCGGCGCCGCTGGCGAAGGCGACGCCGCTGTCGCCGTCGCCCGCCACCGCTAGCGCGCGATCGCGATGTTGAAGTCCGGGGTCTCGAGTCGGCCGTACAGCCGCAGCCAGAGGGGCAGGTACATCTCGGTGCCGCGGGAGGCGCTGAGGTCGCCGAGGTCGAGGACCGCGTCCGGCGACCACCCGATCGCCTCCAGCAGCGCCCGCACCTGCGCCTTCGCCCCCTCGTCGTTGCCGCAGACGAAGACGACGTGCTCGCCGCGGACCCGGCCGGGATCGACCATCACCGCGGCGTTGACCGTGTTCAGCGACTTGACCACATGGGTCTCGGGGAAGGCGGCCTGGATCTGCTCGGCGAGGCTGGTCTCGTTGCAGACCGAGAGGGTGGGGGGAAAGCCGCCGGAGAAGTCGAGCGGGTTGGCGACGTCGACCAGGGTCTTGCCGGCCAGGTTCTCGGCCCCGGCCGCCTCCAGCGCCGCCAGCGAGGCGGTGCCGGCGGTGCAGTTGAAGACCAGCTCGGCGGCGGCCGCCGATTCGGCGAAGGTGCCGCCCTTGGCCTCCTCGCCGGCCTCCGCCAGCCACTCGGCGAGCGGCTCGCTCGCGGCGCTGCGCGAGCCCATCGTCACCTGGTGGCCCAGCTGCAGCGTCCGGGTCGCGATCGCGCGCCCGACCGCCCCCGTTCCCAGTACCCCGATCCTCATCTACCGCTCTCCTTCCGGTCAGAACTCGCCGACCAGGCTAGCGGGCCGTTCTCCCCGGCCCCGCCAAAGGCGAAGCCGAGCGAGCCCCGGGACGTAGAGGCGAGCGGGAGGTTCTTTCCGCATAGCGGGATCAAGCTCTCGCTCAGGCGGGAGGCGGGAAGAACCTCGCGCTCAGCCCCCGCCGAGCTCGGGAGGCATCGCCTGGGGGCCGTCGGGGTAGAGCGAGGCGAGCTGCTCCTGCGCTCATCTCCATGGTGTTGGCGGCTTCGGGCGGGGCGCCGACGACCAGCCAGAGCTGGTCGGCGTCGGTGTCGTTGAAGGCCTGGCGGACCGACTCGGGCTCGACCAGGAGGGAATCGAGCGGGCCGAGGTCGAGCAGCTCGTCGTCGACGCGGATCCTGCCGCGGCCCTCGAGCAGGACGTAGAGCTCCTCCTGGACGCCGTGCCGGTGCCTGGTCGAGGCCTGGCCCGGGTGCAGTCGCCACAGCCGCGCGCCCAGCGCGCTCGCCTCGAGCTGCTTGGCGAGGTCGGTGTTCTCCACCCCCATCTGGTTCGAGGGCCGCCAGAAGGCGTCGGCGGCGCGCAGCACTCGGTACGCCATCGCCCTGGATTATCGCGAGCTTCAGCCCGCGGCGGCCGGCGGCGGCGAGGGAGCCGGCTCGTCTTCGGCGGCGTAGCCCTCGACCATCTCCAGCTCCCGCTGGTGGCGGGGGAAGAGGAAGAAGACGATCGCCATGCCGACGCCGATCGCGATCATCCCCGCCGCGTAGGTCCAGTCGCCGCCGTCGAGGAACGACTGGCGGGCGGCGCCGACGATCGGCTTCGCGTATTCGGGGTACTTCTCGGCGATGTTGACGGCGCCGGCGAACGACTTGGTCAGTTCGTTCTGGACGTTCTGGCTGACGTGCTGGGCTTCCGGCGATGCGGCGATCTGGTTGCTGAAGCTGGCCGCGTAGCCGGCGGTCAGCAGGGCGCCGAAGATCGACTGCATGATCGCGCCGCCGAGGTCGCGCTGCAGGTCGGCGGTGCCCGAGGCCATGCCGGCGCGCTTGACCGGCACCGAGCCGGTCAGCGAGCGCGAGGCCGGGGTGCCGGCGAAGCCGACGCCGATCCCGACCAGCAGGTAGCCGAGCCCGACTTCCCAGTAGGCCGAGTCCTGTTCCCAGAGCACCAGCATCACGAAGAAGGCGAGCAGGCAGAAGACGTAGCCGAGCAGCAGCACCAGCCGCGAGCCATGGGACTCGACCAGCTTCGCCGAGCGCGGCGCCACCAGCACCATCCCGATCGCGCCGGGCAGGATCGCCGCCCCCGCGCCCAGCGTCGAGTAACCGAGCACGTTCTGGACGAACTGTTGGCCGATGAACATCGCCCCCATCAGCGAGCCGAAGACGATCAGCCCGGCGGTGGCGGCGACCCAGAAGGTCCGCCGCGAGGCGACCTCGAGGTCGTAGAGGGGGTTCTTGGCCCGGCGCTCGCGCAGGTAGAAGGCGACGATCATCGCCACCGCGACGATCCCGAGGATGACCGCGGTCGTGCCCTCGCCCGGTTCGGGGGCGAGGTTGATCGCCAGCACCAGCGACCCGACCATCGCGATCGAGACGATGCCGCCGAGGTGGTCGACCCGCTCGGTCGTCTCGTTGACGTGGGCCGGCACCAGCCGCCAGGCGAGCACCAGCGCCAGCGCCGCCAGCGGCGCGGTGACGATGAAGACCGAGCCCCAGTCGAACTTCTCCAGCAGCGCCCCCGAGAGCAGCGGGCCGAGCGCCGAGAGGCCGCCGCCGAGCGCCGACCAGAGCGCGATCGAGCGGGTCCGCGCGGGGCCCGACCAGAGCGCCGTGATCAGCGCCAGCGTGGTCGGGTAGGCCATGCCGGCGGCGACGCCGCCGAGCACCCGGGCGAGGAAGAGGACTTCGGCCGAGGGGGCGAATCCGGCCAGCAGCGAGGCCGGGATCGAGAGCGCCATGCCCAGGACCAGCAGCATCTTGCGCCCGTAGCGGTCGCCGATCGCGCCGAGGTAGAGGACCGAGCCGGCGAGGCCGAGCGAGTAGCCGACCGCGATCAGGTCGAGCTGCACCTGGCTGGCGTCGAAGTCCTTGCCGATGTCCGGCAGGGCGACGTTGGCGACGGCGAGGTTGAGGTTGGCGACGCCGGCGACCAGGATCAGCGTCCCGAGGACGAGACCCGCGCGCTTGGGAGCGCTCGATTGCACCGGCGCGCCCGGCTCAGACCTCGAGCCAGGTCCCCTTCGGCCCGAGGTTGTGCAGCGGCGTGCCGCCGACCTCGCTGCTGCAGCCCCACTGCTCGTGGATGTGGCCGAAGACGACCAGCCGCGGCCGCTTCTCCTCGACCGCGGCGAGCAGCGCCGGGCTGCCGAAGCCGCCGTCGCAGTGACCCTGCGGCGGCGAGTGCAGGACCAGCACCGCGCCCTCCGGGCAGGGGGCGAGCATCTCGCCCGCCGCCTCGTCGTCGAGGTCGAAGCTCCAGTCCCAGGGGGTGACCGGGACGCCGGCGCCGAGGCCGAAGAACTCGACGCCGTCGAGCGCCGTGCCCTCGCCGTGCAGGACCGTCGCCGCCGCCCAGCCCGCCGCCGCGGCGCGCAGCGCCTCGGCGGTCTCGTTGTTGCCGGGCACCAGCACGGTCGGCGTCTCGATCCCGTCGAGCGCGCCGATCGTCTCCTCCAGCCCCTCGTGGACCGAGGCGAAGTCGCCCGCGCCGATCACGACGTCGGCGTCGGCGGCCATCCCGACCAGGGTCTCGGCCTGGCCGAGGTCGCGGTGCAGGTCGCTGAAGGCGAGGATCCTCACGCCCCGAAACCTAACCGCTCGCGGGGCGGTAGGAGTGGCGTGTCTGTCACCGGCGTGGATGAGAACTTACTCAGGAGTTCCTTGACAGGGCTTTAATCTCGCCGTGAAGCCTGCTGGGGTGGCAACTGCCAGCGTCAGCGTCGCCCCCGACGCCCGCTCGTACCCTCGCCCGCGCCGCTGGCGCCGGGTGCGCCGCGTCGTGCTGATCGCCGCCGCGCTCTGCCTCGTGCCGGCGGCGCTCTCCTGGGTCGGGGCGATGAGCGGCCACCGCAACATCGGCATCGGCGTCGCCACCGTCGAGTGGGTGCGCTCGCACGGCGGCAACCCGCTCGTCTCCGAAGTCGAGAACATCTACTACACGCTGAAAGCGCCCTCGAAGGGCGGCCCGGCGCTGAAGCGGCTGCCGCAGGTCGGCGTGACGAACGTCGCCGCCGAATCGGAATCCGAATCCGGATCCAGCGCGGCGCCGCAGGTCTACCGGCCGCCCCGGATCAAGCCGCTGATCCACCCCGCCCTGCCGGGCGAGGGCGTCTGGCACGCTGCCGAAGCGCACGCCGGCCCGCGCCCGCCGGTCCTCGTCACCACCTTCCGCAGCGACCCCGAATACCCGCAGTTCGTCGCCGGCGTCGCCTGGATCGACCACACCGCCACCCACCTCGCCTACGTCCCCGGGCTGGCCGAGCCGCCGGAAATCGAACACCGCGGCTCGGGCGAGGTGCCGCCCTCGCTGCGCAAGCGCGTCGTCGCCACCTTCAACGGCGGCTTCCCGCTGGAAACCTCGTTCGCCGGGCTCGTCTACCGCGGCCAGACGATCGCCCCGATGGTCAACGGGATCGCCACCCTGGTCGAGTACCGCGACGGCCGCATCGACCTGGTCAAGTGGGAGCACGGCGAAAACCCGAGCCCCCACGTCTGGTTCGCGAAGCAGAACCTGCCGCCGATCGTCGACGAAGGCAAGCTCAACCCCAACCTCTCCGACGGTCCCGAATGGGGGGCGACGGTCAACAACGCGGTCCGCGTCTGGCGCTCGGGCCTCGGCGTCGACCGCCACGGCAACCTGATCTACGCCGCCGCCAACTACCAGACGGTCGGCTCGCTGGCCGAAATCCTGCAGCGGGCCGGCGCGGTGCGGGCGATGGAGCTCGACATCAACGAAGACTGGACCAGCTTCATCACCTACCGCCATCCCGGCGCGCTCGAACCCTCGAACCTGCTGCCGGAAATGTTCCGCTCGCCGGAACGCTATCTGACCCCCGACGAACGCGATTTCTTCGCCGTCTACCGGCGCGGCGGGGCCGGCGAAGGGAGCGAACCGTGAGCTGGCCGCCGCGCGAGGTCTCGCCCGCCGCCCGCGCCCGCCGGGCGCTGCTGATCGACTTCGTGCTGGCGGCGCTGCTGGCGCTGGTCGTGCTCGAGCTCGCCGCCGGGCTCGGCGTCGTCGCCTTCTTCGCCGCGCCGCTGCTCCTGCTCGGCCTCGTCTGGGTCCTCGCCGAAGCCGCCGTGCGGCGGCTCAGGCGGGGGCGGCGCCGGGCTCGGCGGCGGGCCGCCTGACCCGGCCGAACTGGCGCGGCCGCCACGGCCGCCAGCAGCGCGCCGGCTTGATCCCGTCGGCTTCCGCCCGCACCTCGAGGTCGAGGTAGAGCAGCGTCTCGCCGAGCGCCACGTAGGGGATCAGCAGGGCGAAGACCAGGGCGCCGAGCAGGTTGACCCAGAACAGCGGCAGCGCGGTGAAGATCAGCGCGAAGGTCAGCACCGGGCCGGTGACCTGGGTGACCAGGAAGAGGAAGAGGACGAAGCGGACGGTGTGCCACCAGCGACCGCGGACCAGGTCGGCGCTGCCGTGGAAGGCGCCCCGGATCCGCTTGTCCTCGAACAGGATCTCCTGCTTGACGAAGCTCCAGGCGACGTATTTGTTGACCGCGAACGGGATCCCGACGATCGTCAGCACCAGCACCAGCATCCCCAGCGTGAACAGCATCTGGCCGCCGACGACCCGCCAGAAGCCGCCCCGGATCCCGCGCAACGCCTGCCGGAACCCCGGCCGCTCCTCGCCCTCGACGAGCAGGCGCACGAGGACGATCACGATCGCCGAGACGACCGCCATCGCCGCCGGCCGGACGAAGGCTTCGAGCAGGCTGCCGAGTTCGAGGTCGAGCCCGGAGCCACCCGCCCCCCTGCCACCGGTGTGGATCGTGCCGACCAGGCCGGCGAGCCAGGTGGCGATGCCGACGACCGGGATCGCGACCAGCGCGACCGGCAGCAGCACCCGCCAGTGGCGGCCGTACAGCTGCCGCGCGGCGCGGGCGAGCTGGCCGAAGGAGCGCCGCGCCCGCAGCTGCCCGAGGTCGATCGGGCCCCAGCGGGTGAAGCCGACGAAGAGCGCGAGCAGCAGCGCGAGCACCGCCAGGGTCGCGATCAGCTTCGGCCGCGATTCGATGTCGAGGTTGACCAGGTCGGAGGCGGCGGCGACCGTGCCGCAGAAGGCGCCGACGACCGAGCTGCCGAACCCCAGCGAGCCGCCCGGCAGGCGCGGGCTGGTGCTGCGCTGGGCTTCCATCCAGGTGAACGGTTCGCGCCAGACGGTCTTCGTCTGCGGCCCCTGCGGGCCGTTGTTGTAGCCCTTTTCCCGTTCGCCCCAGCGGCCGTAGTAGCTGAGCCAGGCGAACTCGCCGGCGCTCGTCACCCGGTTCGGCAGCAGCACCGGGCTGGGTCGCAGTTCGCGCAGCGGCGCGGTGGTCACGTCGCAGCCGAGGCCGGACCCGTTCTGGCCGTTCTGCACGTAGACGGCGGAGTCGTAGAAGGTGGCGTGCGAGCCGGCGGCCGGGTAGACGACCGGGTGGGTGCCTTCCTTCTGCACCTTGCCGGCATCCCAGTCGGCGCGCTCGCCGCCGGCGTGCTGGAAGAGGATGATCTTGTCCGGTTCTTCGCCGCCGGCCAGCGCCTGCCGCGGTCCGTCCGCGTCGAAGGTGACCTGCATCCCCTCCCAGTCGCCCTCGTGCAGGTCGTTGAACTGGTTGAAGTACCAGAAGAACCAGTACTGCAGGGCGAAGCCGGAGTGGCCGGCTTCGCGGGCGATGTGGGCGTAGGTGACGACCGGCGCCTTGCCTTCGTCGAGCAGCTGTTCGAAGTCGCGCGCGTAGACGCAGGTGTCGCCGAGCACCCTGCCGTTGAGGTCGAGGTAGTGGTTCTCGCCGAGCCCGGCGACGTCGGCGGTGGTCGGCGCCCGCTTCAGCTTCTTCAGCCCTTCGCCTTCCACGTAGGTGGTGAGCCAGACGCTGGGGTTGCCGAGCATCGTCTCGACGCTGGTCGGCTGGTACTGCTCGGCGCTGGTTTCGCAGGGCGGGTCCTGCTGTTCGCGGATCATCGTGACCGGCGCGAACCTCGCCGCCAGCCGTTCGGCGGCACGCTGTTCGGCGGCGCCGTCGAAGCCGGCGAGCGGCGCTTCGGGCGACGTGGCCGCCCGGGCGGCCGGCGCGGCGGCGGCGAGCGCGAGGCAGGGCGCGGCGAGCGCCAGCGCCGCCAGTCCCCGGGCCGAGCGACGCAACCGGGTGGTCACCGGCGGCAACGTATCAGCGTGCCGGCGCCTCTTCGACCACTTCTTCGACCTTGCCGCTCGGCATTTTCGCCAGGGCGACGACGAAAGCGACCGCCATCACCGCGGCGAAGGCGTAGAACACGGTCTGCGTCGCCAGCGCGAAGTCGTGGGGCACGGTCGAGAACAGGGCTTCCGCCTTGCTGCCGGCAGCGTGGGCGGCGGAGGCGCAGGAGGCTTCGCCGCCGCCGCTGACGCAGTCGGCGACTTCGTGCGCCTGGCCGGTGGAGAAGCCCTTGCCGGCGAGGCTGTCCTCCAGGTGCGAGCGGTTCTGCACGATCAGCACCGAGCCGAGCACCGCGAGGCCGAGGCTGGAGCCGAAGTTGCGCACCGTCTGGGTGATCCCGGTCGCCTCGCCGTAGCGCTCTTTCGGCACCCGGTTGAGCGCGTCGGTGTTGGCCGGGCTGAGGACCAGGCCGCAGCCGGCGCCGGCGATCACGATGTAGATCCACTGGGAGGAGACCGATAGGTCGGTCAGCGAGTTGCCCCAGAGGTAGAAGCCGACCGCGGCGACGCCGCAGCCGAGCACGACCGCGGGCCGGGCGCCGACCTTGTCGAGGATTTTGCCGCCCCACTGCGAGGCGACGGCGAAGCCGGCGAAGAAGATCAGCAGGTAGAGGCCGGTTTCCGCAGCGCTTTCGCCGAGCGAGACCTGCGCGTACATGCTGGCGAAGAAGAAGAGCGGGACGAACGGGATCATCAGCAGGAAGAGGATCAGGTTGTCGACGCTGAAGGCGCGGTCGCGGAACACCTCCAGCCGCAGCAGCGGGTTCTCGATCCGCCGCTCGTAGGCGACGAAGGCGGCGAGGATCGCCAGGCCGGCGGCGATGCAGCCCCAGGTCGCGGCGCTGCTCCAGCTCCAGACCGCCGACTGCTGCAAACCGAGGACCAGCAGGCCCATGCCGCCGGTGATCAGGACCGTGCCGCGGAAGTCGATCGGCGCCGGGTGCTTCTCGTCGGCGGGCTTCGAGAGCCAGATCAGGAAGAGCGCGATCAGCGCCACCGGGATGTTGACCCAGAAGATCGCCCGCCAGTTCCACTCGGTCAGGTAGCCGCCGGCGATCGGGCCGATCGAGGTGAGGCCGCCGGTGATCGCGAAGAAGAGCGCCATCGCGCGGCCGCGCTCGTGGATCGGGAAGGAGCTGAGGACGATCGCCAGCGCCGCCGGGAAGAGCAGCGCCGCGCCGGCGCCCTGGACCATGCGGAAGACGATCAGCCAGGGCTCGTCGAGCGAGCCGGACGGGGTGGCGCCGCAGAGGGCGGAGGCGGTGGCGAAGACGACGACGCCGATGACGACCATCTTGCGGTGACCGAAGAGGTCGGCGACGCGGCCGCCGAAGGCGAACAGGGCCGAGAGCGCCAGCAGGTAGCCGTTGATGATCCACTGCACGCCGGTCGAGGTGAGCGAGAGGTCTTCCTGGATGCTCGGGACCGCGATCGCGACGATCGTCTGGTCGATGAACATCATCGCCACGGCGAAGATCATCGCCGCCAGGATCAGCTTGCTGTTCTTGCCGCTCTCGGTCATCGCTCGTCTCCGTTCGGGGGCCTGCCGCGTGTGCGGTTTGACCCGTATCGGCGAAATCCTGCCCGGCCTTAGCCATGGCCGAAGGCTTGTTTCTGTAGGGTTCCCGGCGCAATGCCTGGCGTCTTCTGGCTCGGACTCGGAATCGCGGTCGCCGTCTTCCTGATCGGCTCGATCGCCGGTGCCCGCTCGCGCAGCGGCAGCCTCGCTTCCGGCGCCGCGATCGGCGCCTTCTTCGGCCTCATGATCGCCTTCCCGCTGGTGGCGATCGGCCTCTCCTCCAGCTAGATGATTGATTCCACGACCGGGCACGCCCGGATGACGCACCCGGCTTGAACGCAGTTATCCCCGATATACGGGGATAACTGCGTTCGCGTCGCAGCTCGGCGTCCTCGGGCTTGCCTTTGCCAACCGGCAAAGGCTGCGCCCTGCGTCCTTGATCTGCTCGGCCGGGCGCGCCCCCGGTCACACCCCGTCGTGGAATCAATCATCTAGTCGCGCTCGCGCCCCGATAATCCCCGGCATGGAGGCCGAGACCAGCGCCGGGCTGCGTCACCCGGTCGGCACCGACGGCGTCGACCGCCGCGCGATGCGCAAGCGCGGCGTCCTGCGCGAGCTGGGCGAGAGCGTCGCCGCCGCCCGGGCGCGGGCCGATGCGCGGACGATGCGGCGGCTGCGGCTGCTCAACGCGATCGCCGCCACCTCCTTCCTCGTCGGCGGCTCGCTGTTCGCGGTCGGCGCCGCGCTCGCCCAGCTCGACGTCGGCGGGCCGCTGCTGCCGGCCGGCGTCTACCTGGTCGGCGGCGCCTTCTTCTGCAGCGGCGGCTACGTCTCGCTGCTGCAGCTGATCAACGGACCGCACCAGCGCGCCGACGGCAGCTTCGCGCCCGAGGCCTGGCGCTGGTGGGGCTTCGAACGCGAACGGCTCGAGTGGCTGAGCGCCGCCGCCCTGTTCACCGGCACGCTCGTCTTCGCCGTCCTCCTCGTCGACACGTTCCTCTCCGAGCTCTCCGCCGCGCCCGAGCTCTCGCCGGAAGTCCGCAACCGGCTGATCTGGTCGCCCGACATGGTCGGCTGCGCCCTCTTCCTGATCTCCGGCCACTTCGCGATGGTCGAGCTGACCGGCACCTGGCTGCCGCGCCGCTGGCCGCGCGAGATCGGCTGGGACATCGTCGTCGTCAACCAGGCCGGCTCGGTCCTCTTCATGGTCTCCGCCGTCGCCTCCTACGTCCACCGCAGCGGCGAGCTGTTCTCTGAAGCCCTCGCCAACTGGGGCACCTTCGGCGGCGCCGTCTGCTTCGCGATCGCCGGCGCGATGCAGGAGCTCGAGCGCCCGCGGCCGGACTGAGAACCGGTCTGAGAGGATGCCGGGGATGGCGGGCGAGAAGAGGGCGAGCGCGCCCCGCACGGAACGGATCCTGCCCGGGATCTGGCGCCTGCGGTTGCCGCTTCCCTGGCCCGGCGTCCCGCACGGCAACGTCTGGGTGCTGGCGGCCGGCGACGGCGTCGTCCTCGTCGACACCGGGATCGGCGGCGAGGGCCGGCTGCGCCAGCTCGATCTGGCGCTCGGCCAGGCCGGGTTCGGCTTCGAGGACGTGCGGCTGCTGGTCTGCACCCACAGCCACACCGACCACTACGGGCTGGCGGCGCCGATCACCGAGCGCGCCGGCTGCGAGCTCTGGCTGCACCCGCGCTGGGAGCACATCCGGCTGACCGTCGACGACCCCGCCGCGGCGCTCGAGCAGCGGCTGGAGGTGGCGCGCCAGAGCGGCGTGCCGCCGGCGGCGCTGGAGCGCTACCGCGCCTCGCGCGAAGACGGGGTGGAAGACTGGATCGACGGCATCCGCGAGCCCGACCGCGAGCTCGTCCCCGGGGTCGAGTTCGAGACCGACCACGGCGTCTGGCAGGTCCACGAGACCCCCGGCCACGCCCCCTCGCACGTCGTCTTCCACCAGCCCGAGCGGCGGCTGCTGATCTCCGGCGACCACCTGCTCGGCCGCACGGTCCTCTTCTTCGATCACGGCCACAGCCCCGACCCGGTCGGCGAGTTCCTCACCGGCCTCGACGAGGTCGAGCCGCTCGCGGTCGACCTCTGCCTGCCCGGCCACGGCAAACCCTTCCGCGACGCCGGCGCCAAGATCGCGGCGGCGCGCGCGCAGGTCGAGGAGCTGCAGGGCAAGGTCCGCGCCTCGCTCGCAGGTGGCGAGCGGACCGCCTTCGACGTCGTCCGCGACATCCTCGGCCCCGACAACGCCGGCGGCCCGGCCACCGCCTGGGTGCTGCAGATCGTCCTCTCCTGCCTCGACCACATGGCCCTGGCCGGCGAGGTCGCCGCGGTGCCCGGAAGCGATCCGCAGCGCTGGGCCTTGACGTAGCCTTTCCCAGGATGGCCACCCCCACCATCGCTCGCCGTCCCGGCGACGCCACCCACCCTTGCCGCGACGCGCCGGCGACGCATGCTCGGTAAGGGCTGGCCGAGCCTCCTGCAGCGCAACCGGACGCCGGCGATCGTCCTGCTGGCGCTCGGGATCCTGGTCGGCGCCGGGTTCGTCGGCTACGAGCTGCTCAAGCGCCCCGCCGACGTCCACAACGAATCGGTCCCGTTCAAGCCGGAAAAGTCGTCCTCGCCGCAGTCGCCGTCGTCCTCGAAGCAGGTGAAGAGGGTCAACTGGCCGATCTTCGGCCTCAACCCGGCCCGCACCAAGTACCTGCCGGCGAAGGGCGTGAAGCCGCCCTACCGCCTGATCTGGCACTACAGCGAGAAGCCGCTGCTCGAGTTCCCGCCGGTCTACGCCGGCGGCAGGCTCTACGCGGTCGACAACAACGGCAACGCCTTCGCCCTCGACGCCGACACCGGCAAGGTGCTCTGGCAGCGGCGGGTCGGCCGGCTCAACGCCTCCTCGCCGGCCTATCACCGCAACCGCCTCTACATCGTCAACCTGGTTCCCGGCCACATCGTCAAGCTCGACGCGCGGACCGGCCGGGTGCTGTGGAAACGGTCGCTGCCCGGCCGCGCCGAGTCCTCGCCGCTGGTGATCGGCCGCAGCGTCTACTTCGGCTGCGAAGACGGCCACCTCTACTCGCTCAGCACCCGAAACGGCAACGTCCGTTGGTCGACCCAGCTCGGCGGCCCGGTGAAGGCGGCGCCGGCCTTCCGCGACGGCGTCCTCTTCGTCGGCGACTACGGCGGCCACATGAACGCCGTCCGGGCGGCGAGCGGCAAGCTGCTCTGGCAGAGCGGCTCGCTCGGGCCCGGGCTCGGCGCCTCGGGCCAGTTCTACTCGACCGCGGCGCTCGCCTTCGGCCGCGTCTACGCGGGCAACACCGACGGCCGCGTCTACAGCTACGACCAAGCCGACGGCACGCTCGCCTGGAGCCACTCGACCGGCGGCTATGTCTACTCCGGCCCCGCCGTCGCCAGCACCGACTCGACGCCGCCGACCGTCTACATCGGCTCCTTCGACGGGAACGTCTACGCGCTCAACGCGAAGAACGGCGAAACCCGGTGGCAGCGGTCGGCCGGCGGGCAGGTGGTCGGCTCGCTCTCGGCCGTCGGCGACATCGTCTACGTCGCCGAGTTCACCCACACCACCACCCTCGGCCTCGACATGCGGACCGGGAAGCAGCTGTTCCGCTACAAGACCGGCGCCTACACGCCGGTGATCTCCGACGGCCGCCGCATCTTCCTGACCGGCTACTCGAGCATCAACGCCCTGGTCCCGATCCGGCCGAAGCTGGCGCCGGCGCGGGTGGCGCCACGAGTGCGACGGCATGGCGCCCACCGCCGACCAGGGAACCGTCCTCGAGTCGGCGGAGCGGAACCCGAACCGGGTGCGGGGCGCGGAACCGGGTCAGGGTGAATTCGTAGGAGACCGGCCGCGACCCGTCGCGGCGGAAGGCGGGCGGCAGCAGGCGCCCGGCGCCGCTGGCGGCGGCGGCGGAGCCGACCAGGTCGATCTCCCGCAGCCAGAGCGCCCGGCGGGCGGGCTCGGCGCCGAGGTAGTAGCGCAGGGGCTGGCTGGCGGTGTAGCGGCCGGTGACGACCGCCTTGCCGGGGCCGAGCGGGCCGACCGCCGCGGCCGCGGCCCGCAGGTCCTCGCGCTGCAGCCGCGGCAGGCGGTCGATCTCGAGGCTGAAGACGAGCGCGCAGAGGCAGAAGGCCGCCGCCAGGCCGGCGCCGAGCCGGGCCGCCCGCCGCACTCCGAAGCCGGCGCCGAGCACGATCGTCAGCGGCACGAAGGCGGGGATCAGGTTGCGCCCGTCGAGGTAGTCGGCGCCGCCGACGAGCCCCAGCGCCAGCGGCAGCGCGACCGCGGTGCCGCCGACGATGGCGGCGAGCGCGGCGCCGCGGCGCTCCTCCGGGTCGCCGCGCCAGAGCAGCAGGGCGAGGGCGGCGAGGCCGAGCGCCAGCGGCACGCCGAGCGGGATCGGGCCGCCCTGGCGGACGCCGTGCTCGTCGCCGTTGTCGCTGCCGACGAGCTTCGCCGCCACCCGTTCCAGGCGCGGCCCGAGCGGCTGGGCGGCGATCCAGCCGGCGTGGCCGTGGTCGGCCTGGCGCAGCGCGATCGGCGCCAGCGCCAGCGCCGCGAGCAGGACCGCGAGGACCGCCGCGGCGGCCCGGCGGCGCTCGCGGCCGGCGAGCAGCAGCGCCGCCTCGGGGGCGACGACGAAGCCGGCGAAGTAGTGGGTCCAGATCGCCAGCGCCGAGAACAGCGCCCAGAGCGCCAGGTCGCGGCGCGAGCCCGAGCGCCGGGCGCGGGCGAAGAAGAGGAAGCCGAGGGCGCTGAGTAAGAAGACCAGGGAGTAGGCGCGGGCGTCCTGGGAGAACCAGATCAGGACCGGGCTGACGGCGACCGCGGCGGCCGCGACCAGCGCCCCGCGCCGGGGCAGCGGCAGGGCGCGGGCGCCGAGGTAGACGGCGAGGATCGCGCCGGTCCCGGCCAGCGCCGAGAGCGAGCGCATCCAGACCTCGCCGGTCCCGAACGGCCGCGACCAGAGCCAGGCGAGCAGGTAGTAGAGCGGCGGCGTCGACTCGCTGCGCGGCACTTCGGCCAGCGTCGCGAACAGGCTCGGGTGCAGGACCCGACCGACGGTCACCGCCTCGTCGTAGCGGTAGCTCTGTAGGTCGAGGGTGGCGAAGCGCAGCGCCGCGCCGAGGACGACGATGCCGGCCAGCAGCGCCAGTTGCGGCGAGGACGAGATTCGGCGCAGGGCCGCCACGCCGGACAGGCTCGCTCCCCTACCTAAAGCGCGCCTATCGTTAGCCGTGTGGATCCGCTCACCCGCGGGCCGAGATGCCGCCGGGGGGCGGCGGCGGCTCGCGCGGGTAGCCGGGCGCGAAGGAGGGGAAGAGCGGCGAGCGCAGGCGGGCTTTGAGCACGCCGAGGCTGGCCGACCAGTTCTGGATCCGGTAGCTGCTGGTCGTGCCGAAGTCCTGGTAATAGACGAGCATCTTGGTCCGCGGGTGGCGCCGCACCCAGGTGAAGAGGCGGCTGACGAAGGTCGGGTCGTCGCCGCTTTCGATTCCCCACTCGGTGATCGCGAGCGGCTTGCCGGTGGCGGCGGCGTAGCGCTTGTAGACGCCGGTCAGCGCCTTCCATTCCGGGTAGCCCGCGTAGAAGTCGGTGCCGGCCCAGTCGACCCAGCGCTTGCCCGGCCAGAAGTAGCGCGGGCGGTTGTACGGCTTGGTCGGCGAGCCGGCCGGCAGCGGGCTCCAGACGATCGCCACCGGCGCCTTCTTCAGGCCGTGGACGTGCGAGGTGAGCGGCGGCAGGTGGGCTTCCCGCAGCCGCCGGTTGATCTTGTGGCGCATGCCGCCGCCGTGGACGATCACGTAGATGCGGCGGAAGGCGAGCTTGTACCAGAGCGGCCGGTGGGCGCGGTCGCGCAGGTGGCCGGTGCAGTCGTAGGAGGAGTAGACGTTGAGGCAGCGGTTGGGCTCGCCGAGCGGCCTCACGTAGGCGCGCATGTGCTTGTTGGCGAAGACCTTGTTGAGCCGGACCAGGTAGTCGTCGCCCTTGCCTTGGGCGATCGCTCGCGGCGAGAGCAGCTCGTGGCCGTCGTGGCTGTCGGCGGTGCTGATGTGGATCATCGGCCGCGCCCGCGCCGTCTGCCAGCGGACGATCGAGTCGGGGAAGTCGCTGCCCCAGGTGCGGAAGGACTCGATCACCGCCGGGTGGTGGCCGACGGCGCTGCTGAACTGGCCGAAGGCGGCCGGGTCGCCGGTGTCGGAGACGCCGAACCAGACCTTCTTGCCGCTCGGTTCGAGCAGGCCGGCGCGGGCGGGCGAGGCGAGGAGGGCGAGCGCCAGCGCCGCCAGCAGCGTCGCGGCCAGCGCGGCCGCCAGCGCGGCCCGGGTGTTCGGGGCGGAGTCGATCGGGGCTTTCTGCGGACCGGGGAGCATCTGCACTCCCCAAACACTGAGTGAGCGCCGTATGGTGCGCAACCAGGCGCCGGCCGGCGGTTTCCCGGCGCCTCTGCAACGCCGGTTGCGCCAATCCCTCCTAGGCGGTCGCCACCGCGGGCGGTTCGCCGCGCACGCCGCCGAGGGGCGCTGTCGACCCCTCGGCGGGCAGTGGCGGTGGAGCCTGCGCCGCGAGTCAGTGACCCGGGCAGACCGCCGGTTCGAAGCCCGGCTGGTTGGCGAATTCCATCCGCTGGTAGCTGAAGACGCCCGGCGCGTGCGGGTCGATCGTCAGCTTCAGCCACTCGTGGCACGGCGTGCTGCTGCCGTTGACCGTGATCCGGCGCAGGTTCGGCACCGGCCGGTCGATCCCGTACATGCTCAGGTTCTCCGGGTGCGCCGGGTCGGCCAGCGGCCGGTCGTCGACGAACTTGTGGGAGTCGCCGTTGAGCAGCAGCACCGGCCCGCGGAAGCGGCGGGCGTGGTCGGCGAGCGCCTGCACGATCGGGGTGAAGTGGTCGAAGTTGGCCGGGTCGCCTTCGAACTCCGGGTCCCACATGTCGGCCTGGATCCCGATCGCGACCGCCCGCGCGTGGGTGCGATGGGCGAGGTCGAAGATCCGGTCCATCCAGGCGAGGTCGGCGGCGGTGCGGCCTTCCACCTCGGCGATCTGCGAGCTGGTCCGCGGTTCGCCGAACCAGGGCTTCCAGTCGTTGTTGGAGCCGGGGACGCTGAGGTCGCCGAACTGGACGTCGGCCTGGTTCCAGGTGACGTTCTCGACGTACTGACCGCCCTGCGTGAGGACGGGGCGCGGGTGCTGGCCGAGGGTCCAGCCGGGCCGGCTGAAGAAGATCCGGTGGATCTCTTCGAGGCGGGCGGGGCGGGAGTCGCCGTTGAGGACGGGCCCGGCCGGCCAGTAGCCGCCGTTGCTCGCCCGGTGGCAGTCGGTCCATTCGTTGTCGCCGGGGGTGAAGACCATCGGCGCCGCGAACTGGTCGAAGTCGGCGCGGATCGCTTCGAAGTAGCTGGTCGTGCATTCGCCCGAGCCGTTCTTGATGTCACCGAGGTGCATCGCCAGGCGGACCGAGCGGTCGGCGTTGATCTCGGCGACGTCGTTGGGGAAGTTTTCGAACTGGGCGGTGCCGTAGGGCGTGTCGCCGATCACGGCGTAGTTGACGGCGCCATCGCCGTGCTCGTGGCCGGGGTGCCAGGAGTGGTGGCCGGGGTGCCAGGAGTGGCGGTCGGGGTGGGCGTGGCCGTGCGCGTGCCAGCCGTGGGCGAGTGCCGCGCTGGCCGCGATCAGGGCGGTCGCGGCAAGTGCCGCGGCCACCGTCAGGAGGCGCTTCATCTGGTTCCTTTCGGTTCGACTGGGTGGTCGCGGCGAACCTAGGATCGGGCTGGCCGGCGCTTGTCGCCGGCCTGTGACGGAAAGATGTGAGCTCTCTTATCTTTCGCTCAGGCGGCGAGCGGCGCGGCGTGCTCGGCGACCAGGTCGAGCACCTCGTCGGCGTACTTGGCGACGAAGCTGGGGCCGATCCCGCTGATCGCCAGCAGCTCCCCCTCGCTCGACGGCCGGGTCGCCGCCACCGCTTCCAGCGTCTTGTTGTGGGCGACGGTGAAGGCGGGCTTGCCGTCGGCGGCGCCCAGGCGCCACTCCTTCAGCGCCTCGAACAGCGGCTCGTCGGCGGGCGAGAGGTCGGGCGCGGGCGCGGCCTTGGCGCGGCTGGCGCGGGCCGGCTTGCGGACCTCGACCGCGTCCGGGTCCGGCAGCCAGTCGAGCATGTCGCAGACGTCGCAGCAGCGCTCCAGCGGCGCGCCGGCGCTGCGGTCGCTGAAGTGATCGAGGAGAGCGCGGCGGCGGCACTCGGTGCCGTAGATGAACGCCTTGATCGCGTGATAGGCGCGCCAGCCGCGCTCGTGGGCGATCGCCAGCTCGGGGTCGCCGGCGCGCTGTTCGTTGAAGCGGACGAGCCGGCCGAGGTCCATCTTCATCGCCAGCATCACCGCCCGCGCCGGCAGCCCGTCGCGCCCGGCGCGGCCCGCCTCCTGGTAGTAGGCCTCGACCGAGGTCGGGATCGTCACGTGCCAGACCGAGCGGACGTCGGGCTTGTCGACGCCCATGCCGAAGGCGTTGGTGGCGCAGATCACGCCGGAATCGGTGGCCATGAAGCGGGTCTGGATCGCGGTCCGCTGCTCGGGCTCGAGGCCGGCGTGGTAGGCGATCGCCGCGATCCCGGCGTCGCGCAGCTCCGCCGCCACCTCCTCGGTCTCCTTGCGGGTGCCGCAGTAGACGATCGCCGGCCGGTTGGCGGGGTCGCGTAGCCCGGCCTCGAGCAGCGCCTGGCGGCGCGCCTTGCAGCCCTTGCCCTCGAGCGCGACGACGTCGAAGGAGAGGTTCGGCCGGTCGAAGCCGGAGCGCACCTGCAGCGGCTCGCGCATGCCGAAGCGGGAGGAGATCTCGGCCGCGACCGGCTTCGTCGCGGTCGCCGTGCAGGCCATCACCGTCGGCCGCCCGAGCCGCTCGGCGATCTCCGGCAGCCGCAGGTAGTCGGGGCGGAAGTCGTGCCCCCACTCGGAGACGCAGTGCGCCTCGTCGACCGCCAGCAGGTCGACCGTCCGCTCGCCGATCGCGTCGAGGAAAGCCGGCGAGGCGAACCGCTCGGGCGCGCAGTAGACGATCCGGGCGGCGCCGCTGCGCACCTGCCGGAGCGCCTCGTCGACCTCGTCCGGCGCCATGTTCGAGGTCACCATCGCCACCGCCTGTCCCTGCGCGTTCAGCTTCTGCCACTGGTCCCGCATCAGCGCGATCAGCGGGCTGACCACAATCGTCAGCTCCTCCGAAGCCAGCCCGGGCAGCTGGTAGCAGAGGCTCTTCCCACCCCCGGTGGGCATCACGATCAGCGAATCGCGCCCTTCCAGCGCCGCCACCACAGCCTCCCGCTGCCCAGGACGCCACTCCGCGTACCCGTGCTCGGCGAGCAGCGCGTCAGCCCTCTGTCCGGCGTCGTTCTTCACGAGCCGTCCAGGCTAGGGATTCCTCCGGCGGGTGTCGCCCGGGGAGGGTGCCGACCGCCCTCTTTGGGCAGGTAGGGCGGCCGGCACCCTCCCCTCCCCATCCCGTGGTTCCTTTCGGACCCGTACCGACCGAAAGGAACCACGGGATGGGGAGTTCGGCTGAATCGTCATCCCGTGGTTCCTTGTGGACGCTGACGGTCCGAAAGGAACCACGCCTTTGGTGGCCGCGGACCTACCTGCCCTCGGATGCGCCGGCCTGCCCGGAGTCCCTCGCTACGCCTGTTCGTCGGTCACGATCGCCGCCGGAACCTGGCTCAGCTTCTCCGCCAGGGTGTCGATCGACTGCGCCAGCTTGCGCGTATCGGCCTTGGTCAGTTCGTCGTAGAGGACGAAGCCGCTCGCGGTTTCGTAGGGCTTCAGCGCTGTGTAGACGGCTTCGAAGTCGGCTTCGATTTCCTGCGCCAGCTTCGCGTCGGTCTTGCTCAGCAGCGGCTCGACCGCTTCGAAGGCGGCCTGCGAGCCTTCGACGTTGGCCTTGAAGTCGACCAGGTCGACGTGCGAGTAGCGCTCCTCCTCGCCGGTGATCTTCGAGGCCGAGACCTCGCCCAGCAGCTCGTTGGCGCCGTTGGCGATCTGCACCGCCTGCAGGTCGACCTTCTTGACTTCGGCTTCCAGTTCTTCGACGTCGGCGAGCAGCTGTTCGGCGACCGGCGCCATCCCCTTCGTCCTGCCTTCTTCCCAGAGCGCCTTCTCGAGCCGGTGGAAGCCTTCGAATTCGCTGGCGGGGACGTCGTTTTCGCGGGCGTCGATGCGCGGGTCGAGGTCGCCGAAGGACTCGGCCACCGGCTCGATCCGCTCGTAGGGGATCCGCGCCGCCGGGTAGAGGTTCTTCGCTTCCTCGAGCTCGCCGGCGACGACCGCGGCGACGAACGGCTTCGTCTCGGCGGTCAGCTCGGCGGTGTTTTCCTCGAGGTATTCGCGGTAGCCGGAGATCGCTGCCTCGATTTCCGGGCTGTTCTTGGTGTCGAGCTCGCCGGTCACGGTCAGCGTCCCGTCTTCTTCCTCGGCTTCGTTGCAGCGGATCGTGTATTCGCCCTCCTCCAGGGTCAGCGAGAAGCTGCCGCCCAGGCCCTCCGTCAGGTTCTCCTTCTCGCCGAGGATCGTTTGCCCGTCGAGGACCTCGAGCTCGGTCACCGAGCCGCTTGCGCCTTCGGCCTCGAAGGTGATCGGGCCGGCGGGCGCTTCCGCGTCCCGCGGGTCGCAGCCGGCGTCGGTGATCTTGAACGAGAGCGCGGTGGCGTCGGCCGGGGCGCTTTCGTCGCTCCAGCCGCAGGCGGCGGCGACCAGCCCGAGGGTGGCGAGGGCGCCGAGAACGGCAAGAGCGCGGACGAGAATTCGGTTCATCTGGAGGTCGGCTCCTTGATCGCGATGTCTGAAGTGGTGCGGAGCCGCGGTTAGGGCTCCCTAATGCGGCGACCCTAACAAAAACCGACAAACCAAGTCGGGTATCCCTGTGGCAGAGGTTTGCCGGACTATCTACGGCAAAGCTCTGCCACCGCGGGAGGAGGGGTCGGGCGGGGCGGTCAGCCGAGGAGGGTTTCGCCGACGTAGCCGCCCTGCTGGGCGCCGGGCGGGACGGCGAAGACGGCGCTGCCGACGTGCTTGATGTACTCGTTGAGCGCGTCGACCGAGCCGAGCCGGCGCTGGATCGTCACGAACTGCTCCGGGTCGCGCTGGAAGCAGATGAAGAAGAGGCCGGCTTCGAGCTCGCCGAGGCTCTCGTCGACGCCGTCGGTGAACGAGTAGCCGCGGCGCAGGATCCGGGCGCCGTCGTTTTCACGGGCGGAGGCGAGCCGGACGTGGGAGTCGACCGGGATCAGCGGTTCGCCGTCCTCCTTCTCCGCATCGAGCGGCAGCGGTTCGAACTCGTCCTCGCCGCCGAGCGGGGCGCCGCTGTACTTGTGGCGGCCGATCGTCTGCTCCTGGTCTTCCAGCGAGGACCGGTCCCAGATCTCGAGCAGCATCCGGATCCGGCGCGCGACCAGGTAGCTGCCGCCCCGCAGCCAGGCGGGGCCTTCGCCGCCGACCCAGACGAAGCGGTCCATCGCCTCGCTGTCCTCGGCGCGGATGTTGGCGGTGCCGTCCTTGTTGCCCATCAGGTTGCGCGGCGTGTCCTGGCTGCGGCTGGTGGTCGAGGTGCGGCCGAAGCCGAGCTGCGACCAGCGCATGACGACGGCGCCGCGGCCGATCCGCGCCAGGTTGCGGACCGCGTGGAAGGCGACCTGCGGGTCGTCGGAGCAGGCCTGGACGCAGAGGTCGCCGCCGCTTTCGCCCTGGTTCAGCTCGTCGCCGGGCAGCGGCGGGATCTGCTTCAGCGCCGCCGGCCGCTGCGCCGCCAGGCCGAGGCCGCGCTTCTCGAACAGGCCCGGGCCGAAGCCGAAGGTGACGGTCAGGCTTGAGGGGGCGAGCCCGACGGTCTCACCGGTGTCGTCGGGCGGCGCCAGCTGCTCGCGGTTGACGTCGCCGACCATCTGGCCGGCGCTCATCTCCGCCGCCGCCCGCGACCACGCTTCCAGCAGCTCGCGCAGCTCCGCCGGGTCTTCGGTCCGCAGGTCGAAGGCGGCGAAGTGGAGCCGGTCCTGGGCCGGGGTCGCGATCCCCGCCTGGTGGGCGCCGTAGAAGGGGACGGTGCCGGTGCCGCTGCCTTCGCTCGCGTCGGCGGTCTCCTGGCCGACCAGGTAGCCGGAGGCGCCGAGCCCGATCCCGGCCGCGCCGATCCCGGCGGACGCCAGCAGGCGGCGGCGGGTGATCGGGGTCATCGCGTCTCGGGGCCGGCGCTCACGCCGGGTTCTCGGCCGGCGCCGGCTTCGCCTGCGGCCCCCGGCGCCGCACGATGCCGCGGCCGCGCAGCCGGTCCGGCCAGAGGACGTAGAGGACCATCGGCACCGCGTAGGCAACGTAGACGATGACTTCGATCGTCACCGGGCGCGGCTGCAGGCCCAGCATCCCGGTCAGCAGCGAGCCGGTCACGGTGCCCGGCTTGACCAGCCAGCTGAGGTCGACCGCCTGGCCCTGCAGGCCGTTGATCCAGCCGGCCTCGTGGGCGGTGTGCATCGAGCTCGCCAGCAGGCCGGCGGCGACGAAGACGAGGACCAGGCCGGTGATGCGGAAGAAGCGGCTGAGGTTGATCCGGACGCCGCCGCGGTAGAGGCCGAACCCGATCGCCAGCGCCGCGACGAGGCCGAGCACGGCGCCGGCGCCGGCGGCCGCGGTGTCGGTCGACTGCTGGAAGGCGGCGAGCAGGAAGACCGAGGTCTCCAGCCCCTCGCGCAGCACCGCGAGGAAGGCCATCCCGACCAGCGCCAGGGTCGAGCCGGCGGCCAGCGCCGAGGCCGCTTCGCCTTCGAGCGCGGCCTTGATCCCGCGGGCGTTGCGCCGCATCCAGACGATCATGTAGCTGACGGCGCCGACCGCGATCAGCCCGATCACGGTCTCCAGGCCCTCCTGCTCTTTCTGCGGCAGCTCCTGGCTCGCCACTTCGAGGGCGATGGCGGCGCCGAGGCAGAGGGCGACGGCGATCGCGATCCCCAGCCACATCTGCCGCAGCGCGTCGCGACGTCCCTCCTTGACCAGGAAGGCGGCGATGATGCCGACGATCAGGGCTGCCTCGACGCCCTCGCGAAGGGTGATGACGAAGGTGGGGATCATGCCGGCGGTCGGTCTCCTCGGACGAAATTGGAGAGCGGCTTAGGCCGCCCTAATTAGGAGTGCCGAAAACCTAGCACGCCGCTCGGTATTGGGCGCGTCAGCCGGCTGACGCCGGCGCCCGGCGCGCCGGGAAGCGGCGAGCGCTCAGCCGTCGCCCGGGAGCCAGGGCTCCGACCAGTTGGCGATCCCGCGCAGCAGGCCGTCGGCCTCCTTCGGCCCCCAGCTGCCCGGCGCGTAGGGCAGCACCGGCCCCGGGTCGTCGAGCAGCGGCTGCACGATCCGCCAGGTCTCTTCGACCGCGTCCTGGCGGGTGAAGAGGGTGTGGACGCCGGCCAGCGCGTCGCCGAGCAGGCGCTCGTAGGGCTCGGGGTCTTCGCCGGGGATCCGTTCGAACAGCACCTCGAGGTCGGCCGGGGCGAAGGTGTCCTCGCCGCCTTTCTTCGCGTACATCCGCAGCCGCGAGCCCGGCGTCGGCTCGATCCGGAACGTCATCTTGTTCGGCTCCGGCGTTTTGCCGTGGCCGATCCCGAGCAGCGGCGGCCGGCGGAAGACCGCGGTCACCTCGCTCGCCTTGGCCGGCAGCTCCTTGCCGGCGCGGATGAAGAAGGGGACGCCGCTCCAGCGCCAGTTGTCGATCTCGAGCTCGACCGCGGCGAAGGTCTCGGTGGTCGAGTCGGGGGCGACGCCGTCGACGTCGAGGTAGCCCTCGTACTGGCCGCGCACGTAGCGGTGCGGGTCGGTCGTCCGCATCGCCCGGAAGAGGTCGATCTTCTTGTCGCGGATCGAGTCGGGGTGGTTGCCGCTCGGTGGCTCCATCGCCAGCAGGCTGAGCACCTGCAGGGCGTGGTTCTGGACCACGTCGCGCAGCGTCCCGACCGCGTCGTAGAAGCGGCCGCGGTCCTCGACCCCGAAGTTCTCGGCGATCGTCATCTGCACGTGCGAGATGTGGTCGCGGTTCCAGACCGGCTCGAGGATCGAGTTGGCGAAGCGCAGGTAGGCGATGTCCATCACCGGCTCCTTGCCGAGGTAATGGTCGATGCGGAGGATCTGCTCCTCCGCCAGCACCTTGCGCAGCTCCGCGTTCAGCGCCTGCGCCGAGGCGAGGTCGTGGCCGAACGGCTTCTCGATCACCACGTGCGCGTTTTCGGTCAGCCCGGCGGCGCCGAGGCCGGCGACCACGGTGGCGAACAGCGAGGGCGGGATCTCGAGGTAGAAGACGGGGTTCTTGGCGTCGCCGATCGCCTTGCCGACCCGCTCGAAGGTCTCGGCGTCGGCGTAGTCGCCCTGCACGTAGGTGAGGCGGGCGGCGAGCCGGTCGAAGACGTCGCCGTCGGGGTCGCTGACCGTGTCGGCGATCGACTGGCGGGCGTGCTCGCGCAGCTGCTCGTCGCTCCAGTCGTCGATCGCGACGCCGACGATCGGGCACTTGAGCTTGCCCGCGGCCTCCAGCCGGTAGAGCGCCCGGAAGGTCATTTTCTTCGCCAGGTCGCCGCTGATCCCGAAGATCCCGAGGACGTCGGCGGGGGGCGCGGCGGTTACCTGGAACGTCCCGGGATGCGTCATCGTCGCGCAGGCTAACGCCTCTCGCCGCCGGGGTTGTGATTTCCCGACAACTGACCGATAACTGCAACCTAGGCGTCAGCGCCTAGGATGGGGCGGCGGGCGTCGAAGCCCCCCATTTGACCAGCGAGCAGACCTCAGGAGGTTGTGGATGCAACTCGGAATCGTCGGACTCGGTCGCATGGGGGCCAACATGGCCAGACGCCTGATGCGCGACGGCCACGAGATCGTCGCCTTCGACGTCAACCCGGGCGCGATCTCCGAACTCGAAGGAGAGGGGGCGACCGGCGCCTCCTCGCTGGAAGACCTGGCGGCGAAGCTGACCCCGCCGCGCTCGGTCTGGGTGATGGTCCCGGCCGGGCACATCACCGAGGAGACCGTCGAGGGGGTCGCCGCCTCGCTCGAGGCCGGCGACGCGATCGTCGACGGCGGCAACTCCTACTACCGCGACGACATCCGCCGCGCGAAGAAGGTCGGCGAGAAGGGGATCGACTACGTCGACGCCGGCACCAGCGGCGGCGTCCACGGCCTCGAACGCGGCTACTGCCTGATGATCGGCGGCCCCGACCGCGCGGTCGAGCGGCTCGACCCGGTCTTCGCCAGCCTCGCGCCGGGGGTTGACGAGGCGCCGCGCACGCCGGGGCGCAGCGGCGACCCCTCGCCCTCGGAGAACGGCTACCTGCACTGCGGCCCCAACGGCGCCGGCCACTTCGTGAAGATGGTCCACAACGGGATCGAGTACGGCGTGATGGCGGCCTACGCCGAGGGGCTGAACATCCTCAAGAACGCCAACGCCGGCAAGGTCGAACGCGAAGCCGACGCCGAGACGGCGCCGCTCGAGCAGCCCGAGTACTACCAGTACGACCTCGACCTGCCCGAGGTGGCGGAGGTCTGGCGGCGCGGCAGCGTGATCGGCTCCTGGCTGCTCGACCTGACTGCGGCGGCGATGCAGGAATCCCCCGACCTCTCCGACTTCGCCGGCCGCGTCTCCGACTCCGGCGAGGGCCGCTGGACCGCGATCGCCTCGATCGACGAGGGCGTGCCGGCGCCGGTGCTGACCACCGCGCTGTACGAGCGCTTCTACTCGCGCGGGCTGGGCGACTTCGGCGACAAGGTGCTGTCGGCGATGCGCAAGCAGTTCGGCGGTCACGACGAGAAGCCGAGCTGAGGCGCCGATGGCGATCGAACTCGACGTCCCGGGTGACGAGAGGGCGGCGGCGCGACGCGCCGCCGAGCTGATCGCCGGCCACGGCGCCGCCGCCGCGGCCGGCCGCGACCACTTCGCCTTCGCGATGAGCGGCGGCCGCTCGCCCTGGTCGATGCTGGCCGCGCTCGGCGAGCTGGAGCAGATGCCGTGGGGCAAGACCGAGCTGTTCCAGGTCGACGAGCGGGTCGCGGCCCCGGGCAGCGACGACCGCAACCTCACCCACATGGTGCTCGGGCTCTCGATGGAGCACCAGACGGCGCTGCGGCCGATGCCGGTCACCCAGCGCGACCTCGAGGCCGCCGCCCGCGAATACGAAGCGACGCTGCCCGAGCGCTTCGACGTGATCCACCTCGGCCTCGGCCCCGACGGCCACACCGCCTCGCTGGTCCCCGACGACCCGGTGCTGGAGGTGACCGACCGGCGGGTGGCGCTGACCGGCGGCGAATACCAGGGCCACCCGCGGATGACGCTCACCTACCCGACGATCGACGCCGCCCGCAAGATCGTCTGGCTGGTCACCGGCGCCGAGAAGCAGGAAGCGCTGGGCAAGCTGCTGGCCGGCGACGAATCGATCCCCGCCGGGCGGGTGAAGAACGACTCGATGATCGTGATCGCCGACCGGGCCGCCGCCGAGGGCGCGACGGGTTGAGATGACCGCGGGGGGCGGGGGGCCCGAGTTCGAGACGATCCTCTACGGGGTCGAGGGCGCGGTCGCGACGGTCACGCTGAACCGGCCCGAGTCGCTGAACACGATCGTGCCGCCGCTGCCCGACGAGGTCGAGGCGGCGGTCGCGCGGGCCGTCCGCGACGAGGCGGTGAAGGTGATCGTCCTCCGCGGCGCCGGCCGCTCCTTCTGCGCCGGCTACGACTTCGGCGGCGGCTTCCACCACTGGGACGAGTACCTCTCGAGCGACGGCGAGTGGGACCCGGGCAAGGACTTCGCCTTCGCCACCGCGCCGCAGCTGGCGCCGACCCAGAAGCTGATGAGCGTCTGGCGGGCGCCGAAGCCGGTGATCGCCCAGGTGCACGGCTGGTGCGTCGGCGGCGGCAGCGACTTCGCCCTCTGCGCCGACCTCGTGATCGCCAGCGAGGACGCCCGCATCGGCACCCCCTACTCGCGGATGTGGGGCGCCTACCTCTCCGGCATGTGGCTCTACCGGCTCGGCCTGACCAAGGCCAAGGAGCACGCGCTCACCGGCAAGCCGCTCTCCGGCGCCGAAGCGGCGGAGGTCGAGCTGATCAACCGCGCCGTCCCCTTCGCCGAGCTCGAGGACGAGGTGGCGAGGACGGCCGAGCAGCTCGCCGCGATCCCCGCCTCACAGCTGGCGGCGATGAAGCTGGTCGTCAACCACGCCTACGAGAACATGGGCCTCGCCTCGACCCAGACCCTGGGCCCGATCCTCGACGGCCTGATGCGCAACACCCCCGACGCCAAGCGCTTCATCGAGCTCGCCGGCGAGCAGGGCGTCGGCGCCGCCGTCCACCAGCGCGACGCCCCCTTCGGCGACTACAGCCAGGCCCCGCCCGAGGAGAAGCCGGACCCGAGCAACGTGATCGAGCCCTGAGCTCCCGTCCCGGCCGGGTCAGGTGCCGGTCAGCTTGAGCCGCCCGGCGATCTCGCGCAGCCTGGTGAAGCGCGGGTTCTGCTCGCCGACCATCGCCTTCAGCCAGGTTTCGACTTCGCCCAGCTCGAAAGGGCTGGTGGCGACCAGGATCTGCTCGATGTCGAGCCAGTCCTTCGGCCGGTCGAACATCGCCTTGCAGACCGTCAGATGCTCGGGGGAGAGGATGGGAATCGTCGTCTCGGCGAAGGGGACGCGGCGAGTGGCCTCGCGCATGGCGTCGTGAAACGGGTCGTACGAGAAGAAGAGGTCGACCGGGTTGCGATCCCATGCGAGGCGGACCTGGCCGTCGCGTTCCAGCGCCGCAAGGTCGACGTCCACGTCGACCCCGAGCGGGGCAAGGGCATCGCGGACCCGGGGCCAGTCCTCGGTGACGACAAAGACGTTGACGTCGACGTCGACCGTTGCTCTCGGCTCGGCGTAGTAGGCGAGGGCGAGGGCGCCGCCGAGCGCGTGTGGGACCTTCGCCTCGGCGAGCGCCTCGTGGATGGCAACCACCTTCTCCGGCAGCGAGGGCGAGGACCCTGGTGGCCGCGGCGGCAGTCGTTCCTGACTCCGCGCGGTCAGGTCGACCCCAATCTGGGGAAGCCGATGTCACGATCACGCTCGCGGATCGGTAGGGCGTCGCTGAGCTCGAGAACGTCGCGCAGTGCTTCGCCCCGCTCTCGCAGCGTCGCGCCGATCCACCGGGTCGCCGCGCGGGCGGCGTCGGAGGTCGGGCGCACCTCGGCCGGACCGATCGCGTCCCCGGCATCTCCCGGTTGCGAGAGCGCGTCCAGCAGCAGGGTGCGCAGCATGGGTTCCAAGTGCTCGCCGCTGGCAACTCTCCGAAGGGTCTCGCGCGCCGACCTCTCCACCGCGGGTCCCGGGACCGGCGCGCCCGCCCGGGCTGCCGCACGTCGCAGGGCGAGCGGATCCAGCGCCCCGGCTGCCCGCGTCTGGGCCCTGGCAATCACCTCGTCTTCCATCTCGGTGAACGAAGCGAGGGTCCGGCTGCGAGGTCCGGCCTCGGTGGCATGCGATTCACGCACCTCAAATCTTCCGCTCTTCGTGGCGACGACGTAGGCCATAGTGGGCAAATGATACCACTATAGTGTGGCGGAGTTTCCAAATGATCGGACGCCCCGGGGCCGTAATCTCTCTGACAGATGGGAAACTCGGGTATCGCCGCCGCCCCGGCCGCGCCTCGCGCGGGCACCGTCGAGGTGCTCGTCGGGCTGCTGGCGGAAGTCGACGAGGCGACCGAATCCGGGGTCTTCTACGACCGGGTCTGCCGCGCGGTCTGCACCCTGACGACGATGCGGCGGGCGGCGCTGCTGCTGCACGACGACACCTACCGGGCGGTGATCCCGATGGGCTCCTTCGGGATCGACCCCGAGCTGGTGAGGATGATCGAGGGAACCCTGGACGAGACGCCGATCGCGCGGCGGGCGCTGGAAGAGGACCGGGTGGTCGACGTCGGGGGCAGCCTCGCCGGCCACATCCCCGCCCGCTACGCCGAGCTCGCCGACACGGCGCGGATCACCTGCACGCCGATCTCCGCCGCCCGCCGCTGGCTCGGGGTGATCTTCGCCGACCGCGGCGGCGAGGACTTCGCCCTCGACGAACGCGAGCGCGAGACGATGCTGACCCTGGGCCGGCTGGCGGCGCTGACCGCGAGCGTCGAGCACTCGACCGAGCGGCGCGAAAGCGAGCGCCGGCTCTCCGAACGGGTCGAGCTGACCCGCGAACTGCACGAGAACGCGATCCAGCGGCTGTTCGGCGTGGCGATGGCGCTCGGCTCCGAGCAGGGCCTCTCCGACGAGGAGCGGCTGCGCTGCCAGGAGGAGCTGCGCTCGGTGGTCGGCGACCTGCGGCGGACGCTGACCCGGCCGGTCAGCCCGGCGAGCGCTGGCCAGACCAGCCTGGTGAAGATGCTCGGCCGCCTGCAGGCGCGCCGCCCGGAGCTGCGGCTCGACTGGGACGAGGGGGTCGAGGTGCCGCCCGGGCTGGAGCCGGTCGCCCAGTCGGTGCTCGCCGAGGCGCTGCGCAACGCCGACCGCCACGCGCAGGCGAGCCGGATCGAGGTCCGCGTCTCCTCCGACGGCGACACCTTCAGCCTCGCGGTCGAAAACGACGGCACCGGCGGCGGCAGCAAGGCCAAGGGCACCGGCCTCGGCCTGCGGCTGGCGGCGCTGGAAGCGCTGCGCTACGAGGGCCTGGTCGAGTTCGGCGCCGTCGCCGAGGACCGCTGGCGGGTCCGCCTCCTGGTCCCGGTGGGGTCGGCGAGCTGATGGCGGCCGAGGGGGACAAGCTGCGGGTTCTCGTCGTCGACGACCACGACGTCGTCCAGTGGGGCTTCCGGCTGCTGCTCGAGCGCCAGAGCTGGGTCGAGCGCTGCCTCGCCGCCTCCACCGGCGCCGAGGCGGTCGAGACCTGCCGCAAGCTGCGGCCCGAGGTGGCGCTGGTCGACATGCTGCTCGGCAGCGAGTCCGGCGCCGAGGTCTGCGAGGAGATCCGCAAGGTCAGCCCGGGGACGCGGGTGCTGCTGATCTCCGGCGCCGGCGTGATCTCGCCCTTCGTCGCCCGCCAGGCCGGCGCCTCCGGCTTCATCTCCAAGGATTGGTCGGCGGTCGACGTGGTCAAGGCGGTGCGGATGGTCTCGCTCGGCACCGAGGTCTTCGCCGATCACGCGGCGCTCGATTCGCCGCTCTCCGAGCGTGAGCAGGAGGTCCTATCGCTGATCGCGACCGGCTCGACCAACAAGGAGATCGCCGACCACCTGCACCTCTCGCCGCACACCGTGAAGGAGCACACCAGCGCGATCTACCGCAAGCTCGGGGTTCGCAACCGGGCCGAGGCGACGCGCCAGGCGCAGCGCCTCAAGATTCTCGTTTAGGCTTTCCGCAGGTTCCGTTCGTACCTTTCCGGTCCACCAGGTTCCGAGCGGCGTTGACTCGGCCCCCCCGACCGTCGCCTCCGATCCCCCGAATGGCGGGGATGGCCATGTCGGGGATGTCACCGGCGCCGGCCCGCGGACCACTATCCAGAACAGTGGCCTCCACACTCACCGCCATCCTCTTCCCCGGCCAGGGCAGCCAGACCTCGGGCATGGCCGCGGTCACCGCCGCCCACCGCCCCGACCTGCTGGCCCAGGCGCGCGAGGAACTCGGCGCCGACCCCTTCGAGCAGATCGCCGAGGGCACGCACTTCGCGCAGCCGGCGCTCTACTGCGCCAGCCTCGCGCACTGGCAGCAGGCCGGCGCCCCGGCCGGCGGGCTGATCGCCGGCCACTCGCTCGGCGAGCTGGCGGCGCTGGTCGCCGCCGGCGCCCTCGACGCCGGCGAGGGGCTGCGGCTGGCGGTCGTCCGCGGCCGCCTGATGGAGGAAGCCTCCGAACAGAACCCGGGCGGGATGCTCGCCGTCCTCGGCGGCGAGGAGGAGGGCGTCGAGAGGCTCGCCGCCGAGTTCGGCCTGACCGTCGCCAACGACAACGCGCCCGGGCAGGCGGTCCTCTCCGGCGACGCCGAGGTCATCGGCGACGCCCGCAAGGAGGCGCGCGCCGCTGGCTTCAAGGCGATCCGCCTGCCGGTCGCCGGCGCCTTCCACTCGTCGCTGATGGAGCCGGCGGTGGAGCCGTTCCGCGCCGCGCTCGACGCGGTCGAGTTCGGCGAGCCGCGCGTCCCGGTGATCTCCTGCACCGCCGCCGAGCCCTTCGAAGACGTCCGCGCCGGGCTCGCCGCGGCCCTGACCGAGCCGGTCCGCTGGCAGGCGACGCTGAAGCGGATGCGCAACGACGGTGCCGCCACCTTCCTCGAGACCGGTCCCGGCGACGTTCTCACCGGGCTCGTGCGGCGCACCCTGGACGACGTCGAGGCCCGGTCCCTGACCGAGCCCGAGGTGGTCGGGGCTTGATGGGCACCGAGTTCGCGGCCGTTCCCGCCACCGCCCCCGCCGACCCCCAGGTCCGCCCCGGCACGGCGATCGCCGGGCTCGGCGTCGCCGTCCCCGACACGGTCGTCGCCAACGCCCCGATCGCGGCCCGGCTGGGGATCGACGAGAAGTGGATCGTGACCCGGACAGGGATCGAGGAGCGCCGCATCGCCGCGCCCGAGCAACGCCTCTCCGAGCTCGCCGCGCTGGCCGCCGAGCGGGCGCTGGCCGCCGCCGGCCTCGCCGCCGCCGATCTCGACCTGCTGCTGGTGGCGACGACCAGCAACGACGACCTGATGCCCGGCGCCTCGCCCCGCGTCGCCGCCGAGCTCGGCGCGCACGCCCCGGCGATCGACCTCAACGCGGCCTGCACCGGCTTCGTCGCCGGCCTCTCCCTCGCCTGCGGGCAGATCGAGTCCGGCCGCGCCGCCAACGCGCTGCTGGTCGGCGCCGACATGATGAGCCGGATCATCGACCCCGAGGACCGCGGCACCGCGGCGGTCTTCGCCGATGGCGCCGGCGCCGTCCTGCTCAGCCGCTCCGAGCCGGGCCGGATCGGCCCGGTCGTGCTCGGCTCCGACGGCGAGCAGGCCGAGCTGATCCACACCCCGCGGGAGACCGGGATCACCGTCATGCAGGGCCACGAAACCTTCCGCCACGCGGTCGACCGGATGTCCGAGGCGACCCTCGCCGCCGCCGCCGCGGCCGGGGTCGAGCTCGCCGACGTCGACCTCTTCGTCTACCACCAGGCCAACGCCCGCATCCTGCGCTCGGTCGGCGAACGGCTCCAGCTGCCGGTCGAGCGGGTAGTCGATTCCATCCACCACTTCGGCAACACCTCGGCGGCCTCGATCCCGCTGGCGCTCGAGGACGCCCGCCTCGCCGGCGACCTCGACGACGGCGCGACGGTGCTGCTCGCCGCCTTCGGCGCCGGCCTCACCTGGGGCGCCACCGTGCTCGAGTGGGGGGCTGGCGCATGAGCCGGCCCGAGGGCTGCGCCCTGGTCACCGGCTCCTCGCGCGGGATCGGCGCCGCGACCGCGCTGGCGCTCGCCCGCGACGGCTGGCCGGTGCGGGTCAATTACCGCTCCGACGAGGAGGGCGCCCGAGCCGTCGCCGAGCGGATCGCCGCCGAGGGCGGCAGCGCCACCGTCGTGCAGGGAGACGTCGCCGACGCCGCCCAGACCGAGGCGCTGCTCGAGCCCGGCACCGACGGGCCGGTGCTGGTCCTCGTCAACAACGCCGGCCTGCGCCTCGACAACCTCTCGCCGCAGATCTCCGACGAGGACTGGCAGCGGGTGATCGACGTCAACCTGACCGCGACCTTCCGCGCCACCCGCCAGGCGCTCGGCCCGATGCTGCGCGCCCGCTTCGGCCGCGTCGTCAACGTCGCCTCGATCGTCGGCCTGCGCGCCAACGCCGGCCAGGCCAACTACGCCGCCTCGAAGGCCGGGGTGGTCGGCTTCACCAAGACCGTCGCGGTCGAGGTCGCGCGCCGCGGCGTCACCGTCAACGCGGTCGCCCCGGGCCTGATCGAGACGGCGCTGACCGAGGGGATCGCCGACGATTCCGAGCTGAAGAAGGCGATCCCGGCGCGCCGGGTAGGAACCCCGGAGGAGGTCGCGGCCTGCATCCGCTTCCTCGCTTCGCAGGAGGCTTCCTACGTGACCGGAACTACCCTGACTGTGGACGGCGGCCTCAGCGCCTGACCAAACGGACGACAAGGAGAAACCAGATGGCAACTGATGTGAGCACCGGCAACGTCGAGAAGGTGATCTTCGACGGGCTGGTAGAGCTGGGTACCGAGCGCGACGAGCTCTCCCGCGAGGCGACCCTCGAGGACCTCGACGTCGACTCGCTCGACCTGGTCGAGCTGGCGCAGATCGTCGAGGACGAGTTCGGTGTCGAGCTGCGCGGCGACGACGTCAAGGACGTCAAGACCGTCGGCGAGGTAATCGATCTGGTCGTCGCGAAAGCAGGATGACGCGGCGAGTCGTCATCACGGGCGTCGGCGCGGTCACCCCGCTCGGGGTCGGCGCCGAGCCCCTGATCGAGCGCTGGTCGGCGGGCGAGTGCGGGATCGAGGACGGCTTCGGCCGCTGCCTCGATTTCGACCCGCTCGACTTCCTCTCGAAGAAGGAGGCGCGCCGCGCCGACCGCTTCACGCAGATGGCGATCGCCGCCGGGCAGGAGGCGGTCGCGCAGTCCTTCGGCAGCGACGGCGAGCTGCCCTACGACCCCTACCGGGTGGGCTGCGTGATCGCCACCGGGATCGGCGGCCTGGTCTCGCTCGAGCGCGAGCAGGCGAAGCTGATCGAAAGCGGCCCGAAGGCGGTCTCGCCGCTGGCGGTGCCGCTGATGATGGGCAACGCCGCCTCCGCCGCGGTCTCGATGCGCCACGGCCTGCAGGGCCAGACCTACGGCGTCGTCTCCGCCTGCGCCGCCGGCAGCCACGCGCTCGGCGACGCCTCGCGGATCATCCGCGCCGGCGACGCCGACGCGGTCGTCACCGGCGGCGCCGAGGCCTGCATCACCGGCGTCGCCACCGCCGCCTTCGGAGCGATGGAAGCGACCTCGCCGTCCGGCACCTCGCGGCCCTTCGACGCCCGCCGCGACGGCTTCGTGATGGGCGAGGGGGCGGGCGTCCTCGTGCTCGAGGAGTTGGAGGCCGCGCAGGCGCGGGGCGCCGAGATCCTCGGCGAGGTGCTCGGCTACGGCGCCACCGCCGACGCCTTCCACCTGACCGCGCCCCAGCCCGAGGGCGAGGCCGCGGCGAAGGCGATCGCCCTGGCGCTCGCCGACGCCGACCTCGCCGCGGTCGACGTCGACTACGTCAACGCCCACGGCACCTCGACCCCGCTCAACGACCGCGCGGAGACGATCGCGATCAAGGCCGCGCTCGGCGAGCGCGCCGCCGACATCCCGGTCAGCTCGACCAAGTCGGCGATCGGCCACCTGCTCGGCGCCGCCGGCGCGGTCGAGGCGATCGCCACGGTCGAGGCGCTGCGCCGCCGCGAGGCGCCGCCCACCGTCGGTTGGGAAGAGCCCGACGAGGAGCTCGACCTCGACTACGTGCCCGGATCCTCGAAACCGATCGAGAACGGCGAGGGACCGCTCGTCGCGATCTCCAACTCGTTCGGCTTCGGCGGTCACAACGCCGTCATCTGCCTCGCCGCCTGAACCAGCCCCCTCCCCCTGGATAGCGCCTATGAACCCAATCACCGCCACCCCACCCGCCACCGAGACCACCCCGACCGCCGACCACACCCCGCTCGGCCAGCTCGAGCTGCTCTGCGACGAGGGCAGCTTCCGGCCGCTGCGCAGCGGCGTCTCCTCGCCGCGGCTAGGCGCGCGGGCGACCCCCGGCGACGGCGTCGTCGCCGGCGCCGGCGAGGTCGAGGGACGCCCGGTCTTCTGCTACTCGCAGGACCCGAAGTTCCTCGGCGGCAGCCTCGGCGAAGTCCACGCCGACACGATCGTCCGCCTGCTCGGGATGGCCGGCGACGCCGGCGCCCCGGTGGTCGGCTTCGTCCGCTCCGGCGGCGCCCGCCTGCAGGAGGGCCACGCGGCCCTGGCCGGCTACGGCCGCATCTTCCGCGCCAGCGTCGCGCTCTCGCGCAAGGTGCCGCAGATCTCGGTCCTCGACGGGATCTCGGCCGGCGGCGGCGCCTACTCGCCGGCGCTGACCGACTTCGTCGTGATGACCGCCGAGTCGCGGATGTTCCTCACCGGCCCCAAGGTGGTCGCCGAGGCGATGGGCGAAGAGATCAGCATGGAGGACCTCGGCGGGCCGAAGCTGCACAGCCGCAACGGCGTCTGCCACATGGTCGCCGACGACGCCGCCGGCGCCGTCGCCGCGACCCGCAGCCTGCTCGCCCTGCTGCCGCAGCGGATCGGCGGCGAGCTGCCGCAGAGCGCGGCCGCCCACGTCGACGGCCGCGACCCCGGGATCTTCGTCCCGGCCGAGCCACGCAAGGTCTACGACGTCCGCGACGTCGCCGGCGCGATCCTCGACCCGGACAGCTTCGTCGAGATCTCGCCGCGCTGGGCGGCCAACATGGTCACCGGCTTCGCCCGCCTCGACGGCCGTCCGGTCGGCATCGTCGCCAACCAGCCGCGCCGGATCGGCGGCGTGATCGACGCCGCCGGCTCGGAGAAGGCGGCGCTGTTCATCGACTGCTGCGACCGCTTCGGCCTGCCGCTCCTCGTCCTCGTCGACACCCCGGGCTTCCTGCCCGGTCGCCAGCAGGAGGAGGCCGGGGTGATCCGCTACGGCGCCCAGCTGCTGCGCGCCTTCGCCGGCGCCAGCGTGCCGAAGGTGACCCTGGTCCTGCGCAAGGCCTTCGGCGGCGCCGCGATCACGATGAACTCGAAAGACCTCGGCGCCGACGTCGTCTTCTCCTGGCCCGGCGCCCAGATCGGGATCATGGCCGCGCGCCAAGCGGTCGGGATCGTCCACCACCGGACGCTGAAGGAGGACGGCGGCGCCTCGCACGACGAGCTCGCCGAGGCCTACGCCGCCGAGCACCTGACCGCGCCCGCCGCCGCCGCCAGCGGCTGGGTCGACGAGGTGATCGACCCCGCAGTCAGCCGCGACCGGCTCGCCTGGGCGATGCGCTCTCTGGGAGGGCGATGAACGCTGTTGGGCGGGAATTCGTGAGCGGGACCGGGCCCCGCGGCCGCGTCGTCTCCACCTACGTGGCACTCGGCGACAGCTTCACCGCGGGACGCGAATCGATCGAGGCCGAGCGCTGGGCCGACCGCCTCGCCGGCGGCCTGCGCACGGTCAACCCCGACCTCGTCTACCGCAACCTCGCGGTCGACGGCGCCAGCAGCGCCGACGTGCTCGAGCAGCTGCCGCGGGCGCTCGCCCTGCGGCCCGACCTGGTCACGGTGATCTGCGGCGCCAACGACGTGCTGCTCACATCGCGCCCCGACGTCGAGGGCTACGAACGGCGCTTCGACGAGATCCTCGGCCGGCTGCGCGAGGAGGCTCCCGGGGCGGCGGTCCTCACCGCGACCGCGCCGGAGAGCTGGAACTTCATGGAGCTGCGGCCGCGGACGAAAGCGCGGCTGGTCCGGGCGCTGGCCGAGCTCAACGCGATCACCCGCTCGGTCGCCGCCCGCCACCGGGTTCCCTGCATCAACGTCGTCGGCCACCCGGCGCTCAGCGACCGCGCCAACTTCAGCGCCGACGGCCTGCACCCTTCAACCCTCGGCCACGAACGGGCGGTCGAGGAGATCCGCCTCTCGCTCCGCGCCCACTTCGGGATCCAGAGCGAGCTCAAGCACGACCCGCAAGGAGGATCCTGATGGCCGACACCCTCTCCCGCGACTTCGACGCGCTCGAGGTCGGCGGCGCCTTCCGCACCCGCGGCCGCACGATCACCGAGTCCGACCTGGTCGGCTTCTCGGCCCTGACCGGCGACCACCACCCGCTCCACACCGACGCCGAGTGGGCCGCGGAGAGCGAGTTCAACGGCCGCATCGCCCACGGCATGCTGCTGCTCTCCTACAGCGTCGGCCTCGTCCCGCTCGACCCCCAGCACGTGCTGGCGCTGCGCGGCTTCGAGCGCGTCGCCTTCAAGCGGCCGGTGCGGATCGGCGACACGATCCACGTCGAGGGCGAGCTCGAGTCGAAGAAGGAGCTCGACCCGCTCAGCGGGCTCGTCGTCTTCGCCTGGAAGCTGGTCAACCAGCGCGACGAGACAGTCGCCCTCGCCAAGGTGCGGGTCGTCTGGCGCCGCGCCGCGGCGCCGGCGCTGGTGGGCGCCGCCCCGGAGCAGGTCTACCTGTGATCCTCGAGGGCAAGCGGCTCCTCGTCACCGGGGTCGTCAACCGCCGCAGCATCGCCTTCGCGATCGCCGAGCGCGCCCAGCAGCAGGGCGCCGAGGTGGCGCTGACCAGCTTCGGCCGCGTGCGGCGGATGACCGAACGTGCCGCCGCCCGGCTCGACCCGGTCCCCGAGGTGCTCGAGCTCGACGTCAACGACGACGCCAACCTCGCCTCGCTGCGGGCCGAGCTCGCCGACCGCTGGGGCCGCGTCGACGGCGTCGTCCACGCGATCGCCTTCGCCCCGCCCGACGCGCTCGGCGGCGAGTTCCTCGCCACCCCGCGGGAGAGCGCCAAGGTCGCCTTCGAGACCAGCGCCTACTCGCTGAAGGCGCTGGCGGCGGCGCTGGCGCCGCTGATGGAGGAGGGGGGAGGCTCGGTCGTCGGCCTCGACTTCGACGCCACCGTCGCCTGGCCGTCCTACGACTGGATGGGTGTCGCCAAGGCGGCGCTGGAGTCGACCAGCCGTTACCTCGCCCGCGACCTCGGGCCCCAGGGCGTGCGGGTCAACCTCGTCGCCGCCGGCCCGATCCGCACCGCCGCCGCCTCCGGCGTCCCCGGCTTCGGCGAGCTCGAATCGAAATGGTCCGAGCAGGCGCCGCTGCGCTGGGACGTCGACGACCCGACCCCGGTCGCCGACACCGCGCTCTTCCTCCTCTCCGACCTCGCCCGCGCCACCACCGGCGAGATCGTCCACGTCGACGGCGGCCTCCACGCCGTCGGCGCCGCCACGCCGACCCCCTAGCCGCACCCAGCCCCTACGCCGACGGGCCGATTTCCCGGGCACAGCCTGGGAAATCGGCCCGTCGGCATATGTCGCCTTGCCCGGATAACGCAGAATGATTATAGTTTTTATCGTTTGGGTTCCTGGGAACAGCGCAAGGAGGAGAGCAGGAGTGACCGACTCACTGGAGCAGCGCGTCAGGCGGATCGAAGACCGGCAGCAGATCAGCGAGTGCGTGGTCAAGTACGCGATCTCGCTCGACACCAACGACTGGGACCTGTTCAAGCACACGATCGCCGACCCGATCTACATCGACTTCTCCGAGTGGTCGGGGATGGAGGCGCGCGAGTGGTCGCGGGAGGAGTGGGCCGGGTTCGCCCGCGACGTCCTCTCTGGCTTCGACTCGATCCAGCACCTCAGCCCCAACCACGTGATCGCATTCCAGTCCGAGGACGAGGCGACCTGCACGTCCTACATGTACGCGCAGCACCTGCTGCGCGACGCCCCCGGCGGGCCCTTCTTCCTCATGCGCGGCAGCTACACCAACGTGCTGCAGCGCCGGCCCGGCGGCTGGGAGACCGGCGGCTGGGAGATCAAGAGCATGACCCAGCACTTCAAGTGGGGCGAAGGCAACGACGAGATCTTCGAGACCTCACAGGAAAGGTTCAAAGAAAGGAGCGCCGCATGATCTCCGTTTCGTACAAGGTCCCCGTCAATCCCGAGGGGGTCGAGCCGAAGCTGACCCGCGCCGACGTCTGGAAAGGCCTCGAGGCCAAGGCGCACAACGCACTGCCCTACGTGCCCTCGATGACGATGTGCGAGGTCCAGGACGAGGGCGAGAACTGGATCCAGCGGGAAATCGAATTCCGCGGCCAGCGCCTCGGTGAGCGGATCACCCTCGAGCCGCAGAGCACCGTCACCTTCGAGCGCACCTCGGGCGAAGTGATGGGGACGATCCTCAACGAGATCCTCGAGGACTCCGGCGAGCTGGAGCTCCGCTTCTCCTTCGAGCTCGAGCTGGAGGGCGTCGCACCGGGCGCCCCGGAGGAGAAGGAGTACGAGGAGACGATGAAGGGCGACTACGCGAAAGCGGTCGAATCGACGCTGGCGGCGATCCGTCGCTGGGTCCGCGAGGGGGAGCCGGCCGAGGCCTGACCTCAGCCGGAGTAACCGAGCTCGCGCGAGACGCGGTCGGCCGTCTCGCGCAGTTCGCCGCCCAGCCGTGCCGCCTCGCGCGCCGACATCATCCGCGCCGGCAGCACCATCCCCAGCACCAGCTCGATGCCGCCGCCGGCGTCGAAGACCGGCGCCGCCAGCGCCGCCAGGCCGAAGATCATCTGGTTGTGGGTGCTGGCGTACGGGGTCTCGCGGCTCTGCTTGCGCAGGGCGTCGATCTCGGCGGCGCTCGCCTCGCGGGTCGCCCCCTGCCGCTGCTGGGCCTTGATCACCGGGGCGGTCACCGACTTCGCCAGGTGGCCGAGGAAGACGAGGCCGACCGCAGAGTCGAGCATCGGCAGGATCGAGCCGAGCCGGATCACGATCGGCAGCAGGTGGGCGCCGGCGTCCCAGCCGACCATCACCGGCCCGCCCTCGCTCCAGACCGAGAGGTTGACCGTGTGGCCGGTCTCGTCGCGCAGGTCGAGCGCGAAGGTGCTGGCGATGTGGACCGGGTCGACCCGGCGCAGCGCCTCGACCCCGAGCTCGCGCGAGGCCGGCCCGAGGTCGTAGAGCCCGGTGGAGGCGTCGCGGGAGGCGAGCCCGGTGCGCACCAGGCTGGTCAGATAGCGGTGCGCTTTGGCCGGGTGCAGCTCGGCCCCGCGGGCGACTTCGGAGAGCGACAGCGGGCCGCGCCCGCGCTCCAGCGCCAGCAGCACCCGGGCGCCGACCTCGATCGACTTGATCCCCTGCTGGGCTCCCCCCGCCGGCCTCTCCGCTGCCATCGGCGCCATCTTCTCAGTTGACCTTGGCGGCGCCGAGGGCGCGCTCGATCCCATCGAGGAGGTCGGCCAGGGCGGCGCCGTCGGCGGCCGCGCCGAACAGGTACCAGTCGGGCCGCACCGCGACGGCCTCGCACCCGTGCGAGTCGAACCAGGCGCCGTAGGTCCCGTCGACGTCCTCGACCACCGCCACCCCGTCGTCCGACCTCTTGACTTTTGTAACCCTCTGGGTGACAAAGCTCAAGAGGTCGGCGGCCTCGGCGGGGTCGCCGAGGACGGCCAGGTGGCCGCCGAGGGCTGCCCAGCGCTCGCGCTGCTTCGCGCTGAGCGCCGCCAGGACGTCGCCGCGGGCGAGGAGACAGGGGCCCCGGCCGACGATGTCGTCGAACAGCCCCTCGCGGGCGCCGCCGCGGACCCGGCCCTGGACGAAGAACTCGCCGGCGTGGGGGGCGCCGAGGGCGGTCAGGGCGCCGCCGGAGAGCGGCGGGAAGCGCAGCTTCTCCGGCGCCCGGTCGGCGCGCCGCGCCGCCAGCATCCGCTCGTCGCGCTCGCGCGCCTTCTCCGGGTCGCGCAGCGTCTGCACCCGGCCGAGCTCGATCGCCTTCTCGGTGATGAAGCGGACGTGCGGCTCGCGCTCGGGCTGGTAGCTGTCGAGCAGGTCGGCCGGCGCCAGGCCGCGCAGGACCAGGTCGAGCTTCCAGGCGATGTTGTGGGCGTCGCGCATCCCCGAGCACATGCCCTGGGCGAGGAAGGGCGGCATCTCGTGCGCGGCGTCGCCCGCCAGCAGCGCCCGGCCGTCGCGCCAGCGATCGGTGATCCGCGAGCGGAAGACGTAGTTGGCGACCCGGATCAGGTCGGCGTCCTCGGGGGTGATGAACTCGGCGACCCGCTTCCAGACCCGCTCGGGGTCGGTCGCCACCGCCGCGTCTTCGTCCGGCTCGAGCATGAATGAGAAGCGCTGGTGGCGGGGACCGATGCGGACGATCGCGATCGGCTGCGCCGGGTCGCAGACCTGGCGGAAGGTCGGCACCCAGGTCAGCTCCTTGCGCTTCTCGAAGTCGCAGACCAGCCAGTTCTCCTCGAAGCCGTAGGTCGAGAAGCCGATCCCCAGCGCCTCGCGGACGAAGCCGCGGCCGCCGTCGGCGCCGACCAGCCAGCGGGCGCGCGCCGCCACCGGCTCGCCGTCGGGGCCGGTGCCGCGCAGGGTCACCCCGTCCTCGTCGCGGTCCATCCCCTCGACCCGCACCCCCTGGTGGACCTCGACGCTCGGCAGCGATCTGCAGAGCCGGTCGAGCACGTCCTCGATGTGGGGCTGGTACATCATGTAGAGCTGCGCCCAGCCACCCGGGGCCGGGTCGTCGTAGGAGATCTCGACCAGGGTCTCGCCCGCGCCGTTGATCCAGTCGTAGTCGCGCTGGACGACCGAGCCGGGCAGCACCTCCTCGGTCACGCCGAGCTTCTGGAAGGTGCGCATGATCTCGTCGTCGAAGCAGGCAGCGCGCGGCAGGTTGTAGAGGCCCGGGTAGCGCTCGAGCACGACGACGCTGTGGCCGGCCTGGCCGAGCAGCGCCGCCAGCGTCATCCCGGTCGGCCCGTAGCCGACGATCGCCAGGTCGTGGACGCGCTCGTTCACCGGCCCGTCCCCAGCCTCACCGTTCCGGCGTCAGGACCGTGTGCCCGAGGTGGTCGCCGGTTGTGATCTTCCGCTGCGCCGCGGCCGCTTCGGCGAGCGGCATCTCTTCGACCAGCCCCGGCGGCAGCCGGAAGCCGTCGGCGACCAGGTCCCAGAAGCGGCGGCGAGCGGCCGGCGTCGTCGTCCGCACGCCGAGCAGCGAGATGCTCTTCACGTAGAGGGGCGCCGCCGGCACCGGCAGGACGGGCAGCTCCGGGGTCCCGATCGCGCCCGAGAAGACGACCCGGGCGCCGACCGCGAGCGCCTCGAAGTAGGCGGCGAAGGCCTCCGGGTTGGCGACGTTGTCGACGGCCGCGGCGAGTCCGGCGCCGCCGGTCTCCCTGATCAGCGCCTCGGTCAGCCCCGGATCGGTGGCGTCGAGCACGGTCATCTCGGGGCCGGCCGGGACCTCCTCCGGGCGGCGCGAGAGGCCGAGCACGTGTGCCCCGAGCCGGCCGGCGAGCGCCGCCAGGGTCGAGCCGAGCGCGCCGCTGACGCCGGTCACCAGCAGCTCGGTGCCGGCGCCGACGCCGGCGACCTCGAGCTGGGTGAAGGCGATCGAGCCGTCGGCGGCCATCGCCGCCGCCTCCGACAGCGAGAGGTCGTCGGGGATCGGGTGGGCGTTGCCGGCGGCGATCGTCGCCAGCTCGGCGTAGGAGCCGTCGCGGTGGATGCCGAGCAGGGTGAGGTCGAGGCAGCGCTCCTCGTGGCCGGAGCGGCAGGCCTCGCACTCGCCGCAGGTTTCGGTGTTGGAGACGGCGACCCGTTCGCCGACGCGCCCCTCGTCGACCCCCTCGCCGACGCCGACGATCGTGCCGGAGAAGTCGCCGCCGAGGACGTGGGGGAGGGTGACCGCCCGCGAGAACGGGTGCTTGCCGGTGCGCGTCGCGATGTCGCGGGTGCGCGACACCTCGACCGCAGCCACCCGGACCAGGACCTGGCCCGGGCCGGGGCTCGGGTCCGGCACCTCCTCGACTCGCAGGACGTCCTCGGCGCCGAACTCGTGCATCACGATCGCACGCATGGCAGGCCTCCGCCTAGTGGTCGAGGAAGTCGGGGTTGACCCAGCCCCACTTGTTCGCGGCGCCCGGCTCCGGCGTCCAGAATTTCGGCCCCTGCGGCCATTCCTCGTGCCAGGGCCGCGGCTCGAAGGTGCCGGTCTCCTCGTCGGCGATCAGGTCCAGCTCGGTGAAGAGCTCGATGAAGTTGCCGTCGGGGTCGGGGTGGTAGGTGAAGACGTTGTGGCCGACGCCGTGGCGCCCGGGGCCCCAGGCCATCCGGTGCCCGAGCGTCGCCAGGTGGTCGAGCGCTTCCTTGAGGTGCATGAAGTCGCGCATCTCGTAGGCGACGTGGTGCAGGCCGGTCCGTTTCTGGCTCTGCATCATGTTGACCACGTGGTGGTCGCGGTTGCAGCGCAGGAAGCTGAAGAAGTCGCCGATCGTGTCGGCCCAGCGAAAGCCAAGCGTGCCGAGGTAGAACTCGTGGCCGGCGGGGAGGTCGCTGACGAAGGAGGCGATGTGACCGAGCTTGCTCGGCCGGGTGCCGACGGCGGAGCCGACCTCGCTCGATTCCTGGCCCTTGTAGAGGGTCAGCGGCGTGCCGCTGAACGGCTCGGTGAGGACGAGGCCCTCGCCGATCCCGGGTTCGGGGTCGCTGCGCCGTTCGAACTCGACCCCGGCGGCGGTCAGCCCCTCGGCGGCCGCGTCCAGGGTGCCCTCGATCTCGAAGCCGATCGCGGCGCGGCCGTTGGGCTCGCCCTTGCGGATCGCGACCGAGTGGTGGTCGCCGTGCGGGGTGAGGAACACGGTGTCGCCGTCGCTGCCGGTGCGGACCAGCTGCAGGGCGTTCTCGTAGTGGTCGGCGATCGCCGCGACGTCCTGCGTCTCGATCACGTGGAAGCCGAGCTTCGACACCTTCACCGGCGGCGCCCCGGGCGTATCGGTGCGCAGGCGCGCGCTTGCGTTCTCCATCACTCCTCGACCTCCTCAGTCGCTGGTTGTCCCAGCGGCCACATTACACGATGCGTAGCAGGTTGACTAATTCGTAATGCTGTGCGAAGATCGCCGCGGCGGCTGGGGAGGCCACCCGGGACGATTTCAAGGAGAGTTGATGCGAGGCAAGATCGCCGTCGAGGAGCACTTCGTCACGCCGCAGCTGAAGGACACGATCTTCGGCTCGATCGGCTGGGAGAAGGCCGAGTGGGAGGCGATGGCGAACGCCCTGCAGGAGACCGACGAGGTCCGGCTCGCCGACATGGACGCGGCCGGGATCGAGGTCGCCGCGGTCTCGCTCGCCGCCCCCTGCATCCAGGACATCGTCGACCCGGTCGAGGCGACCGAGAAGGCCGCCGCCGCCAACGACGCCCTCGCCGCCGCGGTCGCCGCCCACCCCGACCGCTACGTCGGCCTCGCGGCGCTGGCGCTGCAGGACCCCGAGGCCGCCGCCGAGGAGCTCGAGCGCTGCGTCGGCGAGCTCGGCTTCCGCGGCGCCCTCGCCAACGGCTACTCGAGCGTCGGCGATCTCGAGACCGCCGCCTACTACGACGAACCCCAGTACCTGCCGTTCTGGGAGCGGGTCGCCGCGCTCGGCGTCCCCTTCTACCTGCACCCGCGCAACCCGCTGCCGAACGAGCGCCGCTACTACGAGGGTCGCGAGGCGCTGCTCGGCCCGACCTGGGCGTTCACGGTCGAGACCGCGAGCCACTGCCTGCGGATGATGGTCAGCGGCCTCTTCGACCGCTTCCCCGAGCTGACCGTGATCATCGGCCACATGGGCGAGCTGCTGCCGTTCGCCGTCGCCCGCACCGAACAGCGGCTCTCCCACATCCCGACCGTCTCGCTGCAGCGCGGCCCGCAGGAGATCCTGCGCGAGAACTTCTTCATCACCACCAGCGGCAACTTCCACACCCAGTCGCTGCAGGGGGCGATCATGCAGGTCGGCGCCGACCGCATCCTGTTCGCCGCCGACTACCCGTTCGAGCGCACCGCCGAGGCCGCCGAGTGGTTCGACGCGGCGCCGATCGCCGAGGGCGACCGGCTGAAGATCGGCCGCACCAACGCGGCGGCGCTGCTCGGGATCGACGTCGACGAGCGGGTGGGGGTGGCGTGAGCGACGGCGCTGCCAACGGCGCGGTCGACGGTGAGGCCGCGCGCCCGGTCGCGCCGGAGGAGATCACCGCCCAGGTCCTGGCGCGGTTCGAGGCGACGCCGGACCCGCGGCTGCGGCAGATCATGCAGGCGCTGACCTCCCACCTGCACGCCTTCGTCACCGAGGTCGGGCTGACCGAGGAGGAGTGGGCGAAGGGGATCGAGATCCTCACCGCGACCGGACACATCACCGACGAGAAACGCCAGGAGTTCATCCTCTGGTCGGACACGCTGGGGGTCTCGATGCTGGTCGACGCGCTCGCCAACGTCGCCCCGAGCGGGGCGACCGAGTCGACCGTGCTCGGCCCCTTCTACGTCGCCGGCTCGCCGCTGCGCCCCTACGGCGCCGACATCGCCGAGCAGGAGGCCGGCACCCCGGCCTGGGTCCACGGCCGCGTCCTCGACCTCGAGGGCGCCCCGATCGCCGGCGCCGAGCTCGACGTCTGGCAGAACGGCGACAACGAGCTCTACGCGGTCCAGGACGACGAGGCCCCCGACGACCACCTGCGCGGCCGCTTCCTCACCGACGCCGAGGGCCGCTTCGCCTTCCGCGCGGTGCGCCCGGTGCCCTACCCGATCCCCGACGACGGCCCGGTCGGGCAGATGCTGGGCGCGACCGGCCGCCACCCGTGGCGCCCGGCGCACGTCCACATCGTCGTCCGCGCCCCGGGCTTCAAGAGCGTCACCACCCACATCTTCGACGCCGAGAGCACCTACCTCGACGACGACGCGGTGTTCGCGGTCAAGCCGTCGCTGCTGCGCAGCTTCGAGCCGCGCGCCGCCGACGACCCGGAGCGGCCGGACGGGGTCGAGGAGCCGTGGGTCTCGCTCGAGCTCGACCTCGTCCTCGCTCCCGGCGAGGACGCCGCCGAGGTCGCCGACGTGGGGCGGACGCACTGATGGGCGCCGGCCGGGAGCGGCGCCGAGGGTTTGGGAAAGCAGTGAACGACAGGAGAGGAGTGATCGGGAATGGCTGATCTGGATGGGAGGGTGGCCGTCGTCACCGGCGGCGCCAACGGGATCGGGCTCGGCATCTGCGAATGCATGAGCGAGCAGGGCGCGACGGTGGTCGTCGCCGACATCGTCGCCGACGCGGCGGAGGCGGCGGCGGCGAAGCTGCCGGGACCGGCGACGGCGGTCACCACCGACGTCAGCAGCGCCGACTCGGTCGCCGCGCTCGCCGACGCCGTCAAGAGCGAGCACGGCAAGCTCGACATCCTCGTCAACAACGCCGGCGTCGGCCCGGAGCCGACCCCGATCGTCGAGCTGAGCGAGGAGGAGTGGGACCGGGTGATGAACATCAACGCCCGCGGCGTCTTCCTCGTCAGCCGGGCGCTGGTGCCGATGCTGGTCGCCTCCGAGGCCGGCCGCCTGATCAACATCTCCTCGATCGTCGGCCAGTCGGGCTTCGCGCTCGTCTCCCAGTACGTCGCCTCGAAGTTCGCGGTGACCGGGATCACCCAGTGCCTGGCGCACGAGCTCGCCCCCGAGGGCGTCACCGTCAACTCGATCCACCCCGGGATCCTCGAGACCGAGCTGCACTCCAACGTGGTCAGGCTGTTCAGCGCGATCCAGGGCCAGTCGGAGGAGGCGACCTGGGACTGGTTCAAGGAGCGGATCCCGCTGAGCCGCTTCCAGACGCCGCGCGACGTCGGCGAGATGGCCGCCTTCCTCGCCTCCGACCGGGCCAAGAACCTGACCGGCGCCGCCTTCAACGTCGACGGCGGCTGGGAGATGCACTAGGCGCGCCGGCGGCCGAGAGGAGACGACGGAGATGACGATGACCGACGGGATCATGCTGGCGCCCGGCGAGGGCGAGCGGATCACCGGCAAAGGGCTCGACGTGACCGTGAAGTCGACGATGGAGCCGGCGATGACCTCGAGCTTCGAGGTCGTGATCCCGCCCGGCTACGACGTCGGCGCCCACGTCCACGCCAGCGGCGAGGAGATCTTCTACGTCGTCGAGGGCGAGATGGACATCCTCGCCTTCGAGCCGCTCGACCGCGAGGACCCCGACTGGCACCGCTGGGAGTCGCGCTCGGGCCGTCGCTACCTGCACGGCGGCGCCGGCGCCTTCATGTTCGTGCCTCCCGGCGTCCCCCACGCCTTCGCCAACAAATCGAAGAAGCCGTGCAGGATGTTCTTCCAGTCCTCGGTCCCCGGCGGCCACGAGAACTACTTCAAGGAGCTCGCCGCGATCCTCCGCCGCAGCGACGGCAAACCCGACCAGAAGGACATCGAGGAGCTGCGCCGCCGCTACGACATCGAGCAGCTCACGCCGCTGTCGGGCGGCGGCCCGCCGGCCCCGGGGGACGGCGGGCACCACCACGACCACGACCACTAGGCGGCTCCGGCGAGCTGGGGGCGCGGCGGCAGCCCGAGCTCCTCGCGGCGGCGGGCGAGGAGCAGGCCGACCCGCTCGATCGTCGCCTTCGGTTCCCGCTTCAGGCGAGGGCCGGTGACCCGCGTCATCTCGATCCCGATCAGCTTCAGCTCCTCCTGGCGCAGCCGGTCGCGCTCGAACGCGGCGCGGGTCCCGTGCGTCTCGTAGAGGTCGAGTTCGACGACGAACCGCTCCTCCGCCCAGTAGGCGTCGAGCTCGTAGCCGGCGACGAGGAAGTTCATCGCCGGCGGCGGCAGGCCGGCCCCGCGGGCGAGAGAGCGAAAGCGGCGCTCGATCCTCGAGCGCGTCGTTTCGGGATCGGGGCGGTAGATGTCGAGGGCGGCGCCGAGCGGCGCGGCGCCCCGATGGTGGCGGTGGCGATCGCGGACCCGCTCGAGCGAGCGCAGGTCGAGGACTCCCAGTTCTTCGGCGCGCTCCAGGCGCCGTTCGGTGTCGCGCTCGGACGAGCAGCCGGCGAGGTCCAGCTGGGTCCTGGCGATCGACGTCGCCGGGATCCGGTCCACCAGCGCTCGGTCCTCGCCGGCGAGATCCGCGTGGTGGACGACGAAGTCGGGCTTCGCGTGGCGGCGACTGGTGGCGGTGAGGTGGAAGGCGCCGGAAGGCCTCGCGGCCAGCAGACCCCAAAGCCAGCCGGCGGAGAAATGACTCGCGACCGCGTTGGGAGAGTTCGCGAGCACCGCCGCGAGGCAGTGTCCGTGCCAGGTCAGCTTCGTGTGGCCGACTGCGTAGACGCCGCGGTGCAGACGGTGCAGCCGGCCGGCCGCCACGTCGCGCGAGACGCTGCCGCGACGCCAGCCGCAGCGTTCCAGCTGACGGATCGAGACGACGCCGTGCTGGCGGCTCGCGATTTCGGCCAGTCCCCGTAGGTCTCGCCGTTCCGGTCGCTCCTTGTTCCGCATACGCGTACAAGGAGCGACCGGAGCCCTTCTCTCCCCCCGGCGGGGCGGGGTTAGCGCCAGCCGGCGGTGGCGCCGCCGTCGATCGAGAAGTTCTGGCCGGTAACCCAGGACGACTCGTCGGAGGCGAGGTAGAGCGCCATGTAGGCGATGTCCTCGCCGAGGCCCGAGCGCTGGATCAGGTGGTTGGCGAGCTGCCATTCGCGCCCCTCTTTGGGCACGGCGGCGTCGGTCGCCGGCGATTTGACGAAGCCGGGGGACATCGCGTTGGCGCGGATCCCGTCCGGCGCGCCCTCGGCCGCCAGCGACTTGGTCATCGCGACGACGCCGCCCTTGGCCGCGGCGTGGGCGACCTGGCCGAGCGGGGCGATCCCGCGCAGGGCCGAGTAGGAGGCGGTGTTGACGATCGAGCCGCCGCCGCCCTCGAGCATGTGCTTCCAGGCCGGGCTGATCGTGTTGAAGACGATCTCGAGCTCGACCCGCAGCACGTGGCGGAAGAGCTCGTGGGTCATCTCGGCGAACGGGGCGAAGCCGAAGCCGGCGGCGTTGTTGTAGAGGACGTCGATGCCGCCGAGGCGCTCGGCGGCGCTCTCGATCCAGGCGCCGGCGGCCTCGGCGTCGGCGAGGTCGACGGTGTCGCCCTGGACGTCGTGGCCGGCGTCGCGCAGGACCGCCGCGGTCTTGTCGGCGGCGCCGTCCTGCAGGTCACAGCCGATGATCCGGGCGCCCTCTTCGGCGAACAGCTTCTGCGCCGCCTCTCCCTGGCCGCCGGCCGTGCCCGTGATCAGAACTCGCTTTCCCTCCAAGCGCATCTGTCTCTCCTTAATGGGGGCACGGCGGCGATCGCCGGCGGCTCCCCGTTTCGCTTTCCCTGGTGGACTGTAAAACCTATAATGGTTATGTTAGACCTGCAAACGGGTTCGCGAGGATCGGGCGACGGAGGGATCGGAAAGCGATGCACGTGACGAAGCTCGCCGAGGGGCGCCCGGAGCGCCGCGCCGGCTGGGGCACCCAGTGCCTCACCGACCTCAGCTGGCTGCTCGACTCCGAGCTCGGCGGCTGCGAGCACGGCGCCGTGGGCCGGATGACGATCGAGGCGGGAGGCGAGCAGGAGCCCCACCGCCACCCCGGCGCCGAGGAGGTCGCGATCGTCCTCGAGGGCGACGGCACGGCTCTGGCCGGCGGCCGCTGGCTGCCGCTGCGGGCCGGCGAGCTGCTTCGCGCCCCGGCCGGCGCCGCGCACGCGCTGCGGGCCGGCGCCGAGGGGCTCGACCTGCTCGTCGTCCTCTCCGCGGGGTCCGCCGCGGCGGCGGGCTGGGAGGCGGGGGAAGGTTCCGCCGGTCCCGAGGCCCGCTTGCTGACCGGGCTGGAGAGCGACGGGGCCGGGCTCGACGAGCTCCGCTTCACCCCCGGCGGTGGCGCCCACGAGCTGCGCCGGCGCCCCGGCGGCGCCGAGTTCCTCGTCCTCCTCGCCGGCGAGGGCGCGCTCCTCGCCGCCGGCGGCGAGGAGGTCGCGGTCGGGCCCGGCGACGCGGCGCTGCTGCCGCCCGGCTCCTGGCACGGCTTCCGCAACATCGGCCCGGCCGAGGTTCGCGCCGTCTCAGGCTCGCTCGCCGCCGCCTTCCATGCCCCCGGCCGCGAGCTGCCGCAGCCCGCCAGGTCGGGCTCGTAGTCTTCGCCGCCATGGCCTACGCGGTGATCGCCTACTGGACCGCCGAGGACGGCGAGGAGGAGCGGGTCGCCGCCGCCCTCGCGCGGATGGTCGCGCCCTCGCGCGCGGAGCCCGGCAACCTCGCCTACGAGATCCTCCGCGACCCCGGCGACCGGCGCCGCTTCGTCCTCTACGAGCTCTACGCCGACGAGGCCGCCTACCGCGCCCACGGCGAATCCGAGCACTTCCAGCGCCACGCGGTCGGCGAGGCCTTCGACCGCCTCGCCTCGCGTGAGCGCGAGTTCCTCGAGACCTGGGAGCCGCGGTGAGGGTCGGTTTCGTCGGGCTCGGGGTGATGGGCCGGCCGATGGCCGAGAACCTGCTCGCCGCCGGTCACGAGCTGACCGTCGCCAGCCGCAGCCCGGAGCCGGTGCAGGCGCTGGCCGCGGCGGGGGCGAGCGCCGCCGCGACCCCGGCCGAGGCCGCCCGCGGGGCCGAGGCGGTGATCACGATGCTGCCCGACGGCGCCGCGGTCGCCGCCGTCTACGAGGGCGAGGAGGGGATCCTCGCCGGCGCCGCCCCGGGCACGCTGGCGATCGAGATGAGCACGATCGCCCCGGCGCAGGCGCGCCGCGTCGCCGCCGCCGGCGGCGAGCGCGGGCTGGCCGTGCTCGACGCGCCGGTCTCCGGCGGCGACGTCGGCGCCCGCGCCGGCACCCTCTCGATCATGGTTGGCGGCGAGCGGGCCGCGTTCGAGCGGGCGCTGCCGCTGCTCGAGGTGCTCGGCTCGACCGTGACCCTGGTCGGCGAGTCCGGCGCCGGCCAGGTGGTCAAGGCCTGCAACCAGGTGGTCGTCGCGCTGACGATCGAGGGGCTGGCCGAGGCGCTGACCCTGGGCGAGGCGGCCGGCGTCGAGCCGGCGACGATCCTCGACGCGCTCGGCGGCGGGCTCGCCGGCAACAAGCTGATGGAGGTCCGCCGCGAGAACCTGCTCGGTCGCAGCTTCGATCCCGGCTTCCGGGTCGAGCTGCACCGCAAGGACCTCGGCATCGCCCTCGACGCCGCCGCCGAGCTCGGGGTCGAGCTGCCGGCGACGCCGGTCGTCGCCGGGCTGATGGACCGCCTCCGCGAGCAGGGCCGCGGCGGCGAGGACCACACCGCCCTGCTCGCCGCCGTCGCGGACCTCCGCGCTACTTGATGTCCAGGGAGACCTTGGCCGGGGGCGCGACGAAGGGGGTGCGCAGGGTGCCGAGCTCGCCGATCTCGATCTCGACCACGTCGCCCGCCGCCAGGAACTGCGGCGGCTGAGCGCCGGCGCCGACGCCGGCGGCGGTGCCGGTGGCGATCACGTCGCCGACCTCGAGGCTCAGCACCCGCCCGTAGAAGGCGATCAGCTCGGCGACCGTGAAGATCATCTTCGCGGTCGAGCTGTCCTGCTTCACCTCGCCGTTGACGCGCAGCTCGATCGGCATCGCGGCCGGGTCCCCGGCCGCCTCGGAGAGCGTGATCCAGGGGCCCATCGGCGCCGCCCCGTCCCAGCCCTTGCCGATCACCGCGTCGAGGCCGAGCGGGTGGGGGAAGGGGGCGACGAAGTCGCGCAGCGAGAGGTCGTTGAGGATCGTGTAGCCGAAGACCGCGCCGAGCGGGTCGCTCTCGGCCAGCTCCGGCCGGCCGATCACCACCGCCAGCTCCGCCTCCCAGTCGAGTTCGGAGCCGAAGCCGGGGATCGTCACCTCGACGTCGCTGCCGACCAGCGCCGTGGTCGGCGGCTTGAGGAAGCTGAACGGGAACGGGGTTCCCTCGACCTTCGGCGCCCCGGCGCGCTCCATCTCCTCGACGTGGTCGGTGTAGTTGGCGCCGACGCAGAGCAGCTTGCGCGGCATCACCGGCGGCTCCCAGGTGACCGCGCCGAGGTCGATCTGCGGCGCTGTCTCGCCGACTTCGGCCAGCCGCGGCGCCAGCTCGTCCCAGCGCCGGATCAGGTCCGCGGTCGAGCAGTGGTCCCAGCCCAGCGCCGCGGTCAGCGAGACGACGCGGTCGCCGTAGGCGGCGAGGATCTCGGGCCCGTCGGAGGTGCGGGCGACGCCGACCCGGGTGGGGAGGGCGCCGCCGGCGCTGTCGCTGTTCAAGCGGCCTCCGCCGGCTCGGCCGGCTTGATGTTGTGGTTCATCCGGAACAGGTTGGTCGGGTCGTACTTGGCCTTGACCATGCCGAGCCGAGCGTACTTCTCCGGCCCGCCGTAGGCCTCGACCACGCGGTCGAGCTCGTCGACGTTGAGCATGTTGACGTAGACCCCGCGCCCGACCCACGGCTCCAGCCGCTTGTAGCTGGCGCGGATGATGTCCATGTTCTTCTCGTCGTCGCCGGCGTCGTGCCAGTGGTTGGCCCAGTTGATCCACCAGAGGCTGTCGCGGTTGGAGAAGGCCGAGTCCTCCTCGGGGACGTCGCGGGCGACGCCGCCGAGCCCGTAGATCGCGAGCTCGCCTTCGATCGTCGTCCGCTCCGACATGCCCTCGGCCCAGAAGTCGACCAGGGCGTCGATCGCCCCGTCGGAGAGCTCCTTCAGGTGCGCCTCTTTCGTGTAGTTGCGCAGCCCGTCGGGGAACTCGGCGTCGAGGAAGCGCTGCATCCCCATCCCGAACGGGATCACCGCCGAGCCGGTCACGCAGGGGTCGCCGACCTCGAGCAGCCGCTCGATCGTGTCGATCCCCTCCTGCGCCTCCGGGTCGTCGAGCCACATGCAGAACAGCATCACCAGCGGCGTCCCGACGAGGTTGTCGGGGACGAACGGCAGCGGCGGCATCACGCGCTTCATCGCCACGTGCCAGCCGACGTTGTTGGGCAGGGTCGGGTAGATGCGGGCGTACTCGCGCAGCGCCGCGCGCGCCTCGTCCTCGTGGTACAGCGCGGCGCCGAACCGCATCATCGGCCCGAACTCGTAGGCGTGGAAGCTGAAGCGGGTGACGACGCCGAAGTTGCCGCCGCCGCCGCGCAGCGCCCAGAACAGGTCGGGGTGGGAGTCCTCGGTCACCTCGATCACCTCGCCGGCCGCGGTCACGACCTCCAGCGAGGCGAAGTTGTCGCAGGTCAGCCCGTGCTTGCGCGAGAGCCAGCCGATGCCGCCGCCGAGGGCGAGCCCGGGGACGCCGGTGTCGGAGACGATCCCGGCCGGCACCGCGACGCCGTGCTCGGCGCAGGCCTCGTCGACGTCGCCGAGCTTGCAGCCGCCCTGGACGTGGACCAGCATCTTCTCGGTGTCGACCTCGACCCCGCGCTGCAGCGTCATGTCGAGCGTCACCCCGTCCTCGCTGGCGATCGCGCTGCCGACGATGCCGTGGCCGCCGGCGCGGATCGCCAGCGGCGTGCCCGCCTCGCGGGCGGCGTTGACGACGGCGACGACGTCGTCGCGATCGGCGGCGCGGGCGATCAGCCCCGGCCGTTTGTCGACCATCGCGTTCCAGACTTCGCGGGCCTTGTCGTAGCCGGTGCTGTCCGGGCTGAGCAGCTCGCCCTTGAAGCCGCCCTCCGCGAGGCGCTTGCGTACCTCCTCCACCGCTGCAGCGTTGGCGCTCATCTCTCCCTCCGTGTCCCTTTGTAGTCCCTGTTCCCTTGGGTACCTGGGCCGACCCTACCAGAATTCACCATAGTCATTATGTGTGATAGGTTTCGGGCCGTCCGATGGCCGCCACGGAGGAGCGACAAGAGGCCGGTGCCGGCGAGGAGACCCTCGCCCAGCTCGCCGAGGCCCTGTACGAGGCGGAGCGCACGCGCGAGGCGATCGCGCCGCTGACCGAGGCGCACCCCGAGCTGACCGTCGCCGACGCCTACCGGATCCAGCAGATCAACGTCCACCGGCGCAAAGCGGAGGGCGGCCTGGTCCGCGGCCGCAAGATCGGCCTCACCTCGGTGGCGATGCAGCAGCAGCTCGGCGTCGACGAACCCGACTTCGGCGCCCTGTTCGACGACATGGTGGTCGAGGAGGGCGACGCGATCGCGGTCAGCGAGCTGGTCCAGCCGCGGGTCGAGGCCGAGATCGGCTTCCTGATGGAGCGCGAGCTGCAGGGGCCGGGGGTGACCGCCGCCGACGTGCTCGGCGCGGTCGCCGGGGCGCTGCCGGCGATCGAGGTGATCGACAGCCGCGTCGCCGACTGGAAGATCAAGCTGCCCGACACGATCGCCGACAACGCCTCCTCGGCCCGGGTCGTCTTCGGCGGCAGGCTGACCCCGGTCGACGACCTCGACCTGCGCCTGCTCGGGATGGTGCTCGACGTCAACGGCGCGGTCGCCGCCACCGGCGCCGGCGCCGCCGTCCTCGGCAACCCCGTCCGCTGCATCGCCTGGCTCGCCAACAAGCTGGGCGAGTTCGGCGTGCCGCTGCGCGCCGGCGACCTGGTCATCGCCGGCGCCCTGCACGCGGCGCTGCCGGTCGCCCCGGGCGATTCCGTCCGCGCCGAGTTCGCCGAGCTCGGCGCCGTCACCACCAGGTTCGGCGAGTGAGGAGCGAGAGTTGATGGAGAAGGTCCCCTGCGCGATCCTCGGTTCCGGCAACATCGGAACCGACCTGATGTACAAGCTGCAGCGCTCGCGGACGCTGGAACCGCGGGTGATGGTCGGCATCGACCCCGAGTCCGACGGCCTCAAGCGGGCCCGCCGCGAGGGCCTGGTCACCACCCACGAGGGGGTCGACTGGATCGTCTCCCACCCGGAGGAATGCCGCTTCGTCTTCGAGGCGACCTCGGCCGGCGCCCACCGCGCCAACGCGCCGAAGCTCGCCGAGGCCGGCCTGCAGTCGATCGACCTGACCCCGGCGAAGATGGGTCCGGGCGTCGTCCCCTCGGTCAACATCGAGCAGCACTGGGAGGCGGCCGACGTCAACATGATCACCTGCGGCGGCCAGGCGACGATCCCGATGGTCGCCGCGGTCTCCGCGGTGACGCCGGTCCCCTACGCCGAGATCGTCGCGACGATCGCCAGCCTCTCCGCCGGCCCCGGTACCCGCGAAAGCATCGACGCCTTCACCCGCACCACCGCCAAGGGGCTGGAGGAGATCGGCGGCGCCGAGCGCGGCAAGGCGATCATCATCCTCAACCCCGCCGACCCGCCGCTGATCATGCGCGACACCGTCTTCTGCGGGATCTCCCCCGACGCCGACCGCGACGCGATCCGCGAGAGCATCGAGCGGATGCGCGAGCGGGTCGCCTCCTACGTGCCCGGCTACCGCCTGCGCGGCGAGCCGCAGTTCGAGTCCGACCGGGTCGCGATCTTCGTCGAGGTCGAGGGCGCCGCCGACTACCTGCCCGCCTACGCCGGCAACCTCGACATCATGACCGCCGCCGCGGTGGCGGTCGGCGAGGAGCTGGCGAAGATGCGCGAGCGCGAGGGGGTGGCGGCGTGAGCTCCCAGATCGTCACCACGCTGGTCGACTCGACCCTGCGCGACGGCTCGCACGCCAAGCGCCACCAGATCACCGCCGACCAGGTCACCGCGGTCGCCAGCGCGCTCGACCGCGCCGGGGTCGACGTGATCGAGGTCAGCCACGGCGACGGCCTCGGCGGCGCCTCGTTCAACTACGGCTTCTCGCTGACCGACGAGTACGAGCTGATCGCCGCCGCGGTCGGCGCCGTCGAGCGGGCCCGGATCGCGGTCCTGCTGCTGCCGGGGATCGGCGTCAAGGAGGACCTGGCGCGGGCGCGCGAACTGGGCGCCTCGGTCGTCCGCGTCGCCACCCACTGCACCGAGGCGGACATCTCGCCCTCGCACCTGGCGTTCGCCCGCGAGCTCGGCTTCAAGACCGCCGGCTTCCTGATGATGGCCCATATGAACAGCCCCGAAGGGCTGCTCGAGCAGGCGAAGATCATGGAGGACGCCGGCGCCGAAGTCGTCTACGTCACCGACTCCGCAGGTGCCCTGCTGCCCGACGGCGTCCGCGCCCGGGTCGAGGCGATGCGCGGCGGCCTCGACGCCGAGACCGAGGTCGGCTTCCACGGCCACGAGAACCTCAGCCTCGCGATCGCCAACTCGATCGCCGCCCACGAGGCCGGCGCGACCTGGATCGACGGCTGCACCTGCGGCCTCGGCGCCGGCGCCGGCAACGCGCCGACCGAGGTCCTCGCCGCGGTCTTCGAGAAGCTCGGGATCGGCCTGCACGCCGAGACCTTCGCGATGCTCGACGTCGCCGAGGACGTCGTGCGGCCGATCATGGACCGCCCGCAGCTGGTCGACCGCTCCTCGCTGCTGCTCGGCTACGCCGGCGTCTACTCGTCCTTCCTCCTCCATGCCGAGCGGGCCGCCGAGCGCTTCCACGTCTCGACCAAGGACATCCTGGTCGAGGTCGGCAAGCGCAAGGCGGTCGGCGGCCAGGAGGACCTGATCATCGACATCGCCGCCGAGCTGGCGGCGACCGAGCAGCCGGCGGCCGCCGCCGGCTGAGCAACGGAAGGAGCGCACGATGCCCGGTCCCGGCCTCGGCCAGATCCACCACCTCGCCTACGTCGTCGACGAGATCGAGGCGGCCGCCAAGCGCCTCAATCAGCAGTTCGGCGCCGGCCCGTTCTTCTTCCTCGAGGAGGTGCCGGTCACCGACGTCACCTCGCGCGGGGAGCCGGCCGAGTTCGTCCACGCCTCGGCCTTCGGCATCTGCAACGAGGTCCCGGTCGAGCTGATGGTGATCGCCAAGCTGGCGCCCGAGCGCGCCGCCGAGCGCTTCGCCGGCGACGTCACGCCCCGCTTCCACCACGTCGCCTACGCGGTGCCGGAGGCCGAGCTCGACGCCCACCGCGCCCAGCTCGAATCGAACGGCCTGCCCGAATACCTCCACGCCCACTTCGGCGACGACGTCGACTTCACCTACCACGACGGCTCCGCCTCGCTCGGCCACGACATCGAGCTCCACGCCGACAGCGAGGGCCTGCGCGGCTTCTTCGCGATGTTCGAAGGCGCTGCCGAGAACTGGGACGGCAGCGACCTGCTTCGCCCCGCGATGGGCTGAGCGCTACGCGCTCGGATGCGAGCGGGGGTGGGTCGAGTCTGTCAACCAGAGGGTGACAACCTCGACCCGCTCCTCAGTCGCGCAGGTGTTGCCACAAACGCTCGAGGAGCTCCTCGGCGGCCGCTTGCCATGCCGCCGCTTCCTCGTTGCTGAGCGGGCGGGGGGTGCCGGCGGCGGCGGCGCGCAGCCAGGTCTCGGCGGAGCGCTCGAGCAGGTAGAGGCGGGCCATCGCCCGGCCGGGGGTGGAGGCGGTGGCGAGGGCGCCGTTGCCGCGCATGATCAGCGAGTCGGCGGCGCCGAGGCGGGCCGCCAGCTGCTCGCCGCGGCCGCGCTCGCGGACCAGGCGCGAGTCGGGGTAGACGGGGACCGGGGCGCCGGCCAGGGCGCCCTGGCCGAGCACCGCCGGCAGCTCGTCGGCGACGGCGGCGACGGCGAGGGGGGAGGGCGGCTGGCCGCGGCAGATCGAGCCGACGTCGGGGCGGGCGCGGTAGATCGCCCAGTGGACCCAGGCCTCCTTCGGCGCCCCCGCCGGCAGCTCGTCGATCTCGCCCAGCGGCAGCTCGACCAGCTGGCTCACCTCGCGCACCTCCGACATCGGCGAGGCGGGCGTGATCAGCGCCGCCTCGCCGGTCCGCGCCGAGACGTGGCCGAAGGCGTCAACCAAGCCGTGGGCGGCGAGCGCCCGGGCGGCGGCGACCACCCCGCCGCCCGGGCCGGCACTCACGCCGGTTGCGGCGCGGCGGCCGGCTGGGCCAGCGCGGTGCCGTATTTCAGGTAGGTGTCGGGCATGTCCGAGCCCCACAGCTCGAGGCCGAGCGGCGAGGTCTCCGGATCCCAGCGGATCGGCTCCCAGTCGGGCGCGAAGAGCAGGAAGCCGCCGCTCCAGACCTCGACCCGGTTGCCCGAGGGCTCGATGCAGTAGAGGAAGATCGCGCCGCTGGTGCCGTGCTGGCCCGGGCCCCATTCGATCTTCACGCCGGCGTCGGCGAGGATCGTCGCCGCCCGCGCCATCTGGTCGGCGGTGTCGACGAAGTAGGCGACGTGGTGCAGCAGCGGGCCGTTCTGGTTTTTGTTGCGCATGAACGCCAGCTCGTGCGAGAGGTTGGTCTTCGCCAGCCAGGAGGCGAGCCGCTGCTCGCCCTGACCGAGGTCGCCGGTGATGTAGTAGTTGTGGCGGATCCCCATCTGGTCGCTGAAGAACTCCTGCTCGGCCTGCGGTTCGTTGACCAGGAAGTTGACGTGGTCGAAGCGGCGCGGGTGGACGCCGTGCCCGGTGTAGCGCTGCGGGTGGCTGGGCAGCTTCGACTGCATCGCCGGGTCCTTCTCCACGTAGCGCTCGACCTCCCAGAAGAGCTCGGTCGGGATGCCCTGCGGCGAGAAGAAGCGCAGCGCGTCGCCGTGGCCCTGGCTGACGCCGGTGCCCCCCTCGACCCACTGGGTCTCGATCCCGAGGCCCTTCAGCTGCCGCTCGAACTCGCCCAGCGCCTCCGGGCCGTCGACTCGCCAGGCGGCGTGCTCGAGGCCGCTCTCCTCGGCCCGGGTGAGGACCAGCGAGTGGTGGTCCCAGTCCTGCCAGGCCCGCAGGTAGACGTGATTGTCGTCCTCGGCGCTGACGAACAGGCCCAGGACCCTGGTGAAGAAGTCACGCGACGACTCGAGGTCGGTGACGCGCAGCTCGGCATGTGCCACGTGGGCGATTCCCATCTCTACCTCTCCGTTCCCGTTGGGGGGAATCCCAGCGTAATCGATTACGAAAAGTCCGCCGATGAGTTTAACATGGAATCATTATGCGTAATTCCGACCGCTCACTCGGTGATCGCCAGCAGGTCGACCTCGATCAGGAACTCGGGGTCGGAGAGGCGGGTGACGCCGATCAGCGTCCCGGGCGGCACCTTGCCCGGCTCCCAGTAGCTCTGGATCTCGGGATCGGTCTGCTGCGCCTCGAGGAAGGCGTCGACGTCGAGGGTGAAGATGCGGCGGAAGACGACGTCCGCCCAGGTCGCGCCGACCGCCTTCAGCTCGATGTCGAGCGTCTTCATCACGTGCCGGTACTGGGCCCGGAAGTCCCCCGGGGCGACGCACTCGTAGGTCTCGTGGTCGGCCGGCGTGCGGCCGGCGATGAAGTGGAACTTGCGCGGGTCGGTGACGGTGACGACGCCGGTGTAGGCGGGGTGGGCGAAGACGCCCTCGGGGTTGATCAGCTCGCGCTCCATCGAGCGGCTCTCCTCTCCTCGGCCCCGGCTCCACGGCCGCGGGGGCATTGACACCGAATCATTATAAGTGGTAGCGTCGCGGGCACTTCAGGGACCACCTCTTACAGATTGGCTCAATGACTTCTCAGACCGAAACCAGGACCCTCGATCCCGACTCGACCGGCCGCAACCTGGCCGTGATGGGCATCGACACCTTCTTTCACGACGCCGGCGAGGGCCCGCCCCTGCTGCTGCTCCACGGCTCCGGCCCCGGTGTCTCGGCCTGGAGCAACTGGCGCCCGATCTACCCGATCCTGAGCGAGGACTTCCGGGTGATCGCGCCCGACCAGGTCGGCTTCAACCGCACCCAGCCCCCGGGGCCGGTCGAGTACGGGCGCAAGCTCTGGACCGACCACGCCCTGGCGCTGATCGACGAGCTCGGGATCGAGCGCTTCAGCGTCATCGGCAACTCGATGGGCGGGGCGATCGCCTTCTCGCTGGCCGCCGCGCGGCCGGAGGCGATCGACCGCATCGTCGTCATGGGCACGATGGGGATCGGCGGACCGATCCCCAGCGGCCTCGACGAGGTCTGGGGCTACGAGCCGAGCCCGGAGGCGATGCGCCGGCTGATCGAACTGTTCGCCTACGACCAGTCGATCGTCACCGACGAGCTGGTCCAGATGCGCTACCAGGCCAGCACCGACCCGGTCGTCCGCGACGCCTTCGCCGCGATGTTCCCGCAGCCGCGACAGGACGGTGTCGACGACCTCGCGCTCTCCGCGGAGGAGCTGCGCGCGATCGAGCACCCGGTCCTGCTCGCTCACGGCTACCACGACGAAGTCGTGCCGCTGCGCTCGACCTCGCTGCCGCTGATGGACGTCCTCCCGGACGCGCAGCTGCACGCCTTCGGCAAGAGCGGCCACTGGGTGATGATCGAGCAGCCCCAGGCCTTCTCGGCCAGCGTCCGCGCCTTCCTCAAAGAGGGGGAGTGAGCGGCACCGACCAGCTCGCAGTTCCAGCTTGCAGCACCGCAGTTCTTCAGGGAATCCAAACGGAAAAGGGAGTTGTTTCGAGATGAGTGACTGGATCGAGGAGTACTTCACCGACGTCGACGCGATGAACCTGGACGCGTTCATCGAGCGCCACACCGATGACGCGGTCGTCAACATCAACGACAACCCGCCGGCCAACGGCAAGGACGAGATCCGGGCGACGATCGGCGGCTTCTGGGAGATGATCGGCGGCCTCCGCCACGACATCAGGAACCGCTACGAGGACGGCGACACGACGATTCTCGAGTCGGACGTCATCTACACCCGCAAGGACGGCCAGGAGGTGACGGTCAAGACCGTCTCGATCCTGCACCGCGACGGCGACAAGGTCGACCGGCTGGCCTTCTACAACGACCCCTCGCCGATCTTCGCCTAGGGGGGAGGAGCGAGCACGATGAGCAGCCACGAGGGACGCACCGCGGTCGTCACCGGCGCCGCGGCCGGGATCGGACAGGCATACGCGCAGCGGCTCGCCGCCGACGGCGCCAAGGTCGTAGTCGGCGACATCGCCGACGGCTCGGAGACGGTCGGGTTGATCGAGGCGGCCGGCTCGGAGGGGATCGCGGTCGAGTGCGACGTCTCCTCGGCCGAGGACATGGCGGCGCTCGCCGCCGCCGCCAAGGACCGGTTCGGCGCCGTCGACATCCTCGTCCACAACGCCGGCATCTACCCGATCTGCGAATTCAAGGACATGAGCTTCGAGGACTGGCGCAAGGTGCTCTCGGTCAACCTCGACTCGATGTTCCACGCCTGCCACGAGTTCCTGCCCGGCATGCGCGAGCGCGGCTGGGGCCGGATCCTCTGCATCGCCTCGACCACGTTCCACGACGGCACCCCGGGCATGTCCCACTACGTGGCCTCGAAAGGCGGCCTGATCGGGTTCCTGCGCTCGCTCGCCGCCGAGATCGGCGACGACGGGGTGACGATCAACGCGCTGGCGCCCTCGCTGGTGCGCTCGAAGGGGACGATCGAGGGTCCGCACGAGGAGCTCGGCCTGTTCGACTTCGTCGCCCAGGGCCAGGCGATCAAACGCACTCAGGAGCCGTCGGACCTGGTCGGCGCCGCCTCCTTCCTCACCTCCGACGACGCCGCCTTCATCACCGGCCAGACGCTGGTGGTCGACGGCGGCTGGGTGAGGGCCTAGCTGCCGCCGGGGCTGCCGGCCTGGGGGTCGGCGGCCCACTTGACACACATAATCATTATCGGTTATAACCATTAGGTGTAGAAAATCCGCGAGCCCGGGACGCTCGCGCTACGGGATGGATGAGATGAGCGAAACCAGCACGCAACCGGCAGCAGTCTCCAAGCCGACCTCGACGCCGCCGGCGCCGGCCAGCTCCGGCTCGGCCTCGGCCGCCGACCGCGCCCGCGAGGTCGTGCGCCGCGTCTTCGCGATCGACGAGATCGGCCCGCTGCTGGCGCTGATCGCGCTGATCGCGCTGATCGGGGCCTTCCACTCCGAATTCCTCGAAAAGGACGTCCTGCTCAACACCGTCCGCTCGGCCGCCTTCGTCGCGATCGCCGCCTACGGGATGGTCTACCTGCTGGCGATGACCGAGATCGACCTCTCGGTCGGCGGCATCTACGCGCTCAGCATCATGCTCGCCGCCCAGTGGATGTCGAGCATCAACCCCTGGCTGGCGGCGGTGCTGGCGATCGTCGTAGCGGTCGGGCTGGGTGCCGCCAACGGCGTCCTCGCCAACGTCTTCCGCATCCCGGTGATCATCATCACCCTGGGAACGCTCTCGATGTACCGCGGCCTCGTCCAGGTCGTCTCCGACGGCAAGCCGGCGACCGGGATCCCGCTCGACTCGAGCTTCTTCACCAAGCTCGGCGAGAACACGCTGGGGATCCCGACCTCGGCCTGGGTCGTGGTGATCCTCGGCATCGTCCTCACCTTCGTCTTCAAGAAGACCCGCTTCGGAGCGATGGTCCGGGCCACCGGCTCCAACCACCAGGCGGCTGAGTTCTCCGGGATCCCGACCCGGCGGATCCGCCTCTACGCGCTGATGCTGACCGGCGGCCTCGCCGGGCTCGCCGGCGTCCTCAGCCTCGCCTACTTCCAGGGTGCCGATCCCACCGTCGGCGCCGGCTACGAACTGCAGGTGATCGCCGCGGCGATCATCGGTGGAACCGCCGTCAGCGGCGGTACTGGCACCGTGCCCGGAGCCCTGATCGGGGCGCTGATCGTCGCCGTCATCAACAGCGGCCTGATCTTCTTCTCGATCGACTCCAACTGGACGAACTTCGTCACCGGCGCGGTGATCGTCGTGGCCGTCGGCTCCGACGCACTCGTCCGCCGCCGTCGAGCGGCACGTGCCCTGCGGGGCACCTGACCCTTACCCCAACAGCGGTACTCAATGAGGAGAGAGGAATCACTGCATGAGTAAGAAGAGAACCAATAAGGGGCTGCTCGCCCTCGCTGCCCTGGCGGCGCTGCTACTGGCGCTTGGCCTGGCCGCCTGCGGGGGGAGCAGCGGCGGCTCGGATACGGGCTCGTCGGAAGCGACCAGCGAAGAAGCGAGCGGCGGCGGCGAAGAAGAAGCGGGCAACGAAAACGAACCCGTTTCGATCGCGATGGAGGAGATCCTGACCGGGGTCGCCTTCGGCCAGGAAATCAAAGAAGGGATCGAAGCCTACGGGGCCGAAGATTCCGCCGCCTCCGTCGAAGTCCAGGGCCCGCCCTCGACCGAACCGGAAGTCGCGCAGCAGCAGGCGACCGACATGCTCGCCAAGAAGCCCGACGCGTTCGGCTTCGCGCCGTTCCCGCCCGAGCTGTGGACGCGGACCGCGCAGAACATCTGGGACCAGGTCGGCCCCAACGTGCTCACGTTCAACGAACGCCCGAGCTCGGAAGTGCAGGACGTCTCATCGTCCCCGGTGCAGACGTTCGTCGGCACGGCCGACACCTCCGAGGCCCGCGAACTGCTCGAACACACCATCGAACTGGCGGAAATTCCCAGCTCGTTCACCGGTGAAATCATCCTCGGTCAGTGCGTCGCCCAGGAAGCGGGCGTGCTCGCCCAGCGGACCGACGGCTTCGAAGAAGCGATCGAAAAGATGATCCCGAAGGCCAAGGTCGAGAAGTTCACCTCGGAAGTCGAACCGCAGGCCAACACCAAGGCCTGGACGACCGAGCTCGCCGCCCACCCGAACGCGGAAATCGCCACCGGGACCTGCGACCAGGACGGCACCAGCCTCTACAAGGTGATCAAGGAAAAGGGCTACAACCTGACCGTCGGGGCGATGGAGCTCCCGCCGGAGACGATCGCCGGCCTCAAGGACGGCACGATCATCACCGCCGTCGGCACCAACTGGTGGCTGCAGGGCTACACCGCCACCCGGATGCTCGCCGAAGCGGCGCGCGGTGCCGAACTGCCCGAAGGCTGGGTCGACAGCGGCTACAAGTTCTACACCGGTGAAGACATCGCCGAAGTCGAAGAAAGGGCGAAAGAACCGGAAAAGTTCTACGCCGCCGACGTGGAAGAAATGTTCGCCAACGGCATGCCCGAAGCGGGGCCGATCGAAGGGGCCTTCGAATAGAGGGCTGACCCTTCTCCTCCTATCGAAAGCGACGTCATCGAGATGCCCATGTACACGGTCAGAGACCTCCACAAGAGCTACGGCGGTGTGAAGGCACTCGATGGCGTCGATTTCGAGATCCACCAGGGTGAGGTGCACGCCCTGCTCGGCGCCAACGGCGCCGGCAAGTCCACCCTGATCAAGGTCCTCGTCGGCGGCACCCGCCCCGACGCGGGGGTGCTCGAGCTCGAAGGCGAGCCGGTCGCCTTTCACAACTCCCGCGAGGCGGCAAACCAGGGCGTCGCGATCGTCTCGCAGGAGTTGACGCTGTTCCCGCACCTCGACGTGCTGCAGAACCTGTTCCTCGGCCGCGAGCCGCTGGCCGCCGGGGTCGCCCTCGACCGCCGCGCGATGCGGCGGCAGGCGCAGCCGGTGCTCGAGGCGATCGGCCTCGACGTCGACCTCAGCCGCGCCGTCGGCAACCTGCGGCTCGGCGAGCAGCAGCTGATCGAGGTCGGCCGGGCGCTGCTCAACGACCCGAAGATCCTCGTCCTCGACGAGCCGACCTCGGCCCTGCAGCAGGCCGAGACCGAGCAGCTGCTCGACGTCGTCCGCAACCTTCGCGACCGCGGCGTCGCCGTGGTCTACGTCTCCCACTTCCTGGAGGACGTCTTCGCCGTCGCCGACCGGATCACGGTCCTGCGCAGCGGCGAGGTCGTCGTCGCCCGCCGCCCGCGCGAGGAGATGACGATCCAGGAGACCGTCGTCGAGATGCTCGGCGAGGCGGGCGCGCGCGAGAAGCACATCACCGACGCCACGCCGTTCGAGGAGGCGGCCGGGGCCGATGCGCCGCTGGTGCTGGACGGCGTCGCCGTCAAAGGCATCCTCGAGCCCTTCGACCTGACCGCCAGCCCCGGCGAAGTCGTCGGTCTCGCCGGCCTCGAGGGATCCGGCGCCCACGCCGTCCTCGACCTGATCTTCGGCCGCCTGCGGCCCGATGACGGCACGGTCACGCTGCCCGGCGGCGGCCGCCGGCCGCGGACGATGAACCGCGCCGTCGCCGCCGGCATCGCCTACGTCCCCGCCGACCGCAAACGCCTCGGCCTGATGCTCGACAGCTCGATCGCCGAGAACGTCAGCTCGGTCAAAGGCGGACCGCTGCGGCGGATGGGCCTGGTCATGCGAAGGGGCCAGATGCGGCGCCGCGCCGACCACTGGCGCGACGAGCTGAAGATCGTCACCGCCTCGACCGCGCTGCCGGCCGGCTCGCTCTCGGGCGGCAACCAGCAGAAGGTCGTCTTCGCCAAATGGCTCGAGGCCGAACCGTCGGTGGTCCTCCTCGACGACCCCTCGCGCGGCGTCGACATGGGCGCCAAGGAGGACATGCACGCGATCATCGCCCAGATGGCGGCGAGCAAGAAGGTCGTCCTCTACACCTCCAGCGACCTCGAAGAGATGGCCAAAGTCTGCGATCGCGTGATCGTCTTCTTCGCCGGCAGCGCGGTCGGCGAAATCGCCAGCGAGGAGCTCTCCGAGCACGGCCTGCTGGAGTCGATCAACGTCGGAGCGGTGACCGTCGCGAACTAGGTCGCCAGGTAGACTCGGTCGGGAAATACCGATGCAATCATCAGGGTCATATAGATGGGGGGGCGATGATGGCGTCGACTGAACCGGTACGGATCTCCCGGGCCGAGGAGCTGTCGCGCCGTCTCGAGCAGGAGATCGTCGACAACGGTCTCTCGGCCGGCGAGCGCCTCGGCACCAAGGAGGACATCCGCAACCGCTTCGGCTACGCGGTGGCGACTGTCAACGAGGCGCTGCGGCTGCTTGAGACGCGCGGCCTGATCGAGGCCCGGCCCGGCCCCGGCGGCGGCATGTTCGTCGCCTCGCCGTCCTCGCGGGTGCGGCTCAACCACCTGGTGCTCGGCTTCAAGGTCGACGACGCCCCGTTCACCGACTGCCTCGCGGTCCGTAACGCGCTCGAGCCGCTGGTCTGCCGCGAAGCCTCGCTGCACTGCAAGGCGGCCGATGCGAAAGCGCTGCGGCAGATCATCTCGCGGATGCAGAAGCAGACCGTGAACCCGAAGGCCTTCCTGCGGCTCAACTGGGACCTGCACCGGCGGATGGCGAAAATGGGCACCAACGCGCCGCTGAAGACGCTCTACCTGACCCTGCTGGACTTCGTCGACGACGGCCTCGACAACGTCACCGGCGACGAGTTCTTTGACGCCGAGGAGAACCTCGCCGTCCACGAAGAGCTGGTCGAGGCGGTGATCGACGGCGACCCGAAGCGCCTCGGCAAGGCGATCGAGCGCCACACGCCGATGGCGGACCGCTGGATCGGAAGCAACAGCTAGCCAGCCCCCGCCGGCCGGGGGTCAGCGGCGCTTCGGCTTCTCGCCGAGGCGGGTGAAGGAGACGGCCCAGTGGACGTCGGTCTTCGCCCACCAGATCTCGTCGGCTTCTTTGTAGCTGCCGTTGCCGATCGTGATCCACTTCTGCAACTTCGGGTCGAAGATCTCGTCCTGGGAGAGGTCCGCGTAGAGCGGCCTGCGGTGCTCCCGCGTCCCCTGTTCGTCGAGCAGGAAGGGATAGGTGAAGACCGATCCCGGGCAGTTGACGTAGGGGTCGCGGGGGCCGTCGTCGCCGTGGACCTGGAGGCCGTTCTTCTTCTTGTCGGCGAATTCGAGGTCGAGGTGCCAGCCCTTCGGGTTGCGCGTGCCGCAGTCGGGCACGGTCGGTTCGGCGCCGCCGCCGTTTTCTTCGCATTCGGCGGCGGGGGACGAGATCGCCGGCGTATAGCTGCGCTGGACCCTGGTCTTGACCGGGACGCCGAGCGCCGAGCGGCCGGCGAACAGCTGCGGGTTGAATTCGCCGCGCATGTGAGTGGCGGTTATTACCACCGGCTTGGCCGAGCGGAAGGTGAGCTTCTCGCGGCCGAAGGAGTGGTCGCTGACGTCGCATTCGTCGGCCGCTTCGTAGTTGCGGTGCCAGGTGGTGGTCGAGTAGCCCTTGATCTCCACCTTGAACTTCGCGACCTGGAAGCCGTTGCCGTAGGTCGCCGCCCGCGCCGGCGCGCTCAGCGCCAGCGCCAGGGCGACGATCGCGCCCAGCGCCAGCAGCGCCGCGACGGTCTTCTCGGTCCTCGTCATCTCCATCGTCGTCTCCTCTCGGGACTCGGAGCCGGCCTCAGCGGCCGGCTCCGAGCTCGTGGTTGGCCTGGAACAGGCGCTGGGGGTCGTAGGCCTGCTTCACCGCCTGCAGGCGAGCCGTGGTGGCGGCGTCGAAGAACGCCTCCGCCGGGGTCGTCTGCTCGGTGAAGTTGAGGTACTGGCCGGCCTCGTAGGGGCGGAGTGCCGCCTCGACGCGGGCCAGGTCCTCGGCCGTCTTCGCCGCGGTCGCCGGGTCGGCGAGGCCGACGGCGAAGGAGGCGTAGTCGCCCGGCATGGTGGCGAGGGCGCCGTGGTGCGGCGCGCTGCGCGCCAGGGCACCGCCGGTGTGGCGCAGCTCGACCGAGGCCAGGGTCGAGCCCGAGCCCGGGCCGGCCGCGGCGACGAGGTCGCCGATCGCCTGCGCGTCGAGCTCGCCGGTCAGCGCGTGGTGGCTGGCGTACGGCATCGGGTCGCGCGGGTCCATGTGCAGCTCGGCGAGCTCCACGGGCGGGACCATCGCGAACGTGTCCATCGCCGGCCCCAGCGCCCGCAGCGGCGCCAGCAGCTCCTCGCCCGCCGCCTGGCTGCCGAGGAAGACCGCCTCGACGACCGCGAAGGACTTGCCGCGGACCGGCTCGGGGACCTCCTCGAACGGCGGGAACTGCAGCAGCCGCCCGACCGAGGTCACCTCGTCGGGGACGCCGGCGGTCCACCCCAGCCACGCCTGCAGCACCTCCTCGGCCCGCTCGTGCGGGAAGAAGAGGACGCCGGCGTAGACCTCGGCGACCGGGTAGAGCTCGAACTCCAGCGCGGTGACGACGCCGAAGTTGCCGCCGCCGCCGCGCAGCGCCCAGAACAGCTCCGGCTCGGTCCGGTGGCTGACGCGCCGGATCTCGCCGTCGGCGGTGACCAGCTCGATCGCGGTGACGCTGTTGGCGGCGAGCCCGTGCTTGCGGGCGTACCAGCCCATGCCGCCGCCGAGGCTGTAGCCGGTGACGCTGACGTCCGGGGTCGAGCCGTGCAGGGCGGCGAACCCGAGCGGCGAGGCCTGAGGGACGACGTCGGCCCAGCGGGTGCCCGAGCCGACCCGGGCGCGGTGGGCGGCCGTGTCGATCTCGACCCGGTCCAGGCGCGAGGTCTTGAGCAGGATCGTCTCGTCGAGCGCCGCCATCGGCTCGGCGTTGTGGCCGGTCCGCTGCGCCGCCACCCGCAGCCCGTGCTCGGCCGCGAAGCGGACCACGGCGGCGACCTCCTCGGCGTTGCCGGGGACGGCGATCAGCGCCGGCCGCTGGTCGACGTTGACGTTGAAGACGCCGCGCTCGGCGTCGTAGCCCTCGTCCTCGGGACCGACCACGGTCCCCCCGATCAGCCGCCGCAGGGCGGCGGCGTCGGGCGTGCGAATCATCGTCTCGGGGTTCATGCGCTCCTCCTGTCCGTTGCCCGCCGGGGCGAGCAGCTCGTCGATCGTGTGCATCAGGCCCAGCCGCCCGCTGAACTCCCGGGCGCCGCCATCGCCATCGAGGGCGCGCCCGCTGAGGCCGTCACCGGCCAGCAGCAGCTCGAGCGTGATCGTCTTGGTGCGGTTCATGGCCCCAGAATCCGCTCTGGAGAGCCATTTGCCATTGAGGAGACCCCCGAAATCGGACCCTAAGGTTGGGCTGGGGCACCCCTAGACGCGTGGGGACGTGGGGTGGGCGTTGGCCTGACCTGCACCCCGGTGGGCTCGGGCGCTCGCCACGTTTGACGTGCCATGGCCCGTAGAAGGTGGCGAGCGGTGGGCGTTGCCCGTGCTCGCTAGCCGAGGCCGAGGGCGCCGGCCAGCTGGCGGCGGGAGCTGATCTCCAGCTTGCGGTAGGCGTTGGAGAGGTGGACCTCCACCGTCTTCGGGGTGACGAAGAGGGCCTGGGCGATCTCGCGGTTGGTCATCTCCTCTGCCGCCATGCCGGCGACGCGGCGCTCGCTGGGGGTGAGCGACTCGACCCCGCCGAGGGCCTCGCGGCGGGGGCGGACGCCGGCGGCGGCGAGCTCCTCGCGGGCGCGCTCGATCGTTGCCTCGGCGCTGCAGGCGCTGGCGATCTCCAGCGCCCGGCGCAGCGGCTCGCGCGCCTCGGTCGGCTGCCGCGCCAGGCGCAGCGCGGTGCCGAGCGCGAGCAGCGCCTTGGCGTGCTCGAGGCGGGCGGTCGAGCGCTCCAGCGTGGCGACGGCTTCGCGCAGGCGCTCGACCCCGTTCTCGCGCTCGAGCGTGCCGAGCACCCGCAGGGCGCGGCCGATCGGCTGGGCGGCGCCCCAGCGGTGGGCCGCCTCGACCTCCTCGCGCACCAGCTCGATCCCCTCCTCGCCGCGACCGAGACGGTCGAGCACCAGCGCTCGCACGGTCCGCCACGGGGCGGGCGCCGGGTTCCTCATGTGCCCGCCCAGCGCCGCGTACTCGTCGCAGAGCGCCAGTGCCTCCTCCGGCCGCCCCTGCGCCAGCAGCAGCTCGATCTTCGCCTGGCGCCAGAAGGTCGGTCCGTCGCCGCGCTGGCCGGGATCGGGGGCGCCGCGGTCGAGCACCCGCTCGGCGGCCTCGAGCTCGCCGCGCTCGGTGTAGACCGTGCCGAGGAAGGCGGCCGGCCACTGGATCACCGTCCGCGCGTCCGAGCCCGACCACAGCACCATGTCCTCGAGCCCCGACTCGAGCGATTCCTGCGCCTGCCCGAGGTCGCCGCGGCGCAGCAGGTCGAAGCCGCGCCAGAGGTTGACGGTGAGGACCATGAACAGCGAGCCGCGAGCGTGGGCGATCTCCCGCGCTTCGCTCCAGATGTCGGGGGAGTCCTCCAGATCGGCGTAGATGAGGACGACGATCGCCGTCACCCAGAAGAGCCCGTTGTCGATCTCCAGCAGCGTCCCGTCGGCGAGCGCTTCCAGGGCTAGCGCCGCGCAGCGGTCGGCGGCGCCATCGGAGTTCGCCCAGGTGTAGGCGGTCAGCGAGGTCAGCATCTTCGCTCCCGGCCCCTCGCCGTCGACCCCGTCGCGGTAGCGCACGGTGCGCTGCAGCTCCTCGACTTCGGGGCGGCCGAAGAAGATCGTCTCCAGCTCGATCGCCTCCAGCGCCTGGGCGAAGTCGGGGAGGCCGCCGCCGAGCTCCTCGCGGGCCCGCTTCGCCACTTCCGCGGCCTCGATCTCGCGCCGCGTGAACATCAGCGTGCGGGCCAGCGCGTACGCCGCCCAGGCGCGGTCCTCGGGCGCGGTCAGCAGCTCGTAGGCCTCGCGCAGGTGGGCCACCGCGTCGACGCCGCGAACGTCCATCTCGCGCAGGCCGAGGTCGAAGATGACGGTGGCGCGCTGGTCCGGCTGCAGCGGCTCCTGCTGGGCGCGCTCCAGGTAATCGACCGCGTTCTCGGCGGCGCCCTTCTCGGCGGCGGCGCGGGCGGCCTCGATCAGCAGCTCGGCGGCCCAGGCCTCGCCGACCGCGGGCACCCGCAGGAGGTGGGCCGCGACGCGCTCGGGCGCGGCGCCCCGGTCGCGCAGCAGCCGTGCCGCGCGGTTCTGGTCGAGCTCGCGCTGGGCCGGCGGCAGGTCGTCGTAGACGGCGTCCTGGACGAGCGGGTGGACGAACCCGAGCGGCGGATCGCGGCGCAGGATCTCGACCCGGGCGAGCTCGCCGGTCGCCCGCGCCACCTCCGGCTCGCCGAGCCCGGCGAGGGCCGCCAGCTCGGCCAGCTCGGCGCCCTCGCCGAGCACCGCCAGCGCCCGGGCGACGGCGACGTCCTCGTCGCGGAGCCGCGCCAGCCGCAGCAGCACCGCCCGCGAGACCGCCCGCGGGCCGAGGTCGCGGACGACTCCGGCGCGCTCGCCGCGCGGCTCGATCCCCTCCGCCGCCAGACCCTTGAGCAGCTCGTCGAGCAGCAGCGGGTTGCCGCCGGTCGCCTCGTGGCAGGCGGCGGCGAAGGCGACGTCGGGCGCGGCGCCGAGCCGGCGCTCGATCAGCGCCGGCATCGCCGCCGGGCTCAGCGGCCCGGGGTGGATCCGCTCGGTCATCGGGTCCTGGGCGATCTCCGCCAGCAGCGCCGGGTCGGTGCCCGGCTCGGTGCTGCGCACGGTGGCGACGATCAGCAGCGGCAGGCCCTCGAGCCGCCGCACGACGTAGGCGAGCATCCGCAGCGAGGGACGGTCGCACCAGTGCAGGTCGTCGATCGTCAGCAGCAGCGGCCGCTCCCCGACCAGGTCGACGATCAGCCAGTAGAGCCCGTGCAGCACCGCGAAGGAAGCGTCGCCGCCGGGCGCGCCGTCGCTCGGCGGCTCGAACACGGCGCTGGCGATCTCCGCCGCCCCCTCGAACAGCTCGGCACGGTCGGAGCGCGCCTTCAGCGCCGGCTCCAGCATCTGGCGGACGATCCCGAACGGGAACTCGCGCTCGAGCTCCGAGCCGCGGGCGCTGAGTGAGCGCACGCCGCCCTCGGACGCCGCCCCGCGCAGCTCCGCCAGCAGCCGCGTCTTGCCGATCCCCGCCGGGCCCTCGATCAGGGCCATCCGCGGCTGTCCCTCGACGAGCGCGTCGAGCAGCGCGGTGAGGGCGTTCATCTCGCGCTCCCGCTCGACGAGTCTCATCTCAGCGGCCGATGGTGGACCTTTCCGCGCTCTCGCCGCGCCCGATGAAGAGCTCGCTGACCATCGCCGGCGGGAAGAGGCCGTGGGCGGCGATGCCGGGGTCGGCGTCGAAGCGCGCGGCGAGCGCCGCCGGGTCGCCGATCGGCCCGTGGTAGTCGGCGATCGTGCCGCCGTCGGGGCTGGCGGGGACGCCGCGCACCTTCACCTCGTCGCCGAGCCGGGCCAGGGTGGAGGAGATGCCGAAGGCGAACAGCTCCAGCGGCACCGGCCCGCGCAGCTCGGGTACCGGCTTGCTCGAGTCGGCGATGACGACGAAGCGCTCGGCGGCGGCGGCGGCGATCTTCTCGCGCAGGTGGGCGGCGCCGCCGCCCTTGATCAGCCAGCCCTCGGGCGTCACCTCGTCGGTGCCGTCGATCCCGATGTCGAGCCGGGCGAGCTCGCTGAACTGCTCGACCGGGATGCCGAGATCGCGCGCCTGCTGCTCGGTCGCGACCGAGGTCGCGACGCAGCGGATCCCGCTCAGCCCGCGCCTGGCGACCGCCGGCAGCAGGAAGGCCACGGTCGAGCCGGTTCCCAGCCCGACGGTCATCCCGTCCTCGACCAGCTCGGCTGCCGCCTCGGCCGCGACTCGCTTCTCGGTTTCGGCTTCGCTCACCGCGGGAACTCTATTCGGCCATACTGACTCAGACACGGAATACTGAGAAAGAAATCCAACCCAGGAGAAATTCGACTAGATGACCAGCGGTACCGCAACCCACGACTACAAGGTCGCCGACATCGGGCTCGCCGAGTTCGGCCGCAAGGAGATCTCCCTCGCCGAGGTCGAGATGCCCGGCCTGATGCAAACGCGCGAGGAGTTCGGCGACTCCCAGCCGCTGAAGGGCGCCCGCATCACCGGCTCCCTCCACATGACCGTGCAGACGGCGGTGCTGATCGAGACCCTGACCGCGCTGGGCGCCCAGGTGCGCTGGGCCTCGTGCAACATCTTCTCCACCCAAGACCACGCCGCCGCGGCGATCGCCGCCGCCGGCGTCCCGGTCTTCGCCTGGAAGGGCGAGACCCTCTCCGAGTACTGGTGGTGCACCGAGCAGGCCCTGCTGTGGCCCGAGGGCGGCCCCAACATGATCCTCGACGACGGCGGCGACGCCACCCTGCTCGTCCACAAGGGCGTCGAGTTCGAGAAGGCGGGCGCGGTCCCCGACCCCGCCTCCGCTGACTCCGAGGAGTTCCGCATCGTCTTGGAGCTCTTGCAGCGCTCTCTCGCCGAGGACCCCGAGCGCTTCACCAAGCTGGCCGCCGGGATCCGCGGGGTCACCGAGGAGACGACCACCGGCGTGCACCGCCTCTACCAGCTGGCCGAGGCCGGCGAGCTGCTGTTCCCGGCGATCAACGTCAACGACTCGGTCACCAAGTCCAAGTTCGACAACCTCTACGGCTGCCGGCACTCGCTGATCGACGGGATCAACCGCGCCACCGACGTGATGATCGGCGGCAAGGTCGCCGTCGTCTGCGGCTACGGCGACGTCGGCAAGGGCTGCGCTGAGTCCCTGCGCGGCCAGGGCGCGAGGGTGATCGTCACCGAGATCGACCCGATCTGCGCCCTGCAGGCGGCGATGGAGGGCTATGAGGTGCGCACCCTCGAGCAGGTCGTCGACAAGGCCGACGTCTTCGTCACCGCCACCGGCAACAAGGACGTGATCACCCTCGATCACATGAAGCAGATGAAGCACAACGCGATCGTCGGCAACATCGGCCACTTCGACAACGAGATCGAGATGGCCGCCCTGGAAGAGTCCGAGGCCGAGCGGGTGAACATCAAGCCCCAGGTCGACGAGTGGTCCTTCCCCGACGGCCACGCGGTGATCGTCCTCTCCGAAGGAAGGCTCCTGAACCTCGGCAACGCCACCGGCCACCCGAGCTTCGTCATGTCCAACTCCTTCACCAACCAGGTGATCGCCCAGATCGAGCTCTTCGGCCAGCCCGAGGGGATGACCCCGAAGACGGTGACGGTGCTGCCCAAGCACCTCGACGAGAAAGTCGCCCGCCTGCACCTGGACGCCCTCGGCGTCAGCCTCACCGAGCTGAGCGCCGAGCAGGCCTCCTACCTGGGCATCGCCGCCGAGGGCCCCTACAAGCCCGACCACTACCGGTACTGAGGTAGCGAAGGGCGCGGCGCCTGCGATGGACGCGAGGCTTTGGCTGAGCGGACCGGGCGAGGCGCCGCGCTCGGTCGCGCTGAGCGGCGAGCGGTCGGTGGTCGGCCGCTCGCCCGAGGCCGACGTGCGGCTCGACGACGAGGCGGTCTCCTGGAACCACCTGGAGATCGAGCTGCGCGGCGACGTGCTGATGGCGACCGACCTCGACAGCCGCAACGGCACGGCGCTGAACGGCGAGCCTCTGGAGCGGCCGCGGCGGCTGCGCGACGGCGACACGCTGATCGTCGGCGCCTACCGGCTCGAAGTGAAGACCGGCTCGGTCACCCCGGTCGGGGCGACCGTCGCCAGCAACGAGCCCGGGGTCGGGCTCACCGAGTCCGAGCGCGCGACCGCCGTCGCCCTCGTCGCCCCGTACCGCAGCGAGGGCGCCTTCGCCGGCCGGCCCGCGACCCGGGCCGAGCTCGCCGCCGAGCTCCACGTCTCCGAGCGCACCGCCCAGCGCCGGCTCGACGCGCTCGCCGCCAAGCTCGACGTCGCCGGCGATGCCGGCCGCGACCGCCCCCGGCAGATCGCCGCCCGCGTGATCGAGCTGGGCCTCGACCGGCCGCGCTGAGCGTGGCCCGGTGCGGGCCAGGGGTGGCCCGGTGGGGGGCGCCGGTGGCGTTGGCGGGTACGGGCGGCGGGCGCAGCATGGGTGGGGCAATCGCTCAACCGCTCGAAAGGAGCAACCGATGTCCCACCGCATCTCACCTCGCACGATCGTCACCGCGGCGCTGCTCGCCCTCCTCGCGCTCGCCCTGCCGGCGGCCGCCCAGGCCAAGCGGCCGAACCACACCGGGGCGGTCGTCTTCTCGCAGGCGACCGAAGTCGGGGAAGAAGAATTCGAGGGCGGCCTGTTCGCGGCCCGCCACCACCGCCTCAACCAGCTGACCGAAAACCCCGCCGACGTCGAACCGGACTTCTCGGCGGACGGGCGCTCGCTCGCCTTCTCTCGCGAAGGGGACATCTACACGATGCGGCCCGACGGCTCCGGCCAGCGGCAGCTGACCAGCGGCCCCGAGCTCGACTCGGCGCCGAAGATCGCCCCCAACGGCCGCTACCTCGTCTTCGAGCGCCGCGCCGCGCTGCCCGGCGCCCAGGCCGACCTCTACACGGTGCGGCTCAGCGGCGGGACGGCGCACCCGCTGGCGACCGGCGCCTTCGACGACCGCGAAGCGACGTTCGCCCCCGACGGCCGCGCGATCGCCTTCGTCCGCGGGGTGAGGAACTCGGCCGGAGAAGTCCGCGACGACATCTACACGGTCAAGCCCAACGGCAGCCGCATGCACCGCCTGACGAGGACCGCGGCGCTCGACGAGTGGGCCCCGCGCTACTTCGCCGGCGGCATCCTCTTCAGCCGCGGCAACGACAGCGAGACGCCGGCCGCCTACGCCGACGTCTACACGATGAGGCGCAACGGCCGCAAGCTGAAGCCGCAGGTCGAGGGCGTCGGCTCGGCCTTCGTCGAAGACGTCTCGCCCGACGGCCACACGCTGCTCTTCCGGCGCTCCCAGGGCCTCTGGCTCAAGCACATCGGCAGGGGTGGCGCCCGCAAGCTGGTCGTGCTGCCCGACCAGTCGAAGACCAACTCGGTCTTCTCCGCCGACGGCAAGCTGGTCGCCGCCTTCTTCGCGACCGGCGAAGTCGAGCAGCTGATGGCGATCAACCTGCGCAACCGGCGCCGCACGGAGCTGGCCGACAGCTTCGAAGCCGACGGCGCCTCGATCGGCCCCCTCATGACCTGGCAGCCCTAGGCAGGATCGACGGCCCGGGGGGTCACCCCGGGCCGTCAGAATCCCGCCCTGGTGGAGCAATTTGGAATTGGCTCAGTAATCGCGGGCTACAGGATCGAGGCCCAGATCGCGCGGGGCGGGATGGGGGTCGTCTACCGGGCGACCCACCTCGGGCTCGAGCGGCCGGTGGCGCTGAAGGTGATCGCCCGCGAGCTCGCCGGCGACGAGGGCTTCCGCCAGCGCTTCCTGCGCGAGTCGCGCCTCGCCGCCCGGCTCGACCACCCGGCCGTCGTCCCGATCTACGACTCGCGCGAGGTCGACGGCGAGCTGATCGTCGCGATGCGGCTGGTCGAGGGCGGCGACCTGCGGCGGCTGCTCGACCGCGAGGGGCCGCTGCCGCCGGTGCGGGCGATCGCCCTGCTCGGCCAGGTCGCCGAAGCGCTCGACGCCGCCCACGCCGCCGGCATCGTCCACCGCGACGTCAAGCCGCACAACGTCCTGGTCGAAGGCGACCGCGCCTTCCTCTCCGACTTCGGCCTCGCCAAGGCGCTGGGCCGCAGCGAGGCGGTCAGCGGCGCCTCGGTCGTCGGCACCGCCGAGTACATGTCGCCCGAGCAGTGGCGCGGCGAGGAGGTCGGCCCGGCCGCCGACGTCTACTCGCTCGGCTGCGTCCTCTACGAGGCGCTGACCGGGATCGCGCCCTTCGCCCGCAAGCAGTCCGACACCGAGCCGGAGATGCCGGAGGGGCTCGACGCGGTGATCGAGCGCGCCGTCGCCAAGGACCCGGCCGACCGCTACCCGAGCGCCGCCGCCCTGATCTCCGCCGCCCGCGAGCGCGAGGGGGCGGGGATGGCGGCGACCGGGGTCCTCTCGGCCTCCGACGCCGCCGCCGAGCGGCCGACCGCGGCGCTGCGCCGCGGCCGAGCGCGCCGCTGGCTCGGCGCCGGCCCCGGACCCGCCTGGGGTGGGGTGAAGCTCTGGTGGGCTGCCGCCGCCGCGGCGCTCGCCGCCGCCGGCGTCGCGGCCGCCCTCGTCCTCGGCAGTGGCGGGGTCGAGGTCTCGGCGCCGGTAGCGGTCGGCAAGCCGCCGCTGCGGATCGCCACCTCCAAGGAAGCGATCTGGGTGCTCAGCGCCGGCGACGGCACCCTGACGCGGCTCGATCCCGAAGGCGGCGAGGTGGTCGACACCTACGACCTCGGGCGCGGCGTCGAAGCCGTCGCCGTCGGCAACGGCATGGTCTGGATCTCCGACCCGGCGCACGGCACGGTCGAGCGCTTCGACCCCGCAAGCGGCGAGGTGACCCGGAGGTTCGCGGTGACGGGGAAGTCCGGTCGCTTCCACCCCGGGCCGATCGCCTTCGGCGAGCACCGCGTCTGGGTCGCCGGCACCGAGGGCGAAGGGATCTCCGTGATCGACCTCAGGCGCAGCAAGGTGATCGCCCGCGGCCTCGGCCCGCAGCAGGCGCCGCTCAGCCTCGCCACCGGCGGCGGCGGGCTCTGGGTGACCAGCTACTCGGCCGGGACCCTGCGGCGGATCGACCTGAGGACGCTGGCCGAGGGGCCGCCGCGGACGGTCGGCCGCGGCCCGACCTCGGCGACCGTCAGCCACGGCCTCGTCTGGGTCGCCAACGGTCGCGGCGGCACCGTCAACACGGTCGACGCGACCACCGAAGTCGTCGGTCGCCAGCTCGAAGTCGGCAAGCGGCCGGCCGGGATCGACGCCGGCACCAGCACCGTCTGGGTCGCCCTGCGGGGCGAGGACGCCGTCGCCCGGATCTCGCTCGCAAGCGGCGAAGCCGAGGGCTCGCCGGTCGCCGTCGGCCCCGAACCGAGCGCCGTCGCGGTCGGCAGGGCCGCGGTCTGGGTCGCCGACAACGGCGACGGCACCGTCACCCGGCTCGAACCCTGAGCGAAGCCGGTCCGCGCCCGAATCCCGGTGCCGCGACCCCCCGTTCGGCCCGTTCTCGGACCCCCCGTTCATCCGTCCGGTTACAGAAACGTCGCAAGTCCGTCGGCACGTAATGACTAGGATCGGGGCGCGCGCATGAACCAGGACATCGACCAGCTCGCGATCAACACGATCCGCACCCTCTCGATCGACGCGGTGCAGAAGGCCAACTCCGGCCACCCCGGCACCCCGATGTCGATGGCCCCGGTCGCCTACGAGCTCTGGCAGAACCACCTGCGCTACGACCCGGCCGATCCGATCTGGCCCAACCGCGACCGCTTCGTGCTCAGCGCCGGCCACGCCTCGATGCTGCTCTACTCGCTGCTCTTCCTCGCCGGCGTCAAGCGCGTCGACGACGAGTACGAGGTCCTCGACGAGCCGGCCTGCTCGCTGCACGAGATCGAAGAATTCCGCCAGCTGCACTCGCGCACCCCCGGCCACCCCGAGTACCGGTGGACCAGCGGCGTCGAGACGACGACCGGCCCGCTCGGCCAGGGGATCGCGACCTCGGTCGGGATGGCGATCGCCTCCAAGTGGCAGGGCGAGCGGTTCGGCTCCGAGCTCTTCGACTTCGACGTCTACGCGCTGGCCGGCGACGGCTGCCTGATGGAGGGCGTCTCGCACGAAGCCGCCTCGCTCGCCGGCCACCTGAAGCTCGACAACCTCTGCTGGATGTACGACAACAACCACATCACGATCGACGGGCCGACCGAGCTGGCCTACGAAGACGACGTGCTGAGCCGCTTCGAGGGCTACGGCTGGAACGTGCTGCGGGTCGGCGACGCCAACGACCGCGGCCTGCTCGCCCGCGCCCTGGAGGCGTTCAGGGCGGAGACCGGGAGGCCGACGCTGGTCGTGATCGACAGCCACATCGGCTGGGGCTCGCCGAACAAGCAGGACACCAACAAGGCCCACGGCGAACCGCTCGGGGTCGAGGAGGTGAAGCTGACCAAGCGCGCCTACGGCTGGCCCGAAGACGCCCAGTTCCTCGTCCCCGACGGCGTCCAGGAGCGCTTCGCCGAGCTGATCGGCAAGCGCGGGGCGGAGGAAAGCGCCGCCTGGCGCGAGAAGCTCGCCGCCTCCGACCACGCCGACGAGGTCGAGATGATGCAGCGTCGCGGCCTGCCCGACGGCTGGGACGAGGACCTGCCCAGCTTCGAGGCCGACGAAGACAAGGGCCTCGCCACCCGCAAGGCCTCGAACAAGGTCGAGAACGCGATCGGCGAACGGGTGCCGTGGCTGATCGCCGGCTCCGCCGACCTCACCGACTCGACCGCGGTGCGGCTCACCTTCGACGGCGCCGAGAACTTCGAGCCGGGCAGCTTCGGCGGCCGCCAGCTCCACTACGGGATCCGCGAACACGCCGCCGTCACCGCCTGCAGCGGGATGGCGCTGAGCAAGCTGCGGCCGCTCTGGTCGACCTACCTCACCTTCTCCGACTACGCCCGGCCCGGGCTGCGCCTCGGGGCGATGATGGAGCTGCCGGTGATCAACATCTTCACCCACGACTCGATCGGGCTCGGCGAGGACGGGCCGACCCACCAGCCGATCGAGCAGCTCGCCTCGCTGCGGGCGATCCCCAACCTCGACGTGATCCGGCCGGCCGACGCCAACGAGGTGGCCGAGGCGTGGAAGCTGGCGATCAACCGCACCCACGACCCGGTCGCGCTCGTCCTCACCCGCCAGAACGTGCCGATCCTCGACCGCTCCAAGTACGCGCCGGCGTCCGGCGTGCAGCGCGGCGGCTACGTGCTCGCTGACTGCGAGGGCGAGCCGCAGCTGATCCTGATCGCGACCGGCAGCGAGGTCTCGCTGGCGGTCTTCGCGCACGAGAAGCTGAAGGCCGAAGGCGTCGGCACCCGCGTCGTCAGCCTCCCCTGCTGGGAGGTCTTCGACCGCCAGGACCGGGCCTACCGCGACTCGGTGCTGCCGCCGGCGGTGAAGAAGCGGATGGCGATCGAGGAGGCCGCTACCCTGGGATGGGAGCGCTACGTCGGCGACGAGGGCGTGATCCTCGGGATGCACAGCTTCGGTCTGTCGGCGCCGTTCAAGGACGTCGAGGCCGAGTTCGGCTTCACCCCCGACCAGATCGCCGCGAAGGCGAAGGAGGCACTCTGAGATGAAGGCCACCGCGAAGCTGCACGAGCTGGGGCAGAGCCTCTGGCTCGACAACATCACCCGCACGATGCTCGACGACGGCACGCTCAAGGGCTACATCGACGAGCTCTCCGTCACCGGGCTGACCTCGAACCCGACGATCTTCGACAACGCGATCTCCGGCGGCGACGCCTACGACGAGCAGATCGCCGCGGTCGCCGGCGCCGCCGAGTCCGGCGAGGGGATCGGCGCCAACGCGCAGGAGCGGATCTTCTTCGAGCTCGCGGTCACCGACCTGCAGGGCGCGACCGACCTCTTCGCCCCGGTCCACGAGCGCACCGCCGGGGTCGACGGGTTCTGCTCGCTCGAGGTCTCGCCGGTGCTCGCCGACGAGACCCAGGCGACGATCGAGCAGGCGGCGGCGCTGCACGCCAAGGCCGAGCGCGAGAACCTCTTCATCAAGATCCCGGGCACGCCGGCAGGCCTGCCGGCGATCGAGGAGACGATCTTCGCCGGCATCCCGGTCAACGTCACGCTGCTGTTCGACGACCAGCAGTACCTGGCCGCCGCCGACGCCTACATGAAGGGGATCGAACGGCGGATCGAGGCCGGGCTCGACCCCTACGTCGCCTCGGTCGCCTCGATCTTCATGTCGCGCTGGGACGTCGCCGTCGCCGACGACGTGCCGGCCGAGCTCAAGGACCGGCTCGGCCTGGCGATCGGCTTCCGCGCCTACCGCGCCTACAACGAGCTGCTCGCCTCCGACCGGGTGCGCCGCCTGCAGAACCTCGGCGCGCGGCCGCAGCGGCTGCTCTGGGCGAGCACCGGGACCAAGGACCCCGAGGCCTCCGACACGCTCTACATCGAGGGCTTCGCCTCGCCCTTCACGGTCAACACGATGCCCGAGAAGACGCTGCTGGCCTTCGCCGACCACGGCAAGATCGGCGACCTCGTCCCCGCCGACGGCGGCAACTGCGAGCTGGTGCTGAAGGAGTTCGCCGACGCCGGCATCGACGTCACCGCGCTCGCCGCTCAGCTCCAGGAGGAGGGCAAGCAAAAGTTCGTCAAGTCCTGGGAAGACCTGCTCGACTCGATCTCCTCCCAGCCCGGGGTGACGGCCGGCTGATGAGCCCCGAGGGCGCCGAGCTGAAGCAGCTCCCCGCCTGGGCCTCGCTCGAGGCCCACTACGAGAAGCTCAAGGACGCGCACCTGCGCGACCTCTTCGGTGCCGACCCCGAGCGCGGCGAGCGGCTGGTCGCCGACGGCGCCGGCCTCCACCTCGACTTCTCGAAGAACCGGATCACCGACGAGACGATGATGCTGCTCGGCCAGCTGGCGCGCGAGCGCGGCGTCGAAGAGCGGCGCGAAGCGATGTTCGCCGGCGAGCACATCAATGTCTCCGAGGACCGCGCCGTCCTCCACGTGGCGCTGCGGATGCCGCGCGAGCGCTCGCTGATCGTCGACGGCGTCGACGTGGTCAAGCAGGTGCACGAGACGCTCGACCGGATGGCGGCCTTCTGCGAGAAGGTGCGCTCGGGGGAGTGGACCGGCCACACCGGCAAGCCGATCAAGAACGTGATCAACGTCGGCATCGGCGGCTCCGACCTCGGCCCGGTGATGGCTTACGAGGCGCTGCGCCACTTCAGCCGCCGCGAGATGACCTTCCGCTTCGTCTCCAACGTCGACGGGACCGACTTCGTCGAGTGCACCCGCGACCTCGACCCGGAGCAGACGCTGTTCGTGATCTCCTCGAAGACCTTCACCACGCTGGAGACGATGACCAACGCGCGGTCCGCCCGCGAGTGGAGCCTCGCCGGCCTCGGCGGCGACGAGGCGGCGGTCGCCAGGCACTTCGTCGCGGTCTCGACCAACGCCGACGGCGTCTCCGAGTTCGGCATCGACACCGACAACATGTTCGGCTTCTGGGACTGGGTCGGTGGCCGCTACTCGATGGACTCGGCGATCGGTCTCTCGACGATGCTGGCGATCGGCCCCGCCCGCTTCGCCGAGATGCTGGCCGGCTTCCACGCGATGGACGAGCACTTCCGCGAAACCCCGAGCGGCGCCAACCTGCCGATGCTGATGGGCCTGCTCTCGGTCTGGTATGGCAACTTCTTCGGCGCCCAGACCTGCGCCGTGCTGCCCTACAACCAGTACCTGCACCGCTTCCCCGCCTACCTGCAGCAGCTGACGATGGAGTCAAACGGCAAGCACGTCACCCTCGCCGGCGCCCACGTCGACTACGACACCGGGGCGATCTTCTGGGGCGAGCCGGGGACCAACGGCCAGCACAGCTTCTACCAGCTGATCCACCAGGGGACGCGGCTGATCCCCTGCGACTTCATCGGCTTCGCCCACTCCAACAACGAGCTCGGCGACCACCACGACAAGCTAATGTCGAACGTGTTCGGCCAGGGCGAGGCGCTCGCCTTCGGCAAGACCCCCGAGCAGGTGCGGGAGGAGGGGACGCCGGAGAACGTCGTCCCGCACCGGGTGATGGAGGGCAACCGGCCCTCGAATACGATCCTCGTCGAGCGGCTCACCCCGGAGACGCTCGGCACCCTCGTCGCCCTCTACGAGCACAGCGTCTTCACCCAGGGGGCGATCTGGGGGATCGACTCCTTCGACCAGTGGGGGGTCGAGCTGGGCAAGGTGCTGGCGAAAGCGATCATCCCCGAGCTCGAGGCCAAGCAGGAGCCGAAGCTGAAGCACGACAGCTCGACCAACGCGCTGATCCGCCACTACCGCAACGCCCGACGCGGCGAATAGTCTCCCCGGCATGCTCTCGCTTGACCCGCTTCCGCTGGCGGCGTCGGCATCGAACCTGCTGGCGGCGCGGGAGCAGATGGCGTTCACGCTGGGCTTCCACATCGTCCTCTCCTGCCTCGGGGTGGCGCTGCCGGCGACGATCCTCCTCGCCAACTACATCGGCCTGAAGAAGCGCGACGCCGACGCGATGGAGCTGGCCAAGCGCTGGTCGAAGGCGATGGCGGTGACCTTCGCCGTCGGCGCCGTCACCGGCACCGTCCTCACCTTCGAGTTCGGCCTGCTCTGGCCGCAGTTCATGGACCGCTTCGGCTCCGCCTTCGGGATCGCCTTCGCGATCGAGGGGATCTTCTTCTTCCTCGAGGCGATCTTCCTCGCGATCTACATCTACGGCTGGAAGCGGCTCTCCGGCTGGGCCCACTTCTGGTCCGGGGTGCCGATGGTGGTCACCGGGATCGGCGGCGCCTTCTCGGTCGTCGCCGCCAACTCGTGGATGAACCAACCGCAGGGCTTCACCCTCGACGCCGCCGGCAAGGTGGTCGACACCAACGCCTGGAAGGTCCTGATCAACCCGGCCACCGGCTACGAGGTGCCGCACATGATCCTCGCCGCCTACATGGTCGTCGGCTTTCTCGTCGCCTCGATCTACGCGGTCGGGATGCTGAAAGGGCGCCGCGACCGGCTGCACCGCCTCGGGTTGCTGATCCCGCTGACGATCGGGCTGATCGCGACGCCGGTGCAGCTGCTGGTCGGCGACACCGCGGCGCGCGAAGTCGCCGACCACCAGCCGGCCAAGTTCGCGGCGATGGAGTGCATCCAGGAAACCGGCACCCACCAGACCGAGTACATCGGCGGCATCTGCACCGCCGACGGGGTGAAGCTGGCGATCCCGATCCCCGACCTCGACTCCTTCCTCGTCGGCTTCAGCGTCGACACCAAGGTGACCGGGCTGAACGACATCCCGGCCGACGAACAGCCGCCAGCCAACACGCTGCTGCACCTCGCCTTCGACGCGATGGTCGGGATCGGCTCGGCGCTGCTGCTGCTCGGGCTCTGGCTCGCCTGGTCGTGGTGGAAAAAGCGCGACGTCCCGGCGACGCCGTGGTTCCTGCGCGCGGTCGCCGTCTCCGGCGCCGGGGCGGTCCTGGCCCTGTGGTGCGGCTGGATCGTCACCGAGGTCGGGCGACAACCGTGGATCGTGCAGGGCTACATGCGCACCTCCGAAGCGGTCACCGAGGCGCAGGGGATCTGGTTCAGCTTCGCCCTGGTGATCGCGGTCTACGCGACGATCGGGACGATCGCGATCCTCGTCCTGCGGCGGATGTCGCGCCGCTGGCGCGAGGCCGGCGGCGCCGAGGTCGAGGAGACCGGCGCCCCCTACGCCCCCCCGCCCGCCGAGGCAGGCACATGAATCGCGTGGTTCGAAACGGACGCCATGCGTCCAAAAGGAACCGCGCGATGCGCTGGAGCGTCGCCCTCCCCGTCCCGTGGTTCGAAACGGACGCCATGCGTCCGAAAGGAACCGCGCGATGAGCAAGGCTGATGCGGCGGCGGCGATCCTCTGGATCGGGGTGACGTTCTACGCGCTGTTCGGGGGAGCGGACTTCGGCGGCGGGTTCTGGGACCTGGTCGCCGGCGGGCCGGAGCGCGGCGAGCGGCCGCGGGCGCTGATCCAGCGTTCGCTGACGCCGGTCTGGGAGGCCAACCACGTCTGGCTGATCTTCTGCCTCGTCGTCCTCTGGACCGCCTTCCCGCCGGCTTTCTCGGCGATCATGACGACGCTCTACGTGCCGCTGGCGCTGGCGGCGCTGGGGATCGTCCTGCGCGGCTCCGGCTTCGCCTTCCGCAAGTCGGTCGAAGGGCTGCAGGCGCGGCGGGCGATGGGCGCGACCTTCGCCCTCTCCTCGGTTCTCACCCCGTTCTTCATGGGCACCGTGGTCGGCGCCGTCGCCGCCGGCAACGTCCCCGCCGCCGGCAACGGCGACGCCTTCTCGACCTGGCTGGAGCCGCTGCCGCTGCTGACCGGGGCGATGTTCGTCGCCACCTCCGCCTACCTCGCCGCGGTCTTCCTCGTCGGCGACGCCCGCCGCGCCGGCGAAGACGACATGGAGAGCTACTTCGTCCGCCGGGCGCTGGCCGCCGCCGCGGTCGCCGGCGTCGCCGCCGTGCTCGGGCTGCTCGAGCTGCACTCCGAAGCCCGCTACGTCTTCGACCGCCTCGTCGACCAGGGGCTGCCGCTGGTGATCCTCTCGGGGCTCTGCGGCCTCGGCCTGCTGGCGGTGCTGTTGCGCGGCGGGCGGCGGCCGTTGCGGCCGCTGGCGGCGGGCGCGGTGGTCACCGTGATCTGGGGTTGGGCCGTCGCCCAGTTTCCCTACCTGCTGCCGACCAGCCTGAAGATCGGCGAAGCGGCGGCCCCCGACCCGACCCTGGAGGTGGTCTTCGTCGTCTTCGGCGTCGCCGCCGTCCTCGTCCTGCCCGCCCTCGGCCTGCTCTACGCGCTCACCCAGCGCGACCTGCTCGAGCACGAGAGCTAGATTCAGACAGCTTTCATATGAAGCTCTGATGCGGTTTGGATGGGTCTTCCCAGCCAATCCGCGAGGCTGAGAAGGCGGGGCCGATGCGGCGTGCATGAGCCCTCTCGTCCAGCCGAAGCGGATCGGCACCCTCGTCCTCGTCCTCGCAGCGCTGAGCCTCGGCGCCGCCCTTCCCGCCGGCGCCGCCGCCGCGTCCGAAGAAGGCGGCGGCACGCTCAAGTCCTCGCCCTCGCCGATCGTCCTGCCGAACACCACCGTCGGCTTCCAGTCGGAAGCCCAACAGGTGACGTTGACCTACGAAGGCAGCGGCGAAGTCTCGATCCAGAAGGTCGGCATCCAGGGGGAAGACAGCGGCGACTTCTTCTTCGACTGGTCCAACTGCGGCTGGCTCGTCGACGGGAGCAGCTGCGAAGCGTGGATCGGGCTGAGGCCGGGCAGCGCCGGCGCCAAGCAGGCGACGCTGGTCGTCGACTACAACGGCGAACGGCCCGCCGACTCGTTCCCGATCGGCGGCCTCGCCGCCGCGCCGAGCCTCAGCTTCGCTCCCGCCAGTCATGACTTCGGGTTGCAGCGGATCAACCGCGAAGCGGTCTCCTACGAATTCGAGCTGACCAACAGCGGCGAAGCGGGGGTCCGGGCCGACAACTTCGACGTCGGCGGCCCGGGTCGGGAAGCGTTCTGGGTCAACACTTCGAGCCACTGCTGGGACTGGCTCGAACCGGGCGAATCGTGCTCGCTCTCGGTCTGGTTCAATCCCCACGCCCGCTCCGCTTACGAAGCCGAAGCGCGCGCCTGGGTCAATGGCGACCCCTTCGCCGCCCCGGTCGCGGGCGAAGGCGGGGCGCCGGCGGTCGAAGCGCTGCAGAACCCGGTCGACTTCGGCGCCGCGACCGCGGGCAGTGACGGCGCGGTGCGGACGATCACCCTGCGCAACAGCGGCAACCTGCCGGAATTCTTCTTCATCGGCGTCCTCGCCGGTGGCAACGCGTCCAGCTTCAAGCTGCTCGACGAGGACTGCACGCTGGTCGAATTCGCCCCCGGCCAGACGTGCAGCGCCCACGTCCGCTTCGCTCCCGACAGCGTCGGCGCCAAGGCGGCCCGGCTCGCCTTCTTCGGCGACGGCGAAGGCGGCACCCTGGTTCAGGTCGAAGGCGAAGGGGTCGCCGCGGCGGCGACGCTGCTGCCGTCGGGCTTCGACTTCGGCGCCGTCGCCACCGGCTCGCACAGCGCTGCCCACCAGTTCGCCGTCCGCAACGACGGCGGTGCCCCGCTGGCGCTCGACCGGGTGACGATCGTCGGCGCGGAGGTCGACCAGTTCGCGCTCGGCGGCGATGAGTGCACCGGCGCCTTCCTGGCGCCCGGCGCCCAGTGCGCGGTGCGCGTCCGCTTCGTTCCCGACGGCGCCGGTGCCAGGCACGCGACGCTGCGCGTCAGCGGCCCCTCGGGCGCCCTGACCGCGGCGCTCGCCGGCACCGGCACGGGGGCCGCACCGGCGCCGCCCGCCGCCGCCGACCCGGGACCGGCGGCGGCGAAGCGGTCCGAGCGCCACGGCCGCGTCGTCCGCGGCAAGACCCTGGACGCGCGCGAGGCCCGCTTCCTGCACCGCGAGGGCAAGAAGCGCACCGGCAACCGGCACCGCGGCCGGCACCGCCGCGGCAAACGGTCCGGCGGGCGGAGCGCGAAGCAGGCGCAACACCGCCCGCGGCGATGATCCGACCGATCGTCTAGGTTCGCGGCAGTGATCGAGGCGGTCCTCTTCGACATCGACGGCACCCTGCTGGTCACCGGCGGCGCCGGCGCGGTGGCCTGGCAGCGGGCCTTCCGCGAGCAGTGGGGGGTCGAAGCCAACATCGAGGAACACACGCGGGCGGGAATGACCGACCCCGAAATCGCCGAGATCATCTTCCGCGAGGTGATCGGCCGCCAGGGCAGCAAGCAGGAGCGCTCGCGGGCGATCTCCGGCTACCTCGGCCACCTCGGCGACGCGGTCGCCGAGTCGGAGGGCTACCAGCTGATGCCGGGGATCGAGGAGACGCTGACCCGGCTTCGCGAGCAGGACGTCCTGCTCGGGATCGTCACCGGCAACATCGAGGCCGCGGCGCACATCAAGCTCTCCCGCGGGCGGCTCAACCACTTCTTCTGCTTCGGCGGCTACGGCTCGGACTCGCGCGACCGCACCGAGCTGACCGTCCGCGCCGTGCAGCGCGGCGGAGAGGTGCGCGGCGAGCCCCTGGAGCTGGACGCGACGATCGCCGTCGGCGACACCCCCCGCGACGTCAAGGCCGGCCACGGCGCCGGCATCCGCGTGGTCGGCGTCGCCACCGGCGCCTACAGCGTCGAAGAACAGCGCGAGGCGGGCGCCGACTGGCCGATCCCCGACGTCTTGGACGGCTTCCCGGTCTGAAGGGCCTGGACGCTCGAAGCTCGGCGTCCTCGACGGTTTCCCCGTCTGATCTGAGCGGGCTGGACCGAGCAGCCCAAGGACGCAGGGAGCGTGGCGTGCTCTGCACGCGAGCGACCGAGGACGCCGGGATGCGAAGCGTCCAGGCCGCTCAGACGGCCTTGGCGGCCATTCGCTCGGGCGAGACCCGCACCACGTCCCAGACCAGGTGCAGCTTCTCCAGGCTGTCGATGACCAGCGCCGAGATGTCGATCTGGAAGCGGCCGAGGCCGTGGGTGGCGGAGGTCGGGAAGGCGTGGTGGTTGTTGTGCCAGGCCTCGCCGAGGGTCGGGATCGCGATCAGCGCCAGGTTGCGCGAGTGGTCGGTGGTCTCGAAGTCGCGGTTGCCGAAGACGTGGCAGAGCGAGTTGATGCTGTAGGTGAAGTGGTGGAGGACGAAGACGCGGACCAGTCCTCCCCAGAGCAGGCCGGTGACCGCGGCGAAGAAGGTGCCGCCGATCAGCCATCCGGCGGCGAACGGGACGAGGAGACCGAGCGCCGCCCACTGCAGGAAGGTGCGATCCACCCAGTTGACCACCGGGTCCTTCAGCAGGTCGGGCGCGAAGCGCTCCTTGTTGCCGCGCTGCGTGTGGATGAAGAGCCAGCCCATGTGGGCGTGGAAGAGGCCGCGCATCGCGCCGCTCCAGCCGTGGCCGTGGTCGACGTGGGGGCTGTGCGGGTCGCCCTCCTGGTCGGAGAAGGTGTGGTGCTTGCGGTGGTCGGCGACCCAGGAGATGACCGGGCCCTCGATCGCCGCCGAGCCGAGGATCGCAAGCAGGCCGTGCAGCCACTTATAGGTTTTGAAGCTGCGGTGCGTGAAGTGCCGGTGGAAGCCGACCGTGATCCCGAGCCCGGTGAAGAAGTACATGCCGAGGAAGAGGAAGACGTCGCTCCAGTGCAGCGCCTTGCCCCAGACCTGCCAGCCGGCGAGGCCGAGGGCGACGAAGGGGATCAGGGTCACCAGCCCGGTGATGATGCGGTCGCGGGTCTCGTTTTCGACCGGCTGGATGTCTGAGGGCAAAGGGCCCGTTCTGCTCGCCATTGGGGCGGCGATCATACGGGTCGAACCTGAAGCGGGGCTGAGAGACCCGCGCCGCCGCCGGTCGCGCCGCGGTTGTAGGGTCCGCGGCGATGGCCTTCGCAAGCACCGCTCCGCTGCGGCGAGAGATCGAAGCCCGGCTCCCCGAGCGGCCCTTCACGGTCGAGTTCTGGGACGGGACGCGGGTCCCCTCGACCAGCGGCGACGGCCCCGTCTTCAGCGTCCGCTCGCCGCGCGCCGCCGCCCACGCGCTGCTCGCGCCGGGCCAGCTCGGGCTCGGCCGCGCCTACGTCAGCGGCGAGCTGGAGGTCGACGACATGGACGCGGTGATCGTGCTGCTCAACGAGTGGAAGCCGCCGCCGCTCGACGGCGCCGACAAGCGGGCGCTGCTGCTCGCCGGGGTCCGCGCCGCCGGCATCGTCAAGCCGCCGCCGCGCCCGGCCGCCGAGCTGCGCCCCAGCGGCCGCCGCCACAGCAAGGAGCGCGACGCCCGCGCCGTCCGTCACCACTACGACGTCTCCAACGAGTTCTTCGAGCTCTTCCTCGGGCCGACGATGGTCTACAGCTGCGCGATCTGGCGCGACGGGCAGATGAAGACGCTCGAGCAAGCGCAGGAGGAGAAGCTCGACACGGTCGCCCGCAAGCTCGACCTCAAGCCGGGCGAGCGGGTGCTCGACGTCGGCTGCGGCTGGGGCGGCTTCCCGATCTGGGCGGCGAAGAACTACGGCGCCTCGGTGGTCGGGATCACCCTCTCGCCGCCGCAGGCCGAGAAGGCGCGCGAACGGGCCGAGGAGGCGGGCGTCGCCGACAAGGTCGAGATCCGGGTGATGGACTACCGCGACCTGGCGACGATCGGCGAGAAGTTCGACGCGATCGCCAGCATCGGCATGGTCGAGCACGTCGGCTCGGCCAACATCGACCTCTACGCCGAGACGCTCGCCGGGCTGCTGGGGCCGGGCGGCCGGCTGCTCAACCACGGCATCACCCGCCTGCGCCACACCGACGCCGAGGCCGGACCCTTCTCCGAGCGCTACGTCTTCCCCGATGGCGCCCCGCTGCACCTCTCGCGCAACCTGCTGGCGCTGGAACGGGTCGGCTTCGTCACCCACCACGTCGAGGACTTCGGCCCCGACTACTCGAAGACCCTGCGCGCCTGGGCCGCCAACCTCGACCAGAACCTGCCCGAGGCGATCCGGCTCGCCGGCCCCGAACGGGTCCGCGTCTGGCGCCTCTACCTGCGCGCCGCCCGCAACGGCTTCGACAGCGGCTTCATCAACATCTACCAAGCCCGCTGCGAGAAGACCTGAGCGCCGGTCAGGGCGCCGCGGGCGATTCGTACCAGTCGATCCAGCCTTCGCAGGCATCGGCGAGGGCGACTTCGCGGTGCGGCTTGGCGGGGACGGCGACCAGCTCGCCGACGTAGGCCTTGCCGTCGAAGCCGGTCAGGCTCTGCAGGGTGCTGGCGTCGGCGCTGCGCAGGGTGAAGCGGGTCTTGCCGCCGTCGCTGCGGTAGCGGCCGGCGGGCCAGTACTGGCCGTTGTTGGCGAGGCTGATCGTCGGCGGCCGCTCGCCGTCGAGCGCCGCCTTCAGCGTTTTCTGGAACCCCGGTGCGCTCAGCGTCAGGTCGAAGGGCGAGAAGTACTGGATCGAGAGGTTCCAGGTGCCCGCCGGCAGCGCCAGGCTCTGCGAGGTCTGCTCGCCGGTGCCGAGCACGCTGCCCTGGTCCCAGTCGCGCTTCGGCCCGATCACGGCGCCGGGGAAGAGCGAGGCGCGGCCCGGTTCGTTCAGCAGGATGCGGATCTCCGGCGAGGCGCAGCCGGCTTTGGCGCCGGCCTCGGTGCCCTCGAGCAGGACGTGGCGTTCGGGCGTCTTGCCCGTCCGTTCCCAGAGGACGTAGGAGGAGGTCGCGGCGACCCGCTTGAAGTTGGGCGGCGCCTGGCTGTTCCAGGCGGCGCGGCCGGTGATCACGTAGGGGAAGCGGTCGAGCGTGAGGCGGTCGAAGGAGTCGAAGTCGATCGGGCTGTAGGCGTTGCCGGTGTCGAACGGCTTTTCCGGGTTGGCGGCGATCGTCGTGTCGGGAAACTCGACCAGCGGCACGTGGGTGTCGGCGCCGAGCAGCTCGTAGGCCGCGTAGCGGTCCTGGCCCGCGTAGAGGACCGGCTTGCCGTGGACGATCGGCAGGAAGGCGCGCAGCTCCGCACCGTGCCCGGGCGGCCCGACCGGCGCCTCGCGCAGGACGAGGAAGCTCGAGTAGACGCTGCCTCCGACGAACGCCACCGCCAGGGCCACCCACCCGAGCCGCACGAGCACCGCCCGCCGCCTCCGGCCCGCCGGATCCCCGCCACCGCCCCCGTCCTCCGCGGTGGCAGAGCTTTTCTGCGCCATTGATAGAAAAGCTCTGCCACGCCAGGCGGGGAGCTCCCAGAGGAGCGGTTTGACGGCGACGAGCATCGCCAGCGGGGACATGATCATCAGCGCCTTCGCCTGCGAGTAGTCGCCGCTGGTCGGCAGCGAGGCGAGGTAGAGGGCGCCGCTGGCGCCGAGCGCGATCGGGATCGTCGCTTCGCGCCGCGCCACCCACCAGGCGACGCCGACCAGCAGCGCCAGGACCGCGACCGCCCCGGCCAGCCCCGGCAGCGGGGCGCCGCCGACCGCTTCGAGGCGGTAGTTCGAGGTCGGCCAGATCCCCAGCGCCTCGACCGGGTTGACCGGGCCGTAGGTGTTGCTGGCGGCGACCTTGTTGAAGCTGCTGGCGAAGCCGAAGGGGCCGACCAGGGCCGCGACGGCGGCGGCGGCGAGGGCCGCGATGACCAGCAGCGTCAGCGGTCGCAGCAGGAAGCGGAGCAGCGCCCGCGGCCGCAGCGCCCGCCGCACCGCCGGCAGGGTCAGGCTCCACAGCGCCAGCGCCGCCAGGGGCCAGGCGAGGCCGGCGAAGCTGTAGGAGAAGAAGACGCCGCCGAGCAGCGCCAGCCCCGGCAGCAGGAAGCCCACCCCAGACACCGCTCGCTGTGCTCGCGGTTGAGTGTCTGGGGCAGGCTTCCTGCTGCCGGGGCCCTGGGGCGCGGGCGGCTGCTTCTCTGGGGTCTTGCTCGAGATGGTCGTGAGCCAGATGGCGAAGGCGAGGACGAAGAGCGCCTCGGCTGTCTCCTTGAAGGCCGCCTGCGCGTAGTAGGAGGCGGCTAGGTAGGGGACGGCGACCATGGTCGCCGCCAGCAGGCGCCGCCCGGGCCGCATCTCGCCCAGCGGCGCCAGCGCGGTGAGGCCGGTGAGGACGCCGATCGCGACGATCTCCCCGACGAAGGCTTCGCCGAGGCCGATCCCCGGGACCACCGCGGTCGCCACCGCCAGCCCGTGCGGACCGAGCGGGTAGCCGGGATCGGGAGCCGGGCCGAAGCCGGAGCGCAGCCACTCGGCCCAGGCCAGGTGCAGGCCGAGGTCGTTGTTGAGGCCGACCCCGAGCAGCCCCCAGTAGCCGCTGACGGCGAACGGGATCGCCAGCACCAGGCCGACGGCGACCGCCACCGGCACCCCCGCCCGCCAGGCGCCGGGCGCCGCATGGGGGCAGCGCCAGACGACGAGCGCGGCGACGACGAGCAGCGCCGCGATCCCGAGCGAGGCGCTGGTGCCGTGGCCCGGCGCCCGTGCCAGCACGCCGCTGACGGTGAGGATCGCGGCGAAGCCGACCGCCGGCTCCAGCCACGACCAGTGGTCGCGCCCGGCGACGGAAAGCACCGCCCGGCCCACCAGCAGCGAGGCGGCGCAGATCAGCGCCGCCGAGGCGTAGGTCCCGATCATCAGGGACGGCAAGTTATGTCACTTGCTCAGAGTCTGTGTCTCAGAGCTTCTCGGCGGCGCGCTCGAGCGTCCCACGCAGGTTCTCGCCGCGCAGCGGCCGGTCGTGCCCGGCGGCGACCGTGCGCGGCTGCAGCGCCGCCAGCTTGCGCACCGATTCCTTGGCCCGCTCGTGGTCCCAGGCCCAGGCGGGGTGGGGGACGCTCGCCTCCCCCTCGGGCAGCGGTTTGAGCCGCGCCGAGTCGACCAGGTAGACGACGTCGCTGACGATCGCCAGCCGGTCGCTCTCGCGCCAGAGCCCGATCAGGCCGGGCGCGTGGCCGGGGAAGTGGATCACCTCGAAGCCGGCCACCGCATCGCCCTCGGCGACGGTGCCGGCGATCGGCACCGGACCGCCGTCCCAGTGCGGCAGCAGGAAGCGGTAGAGCAGCCCTACCGGCGCCACCGGCAGCTGCGAGAGGTCCATGTAGGGCTGGATCGAGGCCTCGCCTTCGGCGTCGGCGACTTCGTCGGCGTGGCAGAGGACCGGGGCGCCGAGGTAGGGCGCGGTGCCGCGGTGGTCGGCGTGGGCGTGGCCGAGCACGACCCGCTTCAAACCGCCGAGCTGCCGCGCCTCGAAGGCGGCGGCCCTGCGCATCGACTTGGTCCCGGCGTCGAACTGGACGACTCCGTCGCCGTCCTCGAGGAAGTAGATGTTCATCGCCGCGCGGAAGTCGCCGCGCAACAGCCAGACCCCGTCTGCCACCCGCTCCAAGCCCATCGCGCCTACCCTACCTCCGTGCCCTGGATATGGAAGGTTGGAATGGTGGTCCTCGTCGTCTGCCTCGTCGCCTCGATCGCGATCGCGATCGTCAAACTCTCGACGACGCCGGAAGAGATCCTCGGTGACGGATTTCACGGACTGCCGGTCCACGAACGCCGATAGTCCGGTGCATCGCCATCGCTGCCGACACCGCGACTAGTATCAACCGTACGGGTACAGGGACCGGACGGAGGGAGACGCGCGTGTTCACTCGCATCGTGGTTGGGACGGACGGATCGGAGACCGCCGGCGAGGCGGTTCGCCAGGCGATCGACATGGCCAAGATCTCCGGCGCCACGCTCAGCATCGTCAGCGCCTACGCGCCTGTCTCCTCGCGGCGCGTGCGCGACGAGCAGCTGGAGGCGCCGACCGACATCCAGCACGAGATCGGGCCGCGCGAGGACGTCAACCTGGTGCTCGAGGCCGCCGCCGCCGAGGCGCGCAAAGCCGGGATCGAGGAGGTCCGCACCCACCCGGTCGAGGACGACCCGGCGGACGCGATCCTCAACGTCGCCGAAGAGACCGACGCCGACCTGATCGTCGTCGGCAACAAGGGGATGACCGGCGCCCGCCGCTTCCTGCTCGGCAGCGTGCCGAACAACGTCTCCCACCACGCACCCTGCAGCGTGATCATCGTCCGCACGACCTGACCTGAGGGCCCCAGGTCCGCTGGTGGGCGGCTACTTGACCGCCGGGTCGGTGGCGGCGCCGGCGTCGATCAGCCCGGCGCCCTGCTGGGTCGAGGGCAGGCCCAGGTCGCGGGCGGTCCTGCGCAGGCGGCGGGTGACCGCCTTGACCCGCGCCTTCGGGGACTTCTGCGGGCCGAGGACGCCGCTGGCGAGGACCATCGCGGCGACGCCGGAGACGTGCGCGGCTGCCATCGAGGTCCCGATGTAATCGCTGGGGATCGAGAATTCGTCGGTCGAGTGGGGCTTCAGGGTCACCTGCAGGATCGGGCGCGAGAGCACCGAGGAGCAGTCGCCGACCGGTTCGCCGCCGCCCGGGGCGACGACGTCGATCGCGGTCCCGGCCAGCGAGTAGGAGCCGAGGCAGCCGCCCTCGGTGGTGCCGCCGACGCCGATCACGCGCGGCCCGGTGGCCGGCTCGGAGACGCAGTTCTTGACCGGGTGCTGGCCGGAGCTGACCGTGATCAGGTTGCCGCCCGAGGCGACGGCGACGATTCCGTGCGCGTAGGCCTCGCGCAGCGCTTCGTCAACCATCGGCACCTGCTGGCCGCATTCGAAGTTGAAGCTCATGTTGATCACCTGGGCGTGGTGCTTGATCGCGTACCGGATCCCCCGCGCGATCACCGCCGCGTTGCCGACCCCGCGCCGGTTGAGGACGCGGACCGGGATCAGCCGGGCGCCGTAGGCGAGGCCGGTCAGCCCGATCCCGTTGCCGGTCTGCTCGGCGATCGTGCCGGCGACGTGCGTGCCGTGCCCGTTCTCGTCGAGCGGCAGCCGGTCGCGGCCGACGAAGTCGTAGCCCTTGGCGAACTGGCCGGCGGTGAAGTCCGGGCTGCGGAGGTACTTGCGGCCCTTGTCGCGGTAGGCGATGCCGCTGTCGAGCACCGCGATCCGGACGCCGCGTGCGCCGGGGCGGCCGACTTCGTCGAGCCGCCGCCAGGCGTCGGGGGCGTCGATGCCGCCGGGCGAGGTGAAGCGGATGGCGCCGCCGCTGTGCCAGGGCAGGAAGTTCCACTGCTTGGTGACCCAGCCGCCGACCGACCCGGATTCGATCGAGCCGGAGAGGACCCCGGGGTCGTTCGGCACCTGGAAGGGCGTGGCGGCGCTCTTCGCCGCCGAGGTATGGCGAGCGTTGACCTTCACCGCCGAGGCTCGGGCGAGGTAGTTGGGCTCCGCGTAGACGACGTGGTGGTTGTCGCGCAGGGCGGCGGCCGCCTGGCGCACGCTGGTCCCCCGTGGCAGCGTCACGGCGCTGCCGTGCCGCTCGCCCTCGAACTTGACCAGCAGCTGGCGCGGCGCGAACGTGCGCGCCTGGCCGATGCCGGGCTTGGCGGCGGCCGCCGGCAAGGCCAGGACGGCGAGCAGCATGGCCGCTGCGGCGGGTATCGATAGCAGTCGTCTCATCTGGTTTGGTGCTCGCCCCTGCTCCCTCGGCGAGCCCTTCTTCGCTTAACACCGCGGCCCTGCCGAAGTTGTAGGCGGAATACTGACCGATAGATGACCATCGGTTCAACAGATTTTTCTGATCGCACGGGGATGGAAGCGGCGCTTGAGCAGGCGCGCCGCGCCGAGTCCCACGGCGACGTCCCGATCGGCGCCGCGATCCTCCGCGACGGCGAGCTCCTCGCCGCCGCCGGCAACGAGCGCGAGCTGCGCTGCGACCCCACCGCCCACGCCGAGATCCTCGCGATCCGCGCCGCCGCCGAGGCGCTCGGCGGCTGGCGGCTGCCCGGCACGACCCTCTACGTGACGCTCGAGCCGTGCGCGATGTGCGCCGGCGCGATCGTCCTCGCCCGCATCCCCACCGTCGTGATCGGCGCCCCCGACCCCAAGGCCGGCGCCGCCGGCAGCGTCCTCGACGTCCTCGCCGAGCCCGCCCTCAACCACCGCCCCGAGGTCCGCACCGGCGTGATGGAAGCCGAGTGCGCCGCCCTGCTCCGCGACTTCTTCGCCTCGCGCCGCTAGCCGATCGCACGTTCCAGCCGCCGGGCCAGGGCGCGCAGGTGCTCGGTCAGCTCCGGCGGCTCATGTACCTCGAAGTCGACGCCGAGCATCGCGATCCGGGTCGCCAGCCAGCCGAGGTCGTCGTCGCCGGGGCGGTACTCGCAGCGCTCGGCGCCGAGCGGCTCGAAGCGGCCCCAGTAGGGCGGGAAGCGGCGGCTCATCTCCTCGGCCGAGGCGTGCAGCGTGACCCGTGCTTCGTAGCGGCTCGGGCGCTCGGAGATGCTGCGCTCGACATAGGTGGAGGCGTCGGGCGCGGGCAGCTCGCGGGGCTCGAAGCGGACGCCGGTCGCCGCCGGCCGGGCGAGGCGGTCGACGCGGAAGCTGCGCCAGTCCTCGCGGCCGGGGTCGAAGGCGACCAGGTACCAGCGGCGCCCGAGGTTGACCAGGGAGTGCGGCTCGACCTCGCGCCGCGTCTCCTCGCCCTTGCGGCTGACGTAGGCGAAGCGGACGCGCTCGGAGTCGCGGCAGGCGGCGGCGATCAGGGTCAGGTCGCCGGGGTCGACCAGCGGCCCCGCGGCCGGCGGCGCGATCGTCGCCGAGCCGAGCGCGCCGACCCGCCGCCGCAGGTGCGCCGGCAGCACCTGCTCGAGCTTGACCAGCGCCCGGACCGCCGTCTCCTCGATCCCGCTGACCGAGGCACGCGCGGCGGTGCCGAGGCCGACGGCGATCGCGATCGCCTCGTCCTCGTCGACCAGCAGCGGCGGCATCGCGCTCCCCGCCCGCAGCGTGTAGCGCCCGGCGGGGCCGCGCACCGAGTCGACCGGGTACCCGAGCTCGCGCAGGCGCTCGACGTCGCGGCGGATCGTCCGCTCGGACACACCGAGCCGGTCGGCGAGCTCGGCGCCCGGCCAGTCGCGGCGCGCCTGCAGCAGCGCCAGCAGCTGCAGCAGCCTGCTCGAGGTCTCGCCAGCCATTCGAAATCCATGATCGCTGAAATTGCGGACAGATACTGACCTGAACACCTCCTAGCCTGGCGGCCGATGCGAGGACCGCGACGACCGAGACCACGAAGGAGCGAGCGATGAGCGATCGAGACAGGTACATCCCCGGCGTCCCCTGCTGGGTGGACGCGAGCGAGCCCAACCCCGAGGCGGCGGCCGGGTTCTACGCCGGGCTGTTCAGCTGGGAGCTGCAGGATTCGATGCCGCCGGACGCCCCCGGCCAGTACTTCATGGCCCGGATCGGCGGTGAGGACGTGGCGGCGGTCAGCTCGCCGATGGGCGAGGCGCCGCCGGCCGCGACGTGGAACACCTACGTCTGGGTGGAGAGCGCCGACGCGACCGCGGCCAAGGTCCGCGAGGCCGGGGGCGAGGTCGTGGCGGAGCCGTTCGACGTGATGGAGGCCGGCCGGATGGCGGTCTGCGCCGACCGCGAGGGCGCCGTCTTCTGCCTCTGGGAGGCGAAGCGCCACCGCGGGGCCCAGGTGGTCAACCAGCACGGCGCGCTGAACTTCAACAACCTCAACACGCGCGACCTCGCGGCGGCGGCGGAGTTCTACGGCGCCGTCTTCGGCTGGCAGCTGCTGGAGATGGACAGCGGCTGGAAGGCCTGGATGCTGCCGGGCTACGGCGAGTTCCTCGACCAGCTCAACCCGGGGGTGATCGAGCAGATGAAGGGGATGGGCGCCCCGGAGGGCTTCTGGGACGTCGTCGCCAGCATCGACCCGATCCCCGACGACCAGGCCGACACGCCGCCGCACTGGGGCGTCACCTTCGGCGCCGACGACGCCGAGGCGGCCGCGGCGAAGGCCCGCGAGCTCGGCGGCACCGTCCTGGTCGAGCCCTTCGACGCCCCGTGGGTGCGGATGACCGTGATCCGCGACCCCCAGGGCGCGATCTTCACCGCCAGCCAGTTCGTCCTCGAGAACAAAGACCTCTAGGCTTCCGAGGCAGCCCGGAGAGGTGTCCGAGTGGCTTAAGGAGCGCGACTGGAAATCGCGTGGGCGGGGTTAACCCGCCTCGTGGGTTCGAATCCCACCCTCTCCGCTGATTCAGGCCTGCTCGAGGGCGGGGGCCGGGACCAGGGCCGGGCGGCGGAAGTCGTCGAGGGAGATGACGATCGCGTCGCGCTCGGGGAGGGGCGCCGCCGGGCGGTGGCCGCGCAGGCGCTCGTGGCTGCAGACGACGTAGCACCACTCCATCAGCTGCAGGCGGGCGTCGGCGTCGATGTCCTCGATCGTGGCGCCGACCAGGTAGCTGCCGTCGCGCTCGCGGCAGCTGCGCACCTCGATCTGGGCGGCGACCTCGTGGCGCTCGCCGCCGGCGTCGTGGAGGTCGAGCAGGACCGCGGGGCGCGAGCCGACCTGCAGCGGCGCCGTCGCGACCAGGCCGAGGCCGGCGGCGCTGGCGTCGACCAGCCGCGCCGGCACGTTGCCGGCGCCGGTCACGCACTCGGCGTCGGCGTCGCCCTCGAAGCGGTAGACGAGCCGCCGCTGGCGCCGGCGACCGACCGCCCATGAGGTCTTCAGCAGGCGGCGCAGCTCGATCAGGCCGAGCAGCGGCACCATCGTCGCGGCGACGATCCCGCCGGGCAGGTCGGGCAGCGGCCCGATCCCGGCGAGGTCGAGCAGCCGCAGCAGCGTCCCGACGCCGATCAGCGCCGTGCAGAAGAGGACCAGGTGCAGCTTGCGCAGCGAGTCCCAGCCGCCGCCGTCCCCGCCCTGCTTCGGCGTCACCTTGAAGGCGGTCTTGCTCGGCCTGAAGATGCAGCGCAGGGCGCGGGTGTAGATCTCCATCGTCAGCAGCTCGTAGTGGGCGGTCTCGGGGATCCGCATGTAGCCGCGGGCCAGCGCCATCCCGGCGCTGAGGTTGAGCAACACCGAGGGCGCCCAGAGCGCGGCTAGCGCGATGACGCTGATCTTCAGCGGCAGCTGCCCGGTCCACAGCACCGCCCCCAGGGTGAGCAGCAGCAGCAGGCGCATCGGCGGCGCCAGGTAGGCGAAGAGGCTCGCGAAGTAGGAGAGCCGCTGCAGCGGGGTGAGGGTGCGGGCGCGCAGCGGCGACTCGGGCAGGGTGAAGACGGCGAGGTTGCCGCGGGCCCAGCGGTCGCGCTGCAGCAGGTAGGAATCGAGGTCGTGCGGGGCGAGGCCCTGGACCAGGACCTCGTCGTGGTAGCGGCTGCGCCAGCCGTGGCGCTGCAGCCGGATCGTCGTGTGGAAGTCCTCGGCGATCGTCTCGGTGGCGACGCCGCCGATCCCGAGCAGCGCGTGGCGGTTGATCAGCGCTGCCGAGCCGCACCAGTAGGTGGCGCCGTGGCGGTCCTTGCCGGGGCAGACCACCCGGTAGAAGAGCGATTGCTCGTGGCGGCCGACGTCGTAGTGCTGGGCGGAGTCGTGGTTGAAGAAGTCGTGCGGCGTCTGCACCACGGCCATCCAGGGGTCGTCGAAGTAGCCGACGAGCGCGTCGAGGGCGTCGGGCATCGGCACGTGGTCGGCGTCGAGGACGAGGACGAGGTCGCCGTAGGTGCGCGGCAGGGCGGCGTTGATGTTGCCCGCCTTGGCGTGGGCGTTGTCCTGGCGGGTCAGGTAGCTGGCGCCGGCCATCGCTGCCAGCTCGGCCATCTCCGGCCGCCGCCCGTCGTCGAGCAGGTAGGTCGTGTGCGGGTAGGTGAGCGCGCGGCAGCCGGCGAGCGTCGCCATGATCACCTCGGTCGGCTCGTCGTAGGTGCAGACGTAGACGTCGACCGCGCGTCCCGGCGTCACCGGCGGCCGCTGCGCCGGCGGTCGCGACCAGGAGAACCAGGTGAGCATGCCGAGGGCCCAGAGCCCGTAGACCTCGGTCGCCAGCAGCATCGCGAAGAGGACGGGGTTGGCGCCTTCGGCGCTCCAGCCGACGCGCCAGGTCAGGTAGCCGACCCCCCAGAGCAGGGCGAGGGCGGCAAGCGCGCGCAGCGGCCAGGGATGGCGGTCGAAGAACCGCCCGACGCGGGTCTGCTCGCTGCTGTCCATCCCCTCTGAATCGGCATTGGAGCGGGACCCTTAAGCGCTGTACGCGCGGTTTCGCAAACCGCTGGGCGCGTCGCTCACTCGCCGGCCAGCGCGGCGGCCAGCGCCGGCGCGGCGGCGTCGAGGGTGGGGGAGCCGTGCGCGGTGAGGACGAGCTCGACCGGCAGCTCGAGCGCCGGCCGCAGCGTCGCCAGCAGCTCCCCGCGCGGGCTCGAGGCGGGCAGCCAGGAGCGCGGGCAGGCGTGCAGGCCCTCGCCGCGTTCGCCGTCGCCGAGCAGGGCGTCGCCGGCGATCAGCGCGCGGCTGCGCGGCTCCCAGAGCAGGACCTCGGTGCGCGGCCGCGCCGCCAGCGCGACGAGGCCGGCGGGGAGGGGGTCGCCGAGCGCGAAGACGTCGCTGACCGGCGCGCGGCGGGCGACCGCGGCGCGGCCGCGCGAGTGCGCCCAGACGCGCGTCCCCGGCCAGCGGGCGGCGATCTCGGCGCCGGAGCGCACGTGCCAGTGGGTCGTCGGCAGGACGTGCAGGCGGCGGCCGGCGGCGAGCGCCTCGAGCGCCGCCCACTGGTCGCCCTCGAGCAGCGGGTCGACCAGGACGACCTCGTCGGCGGCGAGCACGGCGAACGAGGCGACCTCCTTGCCCCACTCCTGGTGGAACGCGGTCCAGCGCCGCAGCCCCGGTGCCAGCTCCGCTCCGAGCCCGGCCATCAGCGCGGCCGCTTGCGCACCGGGAGCTCGCGGCTCCCCATCTCCCGCGGCCGCCGCTGCGGCCGTTGGCTGGCGATGATCCAACCCGCGAGGAACCTCATCTCGCCTTCCTCTCTCGGCGCTCCCGAGGCTTGCCCGGGGAGACACCGTCTATTCGTAGTTGCCAGTGTCGCCAACACTAGCTAAAATCAATAGCCGGTGTCAACGTGAATCCGAAGAATTCGACCAGGACCGCCGCCGAGCCCGAGGCCGAGCTGCTCGTCGCCTTCGTCAACACGCTCGACCTGGAGACCGGCGCCGACGCGCTCGCCGCCCCCGAGGCGCTCTCCGCCTGGGTCGCGGCCAACTTCGCCGAGCTCGGCGAGCCGCGGATCGACCCCGGCGGCCATGCCGAGGTACTCGCCCTGCGCGAGTCGCTGCGGGCGCTGCTGCGGGCCAACAACGGGGGAGAGGCGAGCGAGGACGAGCTCCGCGCCCTGCGCGAGGCCACCGCCCGCAGCGGCTACCGCGCGACCCTCGCCGGCGGCCAGCTCGGCCTCGAGCCGACCGGCAGCGGCCTCGAGCCGCTGCAGGCGAGGCTCCTGCTCGCGGTCGAGCGGCTGCAGGCGAGCGGCGCCTGGCCGCGGCTCAAGGCGTGCCCGGCGGAGGACTGCGAATGGGCCTTCTTCGACACCTCGCGCAACCACTCGCGCACCTGGTGCTCGATGGAGGAGTGCGGCAACCGGGAGAAGACGCGCCGCTACCGGGCCCGCCAGCGCTGAGCGGTCCGCGGCCGGCGATCATCTAGTCTTCGCCCTCGCCTCGGAGGGGTGCCGGAGTGGTTGAACGGGGCGGTCTCGAAAACCGTTGGCGTCCTTAGGGCGGCTCGTGGGTTCGAATCCCACCCCCTCCGCTCGCGGGCTCTGGGCGGCGGGCGTCCTTGCTCGCCCGTCTGGCGGACGCTCTCCTCGACCGCCTTGGGCGAGAGGGAGGGCCTCCGGCCCGATGCCGGTGCGAAGGCGTTCGTAAAGGGTGTCGGGCGCCAAATCGGCGCCACCGGGCCAGGCGACGGTGCCGATCTCGGAATCGACCTCGACCTCGGCGAAGCCGGCGCGAGTACGAGCTCGCTCGAAGGCCGGGCCTTGCATGCGGCCAAGCACGTGGACCTCGCCGCTGAGACCGTCGGCGAAGGTCAACGCGAGCACACGGTGACGAACTGCTCGAGCATCGATGATGTCGGGCGTGAGCTGGTTCATCGCCTTGGCTCGATCGGCCTGAGTATTTCACCGGCTCGCGCAACGCCAGTTGTCTGCGAGCTCATCTCGATGCAGCTCAGCCCAAGCGAGCACCATGCGCAGCTGTCGCGGATTCAGATCGCTGCCGATGACCTCCTGGGCTTGGCAGGAAACGTGGGGTACTCGTCCTTGCGGACATCGGGTGGACGAGGCAGGATCGGGTCATGTCCGGTCCGCGCCTGGTGGTGCTCGTCGCTTACGACGGTGTGCAGCTGCTCGACCTGGTCGGGCCGCTCGACGTGTTCGACGCGGCGGCGCGGGCGGTCGGGGTCGGCGCGGCCGGCCACGGTCCCGTGGCGGCGGAGGCGGCGCTGGCGGAGGCGGCCGCGGTCGAGCCCGGGGATGCCGGGTACGAGATCGTCGTCGCCTCTCCCGACGGGGGCGCGGTGTGCAGCTCCGCCGGGGTCGCGATCGCGACCGCGGCGGAGCTGGCCGAGATCGAGCCCGGCGCGGTCGACACGCTGATCGTCGCCGGGGCGCTCGCGCTCGAGGCGCCGCTCGCCGAGCCGCGGCTGATCGCTGGGATCTCACGGCTCGCCGGCGGCGCCCGGCGCACCTGCTCGGTCTGCGGCGGCGCCTTCCTGCTCGCCGCCGCCGGCCTGCTCGACGGCCGCCGGGCGACGACCCACTGGGCGGTCTGCGCCTCGCTGGCGGCGAGCTTTCCCACGGTCGAGGTCGAAGCGGACCGGATCTACGTCCGCGACGGCGACGTCTTCACCTCCGCCGGGGTCAGCGCCGGCATCGACCTGGCGCTGGCGCTGGTCGAGGAAGACCACGGCAGCGAGCTGGCGCGCCGGGTCGCCCGCTGGCTGGTCCTCTTCCTGCAGCGGCCCGGCGGCCAGTCGCAGTTCTCCGAGCGCTTGGCGCTGCCGCTGCCCGCCGGCTCGCCGATCCGCGCCCTCGCCGACGAGATCGTCGCCGCGCCCGCCGCCGACCACCGGGTGCCGGCGCTCGCCGCCCGCGCCGCCCTCTCCGAGCGCCACCTCGCCCGGCTCTTCGCCGAGCAGGCGGGGACGACGCCGGCGCGCTTCGTCGAGCGGGTCCGGGTCGAGGCCGCGCGCGACCGGCTCGAGCGCAGCGACGCCGCGGTGGAGGCGGTCGCGGAGGGCTGTGGCTTCGGCAGCGCGGAGACGATGCGGCGCGGCTTCCTCCGCGTGCTCGGCGTCGGTCCGGCCGAGTACCGGCGGCGGTTCCGCGCCGCCGCGCCGGGCGTCGCGGTCGGGGGTGCGGGGTGAGCCGGCTGCTCGGCGAGATCGGGACGATCGAGTGGGCGCGCCGCACCCGCGGCATCCTCGGCCGCGGCGAGCGGGCCCGCTTCTTCGCCGCCGTCGTCCTCCGCACCGCGCGGGGGATGCCGCGTCTGCTCGCCGCCCGGGCCGGCCGCGGCGGCTCCGGGCCCGACCCCTCGCGGCTGGCCCCGCCGGACTCGGCCTTCGCCCGCGAGGTCGTCGAGCTCTGCGGCGAGCTCGAGCCGATGGTGGTCGAGCACAGCTACCGCTCCTACCTCTACGCCCGCGCGCTCGGGCTTGCCGAGGGGCTGGATTGCGACGAGGAGGCGCTGTTCGCGGCGGTCATGCTGCACGACTTCGGCTTCGAGCAGATGGACGAGCTCGACGACCGCTGCTTCACCCTGGCCGGCGCCGAAGCTGCCGCCGGCCTGCTCGACCGCTCGCCGCTGCCGCCGGCGCTCCGGCACGACGTCCTCGACGCGATCACGCTCCACCTCAACCCGGCGGTGCCGCGCGAGCGGGGCGCCGTCCAGCACCTCGCCCACGACGGCATCCTCCTCGACGTGGTCGGCGTCCGCGCCGCCGAGCTCGACCGCGCCGGCCTGCGCCGCGTCCGCGACCGCCACCCCGGCCACGCCTTCAGCATCCGCGCCGAGCCGCTGCTGCGCGCCCACGCCCGGCGGGTCGCCGGCTGCCGCGCCGGCGTCCTCTTCCGCGCCGGGTTCGGCCCGGCGCTGAAGCTCGGGCCGTGGCACGCCCTCGACCGGGCCGAAGCCGCGCGCGCCGAGCGGGAGCGCGCCGAGGCTGGCCCGGTCTAGCCGGCGCTCAGCGCCAGCTCTTCGCTGGCCGCCTGGTGGCCCTCGTAGGGCAGCACCGCGAAGTACATCAGCGAGGGGAGGAGCGGCTCCAGCCCCTCGTACTCGCCCTTGCAGAGGCGGGCGTAGAGCAGCGCTTCGATGCCGCCGACGACGCCGGTCGCCGTCGTCGGCGAGAAGGAGCGGCCGTAGGGGAGCAGCTCCCGGGCCTGGGTGTCGAGGCAGTCGGCGAGCGCGTCGAGCAGCTCGACCCGGCGCAGCACGGCGTCGGCGCTGCCGGCCCGCGCCTCGACGATCAGCGTCCGCGCCGTGTCGGGCTCGGTGCAGGCGAACTGCAGCAACGCTTCCATCCCGAAGCGCAGCCGGTCGCGCCAGACGTCGCCGCCCTGGTTGAAGGCCGCGGCGACCCGTTCCTTGAGCCGCTGGGCGCTGGTGTCGAAGGCGGCGAGGAAGCAGTCCTCCTTGTTGGCGAAGTGCTCGTAGAAGGTCGGCCGTGAGACGCCGGCGCGCTCGATCACGTCCTGCACGTTCGTCGACCGGTACCCGAGCTCCGACGCGGCTTTCAGCATCGCCGCGATCAAGCGCTCGCGCTGGACGGCGCGGACCAGGTCGGAAGGCAGGCGACGGGCGCCGGATGGGAACCTTCCCTCGCTGCCCGCGAGCAGTTCGACCGCCGCGTCAACCTGATCGGCGGGCCAGTTGTCGCCGATTGCGGCGACGAGTATCTCTTGGCTCAGTTTGATCCGATCCGAGGGCACTGAGAAACTCACAGGGTTCTAATAGAAACGCTTTAAGTTTCTTCACGGTACCAGACGGGATGGAGGGTTGCGGGTTAATTTGAACACCGCAGGTATTCTTCATTCCATGCTCCCACTTCTTCTTCGGGAGTTCGCGTGAAGCAGTCTCGGCCCGAGCTCCCGCGGGAGTTCGTCGCGGCTCATAAGCGGCGGAGGATGATGAGCGCGATCGCCGACCTCACGGCCGAGCAAGGCTACGAGGCGACCACAATCGCAGACATCGTGCGCCGGGCCGGAGTCGCCCGCAAGACCCTCTACGACAATTTCGATGGTAAGGAAGACCTCTTCCTGGCCGCGATCGACCACTCGGTGCGGGAGATGAAGGAGACGGTCGAACGTGCCTGCCGCGAGACCGACGGCGTCTGGCAGCACCGCGTCGAGGCCGGCCTCGCGGCGTTTCTCGACTTCGTCGCCGAACGCCCCGGGGCGGCGCGGATGTGCATGGTCGAGGCGCTCTCGGCGACCCGCGCCTCGTCCGCTCGCTACGACGCGGTGCTGCACGATTTCGTCGAATTGCTGCGGCAGGGGACGCCGGGCGGCGACCACCTGCCGGAGACGATCGAGGAGACGCTGGTCGGCGGCGTCGCCTGGATCGTCAACCAGCAGATCCGGCGCGGTGGCGCCGAGGAAGCGATCGTTCTCCTGCCCGAGTTGTCGGAGTTCGTGCTTTCTCCGTACCAGGGTGTAGGCGAATTCGCGTCTGGACCGGAAAGCGAAAGTGACAGTACGGTGGCAGACTTCAATGACTAGATGGACCGACTTCCCCGCGGACGCCACGGCCTTTCCCCGGAGTTCGTCGCGCGAAATCAGCGCGAACGGCTGATCGCCGGACTGATCGAAGTCCTCTACGAAGTCGGCTATCAAAAAACCACTGTGTCATTGATCGGCCAGCGCGCGGCCGTCTCGAAGAGTGACTTCTACAAGCACTTCGAGAGTAAGGATGACTGCTTCTTCGCCGCTTACGAAGTCGCGATCGAGCGGATCCGGGCCGAGGTGGTCGCCGCCTGCGGCAGACACAGCAAGTCGCAGTGGCCGCCGCGCGTGCGCGACGGGATCGCCTCGCTGCTCGCGACACTCGCCGCCGACCCGGCGCTCGCCAGCATCTCCCTGGTCGAGGGGCTGCGCGCCGGCCGCGGCGTCTACGACCGTTACCAGGCCGCGGTCGAGAGCTTCGTCGTCTACCTGCGCGAAGGCGCGCCGCAGGCGCCGGGAGGCGGTGAGGTGCCGGAGGCGACCGACGAGGCGGTGGTCGGCGGCATCGCCTCGATGCTCGGTCGCCGGGTGCTCGCCGGCGAGGCGGAGCAGATCGACGACCTGCTGCCGGAGGTCCTCGAGTTCGCCTTGACGCCCTACCTCGGCACCGCCGAGGCACGGCGAATAATCTCTGCCGGATGAGCGAGCCGCAAAGCGGGGCCCTGGCCTCCCTGGGCGAACCCCAGGCGGGCGCCGGCCGCGGCGTCTTCCCCTCGCAGGCGCTGGCGGAGGCGATCGAGCGCGGCTGGGTCACCTCGGGCGAGTACCGGATCGCGCCGGACGCGATCCAGCCGGCGAGCATCGACCTGCGCCTCGGCGACGTCGCCTGGGCGCTGCGCTGCTCCTTCCTCCCCGACGTCAGCTCGACGGTCGAGGAGAAGATGGAGGGGCTCGCCTTCCAGCGGATCGACCTGCGCGACGGCGCCGTGCTCGAGCGCGACCGCCCCTATCTGGTGCCGCTGCGCGAGGAGCTGGCGCTGCCCGACGAGGTTCGCGCCCGGGCCAACCCGAAGAGCTCGACCGGCCGCCTCGACGTCTTCACCCGGGTGATCACCGACCGCCACCACCGCTTCGACGACATTCGCGCCGGCTACCGCGGCCGCCTCTACCTCGAGGTCGTGCCGCGCTCGTTCGCGATCCAGGTCAAGGCCGGCCTCTCGCTCAACCAGCTGCGGCTGGCGCGCGGCGAGGTGCGGCTCGGCGACGAGCAGATCCGCGAGCTGCAGGCCGCGGCGCCGCTCGTCTACCTCGGCGAGCAGGCGCTGGCGCCGGCGGAGATCGGCCTCTCCGACGGCGTCTTCCTCAGCCTCGACCTCTCCGGCCCCGGCGACCGGGTGGTCGGCTACCGGGCGAAGAAGAACAGCCTGCCGGTCGACCTCTCCCGGGTCCGCGCCTACCGCTGGAGCGACTACTGGGACCCGGTCTACCCCGAGGCGGGCGGCCGCGTCGTGCTCGAGCCGGAGATCTTCTACCTGCTGCTCTCGGCGGAGGGGGTCTCGATCCCTCCCCAGATCGCGGCCGAGATGATGGCCTACGACCCGACCGCCGGCGAGCTGCGCACCCACTACGCCGGCTTCTTCGACCCCGGCTTCGGCTACGACCCGAGCGGTGAGCGCCACGGCAGCCGCGCCGCGCTCGAGGTCCGCGCCCGCGACGTCTCGTTCATGATCGAGCACCACCAGCCGGTCTGCAAGCTGGGCCTCGAGTGGATGGAGGCGCCGGCCGAGCGGCTCTACGGCGTCGACCTCGGGTCCAACTACCAGGGCCAGGTGACCATGCTCTCCAAGCACTTCGAAGAGCAGCGAGCGGGACGCTAGCTCGGGGCGGGCTCGGTGCGGCGCTGGAGCTCGCGGATGCGCCTGCGTTTGGCTACCAGCTCTGCTTCGAGCTTGGCGATCTCGTCGCGGCGGCGGCGGACCAGCTCGAGCTGGCGGGCGATGTGGGAGAGCGACTCGTCGAGGATCTCGCGGCGGCGGACCGGGTCCTCGACCCCGGCGTGCCACTCGCGCCGCAGGGCGGCGCGGGCGCCTTCGACCGCGACCAGCTCCTTCAGCTCCTCGAGCGAGACGCCGAGCAGCTCCTTCAGCCGCAGCAGCTCCCGCAGGCGTTCGACGTCGGCCTCGGCGTAGGTGCGGTGGGCGCCCGGCTCGCGCTCGGCGGGGACCGGCAGCAGCCCGATCTCCTCGTAGTAGCGGATCGTCCGCGGCGTCGTCCCCGCCAGCCTGGCGACGTCGCCGATCCGCAGCTCGCCGCGCGCCGCGGCGCTCGTCGGTCGCTCCGCGCTCATGGCGTCGCCTCGATCTCCTCGCGGATCGCCTCGTCGATCGCCAGCCCGCGATCGGGAGCCGGCCGCTTCGCCTCGCTCGGCCGCAGCAGCGAGACCGCGGCGCCGAGCAGCGAGACCGCGGCGAGCGCCCAGAGGGCGGTGTGCATGTTGGCGATGAAGGGGGCGAGCTGGGCGTTGGTCAGGCCCGAGGCGAGGCCGGAGAAGATCTTGAAGAGGACCGGTTTCGGCACCGCGGCGGTGACGATCGCGAGGACGAAGGCGATCGAGATCACCGCGCCGGTGTTCTGCAGCATCGTCCGCGCGCCGGCGGCGACGCCGCGCCGCTCGGTCGGCACCGCGCCCATCATCGCCGCCGTGTTGGGCGACATGAACATCCCCGAGCCGATGCCGACGATCGCCAGCCAGACCATGCTCTCCCAGTAGGCGGTGCCCGGCTGCAGCGTCGTCATCAGCGCCAGGCCGGCGGCGGTCACCAGCATCCCCGCCGCCGCCAGCAGGCGCGAGCCGTGACGGTCGGCCCAGACGCCGGCCAGTGGCGAGGCGACCAGCATCCCCAGCGCCATCGGCGCCAGTTTGATCCCGGCGACGATCGGGTCGTCGCCCTGCGCGCCCTGGAAGTAGAAGACGAAGATGAACATCAGCGCGAAGCGGGCGAGCCCGTTGATGAAGGTGGCGCCGCTGGCCGCCGCGAAGAGCCGGTTCTCGAAGATCGCCAGGTCGAGCATCGGCGCCCGTCCCCGGTGCTCGATCAGGACGAAGAGCGGCAGCAGCAGCGCGGCGACAACCAGGCTCCCGATGACCAGGGTGTCGTTCCAACCGGAGATGCCGCCGCGCGAGATCCCGTAGACGAGCCCGGTGAGCCCGACGACGAAGGTGGCCGTCCCGGCCAGGTCGAGGCCGCGGACCGTGTCGCGCCGCGCCAGCTCGCGCAGCACCAGCGCCGACCAGATCGCGCCGGCCAGCGCCAGGGGCACGTTGAACCAGAAGACCCACTGCCAGGAGATCGCGACCAGGGCGCCGCCCAGCACCGGGCCGATCACCAGCCCGATCGCGGCGATCATCGTGTTCGTTCCCATCGCCAGCCCGAGCTGCTCCTTGGGAAAGGCGTCGGTGACGAGGGCGGGGCCGTTGGCGAAGATGAAGGCGCCGCCGATCCCCTGCAGCACGCGCCAGAGGATCAGCTGGGTGCCGTCGGCGGCGAACCCGGCGCCGAGCGAGGCGGCGGCGAAGACGAGGAAGGCGCCGACGAAGGCCGGCTTGCGGCCGAAGAGGTCGGAGAGGCGGCCGGCGGTGAGGACCAGCACGGTCGAGGAGATCATGTAGGCGAGGATCACCCAGACGAGTTCCAGCAGGCTCGTCCCCAGCGCCCGCTCGAGGTCCGGCAGGGCGATGATCAGCGTCCCCGAGTTGGTCGCCACCAGCAGCATCCCGAGGCTGGTGCACGACAGCGCCCACCACTTGTAGGCGTCGTGGTCCGCGTCCGCGCCAAATCTCTTTCTTACGTTCACGTCAAATACCCTAGCGCGGGCTAGGATCGGGCCATGAGCGAACGAACTTGGAGTGTCTACCTGTCCGGGGAGATCCACAGCGACTGGCGCGAGCGGATCGAGGCGGGGGCCGCCGAGGCGGGCCTGCCGGTCTCCTTCTCGGCGCCGGTCACCGACCACGCCGCCTCCGACGACGCCGGCGCCGGGACGCTGGGCGAGGAGAGCGAGGCGTTCTGGCGCGACCACAAGGGCGCCGGCGTCAACGCGATCCGCACCCGCACGCTGATCGCCGCCGCCGACGTCGTGGTCGTCCGCTTCGGCGACAGGTACCGGCAGTGGAACGCCGCCTTCGACGCCGGTTACGCCGCCGCCCTCGGCAAGCCGCTGGTCACCCTGCACGATGCCGAGCTGGACCACGCGCTGAAGGAGGTCGACCGCGCCGCCGAGGCCACCGCCCGCACCGCCGAGCAGGTCGTCGACGTCCTCCGCTACGTGATCCGCGGCGAGCTCCCCGGCTGAGCGCCGCCCGCCGGGCGTCCTCCCTCCGCGAGTCTGCGAAAACCCGCGCATGGCGCGGGTTTCTGCGGTTTCGCGCATTGGGGGCGTCCGTATCGTGTGCGAACATACGTTCGTATGCGGTGGGACGAGCAGCGAGTGGAGAACGACATGCGCCTGCCGGGCGTCGGTGACGGCACCGTCGTCCGCACCTTCGACGCGCCGGAGGCGATGGGGGTCAACTTCCACGAGGTCCGCGCCCGCTCGGCGCTCAACCACGTGCCCGGCGGCCGCTACGGCTTCAGCTGGACGGTCAACCCGTACCGGGGATGCACGCATGCCTGCTCCTACTGCTTCGCCCGACCGACGCACACCTATCTGGACTTCGACGCGGGGCGGGACTTCGAGCGCGAGATCGTGGTCAAGGTCAACGTCCCGGAGCTGCTGCGGGCGGAGCTGAAGCGGCCGTCGTGGAAGCGCGAGCTGGTGGCGCTGGGGACCAACACCGACCCCTACCAGTGGGTCGAGAGCCGCTACATGATGATGCCGGAGATCCTGGCGGCGCTGGCGACGGCGCGGACGCCGGTCTCGGTGCTGACCAAGTCGCCGCTGGTGATGCGCGACGTCGACATCTACGAGCGGATGGCGAAGCGGCTGCCGGTCTCCGTCAACCTCTCGGTGCCGACCCTCGACGAGGACGCCTGGCGGGCGACCGAGCCGCACACGCCGAGCCCGGCGGCGCGGCTCGACGCGGTCGCCGAGCTGCGCCGCCGGGGGATCGAGTCGGGTGTCCTGATCGCGCCGCTGATGCCGGGGATCAACGACGACCCCGAGCAGGTGCGGCCGATCGTCGAGCGCGCCCGCAAGGCCGGCGCCAGCTTCCTCGGCGGCGTCGCCCTCCATCTCCGCGGCGAGGTCAAGGACGTCTTCTTCGGTTGGCTGGCGGCCAAGCGCCCCGACCTGATCCCCCGCTACGAATCCCTCTACGGCGACCGAGCCAACATGCGCCCCGAGGACCGCAGGCACGCGACCCGAGCCGTGAGGGGCTGGGGCCGGGACAGAGCAGCGCGTCCGAAGCCCACGCGCACGCCCGAGGCGCCAGCCCCAAGCTCAACCCAGGACCGCCTCTTCTGAGCCCCGGCCGGAGCCACAGCGGCTGGGCAGAGCGGTTCCTGGCGGTGGGTGACTTCGGTGGACACCGCGAGGACGTAAGCCTCGCCCGCAGTGGTGTCCACCGGAGGCAGGACCCGCCGCCCCGGAGCCCTCTGTCTAGGGGACCTTGCCTTCGTCCAGCTGCTCGAACCGGCACTCCGCCGGGTCCTTGTCGTCCCGGAACCGGTGGAATCGCGCCCCGTGCCGGATCCGTCCCCCCGCCGCGTGGTCGTACCCCACCTCGATCACCAGCTCCGGCCGCAGCGCCACCCACTCGAGGTCGCGGCCGCCGGTCCAGCGGCTCGGCTCGGCGCTGCCGCTCTCTCCCGTCTCCAGCGGCGCCAGCATCTCCCGCATGCTGCGTTTGGCGGCGGCGCTGAAGCCGGAGATGTGGCCGACGCTGCGCAGCTCGCCGCCGTCGTAGAGGCCGAGGATCAGCGAGCCGACCGTGCCCTGCTCCTTGCCCGGCCGCCAGCCCATCACCACGCAGTCGATCGTCCGCTCGCGCTTGACCTTGGCCATCCCCTTGCGCTTGCCCGGCAGGTAGGGCGCGTCGAGCTGCTTCGCCATCACGCCCTCGATGCTGCCCAGCCACCGCTCCGCCTGCTCGGTGTCGGCGGTCAGCGGCGTCAGCTCCAGGCCCGCCCGCTCGGCGATCGCCCCCAGTCGCCGCCGCCGCTCGGCCAGCGGCGCCTCGAGCAGCACCTCGTCGCCCTCGGCGAGCAGGTCGAAGGCGACGTACTCCGCCGGGATCTCGCGCGCGAGCAGCTCGATCCGCGACTGCGCCGGGTGGATCCGTTCCTGCAGCAGGTCGAAGGCGAGGTTGCCGTCCTCGTCGCGGATCACCAGCTCGCCGTCGAGCACCCAGCGCCCGGGCGCGAAGCGCAGCTCCGGGAAGTAGCGCGCCAGCTCTTTGCCCCCGCGCGACTGGACGTAGAAGTCCTCGCCGTCGACGAAGACGATCGCCCGGAAGCCGTCGAGCTTCGGCTCGTAGGCCCACTCCTCGCCGGTCGGCAGCTGTTTGCGGGTCAGCGCCAGCTGCGGCTTGATCGGCGGGGCGAGGGGGAGGCTCACGCTGCCCGCAGGCTACCCTGCGCCGCCGGCCCGGCCCGCCGCCTGGCGCCGCTCGCGGCTCTCGCGCGGGTCGGGGATCGGCACCGCCGCCAGCAGCTCCTTCGTGTAGGGGTCGGTCGGCCGCTCGCAGACCTGGTCGGCGCTGCCCTGCTCGACGATCTTGCCGTCGTGCATGACCGCGATCCGGTCGGCGACGTGGCGGACGACGCCGATGTCGTGGGCGACGAACAGGTAGGTGAGGCCGAGCTCGTCCTGCAGGTCGTCGAGCAGGTTGACGATCTGGGCCTGGATCGAGACGTCGAGCGCCGAGACCGGCTCGTCGCAGATCACCAGCTTCGGCTCCAGCGCCAGCGCCCGGGCGATCCCGACCCGCTGCCGCTGGCCACCGGAGAACTCGTTCGGGAAGCGGTTGTAGTGCTCGCTCTGCAGCCCGACCCGCTCCAGCAGCTCCTGCACCCGCCGCCGCCGCTCGGCGCCGCTCGCGACGCCCTGCCGCCGGAGCGGGTCGGCGACGATCTGACCGACCCGTTTGCGCGGGTTGAGCGAGGCGAAGGGGTCCTGGAAGATCATCTGCATCTGGCGGCGCAGCGGTCGCATCGCCCGCCGCGAGAGGCCGGCGATCTCGCGCCCCTCGAACTTCACCGAGCCCGAGGTCGGCTCGATCAGCTGCAGCACCGCGCGGCAGGCGGTCGACTTGCCGCTGCCCGACTCGCCGACCAGGCCCAGCGTCGTGCCGCGCGGGATCGAGAAGCTGATCCCGTCGACGGCCCGGACCCGGTCGACCTCGCGGCCGATCAGGACCCCGCGCTTGACCGGGAAGTGCTTGACCAGGTCGGTGACCTCGAGCAGCGGCTGCTCCGCCATCAGGCCGGCGCCTCCAGGCCGATCCGGCCGCCGACCTGGCGCTTGGAGCGCTTCTGCGCGGGCGTCAGCCAGCAGCGGTCGCAATGGCGCGGCGACTCGGTCAGCCGCTCGCTCAGCTCCGGCAGCTCCGAGCACTTGTCGAACTCGTGCGGGCAGCGGGGCCGGAAGGCGCAGCCGTCGGGCAGCGCCAGCAGCGAGGGCGGGGCGCCGCCAATCTGCGGCAGCCGCCGCGGCCGCGGCCGGTCGATCCGGGTCAGCGAGCCGAGCAGGCCCCAGGTGTAGGGGTGCTGGGGGTCGTAGAAGATCTCGTCGAGCGTCCCCTCCTCGACCACCCGCCCCGCGTACATCACCAGCACCCGGTCGGCGACTTCGGCGACGACCCCGAGGTCGTGGGTGATCAGGATCGTCGCCAGGCCGCGCTCGCGGTGCAGCTTCTCGATCAACGCCAGGATCTGGGCCTGGATCGTGACGTCGAGCGCCGTCGTCGGCTCGTCGGCGATCAGCAGGTCCGGTTCGAGCGCCAGCGCCATCGCGATCATCGCCCGCTGCCGCATCCCGCCGGAGAACTCGTGCGGGTAGTCGTCGACGCGACGCTCGGGGTCGGGGATGCCGACCGCGCCGAGCAGCTCCACCACCTGCGCTCGCGCCTCGGCCCGCGAGACGCCGTCGCGGTGGGCGGCGATCGCCTCGCCGATCTGCCGGCCGATCCGGTAGACCGGGTTGAACGAGGTCATCGGGTCCTGGAAGACCATCGCCACCCGGTCGCCGCGCAGCCGCCGCAGCGTCGCGTCGCTCGCCCCGGTCAGCTCCTCGCCCGCCAGCTCGACCGAGCCCTCGATCCGCGCGTTCCGCGACCTGGTGAGGCCGACGATCGTCTGCGCCGCGACGCTCTTGCCCGAGCCCGACTCGCCGACGACCGCCAGCACTTCCCCCGGCCGCACCTCGAAGCTGACCCCGTCGACCGCCTGCACCAGGCCCGCTTCGGTGGCGAAGCCGACCCGCAGGTCGCGGACGCTGAGCAGCGGGGCGCTCATGCCGCGGCCGACTCCCCCAGTCGCACCCGCGGGTCGAGGTACGCGTAGGCGATGTCGACCACGGTGTTGACGAAGACGACGAAGAAGGCGCCGTAGAGGGTGACGCCCATGACCGGCGGCAGTTCGAAGCGGCCCACGGCGCCGGCCGCGTAGAGCCCGACGCCGTCGATCGTGTAGAGCGTTTCGGTGATGATCGCCGTGCCGCCGATCGTCGCGCCGAAGTCGAGCCCGAACAGGGTGACGATCGGGATCAGCGAATTGCGCAGCACGTGGCGGATCATCACCTGGCGCTCGCCGAGGCCCTTGGCCCGGGCCGTCCGCACGTAGTCCGCGTTCATCGCGTCGAGCATGTTGGCGCGCAGGACGCGGCTGTAGAAGCCGATCATCAGGGTCGCGAGCGTGAACCAGGGCAGGATCAGGTGGGTGAACCATCCCCATGGGTCTTCGCCGAGGCCGACGTAGCCGCCGTTCGGGAACAGCTTCAGCTTTTCGGCGAGGAAGTAGATCAGCAGCGGCGCCAGCAGCAGGACGGGTATCGAGATGCCGGCGACCGAGACGCCGGTGAGGATCCGGTCGAGCCAGCCGCCGGCGCGGATCGCCGAGAGGTAGCCGAGCAGCAGGCCGAAGAAGAGCCAGATCACCGCCGCCCCGACGCTCAGCGACACCGTCGCCGGGATCCCGTTGACGATTTCTTCGCCGACCGGGATCCGCGGCGAGTAGCCGGTCAGTTCGCCGGTGAAGACCTTCTTCATCATCGTCGCGTACTGCTGCGGCAGCGACTCGTCGAAGCCCCATTCTTCTTCGATGCTGTGGATCAGCTGCGGCGTCGCGTTCCTGCCGGCCAGCCGCTCCGCCGGGTTCGAGTTGGGGATCACGTTGAAGATCAGGAAGAGGAGCACCGAGACGGCGAAGAGCACGGCGACCATCCCCAGCAGCCGCCTGACCACGAAGCGCCCCATCAGACCGCGGTCCCCTCCGGCTCGACCGCTCCGGCGCGCGCCTCGAGTCGAACCTTCGCCCGCGGGTCGAGCGCGTCGCGCAGCCCGTCGCCGATGATGTTCACCGAGAGCACGGTGAGCATGATCATCGCTCCGGGGGCGAGCGCCAGCAGCGGCTGGGTGTTCAGCAGTTCGACGCCGATGGTGATCATCGTCCCCCAGGAGGAGTTGGGCGGCTGGACGCCGGCACCGAGGAACGACAGACCGGCCTCGAACAGCATGTTGTTGGCGACCATCAGGGCGAAGAAGACGATCACGGTCGAGGCGAGGTTGGGCAGGATCTCGCCGAACATCACCCGCAGCGGCCCGGCCCCCTGCGCGACTGCGGCCTCGACGAACTCCTCCCGCCTGAGCGCGAGCACTTCGCCGCGGACCGGCCGGGCGACGTAGGGGACGGTGAAGACGCTGATCACCAGGATCGGGATCAGGAGCGAGCCGCCGGAGACTTCGAGCGGTCCCAGCTGCAGGCCGCCGACCGCCAGCGAGACGCCGAGCGCCAGGCCGACGAGGAAGACCGGCAGCGACCAGAGGACGTCGAGGGTGCGGGCGATCACCGCGTCGACCCAGCCGCCGAAGTAGCCGGCGAGCAGGCCGAGGACGATCGCCGCCGCGGTCGTCAGCAGCGCCGAGACGATGCCGATCAGCAGCGAGGTGCGCCCGCCGTACATCAGCCGCACCATCTCGTCGCGGCCGAGGCGGCTGTCGGCGCCGAGAAAGAACTTGCCGCCGGCTTCGAACCACTGCGGGCCGATCGGCCTGCCTTCGACGGAGACGACTTCGCGCGCTTCGCCGCCGACGTGCAGCTTCTCCAGCGTGTGGGTCTGGTTGGGGCCGGTGTGGGCGACGTGGTCTGCCCACAGCGGCGCCGCCAGGACGAAGGCGACGATCAGCGCGAAGACCGCGACGAAGGCGACCGCGACCCGGTTGCGCAGGAAGCGCCGCGCCGCGAGGCCCCAGGGGCCGCGATCGCCACGGCCCGCCTCGCCCTCGCTGCTCGTCGTCACTTCACCGGTGGCCAGTCTCCCGCTGCCTATTCCTTGAATTCGAAGCTGGTCAGGAACTGGCCGAGCGTCGGGTTGAAGATCACGCTTTCCAGGTTGATCGCGCTGGAGACGAACGTGGTCAGCGTCCGGTTTCCGTAGGGCGCCCAGGGCGCCAGTTCCATGTACTTCTTGTCAAGTTCGGCGTAGGCCTTTTCCTGTTCGGGCCCCAGCACTTCTTCGCCGAGCTTGGTGATTTCCTGGTCGAGTTCCGGCACGCTGATGTCGGCCAGGTTCTGGTTGTGGACCGGCATGATGCTTTCGCCCGAAAGCAGCGGCTGGAAGAAGTCGTTGGGGTGCGGGTAGTCCTGGAACCAGTTGAGCCAGCCGGTGTCGAGATTCGGCGTCGACTGGTTGGTGACGACGTTGAAGTAGGTGTCGCCGCCGAGCACTTTCAGCTTGGTGCTGAAGCCGATTTTTTGCAGAACGTCGTTGTAGTATTCGGCCGCTTCTTTGTTTTCCGGTTCGTCGTCGGTCCAAACCGTGATGTCGCGGTCGGAGGGGTTCGCTTCCTTGATCAGTTCCTTCGCCTTGGCGAGATCGTGCGGATACAGTTCGTATTTTTCGTATCCGGGCATGCCCGGTGGCAGGATCTGCTGGGTCGCGGTGAGCGTGCCCGCGTAGATCCGTTCCAGGGCGGCGGGGTCGATCGCGTAGTTGACCGCCTGGCGGACCTTGACGTCGTCGAACGGCGCCTTTTCCGTGTTCATCCAGAAGAAGTAGGTGCTGTTCGTCTCCTGCATCCGCAGCTGGGTCCCTTCGAACTTTTCTTTGACGCGCGGGAGGCTGCTCGGCGGAACCTGGTTCTCCATCCACTGGAACTTGTTCTGTTCGACGTCGCTGACCTGGGTCTGCGCGTTGTGGATCACCGTCACCTTGGCGGCGTCGACGTGGCCGGAGGGGTATTCCGGCATCGCCTCCGAGTTGGCTTTGGCCCAGTAGGGGTTGCGGGCGTATTCCCAGCCGCGGCCCGGCTGGGACTTGGTGATCATGTACGGGCCGGTGCCCGGCGGCGGGTTGGCGGAGAGGTCTTCGGCCGGGGTCCCGGCGGGCACCGGGGCGACGAACAGCATCGCCAGCTCGTTGTCGAAGGTTCCCCGGGGCTGTTCCAGCTCGATCGTGATTTCGCCGGTCTTGTCGTCGGTCTTGATCCCGGGGATGCCGCCCTTTTTGGTTTCGGCGAACTTTTCGGCGCCGACGATGCTGGTGTAGAAGGGCGAGCCGGGGGAGTTGAGCTTGAGCAGCCGTTCGACCGTGTAGGTGAAGTCGGAGGCCTTGACCGGCTTGCCGTCGGAGTACTTGAGGCCGGGCCGGAGGACGAGGGTGTAGGTCTTGCCGTCGTTGCTGACTTCCGGCATTTCCTTGGCCAGGCCGGGGACGACTTCGCTGCCTTCGACGCCTTCGGCGTGCTTGTAGGTCAGCAGGGGTATGTAGACCTCGCCCATCGCCGTCCAGCCTTCCGCGGAGTAGGCGAGGGCGGGGTCCATCGCTTCCGGCGAGGAGGCATAGGTGATGTTGAGCGTCCCGCCTTCCTTGCCTTCGCCGCCGGAGCTCGACCCGCCGCCGCCGCAGGCGACCAGTGCAATCGAAAGAACCGCTGCAATTCCGAGTGCGGTGGCGATCAGCGTTCGCTTCTTCAAGGTTCAGCCTCCGGGTCCAGCTTCGGGTGCGGGCCGCCGGGAATCAACTCCAGCACAACGTCGTTGCCCCCGTCAATTCCCAGCAGATCCTCCCTTACGCCCCGGCTGGACCAATTCCTTCCCAGCAGCGGAGCGAAGATCAGCACGATCAGGATGATGCCGGCGCCGGAGAAGAGAAAGGCCGCGCGGGGGTCGAGCACGGCGGTGATCACGCCGCCGACGATGATGCCGACGCCGGGCATCGCGGCCCCGACCGACTCCAGCACGCTCATCACCCGGGCCTGCATCTCGGCCGCCGTCAGCTCCTGGATCGCGCTCACCGCGGTCACCCACTGGACGCCGTTGCCGGCGCCGCCGAGGACCGAGGCGGCGCAGGCCCAGGCGAGGGTCGGGGCCGCCGCCATCCCCAGGTAGCCGCCGCCGACGGCGAGGGTGCCGAAGAGAAGCAGGAACGGAAGCGGCGCGCGGCGGACGCCGGCGAAGATCAGGCTGCCGGCCACCATGCCGATGCCCCAGCTGGCGAGCAGCACCCCGAAGCCCGAGTCGCTCGTGCCGAGCGTTTCCTTGGCGTAGATGACCTCGATCGGGACCACGGCGGCGAAGAAGACGAAGGCGACGCCCTGCGCGGTGAGCAGGCGGCGCACGGTCTTGTTCTCGCGCAGGTAGGCGATGCCGGCGCGGACCCGCTCGCGCATCTGCCCCGGTTCCGGCTCGGCCTGGGGGAGGTGGCCGGCGGTGAAGAGGATCACCGCCACCGCGTAGAAGGAGGCGGCGTCGAGCAGCAGCGCGGACTGCACGCCGAAGCCGCCGACGAGTAGCCCGGCGAGGCCCGGGCCGACCGCGGCCCCGGCGGTGAAGGCGACGTTGAGCAGGGCGTTGCCGGCCCGCAGCTCGCCGGTCGGCTCGAGCAGCGCGACGACCACCGCCCGGGTCAGCGAGCGCCCGGTGAGGGCGAGGGCGCCGTCGACCGTCGCCAGCGCGATCACCGCGGCGAGCGAGAAGTGGTCGGCGAGCAGGGCGAGACCGGCGAACGCGGCGGCCTCGCCGCAGTAGATCACCGGCAGCGCGAAGCGCGGCGGCGGCCGCTCGCTGCGGGTGACGAGCAGCGGCGCCAGCAGGGCGGGGAGGAAGCGGGTGCCGAGGAAGAGGCCGGCCGTCGCCAGGGCACTGTCGGTGCGTTCGAAGACGAGGACCGAGAGGGCGACGATGCCCATCCAGTCGCCGAGCTCGTTGACCGCGTAGCTGGCCGCCAGGCGTCGGAACGGCTTTCGCCGCAGGGGGTCGGTCAGGCCAGGGCTACGCATCCGCCATGGAGGGTTGTACGACTTCTGCACAACTTTTCCTGCAGATGCACAAGTTTCCGCGAAGTTGTGCTAAAACCTGTGCAGCACCTAAGCAAGTTCTGCGTCGGAAGCGCACAGCAAAGGGCTTCAGCGATAAAGGAGGGCCTGGGCATGTCTTGGCGTCACTAGATCTTCAGCGGGGCGACGGATAGACACCGGCAGCCCCATTCATTTGCAGTTTCGAAAGGCACCCTGAGGGTGCCTTTCGCCGTTTTCGGGGGTTTTGCACGAGACCGGTCATATGGCCATGGCGCTTGTAAGGGTGCTGTGAGCAGGCTAATTTCACCGATCAGCTAGTCCGCGCATAGGCTCGTAAACCCCAGCGCAGGGAACCTCTGTCTCCCACGGAAACCCTGCCTAAGGAAGGCGCTCTCCGGCGCCGAAACAATCTGCAGATGGATAGTAGTCGTCCCAGCAAGCTGGTCATCGCCGTCCAAGCGACCGGACTTCTCGCGGCCGTGGTCGTCGGGGTCCTCACCGCCGGCACGGCGAACTGGGACCTCGGCCTGTTCGGGCTGCTGCTCACTTTCTCGGCGATCAGCGACCTGACCGCGATCAGCACCAGCCAGCGGCTGAAACTCTCGGGCAGCTTCCTGCCGAACGTGCTGGCGATGGTCCTGCTGGGCGGCCCGCCCGCGGCGGTGATCGGGGTCGTTGCCGTCGCGGTCGGCCTGATCGGCAGCGAGCGGATCGCCCCCCACTACATCCTCAACAACCTCCTCACGTTCGCGACCTTCCCCCTGGTCAGCGGCCTCGCCTTCCACTGGGTCACGACCAGCGCCGGGATCACCAGCGGGGACCCCGCCTACTACGCCCTGATCCTCGCCACCTTCGGGCTCGCCCTGGTCATCAACTTCACGCTGATCGCGTCCTACTCCTGCTACATCGGACGCAGCTCTTTCATCGCGAAGGTGCGCAACGCCTTCCTGCCGGTCCTTCCCTCGGAGCTCGCGGCGGCGCTGATGGCGGTTGGCATCGCCTACCTCTACGTCAAAGTCGGCCTTGGCGCGATCGCCCTGTTCGGCATCGTCCTGATCACCTTCCAGTACCTGCTCGGCGCCCTGCTGGTCTCCCAGGAGCGGGCCGAGGAGCTCGAGCTGCGCTCGAAGCAGCTGGCCAGCTTCCAGGTCGGGATGCTGAGCGCGATGCTGCGCACGCTCGACCTGCGCGACCAGATGACCGCCCGCCACTCCGCCGCCGTCGCCCGCTACTCGCGGGCGATCGCCCAGCGCGCCGGCTACTCGCGCCGCGAGGAGGAGCTGGTCCACATCGCCGCGCTGCTGCACGACATCGGCAAGTTCATCCTTCCCGACCGCATCCTCAAGGCCAACGTGCCGCTCACCGACGAGGACTGGATGCTGATCAAACGCCATCCGCAGCAGGGCGCGCGCGTCGTCTCCTCGCTCGACGGCTACGGGCCGGTGGCGGAGATCATCCTCGCCCACCACGAGCGGATCGACGGCAAAGGCTATCCGCGCGGCCTGGTCGGCGACGAAATTCCGGAGCTGGCGCGGATCATCTCGGTTGCCGACACCTACGACGTGATGACCGCCCGCGACTCCTACCGGACCCCGATGTCGAGCTACGACGCGATCCAGGAGCTGCGCCGCGTCGCCGGCAAACAGCTCGACGCACGCCTGGTCGAGGTCTTCATCGAGCTGCTCGAGGGCAAAGACGTCTCCTTCCAGCACGGCGAGGCGGCGGACTTCGAGAAGGAGCTGGCGCTGGAGGCGCGGATCGCCGAGACGGCCAGCCCGGGGAGCGCCGGTCAGAGCAGGTTCCAGGTAGCGGGCGTCAGCGCCTGAGAGCTCCGGGCGAGGGCTCCGGGCAAGGGTTCGGGGGTCTGCCCGGGGAGGCTCGGGTGACCCTCACGCTCAGACCTTCGGGCGGATCGCGCTCCCCCCGTCCGAGAACCGCCCGACCTCAGGCCACAAGCCGCCCAGAGGCTCCCCCGACCCTCCCCAACGGACCGAGCCCTGCGAGGGACGAAAGCGCCCCAGCCCCCGCAAAGCCCCCCGTCCCCCCAATCCCGTGGTTCCTTTTGGACCCATACGGTCCAAAAGGAACCACGACCCGGCAAGCCAGGCCGAGATCCCGATCCCGTGGTTCCCTTCGGACCCTCAGCGTCCATAAGGAACCACGCGATCGACGCTCTCGTCCCTTGGGAGCTTCCCGAGAGAGGGCGAGGCCTCGTCCCTCGGGAGCTTCTCGAGAGACGGCAGCCATGGTCCCTTGGGAGCTTTCCGAGAGACGGGGAGCTCCGGGACCCTGGAAGCTCTGGCCCAGGGCTCGCTCGGCGGCGCCTGCTGGGGTTGCGAAGCTCGGGACCCGATCCGTTGGGAGGGGTGGGGTGACCCTCTGACGAAGGCTATGCGCGGCCGCTTGAGCCCTCGCCCCGGCCCCAGCTGCGCGACGGTCTTCGGCAGAGGGTCACCCCACCCCTCCGGACAAGCCCCCGTCCCTCGGCGTGCCTCGCCGGGCCCCGTCCCTCGCCGTCCCTCGCCCTCGCCATCTCCACGACCCTCGCCGCGCCGCGCCCCGCGCGATAGGTTCCGCTCGTGCGGGCGGTCACCTTTCAGGGGAACGAGCAGGTGCGGGTCGAGGAGAAGCCGGAGCCGGAGCTGACCGCGGCCGACGACGTGATCGTCCAGGTCGAGGCGTGCGGGGTCTGCGGCTCGGACCTCCACATCTACCACGGCCGCGTGCCGGTCGAGCCGGGCTTCACGATCGGCCACGAGCTGGTCGGCACGGTGATCGCCGCCGGCGCGGAGGTCGAGCGGGTCGCCGTCGGCGACCGCGTCGTCGCGTCCTTCGTCACCGCCTGCGGCACCTGCGCGCCGTGCCTGCGCGGCGACTACCACCGCTGTGCCAACGTCCGCACCTTCGGCCACGGCACCCATCTCGGCAACCTCGAGGGGGCGCAGGCCGAGCAGGTCCTGGTGCCGCACGCGAACATGAACCTGCGCCGGGTGCCCGACTCGGTCTCGACCGACGTCGCCCTCTTCGCCGGCGACGTGCTCGCCACCGGCTTCCACGCGGTCGCCCACGGCGGCATCCGGGCCGGCGATGCGGTCGCCGTCCTCGGCCTCGGCCCGGTCGGCCTCTGTGCGGTGCAGTCGGCGCTGGCGAGCGGCGCCACCGAGGTCTTCGCGATCGACAGCGTCGAGCCGCGGCTGGCGATGGCGGCCGAGTTCGGCGCGACGCCGGTCCACCTGACCGAGCAGGACCCGAAGCGGGAGATCCGGGCGGCGACCGGCGGCACCGGCGTCGACCTCAGCGTCGACGCGGTCGGCAACCCCGAGCCGCTGGCGATGGCGGTCAGCCTCACCCGCGATGCCGGCGTCGTCTCCGGAATCGGCGCCTACGCGGGGAAGGCCGAGATCCCGCTCGGTCTCGCCTGGCTGAAGGGGTTGCAGCTGCGGCTCGGCGTCGCCAACGTGCTCGCCCAGATCGACCGCGTCCTCGCCCTGATCGAGGCCGGCAGGCTCGACCCGGGCCCGATCGTCTCCCACCACATGCCGCTCGACGAGGCCGCCGAGGCGTACCGGATCTTCGACCGCCGCGAAGCGCTGAAGATCGTGCTGACGCCGTAGTTCGCCACTGTGCCAGTTGACTAGAACACTCCCGGGCTGCAGGCGGCGGGGCCGCTGCAGGTCTTCGGCGCGCTCGACCGGCTCGGCGGCTTCTTCGTCCTCACCGCGATCCGCTGGATCGGGCCGCTGGTCACCGCGGTGGTCGTCAGCGGCATCGCCGGCACCGCGATCACCGCCGACCTCGGCGCCCGCAAGATCCGCGAGGAGCTCGACGCGCTGCAGGTGCTCGGCGTCGACCCGGTCAAGAACCTGGTCGTGCCGCGCTTCCTGGCGCTGATGCTGGTCACCGCGCTGCTCGACGTCTTCGCGATCGTCTTCGGCCTCACCGCCGGGATCGCCGCCGAGCTGATCTACCACCAGACGCTGGGCGGCTTCTTCGCCACGCTCTTCTCCAACGCCTCGGTGCTCGACGTCGCCGGCTCGGTCGCGATGTGCACCTGCTTCGGCGCGATCATCGCCGTCGTCTGCTCCTACAAGGGGATGACCGCCTCGGGCGGCGCCGCCGGGGTCGGCCGCGCGGTCAACCAGGCGGTGGTGATCACGCTGATGGGGGTGTTCTTCTTCAACTACGTCTTCACCGCGATCCTGCTCGCCACCAACCCGCGAGCTGCAGACGATCCGGTGAGCATGGCGCTGGCTGGAGATCCCGCGCGGCTGGCTCGACGCCTTCGGCGAGATCGCCCGCTTCGGCATCGCGCCTCGCCGGCCTCGTCTGGTCGGGCCGGGCGCTGCGCTTCTTCGGCGAGACGATCCGCCAGGCCGGGATCCTGATCCTCGGCTCGGCGCTGATCATCTGGGCCTTCGTCTTCGTCCTCGGCCTGCAGTGCGGGCTGCAGGGCGCCTACTTCTTCCGCGCCCAGGGCGCGCCCGCCTACGCCGGCCTCTTCGCCGCCTTCTGCGACCTGCGCGAGGCGATGCCCTACGCCTTCGGCTACATCCTCTCGGCCAAGGTCGGGACCGGGATCGTCGCCGAGATCGGGGCGATGCGGATCTCCGACGAGATCGACGCGCTGGAAGTGATGGGCGTGCCGCCGGTCACCTTCCTCTGCGCCACCCGCCTGCTGGCGGCCTGGCTCGTGCTGCCGCTGGTCTACATGGTCGGGATCGCGGTGATGTACGCGGGCAGCTACTTCACCGTCGTCGACCAGATCGGCGACGTCTCCTCGGGCGGCTACACGCTGATCTTCTGGATGTTCCAGGACCCCACCGACGTCCTCTACAGCCTGATCAAGGGGATGGCGATGGCGACGGTGATCGTCGTCTTCGGCCTACTACGGCTACACCGCCTCCGGCGGCCCGGTCGGGGTGGGGACGGCGACCGCCAAATCGATGGTCTTCAACATCGTCGCCGTCCACATCCTCGGCATGCTCGGCACGGTGGTCTTCTGGGGCGCCAGCCCGCGGCTGCCGATCGGAGGCTGAGGCCGGCCCGTGGCGGACGGCGCCGGCGACGTCAGCCGCCCTTGGCGAGGATCGCGCCGATCACGCCGATCAGGGCGAAGATGACGCCGAGGTTGCCGCGGCTCAGCGTCGTCTGCAGCCGGGCCATCCCGTCCTCGAGCCTCTCGATCCGAGTGTTCGTTTCGTCGATCCGGACGTTCGTTGCGTCGATCCGGCGGTTGGTTTCGACGGCGATGACCTCCATCCGCTCGGCCGACTCCCGGATCCGCCGCTCGGTTTCGACCGCGATGACCTCCATCCGCTCGGCCGACTCCCGGATCCGCCGGTCCGTTTCGTCGGCCCGGATCTCGATGCGCTGGGCGAGGTCGTCGATGCGGCGGTTCACGTCGCCGAAGCGGTGGTCGATCGCGTCGAAGCGCTCGGCGAGCCTCTCGTCGGTCCAGGTCATCAGCTCCATGGTTCCACCCTACGGAGATAGACGCAACGTGTTGTCTGCGACGAGTGCTAACTCTGCAAATCCTTCGTCGCGGGTTGCGCGCGGGCGGGGACCTTTGCCAGCATGGGGGCGATGGCGCTGCTGAGCGACGCGGAGATCGAGGTCCGGCTCGCCGGGTTGCCGGGCTGGTCGCGGGCCGGCGCGGCGATCGAGAAGCGCTTCGAGCGCGGCGACTTCGTCGGCTCGGTCGCCTTCGTCGACGGCCTCGTCGCGCCGGCGGAGGAGATGAACCACCATCCCGACCTGGCGATCTCCTGGGACACGGTGACGGTGACGATCTCGACCCACTCCGAGGGCGGGCTGACCGCCGCCGACTTCGACCTTGCTGCGAAGATAGACGCGCTTTGAGCCTCTCGTCCACCCTCCGCCTGGCGCTCGCCGGAGCCCTGCTCTCGCTGCTGCTCGCCGCCTGCGGCGGCGGGACGACGACGGTGATCGAGACCGTCACCGAGGGCGAAACCAGCTCGGCGCCGGAGGCCGGCACCGAATCGACCGGCGAAACCCCCGGACCGCGCGGGGCCGAAGAAGCCGAACCCGGCGGCGTCCGGGCTGGCGGCGACGAAAGCGCCAAGGCCGCGGCCGGGGGGCTGGAAGGCTTCCAGAGCCCGTCCGGGAACATCGGCTGCTACGTCGGCCCCGAAGGCGCCCGCTGCGACATCGCCGAACGCGAATGGTCGGCGCCGCGGCCGGAAGGCTGCCCGTCGCAGGTCGACTCCGGGCAGGGCCTCGAAGTCGGGCAGCGCGGTCCCGCCCAGGTGGTCTGCGCCGGCGACACCGCCCTCAACCCCGAAGCACGGGTCCTCGCCTACGGCGCGGAGATCCACGCCGGCGACTTCACCTGCCACAGCCGCCAGGACGGAGTCGAATGTCTCGACGACGGCGACGGGCGCGGCTTCTTCATCAGCAAGCAGGGCTACCGGCTGTTCTGAGCGGCGGCGGAGCGCCCGCGCCGGCGGGCGCGGCTGGCAGACTCGGGGCATGGCGAAGCGCAGGAAGCCGAAGCAGCGACGACCGCGGCCGCAGGCGCCGACCGTCGACTACACGGATCCGGCGGGCAACGTGCTCACCCTGCGCGAATCGCTGAGCGCGGGGACGATCGCCAAGATCGGCGAGCCGCCGGGCGGCGACGCGACCAGCCTCGAGGATGCCTGGCGGCGGCGCTCGGAGCTGCTCTTCGAGCGGCTCGCGGTGCGCTGGGAGATCGCCGGCCTGCCGCTCGATGACCAGAAGATGCTGCTCGGCCGCTACCGGATGGCCGACGCCGAGACGCAGCGCTGGGTGCGGCAGACGATCACCACCCACCTCGAGCGCCACATCCCCGAGCTGGCCGGCTGAGCCGCGGGCTGGCGATGGCCGAGGAGCTGCAGATCGAGCCGGGCCTGGCGATCCCGCTGTCGGAGATCGAGCTGCGGACCAGCCGCTCCTCGGGGCCGGGCGGCCAGCACGCCAACGTCACCGCCTCGCGGGTCGAAGCGGTGTTCGACGTCCTCGCCTCGGCGTCGCTCGACGAGGCGCGCCGGGCGCGGCTGCTGGAGCGGGCCGGCCCGGTGCTCACCGCCGTCTCCCAGGAGGCCCGCGGCCAGGCGCGCAACCGCGAGCTGGCGCTGCAGCGGCTGGCCGAGAAGATCGCCGCCGCGCTGCGCGTCCCCCGCAAGCGCCGCCCGACGCGGCCGACCGCGGCCGCGCGGCGCAAGCGGCTGGAGGGCAAGCGGCGCCAGGGGGAGCGCAAGCGGGCGCGCCGGCGCCCGGGCCTGGAGGATTAGATCTCGGCGACTACGCGACGCTCGCCTCCGCCTCCCGCACGCGGCCGGCGGGGTCGACCTCGACCTTGCGCAGCCCGCTCGGCCACATCGCCAGCGTCGCGGCGAGCCCGACCAGGATGAGGACGGCGGCGATGTAGGCGCCGGGCTGGACGGCGTAGCCGGAGTCGAGCCCGGAGACCTTGTCGACGAGGACGACGAGGCCCGAGACCCAGAGCAGGCAGGCGAGGGCGATGCGGCTGCGGTACCAGCGCTGCAGGGCGACCTGACGGCGGCGCCCGAAGACGAGCGGCAGCGCGACGAGGATCGCGAGCGGGCCGAACAGGTAGCCGGGGCCGAGCTTGACCACCTGGCGCGAGCTCTCGGCGAGGTCGAACAGGGCCGAGCGGTCCCACCAGGTGACCGCCGAGCCGAGCACCCCGATCAGCAGGCCGACCGCGCACAGCGTCGCCACGTCGCTGGCCAGGCGCACGCGGTCGTTTGGCTGGTACGCCCTGCGGACGTTCGCCGTGGTCGAGCCTCCCGAGCTCATGTACTGACAGTAGGCCCGATCGGCCCCTGGTGCAACTGCGCGGCGGCGAGGCTAGGAGAGGTCGGGCGGATGCGGCACTTCCTGGGGGGAGCGGCCCTCGCCCTCCTCGTCCCAGTCGGTCCAGGCGCGGGCGTCGCGGCTTTCGTGCTCGCCGGCGCCGCCGAGGGCGAGGACGACGGTGCGGCCGTCGCCCGGGTTGGTCAGCTGGCGGCGGGCCTCGGGGGCGACGCGGGCGAGGTCGCCGACGCCGAGCACCCGCGGCTCGCCCTCGACGATCAGCGTCAGCTCGCCCTCGATGACCAGGTAGACCTCCTCCTGGCGCTCGTGCAGGTGGACGCGCAGCCGTTTGCGCGGCGCCAGCGTCAGCAGGTTGATCCCGAAGCTGGTGACGCCGAGCTCGCGCCGCAGCGTCTGGAAGAAGTTCTCCTCGTCGGGCCTCAGCGAGGCGATCTGGACCTTCTCGTCGGGCATCGGACCGCGGAGCCTATCTGCTGCCGCCGCTGCCGCCGCCCGCCGCTCGTGTACGGAACGTAGTAGCCGCCGCGGTACCAGGGCGCGGCGCCGGTCGCGCTTTCGCCACCCATCCAGACCGCCGGCCCCGCCATCGCCAGACCGGTCGTCGCCAGCAGGCGGTCGCCGGCGACGGCGAGGTCGTAGACGATCGAGCTGTAGCCGCCCCACCGCCTGGCCTCGCCGGATCCCGGGTCGACACGGACGAAGGAGCTCTTTCCGTCGGTCATCGTCTTCGGCGTCGGGGCTCGTCGGCGGGCGTGATCCAGCGCCCTTACGGGCAGAAGGTGTCGGCGTCCTTCCCCTGGATCCAGAGCGACTCGCTGCTCTGCAGATCGCGGGCGGAGATGTCGTTGCGATGCAGCAGCCGCCGATCGAGCCGGCGACCACGATTCCACGCCTCGCCTACTGGGCGGACTGTCTGACATAATCGTCGATGTGAGCAATGTGAGTGCCTCCCCATCAGACAGCGGCTCGCTCCGGGTGGGGCGGGTTGCCGCGCCGCTGCGCGAGCAGGCGACCGACGTGCTGCGCGAGGCGATCCTCGACTTCCGCCTGCGGCCGGGCGAACGCCTGGTCGAGCGCGACCTGATCGAGAAAACCGGAGTTTCCAGAGCGACGATTCGCGAAGTCCTGCGCCAGCTGAGCGCCGAGGGGCTGGTCACCGTGATCCCGCAGCGCGGCGCCGTCGTCGTCGAGCTGACGGAGAAAGAGGCCGAAGACCTCTACGAGGTGCGGACGATGCTCGAGGCCCTGGCCGGAAGGCTGTTCGCCGAACGGGCCAACGACGAGCAGGTCGAGGCGCTGCGCCAGATGGTCGACGACCTGCGCGAGACATTCGCCGAAACCGACTCCCCCGACCAGCGGATCCAGACGCTGCTCGACGCCAAGGACCGCTATTACGACGTCTACCTCGAGGGCTGCGGCAACGAGCAGATCCGCAAGATCCACAAGGGCCTGCAGGCGCGGGTGCGGCTGATGCGGGCGACCTCGCTCGGGCAGCCGAACCGGCCGGCGCAGACGCTGGCCGAGATCGAGGAGGTGGTCGAGGCGATCGAGCGCCGCGATCCCGACGCCGCCGAGGACGCGGCCCGCCGCCACGTCGAACGGGCCGCGGAACGGGGCGTGGAAGGGCTCGCCAAAGCCCGTTCCGAAGCGGACGCCTCCGCCTGACGACGCTGCGGGCGCTCGACCGGTTCTGCCTCAGGCCGGCGGGCGCTCGACCACGATGCCGTCGGCGATGCCGGACCGGGTGTCGTTGGCGATCCGAACCGCCTCGGCCTCGTCGGCGAAGGGCAGCACCGCGGCGACCGGCCCGAACACCTCCTCCCGGGCGATCCGCATCTCGGGGCGGACGCGGGTGAAGATCGTCGGCTCGAAGAACAGACGGCTCGGCGTCGAGCTCGGCTGAGCGCGCCGGGCCCGGGCTCCTCGAGGCGGGTTCCGGCTCGCCCGCCCCGGATCAGGGTCGCGCGCTCAGGTTGGCGAAGGGCTGGTAGGGGCGGCAGGGCTGGCCGCGCAGGCCCGGGCAGGGCGGCAGGGGGGTGGGGACCGAGACGCCGGGGACGACCGGGAGCAGCAGCTTCGACGGCATCTTCTTCGAGTAGGCGATCGCGACCTTGGCGGTGCCCTTGGGCCGCGTCTGGGCGAAGCTCCAGACCGGCTGCGTCCCGTTCGGCGCGGCGATCGTCACCCGGATCCGCGAGCCCGCCCGGTAGGCGTGGCCCTGGTAGTAGAGGGGGATCGTGACCGGGACGAAGCGGCCGCGCGGCAGCGGCCTCACGTCCGACTTGCGCAGGCTGAGGACCGGTTCCAGCCGGGTGCTCTTCTTGCGGTCCAGCTTGCGCTCGTCGCCGCGGACCCAGCCGTTCTGGACGAAGGTCTCGATCCCGTCGGGGCGGACCTCGCTGACCGTCGCCTGCAGGTCGACGCTCGGGGCCGAGGAGCGGACCCAGAGCTTGACCGCGCCGGCGCCGATCACGGTCGTGTCCGCGGCCAGCGGCGCGCTCAGGTAGGAGACCGCGCTGCCGCGCGGGCTCTGCTTCCAGCGGTAGCTCGGCGTCGCCGTCCAGAGGCCGCCGCTGCCCGCGCCGGTGTCGCCGCTGAAGTCGGTCCGCGGCAGGGCGCGGGCGTTCCAGCGGAAGCGGTCGGCGTGGCTGCCGCCCGGCCGCTTCGCGGCCAGGGCGCCGCCGGGCGCGAGGAACCAGGAGCGGGCTTCGGTGCCCGGGACCGGGAGGCTGGCGAAGGACTGTTCGAAGCCGGCCAGGGGCTGGCCCGGCGCGCTGCCGCCGGCGCCGTTGTCGAAGGCGACGCGGACCGGCGGCTGGGCTTCGAAAGCGGCCAGCGCCCCTGCGTAGGTCGGCTCTTCCTGGACCGGGTCGGGCGGCATGCTGACACCGCCGATCCCCATCGACTCGGCGTAGAGCAGGGACGCGCCGGCCCGGATCGAGGCCGCGTGCGCGATCGGCGCCTGCCTGGCGACGTAGAGCTCGAGGAAGTCGTACCAGCGGTTCGCGGTCGCCGGGTCGAGCGAGTCGATGTGGGTGCCGTTGGTGAAGGTGAACCACTTGCGGTCGGTGCCGGTGAAGCGCGAGGCGAGCGCCGGGCAGTGGCCCCCGGTCTGCTCGTCGGTCCACTGGCAGGCGAGGAAGGTCGGCACGTCGATCTTGTCGACGAAGGTGAGCGGCGCCAGCGGGTCGGCGACCTTGGGCCGGTAGTGGCTGTTGGCCCTGACCTTCGCCAGCAGGTTGACCGCCTCCGCGTGCAGGGCCTGGTTGTTGCGGCAGGTCCGGTCGCCTTCCTGGATCCGCTTGTAGGCCCACCGCTGGCCATGGCTCGCGCTGGCCGGCTTCGCGTCCTCGACCCGCTCCTTGGCCCAGGGCACGGCGAAGCCGGTGTTGAGGATGCCGCCCGGGTAGAGCGTCGTCTGGGTGCTGTCGAGGACCGAGAGCGGCGCGATCGCCGCCAGGCTCGGCGGCCGCGTCGCCGCGGTGAACAGCTGGCTGATGCCGCCGTAGGAGATCCCCATCATCCCCACCTTGTGGTTGGCGACCCATGGCTGCCGCGCGACCGTCTCGATCACGTCGTAGCCGTCGAGGCTCTGCAGCGGTTCGAAGTAGTCGAAGGCGCCGCCCGAGCAGCCGGTCCCGCGCATGTTCACGTCGACCACGGCGAAGCCCAGCAGGTTGGCGATCGGCGCCAGCCCGCTTTCCGGGCCGGCCGGGTTCGCGTAGCCGTAGCCGGAGTACTCGATCAGGGTCGGGGTCGGCCCGCCGCCGGCGCCCTGCGGCTGGTGGACGTCGATCGCCAGCTTGGTGCCGTCGCGGGTGGTCAGGTACCCGTAGCCGCTGGCCGGGATCGACTGTGCGTAGATCGAGGTGCTGGGCGGCGCGGACCGCTTGGTCAGCACGCGCAGCGGCCCCGAGCGGCGGCCGTGCCGGCCGACCCGGACGCGGTAGCCCTTGCCGGGGCGCACGTGGCGGAAGAGGACGCCGCCGAGCTTGGTGGCGCCCTTCGTCTGCAGCGTGCGGCCGCGGCGGTCGAGCAGGCTCACCTTGGCTCGCGAGCCGACCCCGGTCGCGTAGACCTGTTCGACGCTGCCGCGGGCCTCCAGCTTCGCCGCGCCGGCGGCGTCGATCGGTCCCGCCGCCGTCGCCAGGGCGAGCAGGGCGCCGACCAGCACCAGGCACGAGGCCCGTCGCCGCCGCGGTCCGCGGCCCCCGAGAGCTCCTCCGCTGCTCAAGATCCACCTGTTCTAGCAGGCCGGCGGGCTGGCGACGAAGAGGCGTGCTGCTCGTTCGTCCCTACTTCCTAAAACATCCTCAATCCCAAAATCATTGTGGAACTTCAAAACTGTATTGTGCCCGGGATCGAAACGACCTCGACAGAAGCCCGATCGCCGGCCGTCGCCTTCGCCTCCGCGACCCCGTCGGCCTCGGTGCTGATCGCCAGGGTCGCCCGCGTCGTGCGCCAGCGCCTGGAGCGGGCGCTGGAGCCGCTCGGTCTGCGCCAGCGTCAGCTCGTCGCGCTCGGCTACCTGCGCGAGCACGGACCGACCCCCCAGCAGGCGCTGGCCCGCAGCCTCTGCATGGACGCGAGCAGTCTCGTCTGCCTGCTCAACGATCTCGAGGACCGCGATCTGATCGTCCGCGGGCGCGACCGCACCGACCGCCGCCGGGGCATCCTCGAGCTGACCCGGAAAGGCCGGCAGACGATGCGGAAGATCGACCGCGCCGTGGAGCGGATCGACGAGGAGGTCCTCTTCGACCTCGACCACGAGGAGGGCGAGGCCCTGCGCGGCCTGCTGGCCCGGCTCGCCGGCGGCGAGCTCGACTGGGGTGCCGCCGCGGCGGAAGGGGCCGAATGAGACGCCGCCGCCGGCCGCGGGGCCGGAGCCTCTGATGCGCCAGGGTCCTCTCGCCGGCCGCTACCCCGCCGTGGCGGCGATGGTGATGCTGGCGCTGATCCCGTATCTCGCCCTCTCGGCCGCGCTGGAGCCGGTGACGCCGATCATCGCCGAACAGCTGCACACCAGCCTGCAGACGCTGAGCCTCGGCTCCGGCCTCGCCAACGCCGCCTACGCGGTCGGCACCGTGCTCGCGGTCCAGTTCTCCCAGCACCTGCCGCAGCGGCGGATGATGGTCGCCTACGCGGTGGCGCTCGTCGTCGGCTCGGTCCTCGCCGCCGCCGCGCCGAACGTCGGCGTCTACATCGCCGGCCACGTGATCCAGGGGCTCTGCACCAGCCTGCTCCTGATCGCGGCGGTGCCGCCGCTGGCCCTCGGCTACCCGACGAGCAAGCTGCGCACCACCGCGGTGATCATGAACATGTGCATCTTCGGCGCGGTCGCGCTCGGTCCCACGATCGGCGGGCTGCAGGCCGAAGCCGACGCCTGGCGGCCGCTGTTCTGGGTCGTCGCCGCGGTCGCCGCGGGGGCCCTGGCGCTGGCGCTGCTGACCTTCGAGGACGCGCCGCCCGCCGACCCGGACTCGCCGCGCGACCTGCCGGCGCTCGGCCTCGCCGCGGTGGGCTGCGTGGCGGCCTTCTTCGGCTCCTCGCAGCTGCTCACCCACGCCTTCCTCGACCCGCTGACGATCCTGCCGCTGCTCGGCGGCCTGGCCACGATCGTCGTCCTGATCGTCTACCAGTACCGCGCCAGCAACCCGCTGCTGACGATCCGCGAGATGCTCGGCAGCACGATCCCGGTCGCGGGAATCACCGTGGCCCTGTGCGCGGCCGCGGCATCGGTCTCGGCGACCGCGCTGACCGCCGCCGTCCTCGCGGGCGAGTACGAACCGCTCCACCTCGGCCTGCTCTACCTGCCGGAGGCGGCCGGCGCCGTGATCACCGCGTTCGCCCTCGGCCGGGTCATCACCCGGCGCTCGATCCACTACCTGCCGCTGGTGGGGATGGCGTTTCTCGCCGCGGGGATCGCCGTCTTCCGGATCGAGGTGCCCTCGAGCGAAGCGCTCACCCTGGTCGGCTCGCTGCTGACCGGAATCGGTCTCGGCGCGACCGTCGCACCGGCGCTGTTCGTCGCCGGCTTCTCGCTGCGGGCCCTCAACCTGCAGCGCGTGTTCGCGATCGTCGAGCTGCTGCGCGCGGTGGCGGCGTTCATGATCGCGCCGATCTTCGCCCACTTCGCGGCCACCGTCGGCGGCAGCCTGGAGGCCGGGACGGCGCTGGCGCTGGACATCGGCCTCGGCATCGCGATCGCCGGCGCGGCGGTCGGCGTCGCCCTCTACGCGCTCGGCGGCGCCCGCGCGCAGCGGCCGGACATCGAGGGCTTCCTCGGCGGCGAGGGCCCCGCCTGGTACTCGCCGCCCTTGCTGGCCCGGGTCCGCCGCTCGCCCGTCCGTTCCGAGCCGGTGACCGAAGGGGCGGACTGAGCGGATGGCTGCCGAGCGGGCGGGCAGGGAGCGCGAGCGAGCCGAGCGGCCCGGTCGTCTTCGCCTACGACGGCTCCGAGCTCGCCGGCTTCGCCGTCGAGCGGGCCGGCGTCCAGCTCGCACCCGACAGCGCGGCGCTGGTCGTCTGCGCCTGGCAGCCCGGCGACGTCGGGTTCTTGCCGGTCGGCGGACGCCAGCTCCGCGCCGCCGACGCGCACGAGGTCCGGGAAGCGGCCGAGCAGACCGCCGCCCACGGCGCTTCGCTGGCCGAGCAGGCCGGCTTCCGCGCCCGGAGCCTCGCGATCGAGGCCGCCCCGACCTGGAAGGGGATCGTCGAAGCCGCCGAGGAGTGCGACGCCGGCCTCATCGTCATCGGCTCCCACCAGCGCAGCGGCGTGATGGGCCACCTCCTCGGCAGCGTCGCCGCCGCCACCGTGATGCACTCGCCGACCTCCGTGCTGGTCGTGCACCGCCGCTCCTGACGCCGCGGCGCGATTTACAGCTTCGTCACAAGGGCGCCGGGTAGCTGCCCGATGATCGGAGGGAGCGAAGACGATGGCTAGACGCGAGAACCCGATGGCAGGCGGCGACTCGAGCACCCAGAGCTCCGCGCCTTGAGCTACGCCCTGCTCGCCTTGCTCGGGCTCTTCGTCGGGGCGTTCGGGACCCTGGTCGGAGCGGGCGGAGGCTTCATCCTCACCCCGGTCCTCCTGCTCGTCTACCCGTCCCTCTCGGCGGCGGAGATCACCTCGATCAGCCTCTTCGTCGTCTTCTTCAACGCCCTCTCGGGCTCGATCGCTTACGCCCGGCTGCGGCGGATCGACTACCGGACCGGGCTCCGCTTCGCCGTGGCGGCCGCACCGGGGGCGGTTCTCGGCGCCCTCGCCGTCCACCTCGTGCCGATCCGGGTCTTCGACGCGATCATGGGGGCGGTGCTGGCGGCGACCGCGGTCGTCGTGATGCGGCTGCCGCCGCACGCCGAGCGACCCTGCCCGAGCGGCGTCACCACCGAGCGGCACCTGGTCGACCGGCTCGGCATCTCCTACAGCTACCGCGTCCCCCTCGCCCGCGGCACCGTCTACAGCGTGTTCGTCGGCTTCCTCTCCAGCTTCCTCGGCATCGGGGGCGGGGTGCTGCACGTGCCCCTGATGGTCGGCGTCCTCGGCTTCCCCACCCACATCGCCACCGCGACCTCACACTTCGTCCTCGTCTTCATCACGGGCACGGCCACCGCCACCCACCTGGTCGGCGGCACCCTCACCGTCGGGGAGGGCCTGCGCAGGGCCGTCGCCCTCTCGGTCGGGGTCCTGCCGGGCGCGCAGCTGGGAGCGCGGCTCTCCCAGCGCCTCGCCGGGCCGTCGATCCGCCGCATCCTCGGCGTCGCCCTGCTGGCCCTGGCGCTGCGACTGATGATCGCGCTGATCCCCTAGCCCACAAGGTAGTATCACTTACATCTGTAAGCGATATCAAACAGAGACAACGAGGTGAAGATGAACCAGGCGCCAGCGATCTTCGACCGCCACGCGGCCGGCTACGACACGGCCCGCCGGCGGCTGGTCCCGCCCTATGACGACCTCTACGCGACGGCTGTCGAGGCGGTCGACCTCGTCGGCGGCAGCCCGGATCGCATCCTCGACCTGGGGGCGGGGACCGGCCTGCTGTCGGCGGGCATGCGAGCCGCCTGGCCGCAGGCGTCGCTGACGCTCACCGACGCCGCCGGCGAGATGCTGAGGCGGGCGCGGGAGACGCTCGGCGACGACAACGCCTCCTACCTCCGCGCGGACCTGGCCGATCCTCTCCCCGCCGGCCCCTGGGACGCGATCGTCTCCGCCTTGGCGATCCACCACCTCACCGACGAGGACAAGCGCGGGCTCTTCGCCCGCATTCACGCCGAGCTGCGCGACGGTGGGGTCTTCGTCAACGCCGAGCAGGTCAGCGGTCCCACGGACCTGTTCACCGAGCGCTACGAAGCCTGGCACGAGCGGCGCGCCCGCGAGGCCGGATCCGACGACGCCGAGTGGGAGGGGGCCGTCGAGCGGATGGCCTACGACCGCTGCGCCGACGTCGAGTCCCAGCTCCGCTGGCTGCGCCAAGCGGGATTCGACGACGCGGACTGCCTCTTCAAGGACCATCGCTTCGCGGTCCTCGTCGCGCGCCGCTGAGCGGATCCGTTGTAAGGCCCTTCGCCCTGGGGCTGGGGAGCTGGTGGGCGCGGCTGGCTTCCGGCCAGCGACCTCTCGAGTGGGAGGCGAGGGCGATCGAGGTCGGCGGTTGGCTTCACCGAGGCCTGGTCGGTGGGGGCCTACGCGATCTGCGCGGGTCTCTGAGCACGTTCTGGCTCAAACAGGCGTTGGCAGCGGGCCGGCGGTCTGAGAGGATCGGGCTGGATTACCGGCAAGGCGAAGGGAGCCGTCCCGATGAGCTTCACGCGATGGTGGCGGACGAAGGCGCCGATCGTGGTCGGTGCCGCGACGTGGTGCCTGCTCTTCCTCGCCGGCGGCGTCGCTGGCGCCAGGGCGGAAGCGATCGTCCCGGTCGAAGGCGGCTGGGTGGCGACCACCTCGGCCGGCCTGCCGGTGAGCTTCGAAGTCGAGGAGGGCAACGTCCTCAACGCCCACTTCCGCTTCCGCTGGGGTTTCTGCGGCGTATTCGAATCCCACCTTTCCAACACCGACCCGATCGACGCCCACGGCCACTGGAGCTTCGAGGACTCGAGAGGGCAGACGATCGAGGCCACCTTCGTCGCCGCGGACCGAGCCGAAGGCACGGTGGTGGCGGTCGAACGCACGCTCCCGGGCTGCCCGCGCACCGAAGCCAGCTTCGTCGCGGCGCCCGGTGAAATCCCGCCCGACGTCAAGCCGAAGGTGCGTGCGGTGCGAAACGCGAATACCGGTCGCACCGCCAGGCGCCCGCGGAAGATCGTCCTCGGCAAGCACGGCTCCTTCGGTTTCTACGGGCTGCGATGGAAGAGCTTCGGCGGCCCGAGGGCACATGCGGTCGGCAAGGCCGAGATCCGCGAGGGCAAGCACACGTGGCGCCCGCGCGCTTCGGTGCGGCTCAGCTCGCTGATCTACGAGGGTCCCGACGAACGGGTCTACTCCGTCGTTCGTTACGTCCTGCACGAGCCCGTGCCCCGCGGCTTCGGCCACCACGGATTCCGGGAAGTGCGCTGATCGGTCGAGGCGGGCGCCGGTGGCCCCGCGGGCTCACCGTCGCTACGTGGGACGATGTGGATGCGCTCGGAAACGGCTCTGCTGCCGCGGATCCAGGACACGGGTACGGCTGGTTTCATACCAGCGACCTCTCGCGTGTGAAGAGCGGCGGGGGCGGGGGCTCGAAGGCGCGCAACCCGCGTTCCCAAGCGGTATGCGGCACCTTCCACCACCGATTATCTAACGCCCAGAATCGTTCCAACCTGCAGGCGCAGGTGCCCGCATTGGGCACTGGTGCCAGGTGCTGATCCGGTCCGGGGAGCTGCGCCGAGGCTTCAGGGTCATCGTCCGGGTAGCGGCCTCTTGCCGCTGATATCGACGACGAGGTCGGCGGCTGCTGCGGCACCGACCAGCGCCACGTCGCCGTTATCTGCGCCGCCTGACCGCGGCCTGACGAAGTTCGGGGGGCGCCGCCTCAATGCGGGAGAAATCTCCATTTGACATCGGAAGTTGAGTGTTTAAGGTGAAACCGGCGGCGAGGCGAGAGGAGTGAGGTTGACGATGGTCGGGTCAGAGGTCACCTTCTTTGCGGCACTCCCCACGAGTGACGCCGAGGAGGCGCGCGAGGCGGCGGAGCGAGCGGGATGGAAGCTCGACGACCAGCTCTCCCGAGCGACGCCGCCGGGCTACCAGATCATCGCCCTGAGACAGGATCTGGACCAGGCGGCCGATCTCTCGCAGATCGGCAGCGAGCTGGTGGAACAGCTGCAGCAGCGGGGGATCCAGCCGGCCGCGGTAGCCGCCCAGGACCGCGAGTCCTCGTCGATCAACATGGGCTCGCCGAAGCCCACCTCGCAGTGGGAGGTGAACCTGCTCCCGACGACTATCGGGCCGGGGATCCTCAGCAAAATCATCGATGGCGTCATCCCGCCGCCGAGCACGCCCCCAGCCCCGGCGCAGCCGGGCGGAGCTACCGACGGAGCCGGCAAGGACGGCGGCGGATCGGCGGCCGAGTCGCCTCTGACGGCCCCCTCGCCGCCGGCCCCCTCGCCGCTGGCCGCGGCGACGATCAGCGCTGTGGTCCCGGCGCTGGCCGACCCGGCGGTTGTCTGGGGCAGGATCAAAGCTGACCAGCAGGGGAAGATCGCCGAAGAGCTGATCGAGGGCGTCTATGCGGAGCGCGGGAAGCTGGCCGAGAGCAGCGAGTGGGTCGTCTCGCCGGAGGTGTCTCTGCTGCGCTTGGTCGATGACGACAAGAGAAGAGAGCTGGCCGAGGAGCTGTTGCGGGTCAGAGGCGAGATCACCGAGGCCGACGGGGCCGTTCGAGCGGCGCGCGCGACGCTCGAGCAGAAGCAGGTCGACCTCGCCGGCAAGAACATCGAGCTCGCCGACTCCCGTGTCGCGCTGGCCGGCGTCGGGGTGGACATCGCCAAAGAGGTCCTGGAGCAGATGCGGAAGTGGCGCTCGATCGCCGATGTCGGTCTCTGGGTGCTGGGGGCGACGACGACGTTCAGCATGTTGGCGACGGCCTACATCCTGCTCAAGCTGATGCCCGACAGCCAAGTCAGCGACGTCGCGGCGCCGATCATGATCTTCGTCCTGGCGCTGTTCGCGATCTCGCCGGCCGTCCTGCTTCTACGTGAGCGCCCCCTCGAAGGCATCGACAAGTGGTCGCCGGCGGGTGGCGGCGAAGGTAAGGGAGAAGAAGAAGAAGAAGGCTCGGGCGGCGGCTCCGAAGGCGGGTCCGAGGCGGGCGACGACGCCCCCACCACCGCGGGCACTAATTCGTCGTCGGCCTGACCGGGGCGCGGCTTGCCGATGGGCGCGGCTGGTTTCGAACCAGACCTCTCGCGTGTGAAGCAGGTGGGGCGCTGATGGGGTCTCTGCCAGAAATGAGTTGACAAGCCAGATGCTGCTGCCCGTCCCCCAAGCAAGAGGCGATTCGATATGCGTCGGTCGGCGGGAATAGCTTTCAAATACGGGCACACGGAGGCGCTTTGTGCCCGATGCCGCATGAGGTAAATGGAATCGGCGAACCCCTCGGTCTACGAAACCGAAGGTCACAGGTTCGAATCCTGTCAGGCGCGTTGAGGAGCCCCTGCGAATGCAGGGTCCTCGTCATTGAGAGGAGATGCGGTGGAGACCGTCTGCCGTCAATGTCCCGTCATTCTGGGCGAGCGCCAAGTTGGTCCAAGGTCATCCGCTCTCGCGTTGCGGATCAGAGATCCGGGTGCCGACAAGGTCGGCGGTTGATCTCGGTCACCGTCGGGTCCAACCAAACCGCGACGATTCCGTCCCTCTCGCCCCGATCAGGTTCGCAGCATGGGCCCGTGACCGCCAGGGGTTTGTGCCATCACCTTGCACGGCCGCCTGGTCAAGCGACAGCAGGGAATCAGCGCCGCCAGCGGCGCACCTCGGTGTCGGCGACCGGAACCGCTTCGCCGGCCGCCGCCATCGTGTCGAGGAAGGCGATGTACAACGAGATCTCATAGATGCTCGCCGGGTGGGTCGCGAGCTCGCCACCGCCGATCTCGGCAAGCAGCTCGAAGGCGGTGTGGGGCCGCACCGCCAGCAGCTCGGCGATCCGCCGGCGGGTCGTCGCGACCGCGGCGCGGGTCTCTTCGATCTTGCCGACCGGGTCGCGAAAGGTGCGACCGTGCCCGGCCAGGCACAGTTCAAGGCCGAGTTCTTCGGTTGCCGTCAAGCTCGTGAGGTATTCGGCGACCGGGTCCGGGCTGTGGCCGTAGTCGAAGTGCAGGACGACGCGGCCGAGCAGGTGATCGCCGGTGATCGCGAGGCCCGACTCCGGCTGGTGGAGGATCACGTGCGAGGGCGAGTGGCCGGGTGTCTCGAGGGCGCGCCAGCTGCCGACGTCGGTCTCGACCTCGACACCGGTGAGCAGCTCGCGATCGGGCCGCCGCAAGGGGCCGAAGCCGTTGCGCGGATCGGCTTCGACCGTCTGGCGGTGGCGCTCGATCACCTGCTCGGGCACCCCGTTCTCGCGTGCCAAGGCGGCGCGCCGCCGGTAGGCGACCAGGGGTTCGTCCGCCATCTCGCGGATATGCGGCCAGGCCGGGTGCATCCAGAGCTGGCAGCCCGCCGCATCGACGATCTCGGCGGCGAGGCCATAGTGATCGGCGTGCGAGTGGGTGCAGACGAGCAGGCGGATGTCCTCGACCCCGAAGCCCGCTCCGGCGAGCGCGAGATCGAGTTCGCGTAGCCGGCCCGCGTCGCCGCGGCCTGTGTCGAAGAGGACGATGCCGCCGTCGGCGGCGACCGCCCAGGCATTTCCATGCGGCACGCCCGGCCAGGGCAGAGGGAGGCGCAAGCGCCATATTCCCGGCAGCGTCCGTTCACATCTGGGCGACTGGTTGGCCGGGCTCACGCGGTCGAAGCTAGCGAGGCTCCAGGTGGCCTCGAAGCCGCCGCGGTCCCGGCCTTGGTGGGATCACCAGTTCCCGCCGGCGATCCATCCTGGGCTTGGCCCGCGGATTGCCTCGCTCGGTGGGTCCTGGACGTGGCTCCAAGGGCTGCTCGAAGGGGTCACGTCCCATAGCGTGGTGTAGGACCGCGCCGGACGGAACGAAGTTCCGGCCACCGCGGCGCCCATGATCGTCGGACCTTCCAAAGTTCGACGCAAAGGAGAGCACCACGATGGCCGAGAGCCAGAGCATGACGACCGACGAGGTCGTCGCCAAGCTGTTGAGCACCGAGCACGTCGACCTGGTCCGCGAGTCGCTTGCCTGGGTCGTCCAGCAGATGATGGAGGCCGAGGTGTCCGAGCTGATCGGGGCGGAGCGGGGCGAGCGCACGCCCGACCGCGCCACGCACCGCAACGGCTACCGAACCCGGCGCTGGGACACCCGCGCCGGCGAGATCGACCTGCAGATCCCGAAGCTGCGCCAGGGCAGCTACTTCCCCTCCTTCCTCGAGCCGAGGAAGAGGTCCGAGCAGGCGCTGCTGAACGTCGTCCAGCAGGCCTACGTCTGCGGCGTCTCCACCCGCAAGGTGGACCAGCTGGTCGAGTCCCTTGGCCTTCGCATCTCCCGCTCTGAGGTCTCGCGCATCTCCGCCGGCCTGGACGAGCAGGTCGCCACCTTCCGCAGCCGGCCGCTGGAGGGGCGCTATCCCTACCTCTGGCTGGACGCCAAGGTCGAGAAGGTCCGCGACGGCGGCCGGGTGCGGCGCAAGTGCCTGGTGATCGCCCACGGCGTGCACGAGTCGGGACGGCGCGAGGTGATCGGCTTGGACGTCGGGGAGGCCGAGACCGAGGCCTTCTGGCGCGAGTTCCTGCGCGACCTCATCAAGCGCGGGCTCACCGGGGTGCAGCTGGCGATCTCCGACGCCCACGAGGGCCTGAAGGCGGCGATCGCCCAGGTGCTCGGCTGCCCCTGGCAGCGCTGCACGGTCCATTTTCTGCGCGACTGCCTCGGCCACGCCCGCCGCGATGAGCATGGCGCCCTGGCGGCGCTGATCCGGCCGATCTTCAACCAGGCCTCCCGGGCCGAGGGCCGCGACCGGCTCTCGGAGGCCGTCGCCGCCCTCGACGGCCGCCTGCCCAAGGTATGTGAGGCGCTGGAGCGGGCCGAGGAGGACATCCTCGCCTTCTACGCGTTCCCGACCGACCACTGGAAGAAGCTGCGCTCGACGAACCCGCTGGAGCGGCTGAACCGCGAGGTCGGCCGGCGCACCGACGTGGTCGGCATCTTCCCCGACGACGCCTCCCTGATCCGCCTCACCACGATGCTGGCGATCGAGCAAAACGACGAGTGGCTGGTCAGTCGCCGCTACCTCAGCGCCGGCTCGATGGCCTCGCTCCTCGAGGAGCGAGGCCATCGAGAAGACGAAGCGGAGGTGAGAGAGCTCCAGGCGGCCTGAGCAGCCGAGCGCTTCACCGACGATCGTGGCGAACTCCTACACCACGTGCTGGGACTTGACTCTCGAAGGAAGCCGCGTCTTCCGGGCGGGCCCCGACTAACCTCGGGGCGGGCTGCACGCAGGCGCAATCGCGCGGAAGAGGCGGTGTGGGACTACAGCTACGAGTCATCGAGCGCGGCTCGAGTGTCGCCGGGGCCTATTGCGGCCGGCTGCTCGGGATGCTGGGCGCCGACGTGATCAAGCTGGAGCCTTCAGATGGGGACCCGATGCGGCGGTCGCGACCCTTGCTGCCCCGTGCCGACGGTGGGGTGGTCAGCGTGCGCTTCGAGTACCTGAACGCATTCAAGCGCGGCGTCGTCGCCGACCCGGCCGACCGGCTCGCCCTCGACCGGCTGATCGAGGGCGCCGACGTCCTGATCGACTACGTCGACGGCGAACCCGACCGGGCGCTGGAGGAACAGGCGAGGCTCGCGGCTCTCAACCCGCGACTCGTCCACGTCGCGATCTCCTCGTTCGGGCTCACCGGCCCGTACCGCCGCTTCCGCGGCAACGAGTTCGTCGACTTCGCTGCCGGCGGTTACACCTTCATCACCGGGGATTCCGACCGGGAGCCCCTGCAGGCGGGCGCGCCGGTGGCGGGCTACGTCTGCGGCCTCAACGCCGCGATCGGGGCTCTCGCAGCGATCCGTGCCCGCGAGGCATCCAACCGTGGCCAGCTGGTCGACGTCGGCGCGATGGAGGCGATGGCGGCGATCCATCAGTGGTCGATCGTCCTCTTCACCCACCAGGGCGTGATCAAGCGACGCGCCGGCAACCGGCACGCTGAGTCCTACCACCCGATGGGTCCGATGCCGTGCAAGGACGGCTGGGTCGGTCTCGGGATCTCGTTCACCCCGCAGTGGGAGGGCTTCTGCCTCGCGATCGACCGCCCGGAGCTGCTCGCCGACGAGCGTTTCCTGGTGGGCGGGCTTCGCTTCGACCACGCCGAGGAGCTTCGCGAGGTGATCGAGCCGGCACTGCTGTCGATGACCGCGGCCGAGCTGGTCGAGCGCTGCCAGGAACACCACGTCCCCGCCAGCCCGGTGCTCGACGTCGCCCAGGTCCTGGATGAGCCGCAGCTCGAGGCGCGGGATTACTGGGTTGCCGACGAGCGGATCGGCGGCGGCGCGAAGATGCCGGAACGCCCGTTCCACATGCCCTGGATGGAGGCTCCCTTCCGGCCCGCGCCCGGCCTCGGCGAGCACACTCAGGAAGCGCTCGGATGATCGTCGGCGCGGCTGGCTCGATCCGAGGTGACGGCCGATCAGGTTCTCTCCGGAGATCGCGATCTCGTCGACGAGCACGTTGGCCGCGTGCTCCCCGAGGCGGACGCGTTGGTCATCCGCGCTGGGAAGGCACCGACACGATGACCCGGCCTACACTGCCGCCCGTCAGCAACGACGCGAAGGCTTCCGGAACTCGTTCGATGCCATCAAAGACGGTGTGCACGCTGCGAACCTTGCCGTCGCGCAGCCAGCCGCCGACCTCGTGTTCGAACCGCTCGCGTAGATCCTCGTGCGCCGTGACGGTGAAACCGCGCATGGTGAGCTCTCGATGGATGAGATTGCGGTAGTTGGCGGGGGCACCGGAACCGTTTCCGTTCGACATGGCTCCGCAGATAATCGCTCGGCCGCCGGAGTTGAGCACCTCGAGTGCAGCTTCGAGCTGTTCGCCGCCGACGTTGTCGAAGTAGAGGTCGATTCCGTCAGGTGCCGCGGCACTCAGCAGATCGACGGCGGGACCATCGTGCCGGTTGACGGCGCGGTCGACACCGAGCACGTCGTTGAGCACCGCGACCTTCTCCGCGGAGCCGACGACACCGATGACCGTCGCACCAAGGACCTTCGCAAACTGAACGGCGCAACTCCCAACTCCTCCCGCGGCTGCGGAGACGAAGACGACGTCGTCGGATTGAACGCCGCCAGTACACACCATGCCGACGTAGGCCGTGAACCCGGCGTGCCCGAGTATGGTGAGGTGCGCATTGAGCTCGTCACTCGATGCCGGCGCATCTATCTTGCGGAGCTCACCGGCGTCGACTACGGCGGCGGTGCACCACGACAATTTGCAGACCGCGAGGTCCCCTGGCTGGAAGTCCTCATCGCCGGACTCGAGCACCTCGACCACGGCATCGCTTGCGGGGACGTCACCGACGCCGATTCCCGGTCCGTAGGCGGTTGCCTCGCCGCCGAGACGGTGAGCCAAGCCGGCGTTCAGCCCGAGCCGCCGGAGCCCCACCAGCACGCTTCCCTTGCTCGGCTCACCAGTGTCAGCGCCGAAGATGCCGAAGTGCTCAGCTCCGACGGCTCCGTCGGGTACCGCTGTCAACCGAACCTCTTGGAGTCGCATCGATCGATCATACGAAGCGGCTCGCAGCCGGAACCGGAGGGGGCCACACTCGGCGCTGGTGGCTGGGTGCCGCGCTCCCCCGCCGAGCTCAGCAGCGCAGTCGAGCAGGCCTGTTGGAGAGCCCGGGGACCGTCGGGCTGCGATTCCGGCCCCCGGCCCGCTCGACTCGAGACGGCGGATTCAACCGAATCGGCGGCCGTGTGGAGCGGTGGAGCTCTCGGGTGCTTGGTGAAGCCGGTCTTTCCCTTCTCCTGAGCCTGATGCATCAATCGCCGGAATACGGTGGCATCGGGATGATGGACCTCGCTGCCGAAGACCAGTCGATCGTGGCCTTCGAGATTCAACGACGATCTGAGTGGACTCGTTTTGGCCGAAGAGTTCCTGCTCATGGTTGGAGGTTGCGCCCGATTGGCCAATGTGACCGCCAGTAGCTGACGCCAGGGGGCATGCCGTGCGCTGGGCCGAATCGTCCGCATCGGGCACAGATTGGGCACAAAGGCGGTCTTACTGCATCGCGCGAGGGCGCGGCGTCGCGCAAGCGGGGCAAGAAAAGGGCCACATTTGCGGCTGATTCAGGTGATGGGCGCGGCTGGTTTCGAACCAGCGACCTCTCGCGTGTGAAGCGAGCGCTCTCCCACTGAGCTACGCGCCCTGGGCGTCTGATCCTACGGCAGGGCGGGCGGTGCCGGGCCGCTAGCCCGCCGGCTGCGGGGCGACGGGGCCCTCTTCCACGGGAGGGGGTCCCTCGTCGGGCGGCTCGTCCTCGCCGGAAGCCCGCTCGCCGAGGTGGCCGCGGAGGGCGAGGCCGACGAAGGGGTAGACGGCGGTCGAGAGCATCGCGGCGCCGACCAGGCCGGCGGCGGTGGAGGTCTCGATGCGGCCGACTTCGATCGCGATCGTGGTGATCGCGACCACCAGCGGCAGCTCGGTCGCGCAGTAGAAGGCGAGGGCGGCGCGGTCGCGCCGGTTCAGCGCGTCGCGGTAGAAGACCATCGCCGGCAGCCCGCGGACGACGAGGAAGAGGACGAAGAACATCAGCAGCTTGAGGATCGCGCCGAGCGAGCCGAGCGCCTCGAGGTCGAACTGGATCCCGCTGACCACGAAGAAGAAGGGGATGAAGAAGCCGAACCCGACCGCGTTCAGCTTCGACTCGAAGATCGTGAGCTCGTGGCCACGCAGCGCGAGGCGGGTGATCAGGCCGGCGACGAAGCCGCCGAGCAGCACGTCGAGGCCGAGTTTGCCGGCGAGGAAGACGAGCCCGAAGACGAGTACGACGGTGACCCGCACGGCCAGCTGGTTGCTCGCCTCGAAGGTGCGTTCCAGTGCCGCCCAGCCCTTCGGGGCGACCTGCACCGAGACGAAGGCGACGGCGATCGCCAGGATCACGAAGGCGAGCAGGATCAGTCCCTCGTGCCAGATCCTGTCGGTGGAGAGGAAGAGCGTGATCAGCAGGATCGGCCCGAACTCGCCGACGCCGCCGGCGGCCAGGAGGTAGGTGCCGAAGCGGGACTTGAGCTCGCCGGCGTCCCGCATGATCGGGATCAGCGTCCCGATCGCGGTCGTCGCCATCGCCGCTGCCACGTAGTGGCCGGACTCGACGATGCCGCCCAGCCAGAGGCCGAGCCCGATCACGTGAGCGACCGCGACCGAGGCCACCCAGCTCCATGCCCCGAGGCGCAGGGGTTTGCCTTTGATCCGGGCGAAGTCGATCTCGTAGCCGGCGAAGAAGAACAGCATCCCGAGGCCGAGGTTGGAGAAGAAGGCGACGAATTCGTCGTCGTGGGCGAGCCCGAGGACTTCCGGCCCGATGACGATTCCCAGCCCGATCTCCAGCACCACGACCGGCGGCACGAAGGGCCCGGGCACGGTCGCGACCGTGATCGCCGCGAGCGCCGCGATCAGCACGATCGCGAAGAAGGACCCCGTGTCCACCTGGAGCTCGGCGATTGGGAGCGGCAGGGCCGGCAAGGGCCGCATCCTACGACCAGCGTCAGCCGGGTAGGATTGACGGTGGACCGTGCTAGGCGGGGAATCAGCGGTGCCCTGTAACCCGAAATCCGCTTAGCGGGGCCGAATCCCGTTCCGAGGGGCTGGCCGTCGGGGTCAGTGCGTCGCGGCGGCGTTGACGGCCGGGTCCTGCGCGACGTGGGCACGCGAATCAGGTCAGGTCCGGAAGGAAGCAGCCTTAAGCGGATGCCGCGGGTGCCGCAGGGAAGCCCGGCTCGAGCCAGAAACGACGGACACGCCCGGTGACCTCGCTTCGAAGGCGGGTGCACGGTCCATCTTTCGCCCGACCCCTTGAGGTTTGTAACCCTCTGGGTGACAAACCTCAAGGGGTCAGTCGATCAGGCGCCTGTGCATGCGCGCGACCGCGATCCGCCAGGTGGCGAAGGCGAAGAGGAGGAGGAAGGCGAAGCGGGCGAGGTCCCAGGCTTCGAAGCCGAAGGCGCCGCCGCGGACCAGCTGCACCAGCTGGTGCAGCGGGTTGACGTTGGCGGCGACCTGGAAGCCCTCGGGCAGGCCGGAGATCGGGAAGAAGGTGCCGGCGACGAGGAAGAGCGGCGTCACGAACAGCGCCGTGACGTAGTTGAACTGGTCGATCTTGGCGACGGTCGCCGCCATCGCCACGCCGAAGCCGGCGAAGCCGAGCGCGGTGACGAAGGCGAACAGCGGCACCAGCAGCATCCCCGGCGCCGGGGGGAGCCCCCAGAAGAAGGTGACGACGAGCGGCACGCAGCCGTAGACCGCGGAGCGGCTCGCGATCCACAGCATCTCGGCGCTGACCAGCTCCTCGACGTCGACCGGCGCCGCGAGGATCGCTTCGTAGGTGTTCTGGAAGCGGTGCTTGACGAAGGTGCCGAACATCGCCGGCAGGGCGCTGGAGAAGATCACCGCGGTCGCCACCATCCCGGTGCCGACGTACTGGATGTAGGGGACGCCTTCGACGTTGGCGACCAGCGTCGCCCCCAGCCCCAGCCCGAAGGCGAGCAGGTAGACGAGCGGTTCGAGCACGCTGGAGAAGGTCGTCCCCCGCCAGTAGGTGCGGAAGTTCGCCACCTCGCGGCTCATCACGCCGGCGATCGCCGCCGGTTCCAGCCGCCGCATCGTCCGCCGCCCGCTCACTCGGCCTCCTCGCCGGTGAGCAGGACGAAGACGTCCTCCAGGGTCGCCGCGCGCATCACCGCGTCGGCGGGGACGACGCCGTCGGCCGCCGCCTCGGCGCCGACGATCGCGATCGCCGGGCCGGCCGGGCGCACCCGCAGGCCGGCCGCCTCGACGTCGGCCCGCAGCTCGGTCAGCCGCTGCGGCGGCGCGTAGACCTCGGCGGTGTGGGTGCCGGCGTGCTCGGCGATCAGCTGCGCCGGGTGGCCGCGGCTGATGATCCGGCCCTGGTGCATCACCGCGACCTCGTCGGCGAGCCGTTCGGCCTCCTCGATGTAGTGGGTCGACATCAGGATCGTCGTCCCCCGCGCTTTCAGCGCCCCGATCAGCGTCCACAGCTCGGTCCGGATCTGCGGGTCGAGGCCGACCGTCGGCTCGTCGAGCAGGACCAGGCGCGGCTCGTGGACGAGGCCGCGGGCGAGCAGCAGCCGCCGGCGCATCCCGCCGGAGAGCTTGTCGACGGCGTCGCGGCGACGGTCGCGCAGGCGGGCCAGGTCGAGCGCCCGGTCGACCGCCGCGGCGACGTCCTCGACCCGGTAGAGGCGGGCGTAGACGGCGAGGTTGTCCTCGACGGTGACGTCGACGTCGAGGTTGTCGAGCTGCGGGACGACGCCCATCTCCGACCGCGCCGGCTTCGATTCGCCCGGCAGCTCGTAGCCGAGCACCCGCAGCCGCCCCGCGTCGGCGATCGCCTGTCCGGTCAGCAGCCGCATCGTCGTCGACTTGCCGGCGCCGTTGGGGCCGAGCAGGCCGAGGCAGATCCCCTCCGGCACCTCGAGGTCGAGGCCGTCGACCGCGGTGATCGGGCCGAAGCGCTTGACCACGCCGCTGAGCTCTATCGCTGCCACGGCGGGAAATAGTGTCAGGATGGCGCCGTGCTGGACGAGCGCTGGATCAGGTCGCTGCACGTGGAGTCGATGCGCCGCGCCGACCTGCACGCCGACCACGAGCACCACGTGCTGTTCCAGGCTTCGACGATCGGGGCGCTGCTCGAGGGCGCCTACGAGGGCGACCTCAGCTTCGCCGAGCTGGCCGAGCACGGCGATCTCGGGCTGGGGACGCTGAACCGGCTCGACGGCGAGATGATCGCCCTCGACGGCGAGTTCTTCCGCGCCGACGTCGAGGGGAGGATCCACCCGGTGGCGGCGACCGAGCGAACGCCGTTCGCGGTCGTCACCCGCTTCGAGCCCGAGGTCGACGTCCGCCTCGAGGACCCGCTCGACCACGACGCGCTGGCGGCCCGGATCGACGCCCTCGTCCCCGCCGGCGCCTCCTCCTGCGCGATCCGCCTCGACGGCCGCTTCGATCTCGTCCGCGCCCGCTCGGTGCCGGCCCAGCGCCCGCCCTACCGGCCGCTGGCCGAGGTCGTCGCCGACCAGCACGTCTTCGAGCTCGCCGACCTCGAGGGGACGATGCTCGGCTTCCGCTTCCCCGCCTGGGTCGAGGGGATCGAGGTCGCCGGCTACCACCTGCACTTCGTCAGCGCCGACCGCAGCCGCGGCGGCCACGTCTTCGACTCGCGCCTCGCCGCCGGCGCCCGCCTCCGGCTCGACCCCTCCAACGACCTCCACGTCGAGCTGCCGCCGGCGGTCGACCTCGCCGATCCCGACCTCGCCACCGCCACCCACGCCGCGATCGCCGGCGTCGAGCAGGGCTAGGGGCAGTCGCGGTAGACCCGCCAGGACTCGTTTTCGGCGACGAGGTGGCCTTTGAAGCGGTCCGGCAGCGGCAGGTGGAAGTTCGTCGGGTCGTTGGGGTCGAGGATGAAGTTGTGGATGACGAATTCGTCGGCGGCTTCGACGAAGTAGCCGACTTCGCGCATCTGCGCCGGCGTGCTCTCGCTGGCGCTGACGATGTCGGTCGGCTTCACTTCGAGCCCGAAGGCGAGGCGCGGGACGGCGCGGTGGTTGGGGACGGCGATCTTGCCGCAGAGCGGCTCGAAGGCGCCGGCGTCGACCAGGTCGGTGAGGTCGCGCTCGATCCGTCCCTGGTTGGTGAGGTCGGCGTTGACCGTCGAGTCGAGGTCCCACTGGTTCGGCAGCCAGATCACGAACATCGCCGCGACGACCCCGGCGAATACCTGCCAGGCGCGGCGCCAGGGGTGACCGGCCTCGAGCAGCCGCCAGCCGAGCAGCGCGACGGCGACGAAGATCGCCAGGATCGCGGCGGCGAGCATCGTGTAGCGGGCGATGATCGCGAGGCCCGCGCAGGCGAGCAGGGCGAAGGCACCGAGGGCGAGGACGACCGCGGCGATCCCCAGCGCCGAGCGGCGGCGCAGGAAGGCGAAGCCGAGGACGACGCCGCCGAGGGCGCCGACCATCCCCGGCCACTGCATCACTTCGCCGAGCGCCCGCGGCCCGTAGAGGACGAGGTCGACCGGGCCGGTCTTGCGCTTCAGCGTTTCGACCGTTTCCTGGGTGCCGGTCAGCGAGTAGAGCGGGTTGCCGGTGGTGATCGCGTCGAACAGGACCCAGAGCACCGGCCCGGCCGCGGCGAGCAGCGCCAGCCACGCCAGCTCGCGCACCGTCCGCTCGCCCCGCCAGCGCACCTCCCACCCGAACGCCGCCACCAGCGCCCGCTCCGCCCCCGGCGCCTGCCCGCCGACGGGACGATTTCCCGGGCTATTCCCGGGATTTCGGCCCGTCGGCCCCACGTCGAAGGCCAGGTAGAGCCAGTAGACGCCGGCGAAGAGCCAGGCCTCGGGGCGCAGCAGGCCGGCGAGCGCGAGCAGGACCAGCACCGGCCAGCCAGCGCGGGCCCTTTTCGCCTCGAGCGTGAGGGCGCCGAGGCAGAGGGCGATGTACGGGAGGTCGATGTAGGCGCGCAGGCCGTTGGAGAGGAACGGTGCCCGGGTGAGGACGAAGAGCGCGGCGAGGATCCCGATCCAGCGGTCGAACCAGAGCGTGCCGAGCCGGTAGACGAGGAACCCGATCAGGCCCAGCGCCGCGTAGGCGATCACCATCGTCACCCCGATCGCGCCGTTGCCGAGCGGCGTCGTCACCAGCCCCAGAAGGTCGGCGAGCGGGTGCGGCGTGGGGGCGAGCGCGGCGCCGTAGTCGGGGCTGACCCCGTGCGCCAGTTCGCGCCCCCAGACCAGCGCGTAGATCGTGTCGTAGTTGGGGAAGCCGACCGGGAAGATCAGCAGCAGGACCGCGGTCACCGCGGCGACCCAGGCGGCGGGCGTCAGCCAGTTGCGGGCCCTCGTCGGCACGCGCGCACGCTACCGGGGCCGGCACCCCGATCGCGTGGTTCCTTGTGGACCCCCACGGTCCGAAAGGAACCACGGGATGGGTGGCGGGGCGGGCGGGGGCCGTGGTTAGACTGGCCGGAGTCCATGTCAGGCGCCGCGTCCAGCTCCCTCTACCGCCGTCACCGGCCCGGCTCCTTCGACGAGGTCGTCGGCCAGGAGCACGTCGTCCGCACCCTGCGCAACGCGGTCGAGCAGGGCAAGGTCCACCACGCTTACCTGTTCGTCGGCTCGCGCGGCACCGGCAAGACCTCGATGGCGAAGATCCTCGCCCGCTCGCTCAACTGCGAGCGCGGCGGCCCGACCGTCCACCCCTGCGGCGAATGCGAGTCCTGCCGGACGATCGCCGCCGGCACCTCGATCGACGTGATCGAGATGGACGCCGCCTCCAACCGCTCGGTCGACGACGTCCGCGAGCTGCGCGAACGGGTCGCCTACGCGCCGGCCGGCGGCCACTGGAAGGTCTACATCCTCGACGAGGCGCACATGCTGACCAAAGAGGCCTGGAACGCCTTCCTCAAGACGCTCGAGGAGCCGCCGCCGAACACGGTCTTCGTCCTCGCCACGACCGAGGCGCACAAGGTGATGGCGACGATCGCCGACCGCTGCCAGCGCTTCGACTTCCAGCGGCCCTCGCTGGAGCAGATCTCCGAGGTGCTGAACCGGGTCGCCGCCGCCGAGTCGATCGCGCTCGAGGAGGGCGCCGCGGCGATGATCGCGCGCTCGGCCCAGGGCAGCTTCCGCGACGCGCTCGGCACCCTCGACCAGCTGGTCGCCTTCGGCGGCGAGCAGGTCTCGCTCGCCGGCGTGCTGGAGATGCTCGGCGCGGCCGACGCCGAGCTGCTCTTCGACGCGGTCGACGCGGTCGCCGCCGCCGACCCGCGGGCGGTCCTGCTCGGGGTCGAGAAGATGGCGCGCTCGGGCCGCGACCCGGCCCAGTTCGCCCGTGACCTGCTCGCCCACCTGCGCTTCCTGCTCGTCACCCAGACCACCGGCGAGGTGCCGACCTCGTTCGTCGTCACCGCGACCGACTCCGAGCGGCTGCGGGCGCAGGCGGCGGCGATCGGCCCGGCGACGCTGGTGCGGACGA
>CAWEOH010000005.1:0-169922 GCA_963810455.1 uncultured Actinomycetes bacterium
TCATCAGCCACGACCTCGCCACTGCACGGCGAGTTCCAGACTTCCTCGCCGTGCTGTGGAAAGGCAAAATCGTCGAAAATCCGGGCCGAGCGACCAGCTCTTTGACTCTGACAACGCGTTCGTCACACAGTTTCTGCATGCCGATGTCAACGGTCCGTTGACGATGGACTGAGCGCCGACGGGCGCCGGCTTGAGCACCGCTAGCCGCTTCGGCAGCGTCGCTGCCTGGGCGGCCCGTCACGCCAGGGCGCTGGTCGCTATCAGCCTGCTGGTCGCGATCGGTGCGGGCGTCGGCGCGACCCAGGTCCCGACCGACGCCGGCGTCGGGACCCTGGTCGACTCCAACACCGGCAGCTACCGGGCGACGCAGCATGTGCGCCGCGAGTTCGGCGAAGAACCGATCGTCGTCCTCGCCCGCGGCGATCTGCAGCGGTTGGTCCTGACCAACAACATCTTCCGCCTGCTGCGGCTGGAGGGATGCCTCTCGGGCAAGGTGCCGGAAGGGGCGAAGCCGCTGGCGGGTCCGTGCAATGAGCTGGCCGAACTGGACCCGGTCGAGTTCCTCGCCGGGCCGGCGACCTTCCTCAACGAGGCCGTGGTCCAGATCGACAACCAGCTGAGCCGCCTGGCCAAGCACGTTCCGGCCGAACGGCTGCAGGAATACCTGCTCGCGGTCGCGGCCAAGTACGGGATCACCAGCGCGCCGGCGATCGACAACGAAGACTTCGTCGCCAACGTCGTCTTCGACCTGAGCCGGGCGCGGGGGACGCCGAAGGCGCGGCTCGCCTACCTCTTCCCCAACGACCACTCGGCCCAGATCGTGATCCGGCTGAAGCCGGGGCTGAGCGAAGCCGAACGGGCGCGGGCGATCGAGCTGATCGAAGCGGCGGCGGCGGAAACCAAGCCGCGCAAGGCGTGCGCGGAAAACGGCAAGCCGGCGCCCTGCTTCGAGCTGAAGGGCGGCAGCTTCGTCGTCTCCGGCGTCCCGGTCGTGGTCGACGGTGTGGCCGGGGCGCTGAAGGACGCGCTCGTCGTCCTGCTCGCGGTCGCCGTCGTCGTCATGGCGCTCGTCCTGCTGGCGGCCTTCCGCTCGCGGCTGCGGCTGCTGCCGCTGGCGCTGGCCCTGGTCGCGGTCGCGATCACGTTCGGCCTCCTCGCCCTCGTCGGCGGCTCGCTGACGATGGCGTCGATCGCCGCCCTGCCGATCCTGATCGGCCTCGGCGTCGACTACGCGATCCAGTTCCAGGCCCGCCTCGACGAGGCCGAGGAGGCCGGGCTGAGCGGCGCCGAGGCGGCGCGAGCGGCGGCCGCGGCCGGCGCCCCGACGATCGCGATTGCCTGCCTGGCCACCGCCGCCGGCTTTCTCGCCCTGCTGATCTCGCCGACCCCGATGGTCCGCAGCTTCGGCCTGCTCCTGGTCGGCGGCATCCTGGTCGCATTCGTGCTGGCGCTGACGACGGGCTTCGCCGCGCTCGCCCTGCGCCGCGGCCCGGGGGCTCGAGCGCAGGTCGCTCCTCGGCCGCGACGGGATCCGCCTGCTGCAGCGCCTCGTCTCGCTGGCCGTTTCCCGCCCCGGCCGGTGCTGGCCGTCAGCCTCGCCCTCGCCCTCGCCGGCTGGGCCCTCGGAACCCAGGTCGAAACCGTCTCCGACGTCCGCAAGCTCGCCCCGCAGAACATCGCCGCGATTGAGAACCTGAACACGCTGCAGGACACGACCGGCGTCTCCGGTGAGCTCGACGTCAGCGTCGAGGCCCCCGACCTGACCGACCCGGCGACGATCGAGTGGATGGCCGCGTTCAAGCGGCGGGCGCTGAAGGCGGGGGGCTTCGGCGGCGAAGACCCGAGCTGCCTCGAAGCCGAGATCTGCCCGGGGCCGGCGCTCTCGGACTTCCTCGTCCGCGGCGGCGAAAAAGTGACCAAGAGCGGGATCGAAGCGACGCTCGCGGCGCTCTCCTCCTATGCGCTGCGCCAGGTCGCCCCGCTCGACCCCGAGACGGGGAAGATCGGCAACCAGGCGCTGCTCTCGTTCGGGATCAGGGCCCAGTCGCTGGAGGACCAGCAGGCGCTGATCGACCGCGTCCGCGCGGCCGTCGGCACCCCCGGGAAGCCCGGCGGGCCGCCGGCCGGGGTCGTCGTCCGCCTCGCCGGGCTGCCGGTGATCGCCGCCGCGGCGGCCAGCGACCTCTCGTCGAGCCGCTACTGGCTCAGCCTCGCCGGCCTGCTGGCGGTGGCACTCGTCCTCCTCGCCGCCTACCGCTCGCTGCCGCGGGCGCTGCTGCCGCTGGTGCCGACCGCGCTGGCGACCGGCTGGGCGGCGCTGCTGCTCTGGATCAGCGGCATCCCGCTGAACCCGATGTCCGCGGCGCTGGGGGCGCTGACGATCGCGATCGCGACCGAGTTCTCGGTCATCCTCGCCGGCCGCTTCGACGAGGAGCGGGGCGGCCCGGGGGGCGTCGAGGGGGCGTTGCGCCGTGCCTACTCGCGCACCGGTGCGGCGGTCCTCGCCTCGGCGCTGACGGCGACCGCCGGCTTCGCCGTCCTCGTCGCCAGCGAAATCCAGATGCTGCGGGACTTCGGCATCGTCACCGTCTTCGATCTCGCCGCGGCGCTGCTCGGGGTGATGGTCGTGATGCCGGCGGTGCTGGTCTTGCGGGAGAAGGGAGGGATGCACGACCGCTACTCGATCCTCGTCGGCCTGATCTTCCTCGCCCTGGTCGCGGTCGCCGCGCTCCACACCCTGCGTGGCGGCGGCGGCGAGGGCACGCTCGGCGTCGACTTCCAGCCGCCGCGCTGGCCGCTGCCGGAGTTCGCCGTGCCCGACGCCGTCGGCTGGCTCGAAGGCGACGCCAACGTCGCCCAGGACGACTGCGCCTCCGGCGCCCTGCCCTGCCCCGCCGACGCCCGCCGCGACCCCGCCTGCGAGATCCGACTGCCGGCGCGATCCGGGTCTGCGACCTCTTCGACCGGCCGTTGGTGCTCTCGTTCTGGTTCACCAAGGGCGGCGACTGCGCCGATCAGCAGGACGTGGTCGAACGCGTCTTCCGGCGCTACCGTGGAAGGGTGAGCTTCCTCTCGATCGACGTCCGCGACGATCGCGAAACGGTTCGCGAGCTGGTCCGCAGCCACGGCTGGCAGATGCCGGTCGGCTACGACCGCGACGGCGCCGTCGCCAGCCTCTACCGGGTCGGCGGCTGCCCGACGCTCGCCTACGTCTACCCCGGCGGCACCCTGCAGAGCGCCGAGATCGGCGACCTCACCGTGCCGAAGCTCGAGGCGCGGGTGCGGCGGCTGCTGGCGGCGACCGCGAGGGTGGAGGGGGGATGACGTGCCGGCGGGGGCGAGCGAACCGCGGCTGGGCTGGGACCCGGCGCCGCAGCGGGGCTGGGTCTCGCCCCACATCGCCGCCGAGTTCCCCGGGCTCGGGGTGGCCTGGGTCGAGGTCGAGGCGCGGCCCGGCCGCAGCGGCGACAGCGTCCGCCGCCGCCTGCGCGACCTCTCCGACCGCTTCTTCGGCTCGCACGCGATCCGCCTGCGCGAACGGCCGATTCCCTGGGCCTACCGCGTCTTCTTCCGCCAGATCGGGCTCGACCCCGACCGCACGCGGACGCCGGTCGAGCAGCTGGCGCTCGACCGCCTCCAGGACGGCGCCTTCCGCAGCCGCGGCCTGCCGGGCGACGCGCTGACGATCGCCACGGTCGAGACCGGCGTCGCCCTGCGCGCCTTCGACGCCGACCGGCTGCAGGGCCGTCTCTGCATCCGCGACTCGGCGCCGGGCGAGTCGCTCGCCGGCCGCCCCGGCGAGCTGACCGCAGGGGACGCTGACCCTGGCCGACGACTCCGACCCGGTCGGCCTCCTCTTCGGCGCCACCGCCGAGGGCTACGGCGTCGAGCCGACCAGCCGCCGCATCGCGGTCGCCGCGATCGAGGTCAACGGGGTGCCGCGGATCGCGGTCGAGGAGGCGCTTTGGATGGCGGCGTCGGAACTGGAGCGCCGGTAGGGCTCCGGCGGGCGAGGGCTCGTGGGCCTGCCCGGGAGGGTCGGGTGACCCTCTGCCGAAGACCGTCGCGCAGCTGGGGCCGGGGCGAGGGTCCGTAGGTCAGCCTGGGAGCCTTCGTCAGAGGGTCACCCGACCCTCCCCAACGGAGCCGGATCCCAGGCCCCGGTACCCCGGTAGGCGCCGCCAAGCGAGCCCCGGGCCAGCCTCCGGCGTTGAAAGCTCTCAAAGGACCAAGGCCCTCCTCTCTCGAGTAGCTCCCAAGGGACCATGGTCCCCGTCCCTCGCATAGCTCCCAACGGACCGAGCCCTGCGAGGGACGAAAGCGCCCCAGCCCCCGCAAAGCCCCCGTCCCCCCAATCCCGTGGTTCCTTTTGGACCCATACGGTCCAAAAGGAACCACGACCCCGCAAGCAAGGCCGAGATCCCGATCCCGCGGTTCCCTTCGGACCCCGAGCGTCCATAAGGAACCACGCGATCGACGCTCTCGTCCCTTGGGAGCTTCCCGAGAGAGGGCGAGGCCTCGTCCCTCGGGAGCTTCTCGAGAGACGGGAGCCATGGTCCCTCGGGGAGCTTCCGAGGGACCGGGAACGCCGGGACCTTGGAAGCTCTGGCCAAGGGCTCGCTCGGCGGCGCCTGCTCAGGTCGCGAAGCTCGGGGCCGATCCCGTTGGGAGGGGTGGGGTGACCCTCTGACGAAGGCTATGCGCGGCCGCTTGAGCCCTCGCCCCGGCCCCAGCTGCGCGACGGTCTTCGGCAGAGGGTCACCCCACCCCTCCGGACAGACCCCCGAACCCTCGCCGTCCCTCGGCCTCGCCGTCCCTCGCCGGGCCGTCCCACGCCCTCGCCGTCCCTCGCCCTCGCCGCGCCCGCCACGCTTAACCGAACCCCCGCCTCCGCCGCTCGGGGGTCATCTACACTCGGCGGTAGGGCGATGCAGGATCTTGTGGGCAGATACGAGTTCGATGCCCTCGGGACGGGGGTTGACGAGCGCGGCGCGCGGCAGGAGCTGCGGCGGCAGATCGGCCGGCTCGAGCGCGAGCTGGCAGCGCTGTTCGGTGCCGCCTTCGGCCGGGTCGAGATCGCGCACCGGGTCGCGCCGCGGCCGGCGGAGCCGCGCATCCTCGACCTCGGCGAGCTGGAGCGGCTGCGCGACGAGCTCGCCGAGCGGGTGGCCGGCGCCCGCGTCACGCTCGCCGAGCGGGCCGAGGTCGAGACCGCCAACCGGCAGCTGCTGGGGCGGATGCTGGCCGACCCGGCCGCCTACAAGTGGGTCACCGTCTCCCGCACCGACGTCGGCGAGCCCGGCTGCGGCGCCTGGCACTCGCGACCCCGGCTCGGCCCGATCGGGATGCTGATGGGCTGGTGGCGGGTCAAGGTCTCCTCTGGATGCCCGTTAGCCGGGCGGCTTGCGGCCGTTGAGCGGGAAGCGCAGAGCCGAGCCGGCGCGGCCGCGTCGCTCGGCCGACGACCGGCCGCCGGCGCCGTGGGGCAAGGCGCCGCTGGCCGAGCTGGTGATCTTCGCCGGCATCGTCTCGCTCGCCTACGGCCTGATCGGCGGCCACGAAATCGCGATCGGGCTCGGCGTTGCGCTCGCCGCCCTCGGCGGCATGGAGGTCGCGATCCGCGAGCACTTCGCCGGCTACCGCTCCCACACCACGCTGCTCGCCGGGGCGGTCTTCGTCTTCACCGTCGGCGGCCTCTACTACCTCGCCGGTCAGGTGCTGGCGGTGGCGCTGCCGATCGGCGCCGTCGCCTTCGCGGTCACCTTCTTCCTGGCGCGCCGCGCATTCCAGCGGGCCTCCGGCGGCTTCAACTACCGGATCGGCGGAATGCGCGGCTAGGAACGGGCGGCCGGACCCGTTCCCAACCGGGGCAGCTAGGCGAGGACCTCGCTGCGGGCGGAGGAGCGCTGGGCGAGCTCGGTTGAGAGAAGCCGGCGCTGGCGGGCGGTGAGGGTCCCCAGCTGCTTGTTCTCGTTCAGCGCCAGCGGCATCAGGAACTTGCGAGCGCGGGTGCGGCCCCAGCGGCGCTGGCTCGTCAGGAGCTCGGAGATCGTCATGCTCTCGGTCTCCCAGGGGCAGTCCCGCACCACGTCCGCCGCCTCCATGTCGCCCCGCGCGATCGCGCGCTTCAGCTCCGCCCGGGCCAGCCGGACCAGATTGGCCCGTTCCAGAGCCCGCATGTGCTGCGGAGCCCCCACCTCTGATGCGATCGTCGTTGCGGTTGCCGTCGAGGCAGCGTCCACTGGACTCCTCCCTTCAAGGAATCGATTAACTGGGTATCTCGCCGCGTTCGGATGGCTCTGCGGCCTTCGCCGAGGACCATCTGGTCTCTTCTCCGAACGCCCCGCCCGGTGTGAGCGGCGAGGAGGCCAAGCTACGTCGCGGGGGTGGTGGCCGTCAACCCGAGGTGGACGAAAGGAAGGGGCGACCGGTCGCTAAGAGCAACAATTTCGACACATCTCCCGGCTTGTCCCGATTCGGACAAGCCTGAAACTACCCACGACGGGGGATGTCAACGTTTCGTTATCGAGCGCTGAGACCCCGGAAGCTCCGGGATGGCGGCGGAGCGGTGTCGTCCGGGGCGTTTGCCTCGCCGGGCGAGCGGCCCGGGGCTCAGGCGCGCGGGAGGTCCGGGAAGTCGGCGATCGTCCGGGCGATCGTCGCCAGCGCCGCGTCGAGGTGCTCGCGCTCGTGGGTCGCCATCAGGCTGGTGCGCAGCAGCGCCCCGCCCGGCGGCACCGCCGGGTGGATCGCGACGTTGGTGTAGACGCCGGCGTCGAACAGCGCCTTCCAGAGCAGCACGGCCTGCCAGTCGTCGCCGACCATCACCGGCACCACCGGCGTCGTCGCGACGCGGCCGTCGGGCAGCGTCCCCGGCTCGACCAGCTTCAGCCCGAGTGCGCGCAGCCCCTCGCGCAGGTACTCGGCGTTGGCCAGCAGGCGCTCGAACAGCTGCGGCCCCTCGCTGCGGATCACGCGCAGCGCCGCCAGGGCGGCGCCGACCGCGGCGGGGACGGCGGAGGCGCTGAAGATGAAGGAGCGCGAGGAGACGCGGAGGTACTCGATCACGTCGGCGGGACCGGCGATGAAGCCGCCGCAGGAGGCGAGGCTCTTGGAGAAGGTCCCCATCCGCAGGTCGACCTCGTCCTCGAGGCCGAAAAGCTCGGCGGCGCCGGCGCCGCGGGCGCCGAGGACGCCGGCGCCGTGCGCCTCGTCGACCATCAGCCGGGCCCCGTAGCCCTGGCAGAGCTCGACGATCCGCGGCAGGTCGCAGACGTCGCCCTCCATCGAGAAGACGCCGTCGACGATGACGAGGACGCCGCCGCCGTCCTCCGCCGCGCGCTGCAGCATCTTCTCCAGCTTGTCCATCCGGTTGTGGCGGAAGGGGCGCAGCTTGGCCCCGGCGAGGCGGCAGCCGTCGAGGATCGAGGCGTGGTCGCCGGAGTCGCAGACGACGGTGTCGCCGGGGCCGAGGATCGTGCCGATGCAGCCGACGTTCGCCTGGTAGCCCGTGGTGAAGACGATCGCCTCCTCGGACCGCATCCATTCCGCCAGCTCGCGCTCGAGTTCGAGGTGCAGCGGCGTGGTGCCGTTGAGCAGGCGCGAGCCGGTGACGCCGGTGCCGTAGGTCTCGAGCGCGTCGCGCGCCGCCTGCTTGACCCGCTCGTCGCCGGTCAGCCCGAGGTAGTTGTTGGAGCCGAGCATGATCGTCTCCCGCCCCTCCATCTCGACCACGGGACCGGCCTGCGAGGTGAGCAGGCGGAAGTAGGGGAGGAGGTCGTGCTCCTTCGCGGCTTCGAGCTGCTCGAGCCGTTCGTGGTTGCGCGCCTTCTCGAAGACGTCGACGGGGGCCTTCGCCGTCTCGCTCATCACCCCGGAAGTGTAGTTGCGCCGCCGTCGGAGGCCCGCCGCGACGGGAGGCATGCCGGAACCGCGCAACGTCCGGGGTTTCGACGGCGCCCCGCCGGAGCCGACCTGGGGCGTTGCTAGGGTCGATTCGGTGAGCGACCTCGACGTAGACGGCGAGATCCTGGCCGAGGAAGACGCCGAGCCCCGCGACGCCACCGGCCCGGTGCGAACGCTTCCGCTCCGCTACGAGGAGCCGCGGCGGGCGCTGGCCCTGCGCCCGGAGGTCCGCACCGCGGCGCTCGCCGCGGCGGGTGGAGTGATCGCCGGCGCCGCCACCGTCGCCGCCGTGCGCGCGGTCTCGGCGGTCGGCTCGCGGGCTGGCACGCAGCGGCGCCTGCCGCGCCGCCGCGAACGGCCGCAGAAGGTCGTCGCCAGCCGCTCCTTCCTCGTCGACGTCCATCTGCTCGGCCGCTGACCGATCACCTGGAGGTCGAGCTGCGGACGCCGGGGCCCTACCGGCTGCCGCGCACCAGCGGCGACGGCACCCTGCGGGTCGGCGGCGGCGTCGCCCGCCGCTTTCTCCACGTCGAGGGCAGCCCGGTCCTCGTCCGCGCCTGGCAGCCGGGGCGCGAGCGCGTCCTCCTGCGGGCCGAGGCGGTCGACCCGCGGGCCGTCGCCTGGTCCGCGCTCGGCCCGCCGGTCGAGCCGACGCCGGCCGGCCCGGAGCAGCTCGAGCGCGCGATCGAGCGGATCCGGTTCGCGCTCGCGGTCGACGTCGACCTCGGCGAGTTCCAGCGGCGCTTCCGCCGCGACCGTCTGCTCGGCCCGCTGATCCGGCGCTTTCCCGACTACCGCCCGGCGCGGCGGCCGTGGCCGTGGGAGGCGCTCGCCTCCGCCGTCTGCAAGCAGCTGATCGAGTCCGACCGGGCGGCGCGGATCGAACGCCGCATCGCCGGCCGCTGGGGCGCGCGGCTCGGCGACGGCCGCGAGGCGCTGCGCGACGTGCCGGCGGCGGCGACGATCGCCGGTCGGGCGCCGGCCGAGCTGCAGTCGATGGACCTCTCGGGGCCGCGGGCGATCGCCCTGCGCCGCCTCGCCCGCGAAGTCTCGGCCGGGCGCGCCCGGATCGAGAGCGCCGCCGCCGACCGGCGATTGCTGGCGACCCCGGAAATCGGCCCTTGGACGGTCCAGTGCCTGGCGCTCTACGGGCGCGGCGAGATGGACTCGCTGCCCGCCGGCGACCTCGCCTACATCAAGATCGTCGGCCGCCTGCGCGGCGAGGGCCGCCGCGCCACCGTCCCCGAGGTCGAAGAGTTCTACGCCCCCTACGAGCCCTACCGCGGCCTCGCCGGTTGCCTGACGATCGTCGGCCTGCACCGCGCCGTCGCCCAGGGCCCGCCGCTGAGGCTCGCCGCCTAGCCAGCGATCGAGGTTGGTCGCCCTCTGGGCGACCAGGCGCCCAGGGGTTCGGGGCGCGCCGGCCGGAGGGTCAGGCGGTGCGCTCGACGATGGGGGAGGGGGGGCCGGCGTAGGCGCTGGCGGCGTCGCGGCCGCGGCCGACCCGCTCGAGCTCGGTGCGGGTGGCGGCGAGGCGGCTGCCGAGGTGGGCGCTGAGCCGCTCCTGGGAGGCGACGGCGCGGGCGAGCGGCGCCCGGGCCGAGGGCGGCGGCCGCTCGGGCAGCGTCGCGGCCAGCGCCTCGCCGCGCGCGAGCAGCTCGTTCAGCTCGTCGAGCTGGTCTTCCTCGGCCAGGGTGAGCGCCCGCTCGGCGATCTCGGCCAGCTGCTCGTAGGGGGTCATGCGAGGTCTCCGGCGGGGGCGTCGGAGCGGGCGTTGTCGGCGACCTCGTTCCAGGCTTCGCGGAGGACGCCGAGCAGCGAGGCGACGCGTTCGATCGGCTCCGGGTCCCGGGCCAGCTGCGCTTCGGTCAGCGTCCGTTTGCTGAACAGGTAGATCGATTCGAGGCGCTCGGTCAGCGGCCCGGCGGCGGGGTCGAGCGTCGCCAGCAGCTCGTCGAGGATCGCCTGCGCGCGCTGCAGCGGCTCGGTGGCGCCGACCGTGTCGCCCTCGCGGACGGCCGCCGCGGCGCGGGCGAGGAAGCGGCCGGCGCCGTCGTAGAGCATCACCACCAGCCGCTCCGGCGGAGCGCTGAGGACGCTGTTCTGGGTGTAGGCCTGGGCGGCCGCCGCGTACCCGGTCATCAGCCCAGTTGGGCGAGCTGCCCGCTCAGCCACGAGGATTGGGTTTGGCTCTGCAGCAGCGCCGATTCCATCGCCGCGAACTGCATGTGGAGGTGCTCTTCGCGCTGTTCGAGCCGGGTGTCGAGGGAGGTCATCGATTCGCTCAGCCGGCGCCCTTCGGCGCTGGCCGATTCGAGCCTGCCCGGGATCGTCCCGCCGACCCCGATCGCCGCGCCGAGCTGTTCGGTGAGCGATTCGGCGAAGGCGGCGGTCAGTGCCTTGGCGTTGGCCGCTTCGCCCTCCAGGGCCGTGGTGAGCTTCGCTTCGTCGACGACCAGGTGGCCGACCACCGAGTCCGATTCGGCGCTGACGACGGAGCCGGGCGCGCCGGTGCTGACCCCAAGCGCGCCGAGGCCCGCTTCGGAGACGGTCTCGCGCAGCCGCGACAGCAGGCCGTTCAGCTGGCTGTCGCCGAAGAGGACGCCGTGGTTCGCTTCGGCCTGCGAGCTCGGGTTGATCACGCGCTTGTCGGTGAGCCGGCTGCGGATCGCGTCGACCGCCGTGTTGTAGGAGGCGACGAAGGCCTTGACCTTTTCCTTGATCGCCGCCGTATCTGCCCCGGGGTTGCCGACGGTGACGGTGACCGGTTCGGAGGTGGTGCCCTTCAGCGTCAGTTCCAGCCCCGGCACCGCTTCGGTGAGGACGTTGGAGGACGAGGTGCCGGCGACGCCGTCGACTTCGAAGGCGGCGTCGAGGCCGGCTTTCAGCTTGGTCGGGTCTTCGGCGATCGTTTCGCCGCTGGCGGCGATCGTGCTCGCCGCCCCGGTGGTGCGGCTGGAGAGGATCAGCTTGCCCCCCGAGGCGACCGCGTAGACGCCGGTTTCGGCGTTCGAGTTGATCGTCGCGGCCGCATCTTCGAGGGTGGCTTCGGCTCCCAGTTCGACCGTGACGCCGTTGATTTCGAGCTGGCTCGGGGTGGCGCTCGCGGTGAAGTCGTAGCCGCGCTGCTCGGCCCGCGCCAGCTGGCTGACTTCGATCTGGTAGCCGCCGGGGCCGGTCCCCGAGAGGCGGCGGGCGGCGACCGCGGTCGAGGTCGATTCGACCGACTGCACGTCGCTCCACAGGGTGGTCGAGTGCAGCGCCGTCGCCGCGTCGGAGACCGCCTGCAGCTTCGAGCTGATGTCGCGCAGCGCTTCTTCGCGCGCCTTGAGCTGGCCCTGGCGCTGTTGAAGCCGGACCTGCGGCATCCGTTCGACCTGCATCAGCTTGCTGATGATCCCTTCGACGTCGAGGCCGGAGGCGATGCCGCTGATCGAGATCCCGGGCATCAGGACACCGCCTTGCCGTTGGCGAAGTCGAACACTTCGCTGGGGGGGACGCGGCGCAGCACGTTGCCGTCGAGGTCGCGGACCTCGATCACGATCTGGCCGCTGTCGCGGTCGCGGTCGAAGCGCAGCTGACGGCCGAGTTCGTGCATGCGGGTGGCGGCGCGGGCGGCGGCCTTGACCTCGGCCTGGACCTCGGGCGGCGGCCCGGATCCCTCGAGCGCCGGGCCGAGCTGCCCGGCGAAGTCGTTTCTGCTGGCGCGGGGGGTGGGCTGCGGGCCGAGCGGGCGCTCCGTCCTTCCCACGCCTCCGACGATCTGGATACCGGCACTCATCGGCTGACTCCGTTCCTCCTGGAATTGGGCTCCGTCCTTGGATATGTCCACCGCCGCGAGGGCTGCCGGCGAAGTGGTCTGCCCCCGGTCATCGGCAGGCAACCTCGGAACTTGATGCGAGTTCGCGGGCGCGGCCGGCGAACAGCGCCGCGTCCTCGTCGAGGCCGCGTGCGGCGGCGACGCGGGCGAGGCCGTCGAGCGCCGCGGCATCCGCGCCGTAGATCTCGCAGGCGGCGATCCACTCGTCGGCGGCCGATTCGAGAAAGCCGCGTCGCAGGTAGATCTCGGCGAGCTGCTCGTGGCGCGCGCGCGGCTCGACGCCGGCCGCCTCCAGCGCCGGCAGCAGCGCTTCGAATGGCTCGAACTCCTCGATCCGCAGCAGCGCTTCGAGCATCGTCGGCAGCAGCACGGCGCAGTCGCGATCGAGCTGCGGGAACTCGGCGCCCGCGCGCGCCCGCCCCCAGGCGGCGAACAGCTCGACCTCGGCCGGCGGCAGGTCCGCCCGCCGCGCCCGATCGATCGCCTCGGCCAGCGGCTCGCCGGCGAGCAGGCGCGAGAACAGCTCGCTGCGCGCCGCCGCCCCGGCGCAGGCGGCGTCGGCGTCGACGGCGGCGGCGCTCGCCGCGGCCTCGGCATAGCGGCGCTGGCTGAGCAGCGCTTCGGCGAGAGCGAGATGCGCGAAGGGGTTGCCGGGCTGGGCCTCGACCACGGCGCGGTAGAGCGGCTCGGCCGCCTCCGCCGCGCCGGCCTCGTACAGCGCCGTCGCCAGCATGAAGCGGACCGACGGGGTCATCTCGGCGACACCGGCCTCGACCGTGGCGGTGACCTCGCCGGGTGCCGCGCCGCGGCGCAGCATCGCGTCGGCCAGCGGCAGCACGCTGCCGAGGTAGCCGGGGTAGCGGTCGAGGCAGGCGCGCAGCAGCTGCTCGCTGCGGGCGGCGTCGTCGCACTCGGCGGCCAGCGCGGCGAGCTCGACCAGCGCCAGGTAGGTGCCGCAGCCGACGGTCGGCGAGTAGCGGCTCGGCGCGTCGCCGCGCCGCAGGCACTCGTCGAGCAGCGCGGCCGCGCGCTCCGGCTCGCCGGCGGCGCGCGCCAGCTTCGCCTGCTCGAAGACGAGGTCGGTCAGCTCGGGGAAGAGCCGCAGGCCCTCGGCGGCGCGGCGCGCGGCCCCCTCGGCGTCGCCGGTGAGGCGCAGGCTCTTGACCAGGCGCACCGCCAGCGAGGGCAGGTAGCCGAGCTCGACCCGCCCGCGGTCGGGCCCGAGCATCTCCCAGGCGCGCTCGAACTGCTCGCGCGCCCCCTCGGCGTCGGCGGCGGCGGCGAGCTCGGAGCCGAGGTTGAAGCAGAGGAAGGGCGTCGGCTCGGACTCCTCGAGCTGGCGGCGCAGCAGCTCGATGTTGCGGCGCGACTTCTCGCGCCGGTCGCGGACCGCGCCGAGGTAGCCGTAGTGGTCGACCCGCACGCGGCTCGCCTCGACCCGCTCCGGCTGGCCGGCCGGCAGCCGGTGGGCGACCTGCTCGTGGATGCGGCCCTCGAACCGGTACTCGGGCCGGTTGCGCAAGAGGCGCAGGGCGTTGTGGGTGACGGCGGTGCCATCGCCGATCTCGCCGGTGTGGTGGGTCTCGACCAGGTAGAAGGCCTCGCGCCAGGTACGGCCGGTCAGCTCGCGCAGCGCCGCCGCGTCCTCGGCGACCAGCACCTCGTCGGCGTCGAGGTAGAGCAGCCAGTCGCCGGTCGCGGCCTCGAAGCTGGCGTTGCGCGCCTCGGCGAAGGAGCCGGTCCACTCGCGCTCGATCACCCGGGCGCCGAAGGAGCGCGCGAGCTCGATCGTGGCGTCGGTCGAGCCGGTATCGACGACGACGATCTCGTCGACCGCGTCGCGCGCCGCCGCCAGGCAGCGGGGCAGCATCTCCTCCTCGTCGCGGACGATCATGCAGAGGCTGAGGGTGAGGTCGTCGGCCGGGCCGGCGGCGGCGGCGAGGCGGCGGCCGTCGCTCTCGAGCTCGGGCAGCCGCTTCCGTACCGCTGCCGGCAGCGGTGCCGAGCCGCCGCCGCGGCGCGCCCGCGCGGCGGCGAGGTTGGCGGCGACGTGGGGAAGCTCGGGGTCGAGCTTGGCGGCGGCGGCGAACAGCTCGGCGGCGGCGCTGGCGGCGCCGAGCCGGTAGAGGGCGACGCCGGCGTAGTCGAGCAGCAGCGGCTGGCTCGGGTCCTCCTCGAGCGCCGCCAGCGCTTCCTCGCCGACGCGGGCGAAGAGCGCCGGGCGCTCCGGCGCCGCGGTCGTCTCGGCCGCCGCCAGCCCGGCTGCGATCGCGTCGCGACGGGAGCGGTAGCGGTCCAGCTGCGGCGCGGTCCGGGGCGGGCCCTGGTCGGCGGTCGGCGGTGCCATCGCTCCGGCTGATCGGCAACGCACCCCCGAAATTGAGTAATCGGACGCGTGTTCGACCCCGTTGACCGCACAAATACCTCAATCCGGCGATTCAGCGGCCTCCTGCCCGCACCGAAACCAGCGGCGACAGCACGACCAAACACCGGAGGCGAGATGGACGCGATCAGGGAGAGGACCGACGACACCGCCGAGCTTTGGCGCCGCTACCGGTCAAGCGGCGATCCGCAGCTTCGAGACCAGCTGGTACTGGCATACGTGCCGCTGGTCCGCCACATCGTCTACCGCAAGGCGCGCGAACTGCCGGCCTGGTGCGAGGTCGACGACCTGATCTCGACCGGGATCGAGGGGCTGATCGGCGCCCTCGACCGCTACGACCCCGAGAAGGGGGCGCCGCTGGAGCAGTTCGTCTGGACCCGGATCCAGGGCGCGGTGCTCGACAGCCTGCGCCGCTCCGACTGGGCGCCGCGCAGCCTGCGGCGCTGGGAGCGCGACCTCGACCGGGCCCGCGAATCGTTCGTCGCCGCCACCGGCCGCCAGCCCAGCCGGGCGGAGCTCGCCGAGGCGCTGGGGATCGAGGAGGGAGAGCTGCGCGACCGCATCCGCGACCTCGCCACCGCCGACCTCGGCTCGCTCGACAGCCTCACCGCCAGCGAAGAGGACGGCAACGTCGCGGTGATCGAGACGGTCCGCTCCTCCGATCCGGAGACCGACCCGGAGACCGAGGTCGCGCGGACGATCGCCCGCGAGCGCTTCCGCCGCGCCTTCTCCCACCTCTCCGAGCGCGAGCGCAAGGTCGCGGTGATGCTCTACACCAAGGAAGCGACGCTGAGCGAGATCGGCGAGGAGATCGGCGTCTCCGAGAGCCGGGTCTGCCAGATCCACGGGGAACTGAAGACGCGGCTGCGCTCGTCGCTGCGGCGGGACTCGCAGCTGTTCAGCGTCACGGCGTAGTGGCGGGATCGCGTTCGCGTGAAGGGGTCCAGGCTTCGCTAGAGCGGTTTGATGCTGGGAGAGCGCGTCTTCAATGCTTATGCGGCCACGTCCCCGACCGCAGCTAAGCTCGACCTCTTGCTCGCTCGGACACCATTTCGCCCGCATGCACAGCCCCAGCGCTGACCTCTTCGTGGCTTGCGCGAGAGCGAGAGATGCCTCCGTTCTGATCCGTCAGGTCAGCAGGTCGGACAAGGAGTTCCACTTTCAGAACTGGGTTGAAGCCCGGATCGATGACGCTGGCGTGCGCTATGACTCGGCCGGTCGCAATAGTTATCCGGATTTCACGCTCGTCGATCACCCCGAAGGGTACGAGGTCAAGGGGCTAGCGTTTCCTGGCCGCGAGGCAGACTACGACGCGAATAGCCGCCTCCCCACTGGGATGCACAATGGTCGTTCCATCTTCTACGTCTTTGGCCGCTACCCAGCCGAGTTCGACGAGCCGGAGTATCCGGTCATTGATCTCGTTGTCTGCCACGGTGACTTCCTGAACGCGGAGCGCGACTACAAGCACAAGAATCGAAGCTTCCGCGGATTTGGATCCTATGGCGACCTTCTCGTTCGCGACCGCAAGATGTACGTGGCACCCACGCCGTTTGCGCTCACCAGCGGAACGACGGGCAACGTCACGCTGATCACCCCTGATGACCTGCGCGAGGATGAGCGATTGGAGGCAGTTGGCGAGCTGACTCGAATCGAGGACCATCAACTCGTTGTCGGCTACAGCTTTGACTTTCGCGACAACAGCCTTACCGCGAAGCATGCACCCAACCCCTCAGCGGGGAAAGAACACAGATTCTTTGCGTATCGGACGAGCGATTCTGCTGCTACGGGCGGGGTGACCATGAAAGAGGACGGGGACCTCGCGCAAGGCTCAAGGGAGGGCGAGGCCGCGTGAGCGTGCTGGAAGCTCCGCTCCGCGAGCAAGAGTCAGGGGGTGCGGCAGTTTGCGCGCCGCTAAGGAGTTCACTTGAGACCGCCTTCCCAGCGGCCGAGATCAGCCGCATCGCCGAGAATGAGTCCTGGCGTAAGGAGGTCCACCGTCCCGCAACCGCAACCCACAAGTGGTGGGCGAAGCGACTTGGCAGCGTGTTCCGCGCCATTCTTGCCGCTGCCGTCACCGAATCCCGACACGCGGCACTTGACGGCTATTCGGGTGCCGTCGATCTCGATGGGTTGACCGTACTGGACCCTTTCTCCGGATCTGGCACCACGTTGGTGGAGGCAACCAAGCTCGGAGCTCGGTCGCTGGCCTTTGACATCAATCCCGTTGCGACCCTGGTCCAGCGGCAGTCAGTCGCGAACTGGAATGCCGCTGAGTTGAAGCGTGGCTTCTTGGAGGTTGAAGCCGCTTGTCGCAAGGAGATTGACCGCCTCCATTGCACCAACTCAGGCGAGCCCGCCCTCTACTACTTCTGGGTGGCTGTGGTCGACTGCCCGGACTGCGGTGAGCCAACGCGCCTATTCGCCTCCCAGGTTTTCGCCCAGCATGCGTATCCGCGCCGGCATCCTGCTGCTCATGCCGTGTGTCCAGTTTGTCTCGACGTAGTTCAGGCCAAGTTCGATTTTGATACCGCTTCGTGCGCCAATGGACATGTATTTAGCCGGCAGGGCTGCGTGGAGCGCGGAGCCATGGTCTGCCCCAATGGCCATTCTCACTCGATCATTGGAGCACTGAACGACGAAGCGCCAAGCCACCAGCTATACGCGAAGCTCGTCCTAAAGGACGACGGCTCGAAGCGTTATGAGCCCATTGTCGAGTTTGATCGCGATCTTTATGTCGAATCGGGGGATCTGCTTGTCCAGCAGGCTGGGGAGCTGCTCGCACCAGTCGGGAGGCTCGAGCCCGGCGAGAACACGAAACAGGCGATGCGGTGGGGCTATGGAGAGTGGCGCCAGTTCTTCAATGACCGCCAGCTGTATTCACTGGGCCTAATTGGCGCCGCGATAAGGGACCTCGACTGCGCGGCCGCGGAGAAGGAGGCGTTGGCTGCTCTGTTCTCGGGCACGCTGGAGTTCAACAACTTGTTCTGCTCATTCAAGGGTGAGGGGACCGGGGCTGTGCGCCACATGTTCAGCCATCACGTCCTCAAGCCCGAGCGTACTCCGCTCGAGGCACACCCGTGGGGGACCTCCGCGTCGTCGGGGTCCTTCTCAACTCTGTTCGAGCGGCGACTCTTGCGAGCTCACGAGTACAAGGAGCGGCCACGGGATCAAGTCCTAATCGACGGTGAATTAGAAAAGGTTGCGGGGCTTTCGCTTCCACTCCGGCAAGAGATCGCAGAGTCCTGGCAGCAATTCTCCGCGGCTTCCGGCAGCGCCTACATCCGAACCATCGATGCCGCCAAAACCGACTTGCCTGGGCACTCAGTGGATTTGGTAGTCACTGATCCGCCGTACATGGACAATGTTCACTACTCGGAGTTGGCAGACTTCTTCCATGCCTGGCTGCGGGGCCTCGGGCCATACGACTCGTACCCGACTGAGGACTCCTCGACTCGGGTCGAGGGTGAGGTTCAGCATCCGTCGCCGGAGGGCTTTTGCCGCGCGATCAGAGCAGTGTGGAGGGAGTGCCATCGTGTTCTCAAGGATGGTGGTCTTCTGGCTTTCACTTTCCACCAGGCCCGCGTGGGGGGGTGGAAGGCACTTGTCTCTGCCCTAGCCGACGCTGACTTCAGGGTCACCGCTATTCAGCCCGTGAAGGGCGAGATGTCAACGAGCGCGACCAAGCACGGGCGGGAGCCTTCGAATCTGGACTGAATTGTCGTCTGTCGAAAGACGGCAGACGTTTCCGAGCCGGGTTTGGAGGTTAACGAGGCTGTGGAGAAGCCGACAGCAAGCTCGCGCTGCTTCGCGATAGCGGAGTGAAGGTGGGGTCAGGCGACGTTAGGTCGGTTGTCCGCGGTCATGTACTAGCCACGTACACTGCCGCGCCGGGCGAGGTTGACCTCGACCGGCTCACCGCCCAGGCGGATGACCTGGCAGAGGCGGCGGTCGGGCGTCACGCAGGGACGACTTCTGGCCATCCTGCTTCCCCGTGAGTTGAACTAGAGCTCCTCAAGGTTCGGGCAGCGTTTAGGCGCCTGGGCTCTGTGCGCGCCACTGCGGGAGCTGCTCTCGGGGCAGAATCCCTCAAGTCGCCGCCCCGCGCGGCCGAATACCCGGGCCGAATGGATCGCGGCTTGTACATCGCAGCCTCGGGAATGATGGCCGAGATGGTCCGCCAGGACCAGATCGCCAACGAGCTCGCTAACTCGACGACCCCCGGCTACAAGGCCGACCGCTCGGCCCAGGCCGGGTTCGGCGAACTGCTGCTGCGCAACACCGCCAGCGGCGCTCCGATCGGCTCGCAGGGGCTCGGCGTGCGGATCGACGAAGTCCGCACCGACCTGACGCCCGGGCCGGTCCACGAAACCGGCGATCCGCTCGACTTCGCGATCGAAGGCGAAGGCTTCTTCGCGGTGCAGACCGAAGCCGGGGTTCGCTACACGCGCAACGGCCAGTTCGGCGTCTCCGCCGCGGGGACGCTGGTCGACGCCTTCGGCAACCAGGTGCTCGGCGCCGGCGGCGCTCCGGTCCGGGTCCGCCAGGACGGAACCGTCCGCGCCTCCGAAGTCGGCGTCTTCGCCGTCACCGGGGCCGCCAAGCAGGGCGAATCGCTGTTCACCGGCACCGCCGCCGGCACCGCGACCGGGCAGGTGCGGGCCGGGGCGCTGGAGGAACCGGCGGTCGACCCGGCCCGCTCGATGGTCGACATGATCTCCTCCTTCCGCTCGCTCGAAGCAGACCAGAAGGCGCTGCAGACGATCGACGAGACGCTGGGCGAATTCGCCGGCAAGGTCGGGACGGTGGTCTAGTGCTGACCGGTCTCTACACGGCGGCGGCGGGGATGGAAGCCCAGCAGAACCATCTCGACGCTCTCGCCAACGACCTCGCCAACGTCTCGACCACCGGCTACAAGAGCCAGCGGGTCGGCTTCCACGACCTGGTCTACCAGCTCGAGGGCCGCGGCGCGGGGGCCGCGATCAGGACCGGCGCCGGCGCCGCCTCCGGGATCATGGGCCGCAACCAGACCCAGGGGGCGCTGAACCAGACCGGGCGCGCGCTCGACGTCGCCCTCGAGGGTCCGGGCTACATCCAGGTGCGGGGCCGGGGCGGCAACGTCGAGCTGACCCGCGACGGCAACCTCGGCGTCAACTCCGAAGGCTATTTGGAGACCGCCGGCGGCCAGCTGCTGCAACCGCCGGTGAAGCTGCCGCAGGGGACCGACGAAGGCGAAGTCTCGATCGCCTCCAACGGCACCGTCAGCGTCGGCCGCCGCAAAGTCGGCTCGATCTCGCTCGTCACCGTCGCCAACCCCGACGGGCTCGAAGCCGCCGGCGAAAACCTCTTCCGCCCGACCGCCGCCAGCGGCGCCGTCGGCGCCGCCACCGGGGCCACGGTCCAGCAGGGCGCGCTCGAGTCCTCCAACGTCGACATGGGCCAGACGACGGTCGAAATGATGAACGCGCAGCGCGGCTACGAGCTGAACAGCCGGGTGATCCAGACCCAGGACGAAGTGCTCGCCGTCGCCAACGGGATCAAGCGATGACGCTCGGCACCGACGCCCTGCCGCCGCTCGCGCCGGGGACGATCCCCGCCTCGGTGCGCAGCTCCGGCCCGCAGGCGGTCGAAGAGTTCCGCGCCGCCCTCTCCTTCGAAAAGGTCCTGCTTGGCAAGCTGCTGAGCGAGGCGCTGCCCGAAGAAGAAGGCGGCGACCCGCGCGCGGCGCAGCTGCCGGAAACGCTCGCCGACGCGGTCGTCGCCGCCGGCGGCGCCGGCATCGCGACCTCGCTGATCGCCGACACCCGCGGCCCGGCCGGCCCCGGGGCGGGCTCCTGAGGAGCGGGCCGATGAGCGCGACGGCAATCGCCCGCGACCCCGGCCTCGCCGCCGCCGTCGAGCGCCACCTCGACCTGCAGCTGGAGTCGGGCCGGCGCCTGCTTGAGCTGGTCCTGCGCCAGGGTGCGGCGATCCGCGAGCGCGACACCGAGGCGGTGCTCGCGCGGCTGGCTGAGATCAAGACCGAGATGGCGGCGCGCGAGGGCCTGGAGCGCGAACGCAGCGCCCTGATCGACGCCGCCGCGGCGCGGCTCGGGATCGGCGCCGAGGGCGTCAGCCTGGCGGCGCTGGGCGCGCTGATGTCGGCCGACGAGGCCGAGGCGGTCGAGGCGCAATCGGCCGAGCTGCGCGGGCTGCTCGCCGAGATCGCCCGCGAGCACGGCATCAACCGGGCGCTGATGCGCCAGGAGCTGACCTTCCTCGACCACCTGATCCGCCTCGTTGGCGAACCCGACGCCGACGGCGGCAACCGGCTGATGGACGTAGAGGCGTGATGGCAGCGGCGCGAAAGGCGGGGTACTGATGGGGATCTCGAGCTTCGGCGGGCTGCAGACGGCGCTCAAGGGGCTGCTCGCCCAGCAGCGCTCGCTCGACGTCACCTCGCACAACGTCGCCAACGCCAACACGGTCGGCTACTCGCGCCAGGAAGCGGTGCTGGGAGCCTCGCGGCCGCTGCGGATCCCCGCCGGCGCGACCCAGGACGGCTCCCCCGCCGAACTCGGCACCGGCGTCGACGTGCTCGCCTACCGCCGCCTGCGCGACCAGTTCATCGACCTGCAGTACCGCGCCCAGGCGATGCGGCTCGGCGGCCTGGCGGCGCAGGTGAAAGGGCTCGACTCGGTCGAAGTGGCGCTGGCCGAGCCGGGCGAAAACGGGATCTCCGCCCAGCTCGCCAAATTCTGGTCGGGCTGGGAAGACCTCGCCAACGCGCCCGAGAACCAGGCGACGCGACAGGCGCTGGTCGAGAACGGGGTCGGGCTGGCGAACGGCATCGCCGAACTCGACCGCCAGCTCGCCACCTCCGTCGAACAGGCGGCGGGCGAGTACACGGCGATCACCACCGCCGGCGGCGAAGTCGGCCAGATGGCGAGCGAAATCGCGAAGCTGAACGAAGCGATCAGCACCTCGCTCAGCTCCGGCGCCGCCCCCAACGACCTTCTCGACCGCCGCGACCTGCTGCTCGACAAGCTCTCCGGCCTGGCCCAGCTCTCCGTCACCGACCTCGGCAACGGCCTGATCGAAGTCGAATTCGGCGACGCGGCGGCGCCGCTGGTCGAAGGCACCACGGTGACCTGGCCGCAGGCGCTGACCACGCCGGGCGGCAAGCTGGGGGCGCTGCTCGAACTCTCCGGCCCGGCAGGGACGATCGCCTCCTACCAGGGCGAACTGAACGCCTTCGCCCAGGGGCTGGCCGAAGCCGTCAACACGATTCACGAAAGCGGCGGCGGTCCCGCCTTCTTCAACTTCACCCCCGGCAGCGCCGCCTCGACCCTCGAAGTCGGGGTCAGCGCCGCCGAAGTGCAGACCTCGGTGACCGCGGCGGTCGGCGCCAACGACATCGCGACCGCGATCGGCGCCCTGCGCGGCGGCACCGCCGACCAGGCCTATGCCAGCTTCATCAGCCGCGTCGGCACCGAAATGGCCAGCGCCCGCCGCTCCGAAGACAACGCCTCGGCGGTGATGACGGCGATCGGCGAACGGCGCGAATCGGTCGCCGGCGTCTCGCTCGACGAAGAAATGACCAACCTGGTCCGCTTCCAGCGCGCCTACCAGGCCTCGGCGCGGGCGATGTCCAGCTTCGACGAAGCGCTCGACGTGTTGATCAACCGCACTGGCCGGGTCGGGCTGTGAGGAGGGGGAGCTGATGGGCACGCGGATCACCGACTCGATGGCCCAGCAGTCGGTCCTGCGGGACCTCAGCCACGCCTTCGACCGGCTTTCGCGCACCCAGCGCCACCTCTCCTCCGGCAAACAGCTGAACCGGCCCTCCGACGACCCCTTCGCGGTCAACCGGGCGATCAGCATCCGCGGCGAACTCGAGGGCATGCGCCAGTTCCGCAAAAACGTCAACGAGGGGACCGGCTGGACGACGGCGACCGAAGCGGCGCTGACCAAGATCACCGACGTGGTTCAGCGCGCCCGCGAACTGCTGGTCGACGGCGGCAACGACACCAACGGCCAGGTCGCCCGCGAAGCGATCGCGACCGAGATCGACCAGCTGACCGAATCGCTGAAGCAGGAGGCGAACGCGACCTACGAGGGCCGCCACATCTTCGCCGGCACCGCGACCGAAACTGCGCCCTACGCGCTGGGGCCGGTCGACACCTACTCCGGCAACGGCGCCGGGGTGGCGCGGGTGATCGGCGCCGGCGTCTCGGTCACCGTCAACGTCAGCGCCCAGAACCTGCTCGGCGAAGGCCAGGGAGCGGCCGACAACAAGCTGCTCAACGTGATGCGCGACATCGCCGAAAACCTGCGCGGCGGCACCCCCGCCGACGCCGAAGCGCTGCGCGGCACCGACCTCAAACGCCTCGACACCAACCTCGACGAAATCTCGCGGGTGCGGGCGGTCGTCGGCGCCACCGCCAACCGGTTGGAGGCGGCGGGCAACCGGCTCGACGAGCTCGAAGAATCGGGCCTCGACCTGCTCTCGAAAACCGAGGACGCCGACATCGCCGAAACCCTGGTCAAGTACTCGACCCAGCAAAACGCCTACGAAGCCGCGCTCAAGGCGGGTGCGAACATCGTCCAGATGTCGCTGCTCGACTTCCTGCGCTGATCGACAAGGAGGGAGACCGTGCAGCAGACCGTCAACAGCAGCCGCTTCGGGGAGCTCGAAGTCCCGGCGGAGGCCCTGATCGAGTTCCCCGACGGTCTGATCGGCGTCGGCGGCAGCCGCTTCGCCCTGCTGACCCGCGAGGCCAGCGGCGCCTTCAAGTGGCTGCAGGACGCCGAGCGCGGCGAGCTGGCGCTGCCGGTGACCGACCCCTTCCCCTTCTTCCCCGACTACGAAGTCCGCATCTCCGACGCCGAGGCCGAGCGGATCGGGATCGAGGACCCCGACGAGGCCGACGTCCTCGTCATCGTCCGCGCCGCCGACACCCTCGAGGACTTCAGCGTCAACCTGCTGGCGCCGCTGCTGATCTCGCGCGGCATCGGGCACCAGGTGATCAACGAGGCTCCCGCCTCGGTCCGGGTGCCGCTGCTGGCGGGTCTCAAGGAATCGGCCTGAGCGGCGGCGAATAGAGTCAGCCATGCTGACCATCACCCGGAGACCCGGCGAGAAGATCATGATCGGCGACGACGTCGTGATCGAGATCGTCGAGGTCACGGGCACCACCGTGCGGGTCGGCATCACCGCCCCCCGCTCGCGCCAGATCTACCGCGAGGAGCTCTGGGAACGGGTCAAGCAGGAGAACGAGGAGGCGGCGCAGGCCGACGCGGCCCGCCTCGGCGAGATCGCGCCGCCCGAGGGCTGAGGGCGCTCCCCGGGCGAGGGACCAACCTCGGCCGGGGAGGGGAGCGGGTACCCCTCTGCGGGAATTCAGTCGCGTCCCTGCCGGGACTGCTCCCTCATGTTGGTGCGCCCCTATGGGGCGCCCCTGATCAGATGACATTTGGCCTTCGGCGACATTCCCGCAGAGGGGTACCCGCTCCCCTCCAACGACAGGGGCTCGTTGCACGCCGAGCTACGCAGGCGTTGCAGCGAGAGCTTCTCCCGCCTCCGTCCTGCGGAAGCTTCCGCAAGGCAGGGCGTGGCCCCATCCCGCGGAAGCTTCACGAGACAGAACCCCGGCGACTGAGCCCTCGGCGTGGACGGAGCTCTGTTGGAGAGGGGTCCGGTCGCCCTCTGGGCGATGCTCGCCCGCAGGGCCCAAATGCCGATCTGATTCCCTGCCCGCCATAGGCGGGCACCAACATGAGGGAGCTATCCCGAAGGGATGCGACTAGCTTCGCCCAGAGGGCGACCGGACCCCTCCCTCGGCCAACCTTCGTCCCTCGCCGAATCCTCAGCCGCTTGGTCCTGCGGGCGGCGTCACCAGGCCCATGGTGATCGCCAGGGCGACCGCCTGGGCCAGCGTCCGCGCGCCCAGTTTGCGCTTGATGTTGCGCACGTGGGTGCGGGCGGTGTGGGGGCTGATGCAGAGGGCGGCGGCGATCTCCTCGCTGCCGGCGCCGCGGGCCAGCTCGAGGGCGACGCTGCGCTCGCGCTCGGAGAGCAGCAGGGTGGGGGAGGGGACGGGGGCCTCGTCGGCCTGGTGCATGCACTCGAAGGACATGCCGCCGGCGGCGACCGCGCGGATCGCGCGCAGCATCCGCTCCGGCGGGCACTGGCGGCAGATCGCGCCGCTGGCGCCGGTGGCGGCGACGGCGAGCAGCCGGTCGCGGCCGGGTGGGTCGTCGAGCTTGAGCAGGACGCGGGAGCGGCGTTCGCGGCCGAGCCGGTGGGCCATCGCGATGCCCTGGCCGCCGACCGAGACGAGGGCGACGTCGGGGGCCTCGCCCTCGGGCCCGGCGAGGACGGTTTCGAGGTCGGTCGGCGCGGCGGCGAGGACCTCGACGCCGTTGTGGCGGAGGAGGGCGCCGAGTGCCGCCCGCGAAAGCGCCTGCTCGTGGTAGATGGCGACGGTCGTCGTCGCGGCGGGGCTGCCGCCGGGGTCGGTGACGCCGGTCCGGCGGGTGGCCGGGACGGCGAGGCCGGGACTGGAGACGAAGAGGCTCATCCGAGGCGCACGTATCCGGTGGCGCCGCCGCCGTCGGGTCCGTAGGTCCGCTGCGAGACGCGGTCGGAGGAGTTGCCCTCGATCGTGCGGATGCTGCCGTCGGGGAGCACCGCTTCGACGATGCCGACGTGCTCGCCGCCCCAGACGATCAGGTCCCCCGGCTGCGGCGGGCCGCTGCCGGCCGGGATCGCCCGGCCGCTGCTTTCGGCCCAGCTCCACAGCGCGCCGACCGACTGGAAGCCTTCGCCGGCGGTGCCGAGCGGGGCACCGGCCTGGCGGGCCGCCCAGGAGACGAAGTCCGCGCACCAGGGGCCGACGCCGGCGCCGGCGACCGCTTCGCGGTACTGGGCGATGCGGGGGGAGTCGTTGGAGCCGGGCGGTTGCTCGGCCTGCCCGACCTCGCCGCGGGCGAATTCGACCGCTCGCAGCCCCGCTTCGCTGCCGCCGCCGAGGAGCCGGGTGCTGGCCATCAAGGGGGTGCCGGCGAGCGCCGCAGTGGCGGGGGGCGCAGTGCCGGAGGAGACCGCCGTGGCGCTGCCGAGCATCTGCGCGAACTGCCCGTTCGAGGTCGCTTCGACGCCCCCCGTCGCGGGTGCCCTGGGGGCCAGGGCCGATTCGATTTCCGCGATCCGCGAGAGGGCGGTTGCCACGCTCATTTGCCCGGTAATCGGCCCACTTTGCAGCTTCTTGAGCTAAAGAGAACTTCCCGTTTATTTGTCCAGGAAGTATCGGAGAAAAGTAGGTGTTGCATATGAGAGCGGGTCGGAGAGGCGGGCGGCCAGACTCGGGGCCACCCGCCTCTACCCCCGGCCCCTAGTGGAGCAGCGTCAGCACCGACTGCCCGGACTGCTGCGCCTGGGCGAGCATCGCGGTACCCGCCTGCTGCAGGATCTGCAGCTTGGTGAATTCGACCATTTCGGCGGCCATGTCCACGTTGCGGATCCGGCTTTCCGATGCGGTCAGGTTTTCCTGGTAGACGGCCAGGTTGTTGAGGGTGTGTTCGAGGCGGTTCTGGACCGCGCCGAACTGGGCCCGCTGGGTCGAGACCGCGCCGATCGCGGTGTCGATCTCTTCGATGTCGGTTTCGGCACCCAATTCGAACGCTTCTGCGCCGACGGCTTCGCCGAGGCTGATCGTCGAGACGGTGATCACCTCACCGTCGTTGGCGCCGACCTGGAACGTGACCGTGGCTTCTTCGTTCAGCAGCTTGATGCCGTTGAATTCGGTGCTGGTCCCGATCCGCTCGACCTCGCTGGCGAGCTGGTTGACCTCGGACTGGATCGATTCGCGGTCTTCGGTCGACAGCGAGCCGTTCTTGTACTGGACCGCGAGTTCGCGGACGCGCTGCAGCATCGAGTGCACCTCGTTCAGCGAACCCTCCGAGGTCTGCACGAGGCTGACCGCGTCCTGGGCGTTGCGCTGAGCCTGGCTGATGCCGTGGACCTGAGCCCGCAGCCGTTCGCTGATCGCCAGTCCGGCGGCATCGTCGGCGGCGCGGTTGATGCGGTAGCCGGACGAAAGCCGCTCCATCGACTTCCCGAGGGCGTTGCTGGTCATCACCAGGTTGCGGTGCGCGTTGAACGCCTCGACGTTGGTCTGAATACGAAGGGACATTTTCGATCGCTCTCCTTGGATCGGTTGGTTGACAGTCCCGGGACGACATCCCTGTCGTCCCTCTCTTTTCGCCCCGGGTAATCGCCCGCCCCGACGCCGGCTTTAGGCGAATCGCGTCGCCGGTGGCGGAGCTTTCGGTTCCTATAGGCCCAGGAGCTCTGCCACGCAGCTCAGGCGGCGGCCACGGTCTCGACCCGGCCGCGCCCGGTGAGCGCCGTGCGCAGCGTCGCCAGGGCCCCGCCCGGCGCCGCCACCGTCGCCTGCAGCAGGTCGGCGTCAGAGCGCCGCATCGCCAGCGCCCGGGCGCCGCCGGGGCCGGCGACCGCGGCGGCGAGGCCTGGGTCGGCGAGCGCCGCCAGCAGCCTTCCCAGCAGCTCCGGCTGGAGCTCGATCGCCTCCTCGCTGAGGACGAGGACCTCGGCGTCGGCCGGCTCGGCAGCGGCGGGGTCCGCCGGCAGCCCGGCGGCGAGGACGACGTATGCCACGGCGGGTGCGGTCACGGCGCCGCCCCCGCGGCGGTGATCGCGTCGACGCGGACGCCCCACTCCTGGTCCTCGCCGACGGTCAGCGCCCCCTCGGCGTAGCGCAGGCCGTTGACGTAGAGCGCGATCGGGTCGTCGATGCGGCGGTCGAGCTCGATCACGGCTCCGGGGCCGAGGTCGACGATCGTCGCCAGCGAGACGCGGGCGCGGCCGAGCTCCGCCCAGACCCGCACCGGCACCTCGCCGAGCGACCGGATCAGCGCGGCGTCGGGCGCAGCCGGGCGCTTGCCCGGCATGCCCTCGGGGTGGCCGTTGCCCGCCGCCAGGTGCAGCAGCGTCTCCGCCGCGTCGGGCTCGATCGCGTCGGTCACCTGGACCGCGCGGCGGCTGCCGCTGCGTCCGGGCTTGCCGCGCAGCACGCGCACCCCTTCGATGCAGAGGGCGAGGCCGTCGGCGACGCGGGCGCCCAGCTCCAGGGTCTCGCCGGGAGCCAGCGCCAGCGCCCGCGAGGCGAGGATCTCTTCCCCGGCGATCTCGGCGCAGAGAGCGACCTCGACCCCGGCGAGGGCGTCGCGCAGCGCCTGGCGCTCGGTCGGGCTCGGCGCCTCGCCGATGCCGCCGTGACGTCCGAGGATCCTGGCCTCGACCGGGGCGATCGCGCGGTGCGGGACGAGCAGGGTCAGCGCGTGCTCGGTGCCCTGCATCCGCGCCCGCATCGCCAGCGACAGGGTCGGCTCGCTGACCGGCGCGGTCTGCGCCGTCTCCAGGTGCGAGTCGACCGCGGCAAGCCGCAGCTCGACTCCGGCGAGCTCGCGCCAGACGACGTTCATCTGCGTCAGTAGGCCGTCGAACAGGCGGCTCGCCAGCGCCAGGTCGATCTCGGTCAGCCGCCGCTCCGGCGGCGTTCCCTCGCAGGGGCCGCTGAGCAGCGACTCGATCCCGGTGAGGATGAAGCCGGAGTCGGCCGCCAGCAGCATCTCTGTCTCGGGCGGTTGCAGTTCGACCACCGCGCAGAGGGCGGTCGTCGAGAGCCGGTCGTGGGCGTTGGCCCAGGTCAGCTGCGTCACCTCGGCGACCTCGAGCTCGATCGGCAGCCGCAGCTCGGCCGAGAGCCGGGTCGAGGTGGTGCGGCAGAAGGCGGCCAGCGCCCGGTGCAGGCGTCGCTCGTGGTCCGGCGTGAACTTCGTCGGCCGGGTGAAGTCGATCGTCTTCAGCGCGGTGCTCATGGCTGCGTGGAGGGGTCGGGAACGGCGTTGGCGCGACGCTCGATCTCCTCGAGCAGGGCCTCGCGGCGCTGTTCGGCGGAGGCGCGGGCGGCCTCGGCCTCGGCCAGCGCCAGGTGGCGCCAGACGAGCACGGCGAGTCCCCAGCAGGCGACGTAGGCGATCGCGCCGGCCGCCAGCGCCCGCAGCCCGGCGTTCCAGGCCGGGACGTCTGCCTGCAGTGCGAGGAAGCCGACGAGCCCGAAGGCGGCGATCCCACCCCAGCCGCGGGCGAGCTCGATCTGGCGGTGTGCCCGCGGGTGGTCGCAGAGCCGGATCGCGTGAGCCTCGCCGCCGGTCTGGTCGACGGCGCTCATGGGACGATCCTCCCGGCGAGGGCCCGCGGGTCGGCGGGCGCGATCTCGGTCGCCGACTCGGCCACGTAGCCGAGCGGCAGTTCGAAGCGGATCGCGGCGTCGGCGATGCCGCCGAGGTGCGAGGTCGCGCCGGCGCCGGTCATCAGCAGCCGGCTGGGGAGCAGCGAGGCGATCCCCTCGATCGCCTCGGCCGCCGCGGGGGCGGCGGTGCCCGCCCGCAGCACCAGGTGCACCTCGGCGCCGTCGAACGCCCGCAGCGCCGCCGCCACCTCGTCGAGCCCCGCCGCGCCCCCGTGCAGCGCCGGCGTATCGACCAGGACCAGGGTCGAAGCGACCCCCTCGCCCCGACCTATTGACTTTTGTAACCCAGAGGGTGACAAAGAACAAGAGGTCGGCGGTTCGGCGAGGTCGAGGCGGGTGACGTCGGCGCCGGCGGCTTCGTGGGCGGCGGCGATCGCCGCCAGCGCCGAGGTCTTGCCGGCGCCGGCGGGGCCGACGAAGACCAGCGTCCGCGCCCCGGGGGACGCCGCCGGCGCCACCGGCAGCCGCAGCGCCAGCTCGTTGCGGACCAGGGTCCGCAGCCGCGCGGGCGTCGCGAACGGCATCGCGCTGACCAGCACGCACTCGACCAGCTCCCGCGCCAGGTCGTCTCCCACCCCGGCCCGGGCCATCCCCTCGACCAGCGCCCGCGCCCTGGCCGGTGCCTCGATCTCGGGCTCCGGCCGCAGCTCCTGCAGCATTTCGGCGAAGGGGTGGGCCTGCCCGACCAGCCGCTGCACGGCCGGCGTAGCCATCCCCTCCCGAGTAGCGGCATCGTTCCGCACGACAGGAGCTTCGGGCGCCACAGTGGCCGGGGCGTCATCGCCTGGGTCGGTCCCGAGCCCGTCGGCCGAATCGGACTCTCCCGCGGGTGGCACAGGAGGAGGGGCCGAGAACGGAGCAACCGCACCGCCCGCAGGCCCCTCCTCCTGTGACAGGACCCGCGGGCTGTCCGCTCCGTCGAGAGGCTCGTCCTCGTCGTAGACGTCGACCCGCGGCCCGCCCGCCCGCGCCTCGACCTCGACGCATTTCTTCTGGAAGAAGCCCCCGACCCCGCCGACCAGCCCCTCCCGCTGCCGCACGATCACGGCCTCGGGACCCAGCTCGTCGCGGATCTGCGGCAGCAGCTGCTCGAGCGTGCTGCCGCGGAAGGTCCTGACGTCCTCGACGGACGCCGTCGCCTCGTTCATACCTGAACCACCCCCATGTTCTCGACCCGGACTCCGGGCACGATCTCGTTGTAGGAACAAACGGTCAGCTGCGGCAGTGCCTGCTCGCAGAGATGTCGAAGATGTCGGCGGGCGCGGCTCGAGCAGAGCAGCACCGGGCGCCCGCCCTGGGCCAGCGCCGCGTCGAGCTGCGAGCGCAGCGAGGAGAGCAGCGCCTGCGCCCGCGAGGGCTCCATCGCCAGCAGCTCGCCGTCGGGCGTCTGCGCGATCGCTTCGCCAATCTCCTGCTCGACCGCCGGGTCGAGCGAGATCGCCCGCAGCTTCATCGTGTCGTCGAGGTGCGGCGCGGTGATCGTCCGCCCCAGCTCCGCCCGCGCGTACTCGGCCAGCACCGCGGTGTCGCGGGTGACCCGCGACTTGTCGCCGATCGCCTCGACGATCGCGCCCAGGTCCTTGATCGGGACGCCCTCGCGCAGCAGCGCCTGCAGCACCCGCTGCACCTCGCCGAGCGAGAGCAGCTCCGGCACGACCTCCTCGACCGCGGCGGCGTTGGTCTCCTTGAGGCCGTCGAGCAGCTTGCGCGTCTCCTGCCGCGTCAGCAGCTCGGCGGTGTGGCCGCGGATCGTCTCGGTCAGGTGGGTGGCGAGGACCGATTCGCCGTCGACCACGGTGTAGCCGAGCGCCTCGGCTTCCGGCCGGGCGGCGTCGGGGATCCAGGTCGCCGGCAGCCCGAAGGCGGGCTCGGTGGTGGCGACGCCGGCGAGCTGGCCGCTCGCCTCGCCGGAGTCCATCGCCAGCTGGTGGCCGGGCATCAGGCGGCCGCGGGCGACCTCGGTGCCGCGCACCCGCAGCACGTACTCGTGCGAGTCGAGGCCGAGCTCGTCGTGGATCCGCACCGGCGGGACCACCGTGCCCAGCTCGGAGGCGAGCTGGCGGCGGATGCCGGTGACGCGCGCCATCAGGCCGCCGCCGGCGCCCTGGTCGACCAGCGGCACCAGCCCGAACCCGATCGCCAGCTCCAGCGGGTCGACCTGCAGCGCCCCGTTCGGCTGCTCGGGCCCGGGCGGCAGCTGCGGCGCCCCCGCCTCCAGCTGCGCCTGCTCGGACCCCTCCTGGCTCGGCATCCCGTCGCGGATCGCGTAGGCGACGCAGGCGAGGGCGCCGCCGACCAGCAGGAACGGCAGTTTCGGCAGGCCGGGGACGAGGGCGAAGGAGCAGATCACCGCGGCGGCGACCATCGGCGCCTTGCGCTGGGCGAAGATCTGCGCCGCGATGTCGTTGCCGAGGTCGCGCTCGGAGGCGGCGCGGGTGACGATGATCCCCGCCGCGACCGAGATCAGCAGCGCCGGGATCTGCGCCGCGAGGCCGTCGCCGACGGTCAGCAGCGAGTAATGCTGGGTCGCTTCGGGGAACGACAGCCCCTGCTGCACGACCCCGATCACGATGCCGCCGATCAGGTTGATCAGGACGATCAGGATGCCGGCGATCGCGTCGCCTTTGACGAATTTCGAGGCGCCGTCCATCGCCCCGTAGAAGTCGGCCTCGCGGGAGATGTCTTCGCGCCGCTGGTGGGCCTGCTCGTCGGTGATCTGGCCGGCGTTGAGGTCGGCGTCGATCGCCATCTGCTTGCCCGGCATCGCGTCGAGCGTGAAGCGGGCGCCGACCTCCGCCACCCGCCCGGCGCCGTTGGTGACGACGACGAACTGGATGATCACGAGGATGAAGAAGACGACGAGGCCGACGACGACGTTGCCGCCGACGACGAAGTGGCCGAAGGCGTCGACGACCTGGCCGCCGTCGCCGTGGAGCAGGATCTGCCGCGTCACCGAGACGTTGATCGCCAGCCGGAACATCGTCGTCAGCAGCAGCAGCGACGGGAAGGCGGCGAAGTCGAGCGCCCGCGGCACGTAGAGGGTGGCGACGACGATCGCGATCGCCGCCGAGATGTTGAGGGTGATGAAAAGGTCGATCGCCAGCGGCGGCAGCGGCACGATCATCATCACCACGACCAGCACGACGGCGACCGCGGCGACCAGGTCGGCGTGCCTCAGCAGTCTCTCGACCCCTTGGCTCATGCGGCCCTCGCGATCGGCGCCTGGCGGCGCGCGGTGCGGTAGACGAAGGCGAGCAGCTCGGCGATCGCCCGGTAGAGGTGCTCGGGGATTTCGGCGTCGAGCTCGACCGTCTTGAACAGGGTCCGCGCCAGCGGCGGGTTCTCGACCACCGGCACCCCGTTTTCCTCGGCGACGCGGCGGATCGCGAGCGCGATCAGGTCCTGGCCCTTGGCGACCAGGACCGGCGCCGGGCGGGTGCCGTCGTAGGAGAGCGCGGCGGCGAAGTGGGTCGGGTTGGCGACGACGACGTCGGCGCCGAGCACCGCCGCCATCATCCGCCCACGCGACATCTGCGACTGTCGCCGGCGCAGGGCGCCGCGCAGCTCGGGCGAGATCGACTCCTCTTTCTGCTCGCGCTTGATCTCCTCTTTGTCCATCCGCAGCTGTTTCTCCAGCCGGTGGCGCTGCCAGAAGATGTCGCCGAAGGCGATCAGCAGGTAGGCGGCCGCCGCCATCCAGGCGATCGTCGCCGCGCGGCTGGCGATCTCCTCGCCCAGCGCCGGCGGTTCGATCCCGACCATCGCCGCCAGGCTGGTCAGGTTGGGCAGCAGCGCCAGCGCCGCGATCGCGCCGACGATCGCCACCTTGCCGGTGCTCTTCAGCGTCTCGAAGACGGCGTTGGTGCCGAAGATGTTCTTCGCGCCCTGGATCGGGCTGAGCCGTTTCGGGTCCGGCTTCAGCCCCTCAGGGGAGATGCGGAAGCCGACCTGGGCGACGTTGACCGCGAACCCGGCGAAGAGGCCGGCGAGGGCGACAGGGGCGACGGCGACGAGGATCGCCAGCCCGGCACTGGTCAGCAGCGTCCCGAGCCCGGCGGCGGTCACCTGGTCGGGGTGGGCGATGCGGGCGAGGCTCTCCTGCATCGAGCCCTGCAGGCCGCTGACGATGCCGGGGCCGAAGGCGGCCAGCGCGCCGAGCGCCGCCAGCAGCACGACCGAGCCGTTGAGGTCGGCGCTGCGCGCGACCTGGCCTTTCTTGCGCGCATCGGTGCGGCGTTTCGGCGTTGCCTTCTCGGTTTTGTCGTGACCGGCCATCAGGCTCCCACCTAGCCGAGCCTCAGGCTGCCGAGAGCGGATTCGACGCTGAGCTGCAGCTGACCGGAGAGCCAGCCGCCGACGAAGGGCAGCGAGACGCCGACCACCAGCAGGCCGACGAGGATCTTCACCGGGAAGCCGACGGCGAAGACGTTGAGCTGGGGGACGACGCGGGAGACGACGCCGAAGGCGACGTCGGTGAGGATCAGCGCCAGCATCACCGGCGCCGCGATCTCGAGCGCGGCGGCGAGGATCGCGGCGAACTCGGCGGCGGCGCCGGCGACCAGCGAGTCAAGCGAGGGCACCGAGAGCAGCGGCACGACTTCGTAGCTCTTGGCCAGCCCCTCGATCACCCAGGCGTCGCCGCCGATCACGATGAAGACCGTGACCGCGACCAGCGTGTAGAGCTGCACCATCTGGCCGGACTGGACGCCGGTGACCGGGTCGATCAGCGAGCCGAAGCTGAACCCCATCGTCGTGTCGAGGATCGAGCCGGCGGTGGCGAAGGCGGCGAACAGGCAGGCGAAGGCGAAGGCGAAGGCGAGGCCGACGACGATCTCCTTCAGCACCAGGCCGACGATCGTCAGCACGTCGCCGGGGACGGTCTGTCCGTGCAGCGCGATCGGCGCCAGCCCGACCGCGATGCCGACCGCGACGATCGCCCGGGCGCGGACCGGGACCATTTTCGAGGAGAAGGGCGGAGCGAGCAGGAACAGCGGCCCGACCCGGGCGAGGACGAGGATGAAGCCGGCGAGCCAGTTCTGCCCGAGCTGGTCGATCGCGCCGGTCAATGCCCCACCTGCCCCGGGATCGAGTGGTAGAGGTCGGACGTGTAGCTGACCAGCTGGTCGAGCATCCAGGGCCCGGCGACGATCAGCACCAGCGCCACGGCGAGGATCTTGGGGATGAACGAGAGCGTCATCTCCTGGATCTGGGTGACCGCCTGGAAGATCGAGACGATCAGGCCGACGAGCAGCCCGGCGAGGAGCAGCGGCATCCCCACCTTGAGCGTCAGCAGCAGCGCGTCCATCGCCAGCTTGACGACCTGATCCTGGTTCACGAGAAGCTTTCCACCGTCGATTGCATGACCAGGCTCCAGCCGTCGACGAGGACGAAGAGGAGCACCTTGAACGGCAGCGAGATGAAGGCGGGCGGCAGCATGATCATCCCCATGCTCATCAGCGTCGAGCTGACCACCAGGTCGATGACTAAGAAGGGAAGGAAGATCAGGAACCCGATCTGGAAGGCGGTCTTCAGCTCGCTGGTGATGAAGGCCGGGATCAGGACCCAGGTGGGGACGTCGGCGCGGGTCTTCGGCTGTTCGAGGTTGGCGAGGCCGACGAACAGCGAGAGCTCCTTGTCGTCGGTCTGCTTGAACATGAACTTGCGCAGCGGTTCCTCGGCCCGTTCCAGCGCCACCTTGTCGCTGATGTGGTGAGAGGTCAGCGGGTCGAGCGCGTCGGTCTTCATTTCCTTCAGCGTCGGCGCCATCACGAACAGCGTCAGGAAGAACGCGATCCCGATCAGGACCTGGTTGGGCGGCGCCGTCGGCGTGCCGAGGCCGGTGCGGACGAAGCCGAGGACGATCAGGATCCGGGTGAACCCGGTGGTGGTGAAGATCAGCGCCGGGACCAGGGTCAGGCCCGCCAGCAGGATCAGCAGCTGGACCGCGTTGCCGCCTTCGAGGTTCACCCGCGCACCGTCCAGGCGCGAAGCGTCTCCAGCAGCCCACCATCACCGGGCTCCGACATCGGCCGCAAATCCCCCCGCTTCGGCGGGCCGTCGGGGTCGAGGATGCCGAGGGCCTGCGCTTCGGACTCGTCGTAGCTGCGGACCGGGGTGACGCCGTGCTCGCCGGAGCCGACGACCAGCACCTCGCGGCCGGCGCGGACGACGTGCAGCGAGCGGTTGGAGCCGAGCGGCAGCGTCGCCATCGAGCTCAGCCCGTTGCCGTTCGACTTCTCCTCGCGGCTCGCCTTGACCTGCCTCAGCACCCAGCGCAGGCCGAAGATCACCGCGAGGACGATCGCCAGGCCGACGATCGTCCGCACCAGGTTGCCGCCGCCCGCGGCGTGCGCGCTGGCGGCGTGGCCGCTCAGGTCGAGCGGCTGATCTTCGCCGTTGGTGGCCGCGGTGGCCAGGACCGTTGGTATGGGCAGGTTCATGCGAGGGCTGATCCGCTCTGGATCGCCCCCGGTAATCGCCCGCCCCGGGCGTCGCTTTAGCCCGGCACACCTCCCGGCTCGGTCTGGGCGGCCGCCTGCGTGCCCCGCGGGGCGGCCGGCGGCGGCACCTGGGGCGGCGCCGCGGCGGGCGGATCGGCCCCGGCGGTGGTGCCGGGCGGCGCTTCGTCGCCGTCCGTCCCCTCCGCGGCGGGCTCGTCCTCGCCGCCGATCACCGCAGCGGCGATCTCGGTGATCCGCAGCCCCAGCTCCTCGTCGATCGCGACCACCTCGCCGCGGGCGATGACGCGGCCGTTGACCAGCAGGTCGACCGGATCGCCCGCCAGCCGGCCGACGGTGACGACGCTGCCCGGCCCCAGCGCCAGCGCCTCGCCGATCGTCATCCGGGTGCGGCCGATCTCGATCGCCAGCTCGACCGGGACGTTCTGCAGCCGGCCCAGGTCGGCACCGCCCGCACCCGGCTCGGCGCCGGCCTGCAGCTCCTCGTATTTCATCTCGTCAGCGTTCATTGCACCACCAGATCCGTGAAGTCGACCGACTCCGTTTCGACGTCGGTTTCCTGGTCGATTGCCTTTTTGATCTTCTGCTCGACGTCGTGGCGCCCCTGGCGCGAGGTCAGCGCCTCCGGCGAGGCCCCGGTCACCGTGTCGGTGACGATCCCGCGCACCAGCGGCTCCTGTTCGAGCGTGCCGAAGCCTTCCGGAGGCGCCGTCGCGCCGGCCACCGACTGTTCGGCGCCGAGCACCAGGGCGACGGTGAATTTTGCGAAGCGCCCGCCCGCCAGGTTGACGATGAATTCCTTCGGCAGCACGTAGACCTGCCCCTTGACTTTCGCCTTCGATTCTTCCGGGGAGGAGAGCACGAGTTTGTAGGCGGCGATCGCCGCGACCAGGACCAGCAGCGGCACTATCCATTTCAGCTTGCGCTTCATCGGGTCGGTTCTCCTTGGGATGCGTTGGCGCGTAGCAGCGCGATTTCGACGCGCCGGTTGCGAGAGCGTCCGGCCGCGGTGGTGTTCGGGGCGATCGGTCGCAGACCGGCCACGCCGCTGGCTTCGAGCCGGCCCGGGTCGACGCCGTCGGCCGCCATGTAGCGGACCACGGCGCTGGCGCGGGCGGTCGAGAGCTCCCAGTTGCTGGGGAACTTGTTGGTCGAGATCGGCAGCGTGTCGGTGTTGCCCTCGACCGAGATCGGGTGGCTGGGGTCGACGTCGACGAGGTCGGAGATCTTGTGCAGCAGCGGCGCCGCCTGCGATTTGACGACGGCGCTGCCGGAGGCGAACAGCACCTTGTCGGTGAGCAGGCGGATGACCAGGCCGCGCGAGGTGATCAGCGTCTCGATCGCCGCCGAGAAGCCGTGCCGGCGAGCGTAGGCGTCGAGTTCGCGCTTCAGCTGGCGGAACTCGTCTTCTTCGAGCGCCGGCGAGGAGTTGGCGGCGGAGACGGCCGGCGGTACCGGTTCGGGGCTCGCCGCCTGCTGCGTCTTCGCGGCGCCGCCGTCGGGGATGATCGAGCCGCCGCCGCTCAGCACCTTCGGCGTGAACGCGTTCTGCAGCACCTGCTTCAGGGTGCGGAATTTGGAGATGTTCACCGAGGAGATCGAGAACAGCACCATGAACAGCGCCATCAGCAGGGTGATCATGTCGGCGTAGGTGAGCAGCCAGCGCTCGTTGTCGGCGTGGCCCTCGTCGCCCCCGCGGCGGCGCTTGCGGCGCCGCGATCTGGTCGCGCGCGAGCTGCTCATGCGGCCGCCTCCGCCGGCTCGGGCTCGCGCGCCTGCCGCGCCGGCTCCTGCGAGCGTTTCTCGGTCGCCTGCCGCTCCTCGGGCGGGACGAAGGCCATCAGCTTGTCGGCGACGATGCGCGGGTTGTCGCCGGCCTGGATCGCAAGCACCCCCTCGATCGTCAGTTCGCGCAGCGCCATCTCCGCTTCGGAGATGTGCTTCAGCCGGTTGCCGATCGGCAGGAAGATGACGTTGGCCGAGGCGACGCCGTACAGCGTGGCGATGAAGGCGCCGGAGATCGCCGGCCCGAGGGTCTCCGGCTGGTCGAGGTTCTCGAGCACGTGCACGAGCCCCATCACGGTGCCGATGATCCCCATCGTCGGCGCGAAGCCGCCCGCCCTCTCGAAGACCGAGCGCCCCTCGCCGTGACGGCCGCTGGTGCCGTCGATCTCGTTCTCCAGGACCTGCAGGACGAGCTCCGGTTCGGTGCCGTCGACGACCAGCTGCAGGCCCTTGCGGGTGAACTCGTCGTCGAGCTGCTCGATCTCGCCCTCGAGCGCCAGCAGGCCGTCGCGGCGGGCGCGGTCGGCGAGCGAGACCAGCATCTCGACGCGGCCGGCGAGATCCGGCTTCTCCGAGGACATCGCCTTCTTGTAGAGGGAGGGGATGCGCTTCATCGCTTCCATCGAGGTGGAGGCGAGGGTGGCGCCGAAGGTGCCGCCGAGCACGATCAGCATCGCCGGGATGTTGAAGAAGGCGCCGACCGCGCTGCCCTCCATCAGGGCACCGAGCAGCAGGCCGCAGAATGCGGCGGCGATTCCAATCGCGGTCGAGGCCTTCATCGGTTCGTCGTCTCCGGGTAGTGGGTGGTCGTCGGCTGGGGAGAGGTCATCTGGACCTAGTTCTCCGCCAGGTAATCGGCCGCGTGCAGCGGCGCTTCAGCCATCGCGTTGCGGCGCAGGGCGCGCTCGATGATTCCCACGCGCCACTCGCGGACGGCCGCCGCCACCGAGTCGGGCGACTCGGCGACGACGAGCTTCGACCCCGTGGTCAGGGTGACCACGGTGTCCGGGGTCGGCTCGACCGTGAGGATCAGGTCGGGGTTGAGGTCGAACTGGTGGTTCTCGCCTCCGAGGCGGTGCAGGCGGATCATCGCTTCAGGTTGACCAGGTCCTGCAGCATTTCGTCGGAGGTCGTGATCACCCGCGAGTTCGCCTGGAAGCCGCGCTGGGCGGCGATCATGTCGGTGAATTCGGTCGCGAGGTCGACGTTCGACATCTCCAGCGTGCCGGAGATCGTCAGCCCGAATTCGCCACCCGGGGTGCCGTCTTCGGCCGCCCCCGAGGCGGCGCTTTCGATCCAGCGGTTGCCCGAGGTCCGCACCAGCCCCTCTTCGTTGGTGAAGGTGGCGATCGAGAGGTAGCCGGCGGTTTCCCGCGGGCCGCCGCCGGCGGGGACGTAGCTGACCGCGCCGTCCTGACCGATCGCGATGTCGGTCGCCCCGGCCGGTACCTGGATGTAGGTGTTGGGCGCGCCGGCGCCGGGGGCTTCGCGGCCGAGCACGAAGTCGCCGTTCTGGGTGGTGAGGAACCCTTCGGAGTCGAAGGTGAAGTTGCCGGCCCGCGTGTATTCGACGTTGGCCGGCAGGGCGGGCGGGGTGCCGCCGCCGATGATGAACATCCCCGGGCCCTGGATCGCCAGGTCGGTGACGTTGCCGGTCGACTGCAGGGTGCCGGTGCCCATCATGTTGTCGATCGAGTTGATCTGGACGCCGAGCCCGACCTGGGCGGCGTTGCGGCCTCCCTGGCCGCCGCCCGGCGCGGTGGCGCCGATCTGCAGCTGCGAGAGCGAGTCCTTGAAGGTCGCCCGGCTCGCCTTGTAGCCGACGGTGTTGACGTTGGCGATGTTGTTCGCCGTCACGTCGAGCATCGTCTGGTGGGTTTTGAGGCCGCTGATCGCGGCGAACATCGCTCGCATCATGGTTGCGTCACTTCCTTTCGCGGCCCCCTCCAGAGGGAGGTCCGGCCGTCGGGGTTCGGGGCGCCGGCGGCGCCCTTGCTGTCGGCCGTGCGCGTCACGCGACCACGGCGCTGTCGATGTTGGTGAAGACGTGGTGCCGCATCTGGGCGGCGTCGATCGCGGTGAGTACCGTCCGGTTCTTGACCGAGACGACGAAGGCGGTGTTGTCGACCATCACCACCGCGTCGCGCGCGTTCTTGCCGGCGGCGAGGTCGACGCCGTGGTTGAGCCGGCGCAGCTTCGCCGGGTTGGCGTCGATGCCGCGCCGCTGCACCCGTTCGAGCGCGTGCTTGGAGAACTGCACGCCGCCGTTGCCCGGTGCCGCCCCCTGGCTGCGCTGCAGCTCGTTGGCGAAGGAGGGCGCGCCGACGCCTCCGTCGGGGCTGCGCCGCGCCGGCGGCGGCATCTTGGGCGGCAGCGGCGAGACGCCGCCGACCCTGTCGATCGGCATGCTCACGCCCGGACCTCGGTGACGCTTCCGGGCTGGACCCCGGCTTCGCCGGCGACCGTCAGGGTGAAGGATTCGCCGTCGAAGCTGACCTTTTCGACCGTGCCTTCGCCGGTCGAGCCGTCTTCCTTGGTGTAGGAGACTTCGCGGCCGATCAGCGAGAGCGACTGGTTGGCGGCGACCGTCTGGTTCATCTGTTCGCTGGTGGTCGCCAGGTTGCTCACCTGCTCGAGCGTCGAGAAGGCGGCCATCTGGCTCATGAATTCCTGGTCGCCGACCGGGTTGAGCGGGTCCTGGTTGCGAAGCTGGCCGACCAGCAGCTTGAGGAAGTCGTCCTTGCCGAGGCCGTTGGTCGCTTCGGTCGCCGGCGACGAGGAGCTGCTGGCGCCGGTGCCGGCGGTCGTTGCGGTCGCCGCGGTGCTCTCGATCGGGGTCGTCATCTCTCTCCTTCCGCTCAGGCGATGACGTCGAGGAGGACGCCGCCGCCGAGCTCTATCCGTCGGGTCGGGGTGGGGGGTTGGTCGGGGGAATCGGTGGCCGGGCCGGAGCCAGGGGCCTGGGAGCCGGCGCCGTTCGGCGTTGCCTCGCCCTGGGCCTGGTGGCCGGCACCGGTCGCCGCGTCGCCGGCGACGGCGACGGTCAGGCTCTGCAGCTGCACGCCCTGCAGCCCGAGCCGCTGGCGCAGTTCGTGTCCGGAGGCTTCGAGCAGGCGCGCGGCCTCCGGCGTGTGGGCGAGGACGCTGGCGCTGACGCCGCCTTCACTCGCTTTCAGGACGACGTCGACGTGGCCGAGCTCGGCCGGTTGCAGGGTCAGCCGCGCCCGCTGGAAGCCCTGTTCGGCGGCGAGCCGGATCGTGCCTTCGAGCGAGACGGTGGGGGAGGGCGGAGGCGCCGCGGCGGGGGTCGAGCCCGCGGCCGGCTGCGCGACCGCGGGCTGGGCGGGGGCCGGTTGGGCGCTGCCCGGCCCTACCGGCTGGCCGGTAGGGACCGACGCGGGCGGGGTCTGCGGGGCCGAGTTGGCCGCCGCTTCGCCAAGCGGCGAACCACCCGGCGTGGCGGCGAGCGTCGCGTTCGCTCCTGCGGCACCGGCGCCGGCCGCCGCCGGGTCGAAGATGCGGACCAGCGGCTCGCTTCCCATCGCCCCGTTCGTTTGCTGCGCCTGTCGTGACAGGGGAACCGCGGGCTCAGGCGAAGTGGGGGCCGTGGTCGCCGCCCGGTTCCCTGGTTGCGCTCCGCGCGACAGAGGAACCGCTGGATCGAGGGCGTGGCCCCCCATCGCGTGGTTCCTTTCGGACCCGTGGGGTCCAAAAGGAACCGCCGGATCGGGGTCGGCGGTTCCGTGGTTAGTTTCGGACGCGTTGGGTCCAGAAGGAACCGTGGGATCGGCGGTGGGCGCGGTCGCCTTCGGAGCCGGGGTCGGAGTGGTCTCCGATGCGGCCGGCGCTGCCGGGGCGGGCGTCTCCGCGGCCGCGGGAGCCGCCGTGCCGGGATTCGCCGCCGGGGGGGCAGTGTCCGGCGTCCCCGCGGCTGACTTGGCCGGTGCGGCGGCCGCGCCCCCGGCCTGGCCGGCGCGCAGCAGCGCGGCCGCGTCGGCGGCGGCGCTGGCCCGCGCCGCTACCGCGGCGGAGTCGCCGGTCGCGCTGGCCCGATCGCCCTGGGCGCCGGGCACGGTGGCACCGCCGGGCGAGGCTTCGCCGTCCGCCCCCGTGCCCGCGCTCGGTTCCGCGGGATGCGCTGCCGCCGCCTTGCCCGCGTCCGGTTGCCCGGGGTGCGCGGTCGCCCCGGTTCCCTTGGCCTGCGAGTCGCCAACGTTGGCCTGCGCGCCGTCCTTCGCCGCGTCGTGCCGGGCGGACTTCGCGCCGCCGGCGGGTCGGGCGGTCGCACCGCGCGCCGCCGCCTCGGTCGCGCCCGGACGGGGCGCCGCGTCGGGGCTTTTGGTGTCGCCTTCCGCAGGTGCGGTCCGGGCGCTGGGAGTTGGTTGCAGGAGCGCCGCAAACGGCGGCCCCGTCGGTTCGGGGGGCGGTGCCGGCCCCCCCGACCGCGGGTCGGGTGGCCAGGGCGGGAAGGGCATCGGGCCGGTGCGGGGTTGCTGGTAGGCCATGGTCACCTCGCCGCTCCCCCGCGGAATTCGCCGGCGAAGCCGAGCACCCGCGGCACGTAGGCCTGCGTCTCCGGGTAGGGCGGGATGCCGTTGCTCTGTTCGACCGCGCCGGGGCCGGCGTTGTAGGCGGCCAGCGCCAGTTCGACGTTGCCGCCAAACTTGTCGAGCATTTCGCGCAGCACGTGGGCGCCGCCGTCGACCGATTCGGCCGGGTTGTGCGGGTCCTGGACGCCGACGCTGCGCGCCGTCGCCGGCATCAGCGCGGTCAGGCCCTGGGCGCCGGCGGCGCTGCCGACGGTCGGTTCGAAGTTGGACTCGGCTTTGATCAGCCCGGCCAGCAGCGCCGGGTCGAGGCCGTATTTCGCGGCAGCCGTTTCGATCTCCCCGACGAACGGGACGCTCGGGTTGAGCCGGCCGCCGCTCGCCGGGAGCGCGCTCGCGGACGGGGTCGTCGGCACCGCCTGCCCGAGCGCCGCGCTTTCGCCGCCGGCCGCGGTCGCCGCCGAGAGCTGGGCGCCGAAGTCGCCTTCGGCCGCCGCGCCCCTGGCCGGCGGCGCGCCGGTTTCGACCTGGGCGATCAGGGCGCGCAGTTCGGCCACCCGGGCCGCGGTGTTGCTGGCCTGGGTCAGACCTCCGTCGCCGACCCCGCCGACCTGGGACGCGCCGACCGGTGGGATGCCGCCCGGGGTCGTCATGCCGCCCTCCGGCGCCGGTGCGCGGCAAGCGCCAGCTCGTCGAGCTGGGCGCCTTCGGCCCGCGCCGCCGCCCGCCGGTGCTCGCCGAGCCGCCGGCCGCGTAGGCGGTCGAGCGCCTGCCGGGCGCTGGCCGCGGCGAGCAGCCGCTTGCGGTCGTCCTCGACCTGTCCCTCGCGCTCGCGCAGGGCCCGGGCGGCAGCGGCTCGCGAGCCTTCCAGCCGGCCGAGGTAGGCCTCCATCGCGACCAGCTCCTCGCCGCTGCGCAGCGGCCGCTCGCCGAAGGCGCTCGCCGCCGCCCGCTCGCTGCCGTGGGCGCTTTCGATCCGGGCGTCGAGGTCGCCCAGCGCCCGCTCGCTGTCGAGCTGGCGCTCGAGCGAGACGGCCAGCGCTTCCTGCGCGCTGCGCTCGCTCTGCCGTCGCAGCCAGTGGACGCGCTCGAGCCGGAACCTGAAGCCGGGGTCACTCACGTCCCAGGTAATCGCCCGGCGCACCGCCGCCTTTAGCCGGTTCGGACTCGTCCCTGGACGGTTTTGGCCCCGATGGGGGCGTCAAGTGTCCCGTCTCGGGTCAGACGCTGAGGTGGAGCGGGGGGATGGCACTGGGTTCGACCGGGCCGCCGGCGCCCGGGTGCGTGTCGGCGAAGGCGACCGCGTCGGCCGGCGGCTCGGGCTCGGCGGCCGGCACCTGAGCGGCCGCCGCCTCGGCCAGCGCCCGCAGCCCGTCGTCGGCCTGGTCGAGGCCGGAGCGCTCGTCGGGGGCCTGGCGCAGGAAGGCGTCGATCTCGCCGCGCAAGGCAATCGCCGTGTCGACGGTGGGGTCGGCGCCGGCCTGGTAGGCGCCGATCGCGATCAGGTCCTCCTTGTCGCGGTGGGCCGCGATCAGCCGCCGCACCGCGGAGGCCGCGGCCTGGGTCTCGGCCGGCGCCACCTCGGTCGCCAGCCGCGAGACGCTCTGCAGCACGTCGACCGCCGGGTAGTGGCCGGCGTGCGCCAGCTCGCGGGTCAGCACCGCGTGGCCGTCGAGAATCGAGCGGACCGCGTCGGCGACCGGCTCGTTCATGTCGTCGCCGTCGACCAGCACCGTGTAGAGGCCGGTGATGCTGCCCGCCGGGCTGGTCCCCGCCCGCTCCAGCAACCGCGGCAGCAGGGCGAAGACGCTCGGCGTGTAGCCGCGGGTCGCCGGCGGCTCGCCGATCGCCAGCCCGACCTCGCGCTGGGCCATCGCGAAGCGGGTCACGGAGTCCATCATCAGCAGCACGTCGGCGCCGCGGTCGCGGAAGTGCTCGGCGACCGCGGTCGCCGCGAAGGCGGCCTTGATCCGCACCAGCGCCGGCTGGTCGGAGGTGGCGACGACGACGACGCTGCGCTCCAGCGCGTCGCCGAGGTCGCGCTCGACGAACTCGCGCACCTCGCGGCCGCGCTCGCCGACCAGGGCGATCACGTTGACGTCGGCCGAGGTCGAGCGGGCGATCATCCCCAGCAGCGAGGACTTGCCCACGCCCGAGCCGGCGAAGATCCCCAGCCGCTGGCCGACCCCGCAGGGGACGAAGGCGTCGAGCGCCCGCACGCCGAGCGCCAGCCGTCGTTCGATCCGCGGTCGCCCCAGCGGCGCCGGCGGCGCCGCCAGCGCCGGCCGTCGCCCGGCCAGCCCCAGCTCGGGCCCGTCGAGCGGCCGCCCGAAGGCGTCCACCACCCGGCCCAGCATCGCCTCGCCGACCGGGACCCGGAAGGTCTCGCCGGTCGCCGAGACCGGCTTGCCGGGCCCGATCCCTCCCGTCTCGCCGAGCGGCATCAGCAGCGTCCCGGAATCGCGGAAGCCGACCACCTCGGCCGGCACCGGCTCGCCGTCGCGGCCGGTCTCGATCAGGCAGACCTCACCGACCTCGGCGTCGAGCCCGGTCGCCTCGACCACCAGCCCGATCACGTCGCGCACCCGCCCGCGGCGCTCGACCAGGTCGGCGGCGCGCAGCGCCGCCAGCGCCCCGGCCAGCGGCTCGCCCGCCGCGCCCGCCGCCACGTTCATTCGCCCAGTCCCCCGGCGACGACCCGCGCCGCCCGTTCCAGCTGGCCGGCGATCCGCGCGTCGATCTCGCCCGCCTCGGTGCGGACGATGCAGCCGCCGCGCGGCAGCCGCCGCTCAGCTCGCACGACCAGCGGCGCCCCGTGCTCCGCGCTCAGGCTCTCGACCGCCTCGCGCACCGCGTCGACGTCCTCGGGGTTGACCAGCAGCGTCGCCTCGCGCGGCTCCGCCAGGCGCCGCAGCGCGCCGCGCGTCACCTCGAGCACCAGCTCCGGCTTCGCCTCCAGCGCCGCGCCGACGACCTTCTCGGCGAGCCGCAGAGCCAGCTCGGCCGCCGCCGCCTCGGCCCGCTCCGCGGCCGCCGCCGACTCCTCGGCCAGCTCCCGCGCCGCCGCGCCCAGCGCCTCCACCGCCGGCTCGATCTCGGCCCGGCCGGCGGCCAGCCCCTCGGCCATGCCCTCGGCCCGCGCCGCCTCGAGCCGCTCGGCCTCCTCGGCCTGGCGCCGCTCGTCCGCGGCGGCGGCGATCAGCTGCGCCGGCTCCGGCGGGGCCTCCAGCTCGGGGAACTCAAACGACGAGCTCATCGTTGCCGCGCCGGCTCATCGTGATCTCGCCGGCGTCCTCGAGTTTGCGGATCTGGGCGACGATCCGGCCCTGCGCTTCCTCGACCACGCTCTTGCGCTGCGGCGGCTGGTACTCGATCTCCTCGACCAGCATTTCCGCCCGCCGCTCGGACATGTTGTCGAGCACCCTCGCCTTGACCTCCTCGGCGACCCCGCGCAGGGCGAGCGCCAGGTCGGCGTCGTCGACGTCCTTCAGCACCGCCTGGATCGCCCGGTCGTCGAGTTTGACGATGTCCTCGAAGACGAACAGCAGCGCCCGGATCTCTTCCGCCAGCTCCTCGTCGGACTGCGCCAGGGTGTCGAGCACGTTGCGCTCGGTCGGTCGGTCGGCGTGGTTGAGGATGTCGGCGAGCGACTTGACCCCGCCCGAGGTCGCGTACTCCTCGGAGAGCACGTTGGAGAGCTTCTGCCGCATCACCGTCTCGACCTCGCGGATCACCGCCGGGCTGGTCTCGCTCATCCGCGCGATCCGCAACGAGACGTCGGCCTGCTCCTCCTCCTCGAGCTGCGCCAGCACCTCCGCCGCCAGCGTCGTGTGCAGGCTCGAGATCACCAGCGCCTTCGTCTGCGGCGCCTCGTTGCGGAGGAAGGCGTCGATCTGCTCCGGCGGCGTCCGGTGCAGGAACTCGAAGGGCCGCATCTCGATCACGGCCGAGAGGCGGCCGGTGATTTCCGCCGCCTTCTCGGGGCCGAGCGCCCGCTCCAGCACGTCGCGCGCGTAGGCGACGCCGCCTTCGGCGATCGAGGTCAGGGCGAGCGAGTTCTCGGAGACCTCCTGCAGCACGGCGTCGACCTGGTCGGCCGGGATCTCGCCGGTCTTCGCCATCTCCAGCGAGAGCTCCTCGATTTCCGCCTCGCTGAGGTGGGAGAAGACGTCGGCGGCCCGTTTCGGCCCCAGGGTCACCAGCAGGATCGCCGCTTTGCGCCGTCCCGACAGTCCCGCCACGGCCGCCGCGCCGGGCAGGCTCGCCGGCTCGGCGGCCGGCACCAGTTCGTTGGGCGCCGCGTTCACCGGCCGCCTCGCCTCGCAGGGGTCGCCCCGGTGCCCACGCTAGCCCTCCTTGATCCAGGCGCGAAGCTGCTGCGCGACCCGGTCGGGCGCCATCGAGGCGATCTCCTCGCTGTTGGGGTGGGAGCTCCCCTCCTGCCATTCGCGTTCGCGCTCGGGGTCGCCCAGCTCCAGGTCGGCCAGCGTGGTCGGCGCGTTCAGTTCCCGCAGCCAGACCGGTTCGGCGTCGAGCACCTCGTCCTCGCGCTTGCGCAGGTGGCGACCGGCGAAGAAGAGGAAGCCGAGCGCCGCCAGCCCGAGGGCGACGTACTTGGCGATGTCGAGGATGCCGCCGACCGGGCTGGTCGCCGGCGGTTCCGCCGGTTCGACGAAGGCGATCTGGCTCATCGTGATCGTGTCGCCGCGTTTCGGTTCGATCCCCGCCGCCGCCGCGATCGCGCTTTTCACTTCCAGCGCTTCGCCTTTCGGCACCGACCGGTCGAGGACCAGCGAAACCGACTGCTGGTTGACGCCGCCGGGCGCGACCTGGGTGTGCTTCACGGTCTTGTCCACCCCGTACTGGCTTTCTTCGCTGCTGCGTTTGTAGTTCGATTTGCCGCCGCCGACGGCGCCCGCCGCCGCGTAGCTGGGGATGTTGCTGGCGGCTCCCGCCGCGCCCCCGCCGCCGCCGGCCCCGGTCCCTTTCAGCGTCTCTTTTTCGGTGTTGCGCTGCAGCGGCGTCCCTTTCTTGGCGTAGACGAGCTTGCTTTCGGTGGTGCGGTTGGCGTCGACGTCGGCGCGGACCTGGACACGCCCCTTTTCCGGCCCGATCGTCCGCACCAGCAGCGCGTTCAGCTGCGCTTCGAGGCCGCGGTCGTAGCGTTCCTCGACCTGCTGCTTGGAGGGGCCGCCGCCGGTCGCGCCGGAGCCCGACGGCCAGAGCACGGCGCCGCTGGCGTCGGTGATCGTCACTTCCTTGGGTTCGAGCCCTTCGACGCTGGAGGCGACCAGCTGCGCCACCCCGCGCACCGAGCCGGGGCCGAGCCTGCCGGAGTCGGTGTTGACCAGCACCGCCGCCGTCGGCTTCACCGATTCGGCCGCGAACAGCTGGTCTTCGGGCATGGTCAGCTGCACGGTGGTGCTGGAGACGCCGTCGACCTGGTTGATCGTCCGCTCCAGTTCGCCCTCCAGCGCCCGCTGGTAGGTCACCTTCTGCTGGAAGTCGCTGGCGCCGAACTGCTGCTTGTCGAACAGCTCGAAGCCCGGTTTGGTGCCGCCCAGCACGTTCCCTTCGGCGAGCGCGATCCGCGCCTTGGAGACGTCGGAGCTGGGGACCGAGACCGAGGTGCCGCCGTCGCCGACCGAGTAGGGGATCCCCTTGTCTTCGAGCGCCTTGGTGATGTCGCCGGTTTCCGCCGGGTCGACCCCCGAGGCGAGCGTCGTGCTGCTCTGCTTGGTCGCCAGCTGGAAGAGGACGAAGACGAGCAGGACGAGGGCGACGGCGGCCCCCGCCAGCGCGATCCGCCCTCGGGGCGAAAGCCTGGCCAGGACTGAGCGGACGGATTGCACGGATCAGACCTGCGTGTGGAAGATCTCGGAATAGGCTTCGACGGCCTTGTTGCGCACCTGCGCCGCGAGCTGCATCGAGAGGCTCGCTTCCTGGACCGCGGCGACCACCGAGCTGACGTCCTGCGTTTCCCCGGTGGCCAGCGCCTGCGCCTGCTGCGCCGCCGCGTCCTGGGTCTGCTGCAGGTCGCCGATCGCGTGGCTCAGCATCGAGCCGAAGCCGCCGCTCGGATCGGTCGCGCCGGCGGCTTTGCTCTGGTCGGGGCCGCCGGCGACGCCGTTGACTGCCCACTCGCCGCCGCTCGCTCGCGGCACCGCCCATTCGCCGAGCGCAGGGGTGAGGGCTTGGACCGGGAGCGTCATCGCATCAGCTCGATCGTCTTCGAGAACGCGGTCTTGGCGGTCTGCATCGCCGTCAGGTTGGCCTCGTAGGCGCGCGAGGCGTCGATCAGGTCGACCATCTCGGTCACCGGGTTGACGTTTGGCATCGACACGTAGCCCTGTGCGTTGGCGTCGGGGTGCCCCGGGTCGTAGACGCGGCGCAGCGGCGTCTGGTCGGCGACGATGCCCGCCGCTTCGACCCCCGCCGGCTCGGGCGTGGAGCCGACCGCGCCGGCGAGCTGGCCGGCGAAGCCGCTGCCGGCCTGCTGCAGGACGACGGTCTTGCGCCGGTAGGGCCCGCCTTCCGGCGTGCGGGTCGTCTGCGCGTTGGCTAGGTTCTCGGCGGTCACGTCCATCCGCAGCCGCTCGGCGGTGAGACCGCTGGCGGAGACGTCGATCGCGTCGAACATTCCCATCAGGAGACCCCCATCGCGGTGCGCATGATCTGCACCCTCGCCCCAGCGACTTCGACCAGCGCGTTCAGTTCGAGCCCGTTCTCGGACAGCTTCGCCGATTCGGCTTCGGCGTCGACGCCGTTGCCGTCGGCTCGCAGCGCCCGCGTCGGACCCTGTTCGGGCTCGAAGGCGGTGCGCGCGATCGCCGCCTCGCCGCCGCCGATCGCCCCGCGCAGCGCCGCGTGGAAGTCGACGTCGCTGGGCTGGAAGCCCGGCGTGTCGGCATTGGCGACGTTGTTGGCCAGCACCGTGCCGCGCAGGGTGGCTCCGGAGATCGCTCGCGTGAGGAGCAGTTGGGTTGGATCGAGGATGCTCATCAGGGCTGCGCCCCGGGTCATCGGCCGCGACCGCCGCAGGTTTAGGCGAGCTCGCGAGGGGGTCCGAATCGAAGGGCGACGGCGCGGTTTCCCTGTGCACGAGTTCGTGCCTGGACAGGCGTTGTTCAAGCACGGCCGGACAAACGTCGATATTGAGGGCGGATGCGCGAGAGCGGCGAACGAAACTGGCCAGATCACGAGGTAGACGAATTCCTCGATCAGATCGCCGCCGGAGGGCAGGACTACCGGCGACTGGTCGAGCGGCTGCCGGTGATCGTCTACGCCGCCGAGCTCGGCGAGAAGGGCCGCTGGCGCTACGTCAGCCCCCAGGTCGACGAGATCCTCGGCTACTCGGCGGAGGAGTTCAAGAACGACCCCGGTCTCTGGTCGCGCCTCCTGCACCCCGACGACCGCCTCCGCGCGCTCGAGATCGAAAGCCGCGACTTCCTCGGCAAGCGCAACTCCAGCCCGGTCGAATACAGGCTCCTCACCCGCGAGGGCAGGTACGTCTGGATGATCGACGAGGCGGTGCTCGAGGCCGACGCCGACGGCGTCCCGGTCTGGCACGGCGTCCTCTACGACATCAGCGAGCGCAAGACCGCCGAGCGCGACCTGCAACGGGCGCTCGCCCAGCAGGCGGTGGTCGCCAAGCTCGGCGAGCTGGCGCTGCAGAACAGCGACCCCGAGTCGCTGATGGTCGCCGCCGTCTCGCTGATCGGCGAGATCGACGGCGTCGCCAACGCCTGCATCTGGGAGGTCGGCCGCGACGGCCGCCGCCTCAACCTGCGCGCCGGGCTCGAGGACCAGGTGATCGGCGCCGGCCGCCGCGTCTCCGCCGCCCGCGACTCGCACGCCGGCGCCGCGCTCGAATCCGGGGCGGCGACGATCGTCCGCGATTGGGCCGGGGAGGAGCGCTTCACGATGCCGCCGATCCTCCGCACCTTCGGCGCCGCCAGCAGCCTCGCCGTGATGATCGACGGCAAGGACCACCCGTTCGGCGTGCTCGACGTCCACGCCACCGAGGCGGCCAGCTTCTCGCCCAAGGACGTCGCCTTCCTGCAGGCCGCCGCCAACGTCCTCGCCGACGCCTTCGAGCGCCACTCCGCCGACCAGGCGCTGCGCCACCGCGTCCTCCACGACGCGCTCACCGGCCTGCCCAACCGGCTCAGCTTCGTCGACGCGCTCGGCGACGCGCTGCGCCGCGCCGTCGTCTCCCGCTCGCCGGTCGGGATCCTCTTCCTCGACCTCGACCACTTCAAGCTGATCAACGACAGCCTCGGCCACCACGCCGGCGACGCCCTGCTGCGCGCGGTGGCGCCGCGGCTGCGCGCCCACCTGCGCCCCGGCGACATCGTCGCCCGCTTCGGCGGCGACGAGTTCGGGATCCTGATCGACCGCCTCGCCGACGAGGAAGAGGCGACCGCGATCGCCGACCGCGTCTCCGCCGCCTTCGCCCAGCCGTTCTCGATGGAGGGCGTCGAGCACTTCGTCACCGCCAGCATCGGCGTCGCCGTCGCCCGCGCCTCCGACGAGCGCGCCGCCAACGCCGAACTGCTGATCCGCGACGCCGACGCGGCGATGTACCGGGCGAAGGAGAGCGGCCGCGACCGCTGCGTCCTCTTCGACGCCGAGATGCGCGCCGGCGCGATGATGCGGCTCGAGGTCGAACGCGAGCTGCGCCACGCGCTCGAGCGGGACGAGCTCTGCCTCCATTACCAGCCGGTCGTCAACCTCCGCACCGGCGACGTCACCGGGCTCGAGGCGCTGGTCCGCTGGCAGCACCCCGAACGCGGCATGCTCGACCCGGTCGACTTCGTCTCGATCGCCGAGGACAGCGGCCTGATCGAGCCGATCGGGCGCTGGGTGCAGGAGCGGGCCTGTCACCAGGCGCTCGCCTGGCAGGGGATGCGCCCCGACGCGCGGCCGCTCGACGTCGCCGTCAACCTCTCCGCCCGGCAGGTCGCCCACCGCGACCTGCCGGTGGTCGTCGCCGAGATCATCGCCCGCACCGGCCTCGACCCGGGCAACCTGCGGCTGGAGATCACCGAGAGCGTTCTCGTCGACGAGTCGGCGACCGCGATCGCCTCGCTCGAGGCGCTCAACGAGATCGGCGTCCGCCTCGTCCTCGACGACTTCGGCACCGGCTACTCGTCGCTCGCCTACCTCAACCGCTTCCCCTTCCACGCGCTGAAGATCGACCGCTCCTTCGTCGACGCGCTCGGCATCGAACAGGAGCGGACGGCGATCGTCGAGGCGATCATCGGCATGGCGCGGGCGCTCTCACTCGACGTGATCGCCGAGGGGGTCGAGAACGAGGTGCAGCTGGCGGAGCTGCGGCGGCTCGGCTGCGACTTCGGCCAGGGCCACCTCTTCCACGCCGCGATGCCCGAGGAGGAGGTCAGCCGCCTGATCGGCCACGACGAGCTGCGCTATTCGGGGATTTCGCCCGGCAGGTAGTCGTTGTTGAGCAGTTCGGCCGGTTTCGGCAGCGAGTCGATCAGTTCGTTGTCGCGCATCCAGCCGGTGAAGGTGCTCCACTCGTCGGGGTTCATGAAGCCGAAGGGCTGGCCCGGCGGCACGCTCGGGTGCAGCAGCGGCAGGGTCGCTTCGACCTCGGCCTTGGTCAGCTTCGGTTCGAGCGCGTCGTTGGCGGCGAGGATCGCTTCGGTCGCCTCCTGCGGGTGTTCGGAGGCGGCGACGGTGCCGCGGGCGAGGGCGGCGATGAACAGCCGCACCGCTTCCGGTTCGGCTTCCAGGCTCTTGCGGTTGGCGACGAGGACCAACTCGTCGTAGGTCGGCACGCCGAGTTCGTCGACCGGGGTGATGACCGGCTGTTTGCCGCGTTCGCGCAGGTCGACGCCCTCGACGTTGCTGTAGCCGCCGAGCATCGCCTGGGCGGAGCCGCCGACCAGCGCCGGCAGCAGGCCGAAGCCGACGTTGACCGCCTTGACGTCGGCGAGGGTGAGGTCGGCGCGTTCGAGGATCGTCTTCAGGAACGCCTCCTGGTAGGGGATGCCCGCGTAGGCGATCGTCTTGCCCTTGAGCCCGCCGACCCCTTTGATCCCCGATTTCTTCAGCCAGATCATCGAGGTCAGCGGCCGGTTGACGAGCGCCGCGACGGCGACCACGGGCAGGTTCTGTTCGCGGGCGAGAATCACCTCGGGCTCGTAGGAGATCGCCAGGTCGGTGCGGCCGGCGGCGACCAGTTTCAGCGGCGCCGAGGGGTCGGCCGGGGTCTGGATCGAGACGTCGAGGCCGGCTTCTTCGAAGTAGCCCAGCTTCTGGGCCATGTAGATGCCGGCGTGGTCGGGGTTGGGGTAGAAGTCGAGCGTCAGCGAGAGCGGCTGCCGTTCGCCGGTGGTTTCCTCGGACTTCTCGCCGCAGGCGGCGAAGACCACGGTGGCGGCGAGCAGGGCGAGGGCGAGGAGGAGCGCGGCGGGGCGGGGCGTCTTCGTCCCCAGGGGGTTCTTCATCCCCTGTGTTCTACCGGCAAGCGACGACGGGGCGCCCCCACGGTCGGCCGGGTGGCGCCTATCGCCAGTTGACGACGCGCCGCTCGAGCAGGGCGACGAGCCCGAAAAGGGCGAGCGCGATCGCCGAGAGGAGAAGGACCGAGGCGAAGATCCGGGCGGTCTGGAAGTTGGCGTTGTCGTTGAGGATCAGGTAGCCGAGGCCCGACGACGCCGCCGACCACTCGGCGAAGACCGCGGCGATCGCGGTCACCGCGGCGGCGATCTTCAGCCCGCTGAAGGTCTGCGGCAGCGCCCCGGGGGCCTCGACCCGGCGGAAGATCTGCCAGCGCGAGGCGTCGAGCGTGCGCATCATCTTCACCGCTCCGCGGTCGGTCGAGCGCAGGCCGTCGAGCGCGTTGACGGTGATCGGGAAGAAGCAGACCAGGGCGATGATGAACAGCTTCGGGCCGATCCCGAAGCCGAGCCAGACGAGCAGCACCGGGGCGATGGCGATGATCGGGATCGTCTGCGAGGCGACCGCCAGCGGGTAGCTCGCCAACCGCACCGGTTCGAACAGGTGCATGAGCACGGCGAAGCCGAGGCCGACGACGATCGCGCAGAGGAAGCCGAGGACGATCTCCCGCAGCGTCACCCAGGCGTTTTCGAGCAGCAGCGTGCGGCTGTTCCAGAGGGCCTCGGCGATTTCCGCCGGCGAGGGGACGAGGAACGATTCGACCCCCAGCACGTCAGCCAGCGCCCCGCTCGAGGCCGCCGCCTGCCACAAACCCACCAGGCCGCCGAGCAGCAACGCCGGGTAAACCCACCTCCTCCATCCCGTGGTTCCTTTTGGACGCATGGGGTCCTTAAGGAACCACGGGGACCGTGGGATCGGGAAGAACGAATCGCGTGGTTCCTTTTGGACGCATACCGACCCTAAGGAACCGCGGGATCGGGGCGGGAGCCGGCGTGGAGGGCGCGGAGGGCGCGCTCGCGAGCGGCGACGAACTCGGCCGCGGTGACGGCGGCGTCGCGGTCGCTGGCGCGGGGGGAGGGCGCCGCCAGCTCGGCGACGATCCGGGCCGGGCGCGCCGAGAGCACCGCGACCCGGTCGCAGAGGTAGAGCGCCTCCTCGACGTCGTGGCTGACAAGGACGACGGTGCGCGGCTCCGTTCGCAGCGCCTCGGCCAGCCACTCCTGCATCTCGGCGCGGGTGATCGCGTCGAGCGCGGCGAACGGCTCGTCCAGCGCCAGCACCGGCTTGCCGGCGAGCAGCGTGCGCAGGAAGGCGACCCGCTGGCGCATCCCGCCCGAGAGCTCGGCCGGCGCCGCCGCCTCGAAGCCGCCGAGCCCGAAGCGCTCGAACAGCGCCGCCGCCCGCCGCCGCGCCTCGGCCCTGCCGGCGCCCTGGTTGCGCGGTGCCAGTGCCGCGTTGTCGAGCGCCGAGTACCAGGGGAGGAGGAGGTCGCGCTGGGGCATGTAGGCGCAGCGCGCGAGGCGCTCGGTCGCCCCGGTGGCGCCGCCGACGGCGACCGTGCCGGCGCCCGGCTCGCGCAGGCCGCAGACCAGCTCCAGCAGCGTCGACTTGCCGCAGCCCGAGGGGCCGACCAGGCCGAGCACGCCGCCCGGAGCGAGCTCGAGGTCGAGGCCGTCGAGCGTGCGCAGCTCGCCGAAGGCGTGCTCGAGGGCGGCGATCCGGACCCCGGCGCCAGCCGTGGCGCCGGGGTCCTCGGCGGAGTTCTCGACGCGGGTGGGCATCGCTGGTATCCTGGCGGACTCAGCACTCCTGACTTAATCAGTCAACAAAGTCAGGAGGTCAACAAACTCGATTTAGAGAGCGCTCGCGGGCAGACGCGCATTCCCATGGACCCGGCGATCATCATCTTCGGCTTCGGCATCGGCCTCCTCGTCGGCATGACCGGCATGGGAGGGGGGTCGCTGATGACGCCGCTGCTGATCCTGATCTTCGGCACCCAGCCGACGACGGCGATCGGCACCGACATCTTCTACTCGGCGATCACCAAGATGTTCGGCAGCTGGCGCCACCTGAGGATCGGCACGGTCAACATGGAGCTGGTCAGGTGGCTCGCCGTCGGCAGCGTCCCCGCCGCCGTCGCCGGGGTCGCCCTCGTCTCGCTGCTCGAGCAGCACATCTCCCAGGACAAGCTCGACTCGCTGATCTACGCGGTGCTCGGCGGCACCCTGCTGATGGTCGGGATCGTCACCCTCGCCCGCGCCCTGATCCTGCGCAACCTGATCGACGAGCGCGACCGCTTCGAGGTCGAGCGCAAGCACAAAGTCGCCGCGGTCGTGATCGGCGCCACCACCGGCTTCGTGATCGGGATCACCTCGGCCGGCTCCGGCACGGTGATCGCGATCCTGCTGATCGCCGTCTACCGGCTCTCGCCGAAGAAAGTCGTCGGCACCGACATCGTCCACGCCGCGATCCTGCTCAGCGCCGCCGCGATCGCCCACTGGGTCGGCGGCAACATCGACTTCGGCCTCGCCGGCAACATCCTCGTCGGCTCGATCCCCGGCGTGATCATCGGCGCCTCGCTCTCCGACAAGGCGCCGCAGGGCTTCCTCCGCACCGCGCTCGGCGTCGTCCTGATCGGCTCCGGCATCGTCACCATCCAGAAGGGCGACCCGACCGTCTGGCCGATCGCCGCCGCGGTCTCCGCGCTGATGCTCGGCGCCGTCCTCTACGCACCCCACTGGGCCAACAAGCGCCGCGACCGCCAGCGCGCGGGCGAGAGCCTGCCGGCCGACTGATTTACTAGGTGCCTATGCGCGTCTCCGCCAAGGCCGACTACGCGGTGCGCGCCGCCGTCGAGCTCGCCGCCGCCGAGGAGGGCCCGGTGATGGGGAAGCGCCTCGCCGAGGCGCAGCAGATCCCGCTGCAGTACCTCGAGCACATCCTGCTCGACCTCAAGCACAGCGGCATCGTCCGCGCCCGCCGTGGGGCCAGGGGCGGCTACTGGCTCGCCCGGCCCGCCGCCGAGGTCACCGTCGCCGACGTGATCCGCGCGGTCGAGGGCCCGATCGCCGACGTCCAGTCGACGGCGCCGGAGTCGATCACCTACAGCGGCCACGCCGAGCCCCTGCGCGAGGTCTGGGTCGCGGTCCGCGCCAGCCTCCGCTCGGTGCTCGAGGTGGTCACCCTCGCCGACCTGGTCAGCGGCGACCTGCCGCCGGTCGTCGCCGAGCTGACCTCGCAGCCGGGGGCCTGGCACGCCAGCACGGTCAGCCGCGAGATGGCCCGGGGCTAGCGGGCCGAGCGAAGGGACCCCGCCCGCTCTCGTTGAGCGGGAGGTTTGTCCCGGCCTGAGGGGTGAGCGAGGGATTCCTCCCGCTATGCGGGAAGAACCTCCCCTTCAACTCGAGGGCGGGAAAAAGCTCGCGCTCAGCCCTCGGCCACCGCCGGCATGCCGCCGGCGACCACGTTGACGAAGTTCTCCAGGTGTTTCGTCGTCCAGCACTCGAACGCCCCGTCGCAGTAGCGCTCGTAGGCGGCCATCACCGAGTCGCCGTAGTTCCAGTAGAGCTTCGGCTCCGGGTTGAGCCAGAAGAGGCGGCCGGCGCGCTCGGAGATCTGGGCGAAGACCTCGGCGTGGGGCTGGCGGCCGTTGGTGCGCGCGTCGCCGAGCACGATCACGGTCGAGCGCGGGTCCAGTTCGTCGGAGATCTCGGTCAGGAACTCGAGCCAGACCCGCCCGTAGTCGGTGTAGCCGGAGACGTCGGCGACGCCGCCCTCGCTCGAGATCCGCTGGGCGACGACGGAGAAGTCGCGCTCGTGCTCGAAGACGTCGGTCACCTCCGAGATCCGCTCGATGAAGACGAAGCTGCGCAGTTTGCGGAACGAGTCGTGCAGCGCGTGCAGGACCGAGAGGAAGAAGACCGAGGCCGAGGTGACCGAGGTCGAGACGTCGCAGAGCACGTAGATCTCCGGCCGCCGCGGCCGCTTCGGCCGGTAGCGCAGCCGCAGCGGCACGCCGCCGGTCTCCAGCGAGGCGCGCATCGTCCGCCGCACGTCGACCAGCTGCCCCTTGCTGCGCCCGCGCTGCTCCTGCCCCAGCGTCGCCAGCCGCCGCTTCATCTGCGAGACGGCGCGGTGGACGGCGGCGAGGTCCTGGGTCGGGCTGGTCGGCAGCGCCCGGTCGAGCTCGGCCAGCGGCCGCGAGGGGGGGAGGGTCTGGGTGCGCTCGATCAGGTCGCGTTCGAGCTCGCGCCGCAGGTGGCGCTCGAAGCGGTTCAGCTGCGAGCGGTCGATCGGCGGCCGCTCGCCTCCCTCGCCGTCCGGCGGCTGGCTGCCGGTCGTCAGGCCGAGGGTGCGCCGGATCCGCTGCACGTCGACGCCGACCACGCCGGAGCCCTCGCCGCGGCCGAAGGCGGCGATCGCCAGCCGCGCCAGGTCGCGCAGGGCGTCCTCGTCTCCCGCCTGCAGCGCCTCGCGGATCTGCTCGCGCAGCTCGTCGATGTCGATCCGGGCGCCGTCGCCGCTCTCGCCCTCGCCGGGCTCGCCTTCGCCGCCGGCCTCCGCCTCGCCGACCGCGCCGCTCCCCTCGCCGCCCTCGCCGATCCCGTGCGCGACCGCCTCGGCCTCGGCGGCGCGGAAGAAGTAGCGGTCGAAGAGCAGCTCGAAGACGCGGCGGTCGTCCTGCGACTTGGCGATCGTCGTCGCCAGCGCCTCGCGGAAGTCGTCGTGGGAGGTCCATTCGACGTGCTCCAGCGCCGCGAACGCGTCGAGGATCTCCGAGGTCCCGACCGCGACCCCCTCGCCGCGCAGCTCCTCGCAGAAGGCGACCAGCTTCGCCGCCAGCCCGGGCGGCCCGGGGTCGGCCACCTGCCCGTAGGGCGATCGCGCGCTCATCGACCTCGATAATAGGAGCCATGGCCAGCGCGCAGGGCAGCCTCGAAGGCGCGGCGGTCGCGGCGCTGCGCGAGATGCGGAGCGCCCGGCGCCGACGCTACGTCGAGCGGATCGACGTGATGGAGGTCCTCTACCGGGTCTACGTCGGCGCGATCTTCGCCGCGATCGCGCTCGGCGTTCTCGCCGGCGCGATCAACGAAGCGCCGGCGACCGCGAGCGCGGTCGAGTGGCTGCGCGGGCACGGGCCGGCGCTGATCGGGGCGGTCGTCGCCGTCGGCCTGCTCGCCGGGCTGCGCACCGGCTCCCACGGCGGCCCGCTGGCGATCGAGGCGGCCGAGGTCCAGTACGTGCTGCTGGCGCCGCTCGACCGCGGCGTCGCCCTGCGCCCGGCGGCGCTGCGGCAGCTGCGGACCGCGGGCCTGGTCGGCGCCGTCGCCGGCGCGGTGATCGGCAACTTCGTCTTCCGCCGCCTGCCCGGCTCGCCGGTCGAGTGGATCGGCTGCCTGGCGCTGTTCGGCGCCCTGCTGCCGGCCTGCGTCCTCGGCGCCGCGCTGGTGGCCAGCGGCCGCCGCCTCACCCAGCTTCTCGCCGGCGTGGCCGGCGCGCTCCTCCTCGCCTGGTCGGTTGCCGACATCGCCCTCGGCACGACCAGCTCGCCGGCGACGATGCTGGGCGAGCTGGCGACGCTGCCGGTCCAGCACGGTGCCGGCGTCGCCCTCGCCGGGGTCGGCGTGGCGCTCGCGGCCGCGCTGCTCGCGGCCGGTCTCGCCGGTGTCGGCGGGATCCTGCTCGAGGCGGCGCGCCGCCGCGCCGCGCTCGCCGCCGAGCTGCGCTTCTCGGCCTCGGTGAAAGACCTGCGAACGGTGGTCCTGCTGCGACGCCAGCTCGCCTCCGAGCGCCCCCGCCGCCGTCCCTGGCTGCGGCTGCCGCGGGGCACCTGGGCGGGGCACCCGGTCTGGCGCCGGGATTGCCAGAGCTTCCTGCGCTGGCCGCCGGCGCGGATCGCGCGCGTGGCCCTGACCGGCGTCGCTGCCGGGGCCCTCGCGCTGGGGGCCTGGAGCGCCGCCCCGCTCGCCCTCTTCCTGCCCGGGCTGCTGCTCTTCGTCGCCGCCCTCGACCTGGTCGAGCCGCTCGCCCAGGAGGCCGACCACCCGACCCGGCGGCAGCTGCTGCCGCTCGCTCCGGAGGAGCTGATCACCCGCCACCTGGGCGCGACGACGGCCGGGCTGGCGCTCGCGATCCTCGTCGCGACCGCCACCGCGGCGCTCGCCGGCGGCGGCACCACCGCCGTCGGCGTCGGCCTCGTCGTCTGCGCCCCGCTGGCGCTGGTGCTCGCCTGCTGCGCCGCCTTCAGCGCCAGCAACGACCCCTACGAGTTCATCCTGATGCCGGAGATCTCCAGCGCGGTGACCTTCGCGCCGCTCGGCGCCGCCGCGGCGCTCGTCGGCCTGCCGCTGCTCCTCGCCCGCGAAGCCGAACGCCAGGGTCAGCCCGCCGTCGGCGCGGCGGTCACCGGCCTCGTGGTCGCGGCGCTCGCGCTCGCCGTCGCGATCCCCGTCCTCCGCCACCGCTTCGCCCAGCGCGACGAGGTGCCGGCGTGAGCGCGCCCGCCCTCCGCGCCCACGGCCTCGGGCGCAAATACGACGGCTACATCGCCCTCGGCTCGCTCGAGCTCAGCGTCGACCCCGGCGAGCTGGTCGCCCTGGTCGGCCCCAACGGCGCCGGCAAGACGACCTTCCTGACGCTCGCCGCCGGGCTGCTCGAGCCCACCTCCGGCAGGGTCGAGGTCGGCGGCCATCCCGCCGGCTCGGTCGAGTCCCGCCGCGAGCTCTCCTACCTCGCGGACAGCCCGGTCTTCTACGAAGACCTCAGCGTCGGCGAGCACCTGGAGTACGTCGCGGCGCTGCACGGCGTCGCCGACCCCGGTCCCCGGATCGACTCCCTGCTCGAGCGGCTGGGACTCGGCGAGTGGAGCGACGGGCTCGCCCGCGAACTCAGCCACGGGATGAAGCAGAAGGCCTCGATCGCGATCGCCTTCGTCCGCCCGTTCTCGCTCCTGCTCGCCGACGAGCCGCTCGACGGCCTCGACCCGCCCAGCCGCGAGGCGGTCTTCGAGCTGCTCGCCGAGGCGCGCGCGGACGGGGCGGCGCTGATCGTCTCCACCCACCGGCCGGACGTGCTCGCCGCCGCCAACCGCTGCATCGCGATCCACGAAGGCCGGCTCGCCTACGACGGCGAGCCCGACGAAGCGGCCGTCGCCGGGTTCTTCGACCGCCCGGAGGCCGGCCCGGGCGCCGAGTCGCGCTAGCTCGCCGCCGGCCCGGCCGGCTCGGCCAGCTTCATCCCGACCCGCTCGGCGACCAGGGCGATGTCGGTGCGGTGCTTGACGATGATCGACATCGTCTGGTTCAGCGTCTCGCGGTCGATGTCCTCGGCGCCCATCAGCAGCAGCGTCCGCGCCCAGTCGATCGACTCGGCGATCGACGGCGGCTTTTTCAGGTCCAGCTCGCGGATCATCCGGATCACCTCGACCAGCCGCCGGGCCAGCGTCTCCGAGAGCTCGGGCGCGTGCAGGCGGACGATCTCCATCTCGCGCTCGACCCCGGGGTAGTCGAGCCAGAGGTAGAGGCAGCGCCGCTTCAGCGCCTCGGTCAGCTCGCGCGAGTCGTTCGAGGTGAGGACGACGATCGGCATCGAGCTGGCCGAGATCTGGCCCAGCTCCGGGATCGTGATCTGGAAGTCGGAGAGGAGCTCGAGCAGCATCGCCTCGAACTCCTGGTCGGTCTTGTCGATCTCGTCGATCAGCAGGACGACCGGCTCGGGACTGGAGATCGCCTGCATCAGCGGCCGCGCCAGCAGGAAGTCGGAGCTGAAGATGTCCTCCTGGACGTCCTCCCACCCGGCCTCGCCGCCGGCCTGGATCCGCAGCAGCTGCTTGCGGTAGTTCCACTCGTACATCGCCTTCGCCTCGTCGAGGCCCTCGTAGCACTGCAGCCGCACCAGCTCGCGCCCGGTCGCTCGCGACAGCGCCTTCGCCAGCTCGGTCTTGCCGACCCCGGCCGGGCCCTCGACCAGGACCGGCTTGCCCAGCTTCTGGGCGAGGAACGAGACCAGCGCCGCCGGCTCGTCGGCCAGGTAGCCGACCTGCGCCAGCGCCTCCTTCACCTCTGCCACGGAGCCATCAGCCATGGTGGCGATGATAATCAGGCACCCGTGCCCGACCTCGGCCCGCTGCCCGCCGCGCTGCTCACGCACAGCCCCGGCCCCTACATCGCGCTGATGCTGGCGGGGTTCGTCGTCGGCATCCTCGGCCACCTGACCCGGACCCGCTGGCTGGTCGCCGCCGGCGTCGTCCTGATCTCGCTCGGCGCCCTGCTGCTGCCGCTCGCCGCCAACCTGACGAGCACCGACCGGCCGCCGCCGATTGAGGAATCGCGCGGCGATTCGGGAGAATGAGTCTCTACGATCAGGGTGAGTCGTCCCCGAAGGAGGAGCGCCGGAGCTTGAAACGCATCTGCATCCCTGCCCTGCTGGCAGTCGCCGCCTTCGTCGTCGTGCTCCTCACCGGTTGCGGCGGCGGCAGCGGCAGCCCCCAGGCCGTGGTCGAAGAAGCGACCCTGAAGGGCGTCGAGAGCGGCAAGCTCGAAGCCAGCATCCACGTCAAGTCCGAAGGCAAGAAGGGCGGCGACGTGCGCGCCTCGCTCGACGGCCAGTTCCAGGGCGGTGCCAAGGGCAGCCTGCCGCAGCTGGCGATGACCGCCGCAGCGCACGGCACCGCCAACGGCAAGAAGGTCGACTTCGAAGGCGGCCTGACGGTGCTCTCCGATCGCGCCTTCGTCGGCCTGCACGGCAACACCTACGAAGTCGACCCCACGACCTTCGGCTTCATCAAGTCCGGCTTCGAACGCGCCCAGCAGGAAGAAGGCAAGAAGACGGCCGACGTCACCGCTTGCCAGGAAGCCGCCACCGGCCTGCAGCTCTCCGAATTCGTCGAAAACCCCGAAAGCGAAGACGGCGTCGACGTCGCCGGCACCTCGACCACCAAGGTCAGCGGCGAGCTCAGCGCCAAGGGCGCCGCCGACGCGGTGATCGAGCTGGCCGAAGACCCCGCCTGCAAGGCGCAGATCGAACTCGCCGGGCCGCTGCCGCTGGCGGAACTGGAGAAGGCCCGCGGCGAACTCGCTCGCACGGTGAAGAAGGCCCACGTCGAGGTCTACGTCGGCAGCGATCACATCATCCGCAAGGTGGTCGCCGAACTGACGGTCGAACCGCCGCAGGCGGCGAACGAACGGGTCGAAATCGAGCTCGAAGCGACGCTCTCCGAAGTCAACGAGGAACAGAAGATCGAAGCGCCGTCCGGCGCCAAGCCGCTGGAAGACCTGTTCCGCGAACTCGGGATCAACCCGCTGGAACTGCTCGAAGGCGGCGGTGCGGGCGGTGTCGGCGGCCTGCTCGAACGCCTCACCGGCGGCTCCACGGCGGGCGGCTCGGGCGGCGGCTCGTCCTCCGGTGGGTCCGCCGGCGGCGCCGACGAAGGTGCGACCGGCGGCGGGCTGGAAGGGCTCGGCGGCGGCAACCAGCAGGAATACGTCGAATGCCTGCAGGAAGCCGAAACGCCGACTGACCTGCAGAAGTGCGCGAGCCTCCTCCGGTAGGACCGCCGCGGCTCGGCGCGTCGTTCCTGCTCACCCCGCTGGGGTACCCCTACCTGCTGGCGCCGCTGATCCCGGCCGCCGTCGCGCTGGCGCTGCTCGGGGCGCCGGCGACCGTGGTGTTCGCCGCCTCGGCGCTGGGGATCGTCCCCACCGCGGCGCTGATGGGGCGCGCGACGGAGGAGCTCGCCGCCCGCTCGGGCCCGGGGATCGGCGGCCTGCTCAACGTCACCTTCGGCAACGCGCCGGAGCTGATCATCGCCCTCTTCGCCCTCGGCCGGGGGCTGCAGGAGGTGGTCAAGGCCTCGATCGTCGGCTCGATCATCGGCAACATCCTGCTCGTCCTCGGCGCCGCGATGCTGGCCGGCGGGATCGGCCGCGAGAAGCAGAGCTTCAGCGCCACCGGCGCCAGCATCCAGACCTCGATGCTGATGCTCGCCGCGGCGGCGCTGGTGATGCCGGCGATCTTCGAGCTGGTCGAGGGCAAGGGGCTGCCCTCGCCCGGCGACGAGGCGGTGCACTACGGCGGCACCGTCGAGCACCTCTCGCTGGCGGTCGCGATCGTCCTCATCGCCACCTACGTGATCGGCCTCTTCTTCTCGCTGAAGACCCACCGCGACCTCTTCAACCCCGAGTACGAGGACGAGGACAGCTGGGGCTGGTCGGTGCGCACCGCGGTGATCGCGCTGGCGATCGGCGGCGTCCTGGTCGGCGTCATGTCCGAGGTCCTGGTCGGCTCGATCACCGATGCCTCGCAATCGATCGGCCTCTCCGAGTTCTTCATCGGCGTGATCGTCGTCGCGATCGTCGGCAACGCCGCCGAGCACTGGGTCGCGGTCCTGGTCGCGATCAAGGACAAGATGGACCTCTCGGTCAACATCGCGATCGGCTCCAGCGCCCAGGTCGCCCTCTTCGTCGCCCCGGTCCTCGTCCTCGCCTCGTTCTTCATCGGGCCCTACCCGCTGGCCCTGGTCTTCAACGGCTTCGAGCTCGGCGCGATCCTGATCGCGATCCTGATCGCCCAGTACGTCACCCAGGACGGCGAGTCGACCTGGTTCGAGGGCGTCCAGCTGCTCGCCGTCTACTTCGTCTTCGGGTTGGCCTTCTATTTCGCGTAGGCGGTCCCGGGTGGGGGTCGTCTGCGCAACAGAGGGGAGGCTTGCCGACCCCCACCCGGGACCGCCCAGCCGAGCCGGATAGCCTGCGGCGATGGACGTAGTCCTTCTGCTCGTGAGCTTCGCCGTCGTCCTCACCGGTGCGCTGCTGTTCACCAACGCGGTCGAGTGGATCGGGCACAAGCTCGACCTCGGGGAGGGGGCGGTCGGCTCGATCCTCGCCGCGGTGGGGACGGCGATGCCGGAGACGCTGATCGCGATCGTCGCCCTGATCAGCGCCAGCGAGGGCTCCGAAGGAGTCGCGATCGGCGCGATCGTCGGCGCCCCCTTCCTGCTGGCGACCCTGGCGATGGGCCTGGTCGGCCTCTTCGCCTACCTCTACCGGCAGCGCCGCGCCCAGGGGGTCCATCTCGACGCGCACGGGCCGACGCTGGAGCGCGACCTGCTCACCTTCCTCGCCTTCTTCGCGATCGCCGGCCTGCTCGCCTGGGGGCCGCCGGCCGCCGTCCGCATCCCCTTCGGCGTGCTCTTCCTCGCCGCCTACGTCGTCTACGTCGCCCGCACCCTGCGCGGCTCGGGCGAGGTGCAGGAGGAGGAGACGCTCAACCCGCTGCTGTTCGAGCGCCGCGCCGAGCGCCGCGAGGACCCGGCGCTGCTGCTCTGCGCGATCCAGCTGCTGGTCGGGCTCGGGGCGATGGTCGGCGGCGCCCACCTCTTCGTCGAGGAGCTGCTCGAAATCGCCGACTCGATCGGCGTCGACGCGCTGGTCCTCGCCCTGATCCTGGCGCCGCTGGCGACCGAGCTGCCGGAGAAGGTGAACAGCTTCTTCTGGGTCCGCGAAGGCAAGGACGCGCTCGCCCTCGGCAACGTCAGCGGCGCGATGGTCTTCCAGTCGACGATCCCGGTCGGGATCGGCCTGCTCTTCACCGACTGGTCACTCGACTTCAACGCCGTCCTCTCGGTCGGCCTCGGCTTCGCCGGCGGCGTCGTCGCCTACCTCAGCCTGCACCGCGCCGGCCAGTTCAACCTGCCCGCGGTCGCCGTCTGGTTCACCCTCTACGCCGCCTTCATCGCCGTGGTGGCCCTCAGCGCCTGAGCGTTCCCGGCAAGGACGCAGGGAGCGTGGCGTGCTCCGCACGCGAGCGACCGAGGACGCCGCCAGGGGCGCTCAGAGCTCGGCCAGTGCCTTCAGCACGAGGTCGTCGTGCTTCTTCGGCTGCACCTTGGGGAAGACGCGGGCGACCTTGCCCTTCGGATCGATGACGAAGGTCGAGCGCAGCATCCCCATGTACTTCTTCCCGTACATCGACTTCTCGCCCCAGGCGCCGTACTTCTCGGCGACCTTGTGGTCGACGTCGCCGAGCAGGGTGAAGCCGAGCCCGTGCTTGTCGTCGAACTTCTTGATCTTCTCCGGCTCGTCGGGGGAGACCCCGATCACGGTGGCGCCCGCCGCCGCGTACTCGTCGGACCGGTCGCGCACCCCGCACGCCTGCGTGGTGCAGCCCGGCGTGTCGGCGCGCGGGTAGAAGTAGAGGACGACCCAGCGCCCCTTGAAGTCCGAGAGCTTCACCTTCTCCCCGTTCTGGTCGGGCAGCGTGAAGGCGGGGGCTCTGTCGCCGGGCTCGAGCATCGCGCGGCAGCCTAGCTGTAAGACCCGAGCGGGTTGTTTAGCTCGGCGAGCCGAGCTGCGGGCGTCTTGCGGCCGAGGGCGCCGTGTGGTCGCCTGAAGTTGTAGCGCCATAGCCAGCCCTCGAGCGCCGCGGTGCGCTCGGCGGAGTTGCGGTAGATGGCGCCGTAGGCCCAGCCGCCGAGCATGGTGCGGATGAAGCGCTCTGCCTTGCCGTTGGTCTGGGGTCGGTAGGGGCGGGTGCGCAGATGGCGGACCCCGAGTGCCCGGCAGGCGAGAGCGTGGGCGGCGGAGCGATAGGCGCTGCCGTTGTCGGTGAGCACGCGCTCGACCTCGATCCCGTAGCGGCCGAAGAAGCCGATCGCCCGGCGCAGGAAGCCGATCGCGGTGCGCGCCTTCTCATCGCCCAGGACCTCGACGTAGGCCAGGCGGGTGGCGTCGTCGACGCAGACGTGGACGAACTCCCAGCCGAGCTTGCCGCTGTCTTTGTGGCGCCCCGGCCCTCGGCCCAGGACCCGGTGGCCGGCCTGGCCGATCCTGCCGAGCTTCTTGATGTCGATGTGGATCAGCTCGCCGGGACGGGAGCGCTCGTAGCGGCGGGCTGGCTCCAGGCCCAAGCGGCCGAGGCGGCCGAGGCCGGCGCGGGTGAGGATGCCCGAGACGGTCGTCTCGGGCATCTGCAGGGCCTCGGCGATCTCCGCGCCGGTGAAGCGCAGTGCCCGCAGCGCGCAGATCGCAGCGATCCGCTCCTCGGCGGTGCGGTTGTGGACGTGGCATGCGGCCGACGGGCGGTCGAGCAGTCCCAGCTCCCCTTCGGCGCGGTAGCGACGGACCCACTTGCGGGCGGTCGGCTCGCTCACCTCGGCGGCAGCTGCCGCCGAGGTGAGCGACCAGCGCTCCTCGACTACGCGCTTGGCCAGGCGCCGGCGCTGGTTCAGGCTGAGGGCGGCGTTACCGTGGAGCTTCATCCGGGTCTTCTCCTTGTTGCTGGGTGGCTCGACACCTCCAGCCTTCAAGGAGGCCCGGATGAAACAACGGGCTCAGGGATTACAGCTAGCTCACCGCCTGGCCGTGTCGGCGCCGCGGCCGCCGGGTAGGTTGACCCCGATGCCGAAGGCGAACGTCGAAGAGCACCCGCTCGGGCTCACCTGGGTGGTCGAGGAGCCGATGCGGCGCGCCTCGCACGCGCTCGTCGCGGGCGAGCGCGTCTGGATCGTCGACCCCGTGGACGCCGAGGGCGCGCCGGACCTGGCCGCGATCGGCGAGCCGGCGGCGGTCCTGCAGCTGCTCGACCGCCACAACCGCGACTGCGCCGCGGTGGCGGCGCGGCTCGGCGTGCCGCACCTGGTCGTCCCCGACTCGGTGCCGGGCTCGCCGTTTGAGGCGATCGCCGCGGTGCGGGTGCCGAAATGGCGGGAGACGGCGCTGTGGTGGCCGGACCGCTCGGCGCTGGTCGTCGCCGAGGTCCTCGGCACCAACCGGATGTACACCGGCGGCGGCGCGCCGCTCGGTATGCACCTCTTCCTGCGCCCCTTCGCGCCGGGCGCGCTGCGCGGCCGCCGCCCCGAGCACCTGCTGGTCGGCCACGGCGCCCCGCTGCACGGCGCCGCCGTCGGCGACCAGATCGAGGCTGCCCACGCGCGAGCCAGGCGCGACCTGCCGCGGGTGCTGCGGGCCCTGCCGGGCGCCCTGCGGAACTGAGCGGCGCCGCGCCGGCTCGCGCCGCGTGGCCGCCCGCCGTCAGTCCTCGCGGCCCGGGTCCTGGCCTTCCTCGTCCTCGTCGAGCTCCTCGTCGCCCTGTTCCAGCGCGGTCTCGGATACAGAGCCGCCGGAGCCCGGGTGGTAGTGGGTCTGGAAGGTCTCGAGGGCGCTGTCGCGGGCGTCCTCGTCGATCGGGACGTCGTCGGAGATGCGGACCCAATCGGTTCCCTCGTAGGCCTCCATGTTGAAGACCTCCTGGTCGATCGAGGCGGAGTCGTCGACGACGACCACGACCTCGGTCTGCGGGTTGAAGTAGGTGCCCGGCTGGTTGAGCAGCTCCTCCACCTCGTAGAGGTTGTCGTCGGAAGCGGGTGACATGAGGCGATCCTACGAAATCGGCGGCGATCCTTCGAGGTCGGCGAGCTGCCGCTCGGTCTCCGTCGCCAGGTCGAGCGGATCGAGGCCCTGGCGGCGCCGCCGTTCGTTGCGGGCGACGACCAGCTGGCGCACTTCGGCGCGCAGCTCGGCCCGCATCCGCTCGCCCGCCGGGGGGCGCTCGGCCGCTGTCTCCAGCAGCCGCGCCGCCTCCGCCTCGACGTCCATCGGCCGCTCGCCGCGCCGCCGCTGCCGCGCCGCTTTCGCCTCCAGCATCTGCCGCACCTCGGCGGCCTGGATCGCCGGGTCGACCGGCGGCCGGGGGGCGCCGGGGCGGCGCGGGGAGGGCTCGTCGGGCTCGATCGACAGCGGTCCCTTGCCGATCGAGCGCCAGGCCCCGCCGGAACGGGCGAAGGCCACGGCAGCGATCGGCGCCGCGAGGCAGGAGATCAGGACCAGGACGATGCCTTTTTCGGTGGTCGTCAAGCCGAGCACGAGGTCCATGCGATCAGCGTAGCCGCCCCGGGATACCCGTCCGTTGCGCTAACCTTGTGCTGGTTGACTGACCAGTCAATCGGCGGAACGCCCGCCACGCAGGGGCGCTCCACACCAGACTTGAAAGGACCGACCAAAGGAGCACCCGGTGGTTGACTTCACCCTGACCGACGAACAGAAAGACCTGCGCGAGCTCGCGCACAGCTTCGCCGAGAAAGAGATCCGCCCGGTCGCCTGGGAGTACGACAAGGACGGCACCTGGCCGCAGGACGTCATCGACAAGGCCTGGGAGGTCGGGTTGATGAACACCCACGTGCCGGAGGCCTACGGCGGCCCCGGCCTCGACTACCTGACCGGCTGCCTGATCGAGGAGGAGATCGGCTGGGGCTGCTCGGGCATCGGCACCTCGCTGATGGCCAACGGCCTCGCCTCGGCTCCGCTCGGCATCGCCGCCTCCGAGGAGACGAAAAAGAAGTACCTCGGGATGCTGTGCGAGGAGCCGAAGCTGGCCTCCTTCTGCCTGACCGAGCCGGACGCCGGCTCCGACGTCTCCGGGATGAAGACCCGCGCCGTCAAGAAGGGCGACAAGTACGTCCTCACCGGCTCCAAGTGCTTCATCACCAACGGCAGCTACGCCAACTGGTTCACGGTCTACGCCAAGACCGACGCCGAGGCCGGCCACCGCGGGATCAGCGCCTTCGTCGTCGACGCCGACGCCCCGGGCGTTACCGTCGACAAGAAGGAGGACAAGATGGGCCAGCGGGCCTCCAACACCGCGACCATCTCCTTCGACGAAGTCGAGGTCCCGGCCGAGAACCTGCTCGGCGAGGAAAACCACGGCTTCAAACTGGCGATGATGACGCTCGACCGCACCCGCCCGGGCGTCGCCGCGATGGCGACCGGGATCGGCCGCGCCGCCTTCGAGTTCGCCACCGAGTACTCCAAGGAACGGGTCCAGTTCGGCGTCCCGATCGCGATGCACCAGGCGATCCAGTTCATGATCGCCGACATGTCGACCAAGGTCGACGCGGCGCGGCTGCTGACCTGGAACTCGGCCGTCCTGCTCGACCAGGGCAAGCGCAACACGCTGGTCTCCTCGCAGGCCAAGCGCTTCGCCGCCGACTCGGCGATGGAGATCACCGTCGACGCCGTCCAGGTCTACGGCGGCTACGGCTTCATCAAGGAGTACCCGGTCGAGAAACTGATGCGCGACGCGAAGATCATGCAGCTCTACGAGGGCACCAGCCAGATCCAGCGTCTGGTCATCGCCAAAGAAGTGCTGCTCCCGCGCCAGGCCGGCCAGCCGACGCCGGAGGCCGAGGCGAAGGCCGCCGACGCCGCCCGCGACTCGCAGTCGGAGACCGCCGCTGCGACCGCCTGAGCAGCGCGCCGTCTGGGCCCCCGCCGCACCACGCGCGCGGGGGCGCCATGCGACCTCGCGTGCCGACGGGCCGATTTCCGGGGCTATGCCCGAGAAATCGGCCCGTCGGCCGTTTCGTCTCTGGTGGGCGGCGCGGTAGCGTGCGGTCCGTGGACAAGTACCAGCGAGCCGCGGAGGGCAAGGGCGCGCGCAAGAGCGCGAAGCGCTCCTCGCACGGCACCTGGCAGCCCGCCGCCGACCGCGAGGACCCGATCGCGATCCTCGAGCGCCAGGCCGAGCCGCGGGTCGCCGAGCTGCTGCCGATCCGCTACGGGCGGATGGCCGCCTCGCCCTTCGCCTTCTTCCGCGGCGCCGCCGCGGTGATGGCCGCCGACCTGGCGCCGACCCCGGTGTCGGGGCTACGGGTGCAGGCCTGCGGCGACGCCCACCTCTCCAACTTCGGCGCCTTCGCCGCCCCCGACCGCCGCCTCGTCTTCGACCTCAACGACTTCGACGAGTCGCTGCCCGGGCCCTGGGAGTGGGACGTGAAGCGGCTCGGCGCCAGCTTCGCGATCGCCGCCCGCGAAAACGGCCTGGGGCGCAAGCCGCGCGTGCAGATCGTCCGGACCGTGGTTCGCGCCTACCGCGAGGCGATGCGCGACCTCGCCGCCGAGCGCAACCTCGACGTCTGGTACGCGCGCTTCGACGTCGAAGAGGCGCTGGCGACGGTCGAACACGACGACCCGAAGGAGCTGAAGCGGGTCCGCAAGGGAGTCGGCAAGGCGCGCGCCAAGGACAGCCTGCGGGCGCTGGAGAAGCTGACCGAGACCGTCGACGGCGAGGTCCGATTCCGCAGCGAACCGCCGCTGCTCGTCCCCGGCGAGGAGCTCGTGGGGGACGAGGGTGGCCGCTCCGTGCAGGAGCTGCTCGAGCAGGTGCTGGACGCCTATCGCTCCAGCCTCCAGGGCGACCGCCAGGAGCTGCTCGACTCCTTCCGCTTCCGCCAGATCGCCCGCAAGGTGGTCGGCGTCGGCAGCGTCGGCACCCGCGCCTGGGTGATCCTGATGACCGGCAGCGACGACGGCGACCCGCTCTTCCTGCAGGCCAAGGAGGCCGAAGCGTCGGTGCTCGAGCCCTACGCCGGCGCCAGCCGCTTCGCCAACCACGGCCAGCGGGTGGTCGAGGGCCAGCGGCTGATGCAGGCGGCGAGCGACATCTTCCTCGGCTGGTGCTCGGTGGTCGGGATCGACGGCCGCGAACGGGACTTCTACGTGCGCCAGCTCTGGGACTGGAAGCGCTCCGCCGACCTCGAACGGCTGAGCTCGTCGGGGCTCGAGGCCTACGCGCGGATGTGCGGGCGGACGCTGGCTCGCGCCCACGCCCGCTCCGGCGACCGCGTCGCGATCGGCGCCTACCTCGGCGCCGGCTCCTCCTTCGACCGGGCGATCGCCGAGTTCTCCGAGGCCTACGCCGAGCAGAACCTGCGCGACCACGAGGCGCTGCTGGCGGCGATCGAGTCGGGCCGGCTCGAGGCGCTCGACGTCTAGGCGGGCGCCGGCGGTGGCTCGGCGGTCTCCGGGTCACCGCTCGGCTCGGCGCCGCCCAGCGGCCGCGGCGGCAGCGCCCGGGTGAAGAAGAGCGAGGCGAGCGCCAGCAGGGCGGCGCAGAGGAAGGCGGTCTTCAGCGCCTTCAGCTGCGCTTCTTCGTAGTCGGCGACCAGCGCCGCGGTGGTCGCCGGGTCGGCACCCGCTTCGGTCGCACCCGCCTCGACCTCGGCAGCGGGGACGAAGCTGGTGCCGGCGCTCAGCTTCACCTCGACCTGCTGGCGGACGTCGGCGGAGAGCTCGGGGCTGGCAGCGACGTTGTTGGAGAAGGCGGCGATCAGGCCGGTGATCACGATCGCGCCGAGCAGCGCCGTGCCGAGCGAGGAGCCGAGCTGCATCGCGGTGTTCTGCAGGCCGCCGGCCTCGCTGCGGTCGGCATCGCCGACCGAGGACTGGACGACGTTGCCGAGCTGGGAGACGATCAGCCCCATCCCCACCCCGAGCACGCCCATCGCGACCAGGAACGAGGCGTTGTCGAGTTCGACCTCGACCGTGTCGAGCAGCAGCAGGGCGGCGACGAAGACGATGCCGAGGCCGGTCCGCACCAGCAGCTTCGGCGAGAGGCGCTTGGCCAGCGCCGAGCCGGCGATCGCGCTGAGGAAGAGCCCGGCCGAGGCGGGCAGCATCCTCACCCCGGTGTCCAGCGCGTCGAGGCCCTGCACGATCTGCAGGAAGAGCGGCACGGTGAAGAAGATCCCCATCAGGACCAGGTTCTGGGCGAGCAGCATCGCGACCCCGCCGCGCAGCCGCGGCAGCTTCAGCAGGTCGAGGTGGATCAGCGGGTCGCGCCCGGTCGCCTCGCGGTGGCGCTGCCAGCGGGCGAAGAGGGCGAGGACGACGCCGCCGGCGGCGACGACGAACGGCGTCAGCGAGAACCCGAACGGCTCGACCGGGGAGTTGCGCGGCGCCAGCCAGCCCCAGTTGCTCGCCTGCAGGACGCCGAGGACGATCAGCCCGAGACCGAGCGCGGAGAGGACCGCGCCGACGCCGTCGAGCGACTTCGCGCCCGCCGCCCGCTCCGGCTCGGCGATCAGCCGGCTGCCGAGCAGGATCGCGATCGCCAGCGCCACCTCGCCGCCGAAGACGACGCGCCAGGTCAGCTCGGTCGTCGCCCAGCCACCGAGGATCGGGCCGACCGCGATCCCGACCCCGGAGACGCCGCCGAGCACCCCGTAGGCGACCGCCCGCTCCTGGCCGCGGAAGTTGCCGGCGACCAGGGCGACCATCGCCGGCAGCACCAGCGCCGCCCCGATCCCCTCCAGCACCGACCAGCCGAGGGCGAGGCTGGGCACGCTCCAGGAGACCGCGGTCAGCGCCGAGCCGGTGCCGTAGATGCAGAGCCCGACGACGAAGGCGCGCCGCCTGCCCCAGAGGTCGCCCACCTTGCCGCCGGTCATCATCAGCGCCGCCATCACCAGCGCGTAGAAGGCGATCACGGCCTGGATCGTGGTCACCGTCGTGTCGAAGTCTTCGACCAGCTGCGAGATCGCGACGTTCATCACCGCCTGGTCGAGGACCATCAGGAACTGGGCGGCGGCCAGAACCGCGAGTACTCCCCATTTCGCCACGGCGCCAGCCTATTCGGCGGCGCCGCGGCGTCGGGGTCAGCCGCTGGTGCGGCGGCGGTAGGCGCGCAGGGTCGCCGGGATGACGACGGCGAGGATCGCCAGGCACCAGAGCACGGCGGCGAGCACCGGGTGCTGCAGCGGCCAGGCGGCGTCGGCCGGGGTCGCGGTCGGGTTGCCGAACAGGGTCCGGACCGCCGCCGCCCAGGCGCTGGTCGGGTTGAATTCGGCGAACTGGCGCAGGCCGTCCGGCAGCCCGTCGACCGGGACGAAGGTGGAGGCGATGAAGGTCAGCGGGAAGATGACGAGGAAGGCGATCCCCTGGACGACGTCGGGCGAGCGGGCGACGACGCCGATCAGCGTCCCCAGCCAGAGCATCGTCCAGCCCAGCAGCATCAGCAGGAGGAAGCCGGCGGCCGCCTCGGCCGGGCTGCTGTGGATCCCCCAGCCGACCAGCAGGCCGGCGGCGACCATGATCGCGATCGCCAGCAGGGTCGAGGCGAACTCGGCGGTCAGGTGGCCGAGCAGGTAGGCGGGGCGCAGCATCGGCAGCGAGCGGAAGCGGTCGAGGATGCCCTCGCCGAGGTCGGTCGCGATCGAGACGCCGGGTCCCATCATCCCGAAGGTGAGCGTCTGCACGAGGATCCCGCCGATCAGGTATTCGTGGTAGTCGCCGCCCGGGACGCCGATCACTTCGCCGAAGACGAAGGCGAACAGCAGCACGAACATCAGCGGCTGCACGGTGACGTCGATCAGCTTCTCCGGGATCTGGCGGATGTGGGCGAGGCTGCGCCCGGCCATCACCAGCGAGTCGCTGAGCAGCCAGCGCAGGCGGCCGGCGCCGGGGGCGGTGGCGGCGAGGGCGGTCTCGGTCGCGGTGCTCGTCGTCGCGGTGCTCATGCGAGGACCTCCCGCTCGCGCTCGCGGCGGGTTAGGGAGAGGAAGACGTCGTCGAGGGTCGCCTCGCGGCGGTGCACGTCGGTCGCCTCGATCCCGGCCGCGTCGAGGGCGCGGACGACGTCGATCAGCCGCGTCTCCTCGTTAGCCGGCGCGGTGACGATCGCGCTTTCCTCGTCGATCGAGGCGCTGCCGGCGGCGACCGCTTCCAGTGCCTCGGCGGCGCCGGCGAGCTGGCCGCTCCCGTCGACCGAGACGGCGATCCGCTCGCCGCCGTGGCGTGCCTTGAGCGCGGCCGGGGTGCCGGTCGCGGCGACCTCGCCGTGGTCGAGGAGGACGATCCGGTCGGCGAGGCGGTCGGCCTCCTCCAGGTACTGCGTGGTGAGCAGCAGGGTCGTCCCCGAGCCGACCAGCTCGCGCAGCAGCGCCCACAGCTCGTTGCGGCTTTCCGGGTCGAGGCCGGTGGTCGGCTCGTCGAGGAAGAGGACCGGCGGCGCCGCGACGAGGCTGGCGGCGAGGTCGAGCCGGCGCCGCATGCCGCCGGAGAACTCGCGGACGAGCCGGTCGCCATCGTCGGCAAGGCCCAGCCGCCCGAGCAGCTCGGCGGCCCGCTCGCGGGCGACCCGGCGCGGCAGGTGGTAGAGGCGGCCGATCATCTCCAGGTTGCCCCGGGCGCTGATCAGCCCGTCGACGGTCGCGGCCTGGCTGGTCAGGCCGATCAGTTCGCGGACCCGGGCCGGCGCCTCGACGACGTCGAAGCCGGCGACCGCGGCGCTGCCGGCGGTCGGGGCGGCGAGGGTGGTGAGGATGCGGATCGCGGTCGTCTTGCCGGCCCCGTTGTGGCCGAGCAGGCCGAGCACCGAGCCGGCCGGGACGGCGAGGTCGAACCCGCGCAGCGCCCAGTTGTCTCCGTAGCGCTTGCCCAGGCCGGTGGCGACGATCGCGCTCTCGGCGTGTATTTCAGCTGTCATTTCGTACCTCGTACGTAGATTTAGTACATCGTACGATCAGCGTAGCAGTACGATGTACGAAATGTCCAGAGAACCGGACCAGGAACCAGGGGGAGGCCGCGACGGGCTCGACCCGGCCCGCGAAGGAGCCGGCCGCGGCGGCGGGGAGGGCGACCCGGCGCTGATCTGGCTGCGCGAGGAGCCGCGGGGGCGGCGGGCGTCCCACACCCGCGCCGAGATCGCCCGCGCCGCGGTCGAGATCGCCGACGGCGAGGGCTTCGACGCCGTCTCGATGCGCCGCGTCGCCCGCCGGCTCGGCGCCGGGACGATGACGCTCTACCACTACGTCCGCAACAAGGACGAGCTGATCACGCTGATGGCCGACGAGGTGATGGGCGAGCTGCTGATCCCCGACGACGAGCTCGCCGACGGCTGGCGGGAGGCGCTCGTCCAGCTCGCCAACCGCAGCCGCAACGTCTTCCTGGTCCATCGCTGGACCCTCGACCACTTCGGCGACGTCAGCCCCGGCCCCAACGGGCTGCGCCACTTCGAGCAGTCGCTCCACGTCGTGGGGTCGCTGGACATCCCCGAGTGGCTCGCCTTCGAGCTGATCGTCCAGGTCGACGACTACGTCTTCGGCTTCGTCCTGCGCGAGCAGCAGGAGCGGGAGGAGCGCGAGCGCGGCTTCCCCCCCGAGGCGCTCGAGTTCTTCCAGCGCGAGCTCGACTCCGGCGAGTACCCGCTGCTCACCCGCTACCTCGGCGAGGACGTCAACGCCGGCGTCGACCGCATCGCCGAGCTGATCGCCGACGAGGACCGCTTCGACCGCGGCCTCAAGCGCCTCCTCGACGGCTTCGAAGCCGAGCTCGGGTCCCGGGGCAAGTCCCGAAGCCGCAGCAAGGGACGGAGCTCCGGCGAGGGCCGAAGCCGTTCCAAGGAACCAAAAGGCAGCAAGTAGGGACAAGAAGGCGGGGGCAACGTCCGAGCAGGGGGAGAGTTCAAGGCGCTGTCGACCTTTCCCGCGATATGCGCGGCAAAGCTCTACAGCCCGGCTGGTCCCTGGCGGCGTTGGCGGCGAGGCAGCACGGCGTGGTCTCGATCCGGCAGCTCCGAAGCCTGTTCGGCTACTCCCAGGACTCCGTTGAGCGCCTCGTGGCGGCCGGGCACCTGCACCGCCTCTACCACGGCGTCTACGCCGTGGGGCACACGAACCTCTCGCTCCGCGGCCGGTGCCTCGCCGCGGTGCTCGCCTGTGGGCCTCGGGCTCTGCTCAGCCATTACTCAGCCGCCTGGCTCTGGGGACTTTCCTCCAGCAAGCCGATCCCGATCCACGTGACGAGCCCGAGCCCGCGTCGCCGGCGGCCGCCGATCCGCCTGCACCGGGCCAGCAAGCTCAGCGAGGACGACTTTGCTCTGGAGGACGTGATCCCGGTGACCTCGGTGCCCCGAACCCTGCTCGACCAGGCGGCGCTGGTCGACGAGCGGCGCCTCAGGAAGCTGCTGAAGCGCTCCGAAGAGCTGCGGGCCTTCGACCTCGCCGCGGTCCACGACGTGCTCGGGCGCAACCGGGGCCACCGCGGTCACAAGCCGCTGAAGCGCGCCCTCGCCCGGTACGAGCCGCCGCCCTTCACCCGCTCCGACTTCGAGCTGCGATTCCACGAGGCGGTGCTCGCCGCCGACCTTCCCACGCCGCGGGTCAACTACGTCGTCGCCGGGATGGAGCTCGACGTCTACTGGCCCGAGCACCGCTTCGGCGTCGAACTGGACCTCTTCGAGACCCACGGCACCCGCGACTCCTTCGAGGAGGATCGCCTGCGCCGCGAGGACCTGCTGCTCGAAGGGGTCTCGGTCGTCAACGTCACCGGCCCGCGCTTTGACCGCGAACCGGACGCGGTGCTGGCGCGGCTGCGGACTCTGCTCGGCGAACGCGGAGCGCCGTAGAGGTTGCTCGGGCTATCGGCGAGGAAGCTCTACAGCGCCTGGTGCTACGCCATCCGCGGAGCGGCGTCGCCGCGCTTGGCGGCCTTGGCGCGCTGGGTCTTGTCGAGGATCAGCTTGCGCAGCCGCACCGACTCGGGGGTGACTTCGACGCACTCGTCGTCGCGCAGGAACTCGAGCGAGGCTTCGAGGCTGAGGCGGGTCGGCGGGGCGAGGCGGACGAGGACGTCGGCGCTGGCCGCGCGCATGTTGGTCTGCTGTTTGGCCTTGGTCGGGTTGACGTCGAGGTCCTCGGAGCGGGCGTTTTCGCCGACGATCATCCCTTCGTAGACCTCCTCGCCGCTGCCGACGAAGAGGGTGCCGCGGTCCTGCAGGTTCATCAGCGAGTAGCCGGCGGTCTGGCCGCGGCGATCGGCGACCAGCGAGCCGGTCTGGCGCGTGCGCAGCTCGCCCGCCCAGGGCTCCCAGCGGTCGAAGACGTGGTGGAGGATGCCGGTGCCGCGCGTCTCGGTGAGGAACTCGGTGCGGAACCCGATCAGCCCGCGGGCGGGCACCAGGTAGTCCATCCGCACCCAGCCGGTCGAGTGGTTGACCATCTGCTCGAGCCGGCCCTTGCGTCCGGCGAGCATCTGGGTGACGGCGCCGACGTGCTCCTCCGGGACGTCGATCGCCAGCCGCTCGACCGGCTCGTGCACTTCGCCTTCGATCTCGCGGGTGACGACGCGCGGCTGCCCGGCGGTCAGCTCGAAGCCCTCGCGCCGCATCATCTCCAGCAGCACGACCAGCTGCAGCTCGCCGCGCCCCTGCACCTCCCAGGCATCGGGGCGATCGGTGTCGCGGACCCGGATCGAGACGTTGCCGACCAGCTCGGCGTCGAGCCGGTCGCGGATCTGGCGCGCGGTCAGCTTCCCGCCCTCTTTCCCGGCCAGCGGCGAGGTGTTGATGCCGACCACGATCGAGAGCGAGGGCTCGTCGACCTGGATCACGGGCAGCGGCCGCGGGTCCTCGGGATCGGCCAGGGTCTCGCCGATCGTCACCTCTTCCATCCCGGCGACGGCGATGATTTCGCCCGGCCCGGCCTGCTCGGCGCCGACCCGCTCGAGCCCCTCGGTCACGTAGAGCTCGGTGACGCTGGCGCGGCTGACGCTGCCGTCGGCGCGGCACCAGGCGATCGGTTGGCCGGCGCGGATCGTCCCCTGTCGCACCCGGCAGATCGCCAGGCGGCCGACGTAGGGGGAGGCGTCGAGGTTGGTCACGTGCGCCTGCAGCGGCGCGTCCTCCTCGTAGGTGGGCGCCGGAATCCGCTCGACCATCAGCTCGAGCAGCGGGTTCAGGTCCTCGCCCTCGACCCCTTCCTCGAGCGCGGCCCAGCCCGCTTTGGCGTTGGTGTAGACGATCGGGAACTCGATCTGGTCGGAGTCGGCGTCGAGGTCGATGAACAGCTCGTAGACCTCGTCGACGACCTCGGCGATCCGCGCGTCCGGGCGGTCGACCTTGTTGACGACGAGGATGATCGGCAGCTTCGCCGCCAGCGCCTTGCGCAGCACGAACCGGGTCTGCGGCAGCGGCCCCTCGGAGGCGTCGACCAGCAGCAGCGCCCCGTCGACCATCGTCAGCGCCCGCTCGACCTCGCCGCCGAAGTCGGCGTGCCCGGGCGTGTCGACGATGTTGAGCTTGGTCTCGCCGTAGGTGACCGCGGTGTTCTTGGCGAGGATCGTGATCCCCTTCTCGCGCTCGAGGTCCATCGAGTCCATCACCCGCTCGGCGACGTCCTGGCCCTTGCGGAAGGTGCCGGTCTGCCACAGCATGCCGTCGACCAGCGTCGTCTTGCCGTGGTCGACGTGGGCGATGATCGCCACGTTGCGGAGGTCGTCTCGGGTGGTGCTCATTGCGGAGGTGGAGAGTAGGGGAAGCGCGGGATCGGCTTAGACCAAGAAGAAGCCCGCCTTGCGGCGGGCTTCGGACTGCCTTGAAAGCGTCGAGCCGACTACTGCTGCTGAACGCTCGCGGCGGCCGGGCCCTTCGGGCCTTCTTCGGACTCGTAGGTCACTTTCGAGCCCTCGGTGAGGGTCCGGAAACCCTCGGCGACGATGGCGCTGTGATGGACGAACACGTCCTTCGAGCCGTCGTCGGGGGTGATGAACCCGTAGCCCTTGTCGTCGCTAAACCACTTGACAGTTCCAGTGGGCATGCATTGCCTCCACGTAATGTGCTGCGAACGCGGACAATGCGGTGAAGCAACGACAGCGAGCGCTACGCACAAACTTTACATTCGCCGGTCTTTACCGGCTCTAACAGCTGGGACGGTAGCAGGATCGGAGGCCGCCGAGTGGGGAATCTCGTGATTCTCATGTAATCGGCCGTTCCTGCCGATAGCCAGGTGGAGATGTCAGGTGGCTCGCTCACGCGCTTGTTCCTGCTCTCGGCCGCAGCCTCAGTCGCGCTCCTTTTGCCGGTGGCGCCCGCCGCCGGCGCGTCGCTGCCCGCGAAGCAGGCCGGCAAGCTCTCGCCGCTCCTTCAGCGCCTCTCGGGCCCGGCCCTGCGCGACGCCTCTCCGGCGCGACAGGCGGCGGCGCTGGGAATCGCGAAGAGCGGCCCGGGCAGCCTGCTGCGGGTCGGGGACGGCGTCCTGGTCGAAGTCGCGTTCGACCACGGCGCGGTCGCCCGGCGGGGAAAGATGCGCGCGGCGGGTGGCCGGGTCGTCGACGTCAGTCGCCCCTACCAGGTCGCGGCGGTCGCGATCCCGCCCGAGGACCTCCCCGCGCTGACCTCGGTCCCGGGGGTCGAAGCGGTCGAACCGGTGCGCACGCCGATCGTCCGCGCGATGAATTGCGAAGGCGGCTCGGCGATCTCCGAGGGCGTCGCTCAGCTTCACACCGGCGGCGACGAAGGCGAAGCCCGGGCGCTGTTCTCGACCAACGGGGCGGGCGTCACCGTCGGCGTCCTCTCCGATTCCTACGACGAGGCGACCGAAGCGGCCAACGGCAGCGGACCCGTCGCCACCAAAGCGACCCAGGACGTCGAAACCGCCGACCTGCCCGGCACCGGCAACAGCTGCGCCGGGCAGACCACTCCGGTCGACGTGCTCGAAGACCTCAACTCCGCCGAAGCGACGGATGAGGGTCGCGCGATGGCGCAGATCGTCCACGACGTCGCCCCCGAAGCCAGTATCGCCTTCGCCACCGCCTTCGGGACCGAATACACCTTCGCCGAAAACATCGAAAAGCTCGCCGAAGCCGGCGCCGACGTGATCGTCGACGACGTCGTCTACTTCCACGAGCCGTTTTTCCAAGAAGGGCCGATTGCCGCCGCGATCAGGAAGGTGACCGAAGAAGGCGTCACCTACCTCTCGGCGGCCGGCAACGACAACCTGCTCGACTCCGAAGGCCGCGAAATCGCCTCCTGGGAAGCGCCGGAATTCCGCGACTCCGGCGGCTGCCCGAGCGCTGTAGCCGCGCTCCCCGGTTTCAACGGGACGCACTGCCTGGACTTCGATCCCGCAGCGCCGGTCGACGACGAGTTCGGCATCAAGGTCGAAGCGGGCGCGGTGCTCACCGTCGACCTGCAGTGGAGCGAATCCCGGGAAGCCGTCGGCACCGACCTCGACGCATTCCTGCTCGGCTCCAACGGCAACGTGCTGACCCGCTCGGTCGAAGACAACCCCGGGACCGGGAAGCCGGTCGAGGTCCTGCAGTGGCAGAACACCAGCTCCAGCCAGAAGCTCGTCCAGCTGGTGATCAACCGCTTCTCCGGGGGCGACCCCCGGCTCAAGTTCATCCTGCTGCAGAACGGCGGCGGTGTCGCGGGCACCGAGTATCCGGTTTCCGGCGGTGGTGACGTGGTCGGGCCGACGGTCTTCGGCCACGCTGGCGCGGCTGACGCGATCGCCGTCGGCGCCACCGGGTACGCGGTCGATCCCGAGGCGGCCGACGCGGCGCCGGAGAGGTACTCGTCGCGCGGTCCCTCCACGAACCGCTTCGGTCCGCTGCCGGCGAGCGGGCCCGCTGCCGAACTCGCCTCCCCCGAAGTCCTGTCGAAGCCGGACCTCCTGGCCACCGACTGCGGCGCGACCACCTTCTTCGCCAGCTTGCGGTCTGGCGTCTGGCGCTTCTGCGGCACCTCGGCGGCGGCCCCGCATGCCGCCGGCGTGGTCGCGTTGATGAAGGCCGCCGAACCGGCAGCCGGGCCCGCGGAACTCCGGGCAGCGCTAGCGGGCACGGCCACCCCGTTCGCCAGCTACGGGCCCTGCGCGACCGGGGCCGGGATCTTGGAAGCGGTCGGCGCGCTCAGCGCGGTCCTCGGAGGTCCCAGCTCCGCCCCCGAAACCTGCGAATCGCCGGACGCCTCCGGGCCGGTCGTGAAGGCGGCTGGCGAGTGGGACCGCGCGGTGCCCGAACCCGAACCGGAACCCGAACCGGAACCGGCGCCTCAGCCGGCGCCCGAAGCGACGATCGTCCCCCAGACCTTCGCCGAAGAAGCCGAAGCCGCGCCGGCGCGGCCGGCGACCTGGTTGCGCCGGCACCCGCGCCATCGCGTCCGCACGCGGCGCACGCCGGTCCGCCTCGTCTTCCGCTTCGCCTCCGACCAGTCGCGCGCCACCTTCCTCTGCAAGATCGACCGCGGCCGCTTCCGCCGCTGCTCCGCCCGGCTCAGCCGCCGCTTCGGCACGGGCCGTCACGTGGTCAAGGTCAAGGCCCGCAGCTCGGCAGGCCTGGTCGATCAGACGCCGGCGGTCTTCCGCTTCCGCGTCCAGCGCGTCCTCAAGCGGGTCTCTGCGACCCATCGCCGCCCCTAGATCGTCGACCTCACGACCGGGCACGCCCGGATGAGGCACCCGGCTGTGGAACCGACGATCTGGCCGCCTGCCGGCGCACGATCCAGTTGCCGATCAGCAGCAGAGCCAGCACCGCTGCGACCGAGCCGATCACCAGCGGGTCGGTCAGGTGGATGCCTTCCAGGCGGGTGCCGAAGTAGACGGCGAGCGCGGTGATCGGCATGTAGCCGACGACCGTCGTCCAGGTGAAGCGCCAGACCGGCACCCGGGCGGCGCCGGCGGCGTAGCAGACGAGGCTGAAGGGGACGATCGGGATCAGCCGCAGGGCGAGCAGCAGGGTGACGCCGCCGCGCTCGATCATCGCCTCCAGGCGCTCGAAGCGCTCGGTCCCGAACCAGCGGTCGAGCAGCGGCCGGGCGACCTTGGTCCCGACCCAGTAGGAGAGCAGGGCCGAGGACATCCAGCCGGCGGTGACCAGCGCCAGCGCCGGGAAGAAGCCGTAGGCGAAGCCGGCGGCGGCGTTGACGATCTCCGCCGGGTACATCACCACCATGTGGATCAGGGTGAGGGCGTAGATCAGCAGCGGCCCGCCGGCGCCGAGCTGGTCGATCTGGCGGCGGACCTCGGCGGTTTCGCCCTGGACCGCCGCCTCGAAGGCGTGGCGCAGCGCCGGCACCCCGAGCACCAGCAGCGCCAGCAGCGCGATCCCGGCCAGGGTGATGCCGAGCTCGATCCACGGCAGCCGGGGTCGGTGTCGCGGATCGTGCTCGTCCATGCCGTCAGTATCGCGACCCGCCGTCGCGGGACGGCGGGGCCCGGCTCAGCGCCCGGCGTGGGCGGCAGTCGCCCTCGGGGAGCTCAGCCCGCGGCGCCAGCGGCCAGCTTGGCGAAGCCCGGGACCTTCAGCGAGCCCCAGCCGCTGGCGCGGTCGTATCCGCGGCGCGCGACGCAGCAACCGAGCGGGATCGCGCCCTGGGCCTGCGGCGGCAGCGCCCGGCCGATGTCGTTGTCGCCGTGGACGACGTCGAAGAAGGCGCCCTTCCTGGTCTTGCTCCGGCGCCGAGCCGGTAGAGCAGCGGGTTGAGGAAGCCGAGCGTGCGCTGGCCGCGGCGTTCCGCGTACTGGTTGGCCAGTGCCACCCCGGCCGCCATCAGCGGCGCCGCGGCGCTGGTGCCGCCGACCGCGCCCCAGCCGCGCACCGGGTCTTCTTCCGGTTCGCAGGCGGCGGCGCTGCAGTAGAGCGCGTAGCCGGGGATGATGTCGGCGAGGGCGGCGATGTCGGGGACCTTGCGTCCGATCCCGTAGCGGCGGCCGGCGCCCTGCCACCACGGCGTCCGCGAGTAGAGGAGGCTGCTGCCCCCGCCGCCGCCCCAGGGGATCTGCGGCCAGTCGTTCCAGACGATCTGCGACTTGATCCGGTTCTTGCGCGAGAGTCTCAGCGCGGTGCCCCCGACCGCCGTCACGTAGGCGGAGGAGGCCGGCAGGCTGACCGCGAGCGTCGGCAGCGCCGTCGGCTTGCCGGATTCCAGGTTCTCGACCCGGCAGCCGCTCGAGCCCTGGTCGCCGGCCGAGACCAGGACCGAGATGCCGGCCCCGGCGGCGACGGCGAAGATGCCGTCGATCGCGTTGCGCACCGCGATCGCGTTCGGCGTCTGCGGCTCGCAGAAGCCGAGCGAGATCGAGATCACGTCGGGGCGGTGGCCGGGCGAGCCGAGCGCCGCCCCGGCCGTTTCGAGGATCGATTTGTCGCTGTCGCCGCCCTCGTAGACGTAGATCCGCTTCAGCTTCGGAGCGCCCACCGTCAGCATCGAGAGGTCGAGCGTGGTCTCGGGTTCGCCGGGCAGCGGCTTCAGCTCCCCCACCGGCACGACCTTGGTGGGCGGCGGCTTGCCGATCCCGAAGCAGTGGGCGAAGGTGACGATGTCGCTGCGCTTGAAGCCGCCGGCCTCGACCACGGCGACCGTCTGGCCCTGGCCCTTCAGGCCTTTCGCGTGCATCGCCGCGTGCCCGTAGGCGGTCAGGTACTGGTTCGGGGTGAACGGCCGGTAGCCGGGGAAGACGACGGCGCTGTCGCCGGCGGCGCAGCCGGACGGCGTGCCTTCGTTCTTGCGGATCGAGAAGAAGGGGTGCCGGTGCTTCTTGCCGCCCGCTTTCGCCTTGGCTGCCGCGGCGGCCCCGGGCGGCGCCAGCGCTCGCGCGGCGGGCGCCGTGCCGAGCAGCGAGATCCGCTTCACCGCCCCGCCCAGCGCCGGTGGCACCTGGCGCCCGGTCCGCGCCGCGGCGGTGCCGGGACGGGCGTCCGCGGCGCGCGGCATCAGGCGCGCGGCCTGCGACGGGCCGAGCGAGACCAGGACGAAGGAGCCGTCGGCGGTCACCGTGCCGCGCAGGCCGCGCTCCCGCAGCCAGCCCAGCACCCGCTTGCGCGTCTTTGGCTTCGCGCCGTAGCGGGCGACCAGCTTCTCGACGCTCGCGTAGTGGCGATAGCGCGGCGAGGCCGGGTCGGAAACGCTGCGGACGAAGCGGTCGAGGCCGCCTGGGTGGCGCAGCTCGATCAGCGCCCGCACCTTCTTCACCGGCAGCCGGACCCCCGACTTGGCGGCGGCCGGCGCCAGCGGCGCCGCAATCGCGAGGAGGAGCCCGGCGCAGAGGAGCGCTGCGAGCAATAGGCGGGGAGGCGGGAGGAGACGCGTCATCAGAGGGCCTGCAGGGGGGATTCGCGGGCCGGCAGCCTGGCAGGCGAGTCGGACGAATCGCCTATGCGGCCGCGGCCGACGCGACCGGCGCGGTGCGGCGGCCGACGCGGGCGGCGGCTTGCCTAGATCGCGAGGCGCTCGCCCGGCTGCGGCTCGGTGAGGCGCGCCGCGAGGCCGGAGTGCCTGGCGCCGCCCTCGTCCCGCCCCACCGCCATCTCCAGCACCGCCCGGTCGCCGACCAGGACGCAGTTGCTGCGGGCGCGGGTGATCGCCGTGTAGAGCAGCGGCCGGGTGAGCATCCGCGAGTGCGAGCGGTGGCAGACGCCGACCACGACCGGTACCTCGCAGCCCTGCGCCTTGTGGACCGAGATCGCGTAGGCCAGCTTCAGCGTCGCCGTCTCGTCGTAGGGGATGACGAGCGAGCCGCCGTCGTCGAGGTCGACGACGATCCGTTCCTCGCCCGGGTCGTCCTCGCGGAGGAAGACGATCGAGCCGTTCATCAGCCCCAGCTCGTGCGAGTTGCGGGTCTGGATCAGGCGGTCGCCGATCCGGAAGCGGTCGGATAGCGCGCGCTCGCCGTCGGGGTTGAGCCGCCGCTGCAGCTGCTCGTTGAGCGCGTCGATCCCGATCGCCCCCCGGTACATCGGCGCCAGCACCTGGACGTCGCGCACCGGGTCGACGCCGAAGCTCTCCGGCGCCCGCTCGGCGACCACCTCGACCACGGTCGCCAGCGCCCGCTCGGGGTTGGTGCGGTCGATGAAGTAGAAGTCGCGCCGCTGGCCCTCGGCGGGCTCGAGATGGGGCGGGCGGCCGCGGTTGATCTCGTGGGCGGCGGTGGTGATCATCGAGCGCGCCGCCTGGCGGAAGATCTGGGTCAGCCGCACGACCGGCACCGCGCCGGCGGCGATCAGGTCCTCGAACGGCTTGCCGGCGCCGATCGGCGGCAGCTGGTCGGCGTCGCCGACGAAGACGACGTGGGTCGACTCGGCGAGGCCCTCGAGCAGCACCTGGGCGAGGCGCAGGTTCAGCATCGAGGACTCGTCGACGATCACCAGGTCGGCGGGCAGGGGGTGGCCGGGACGGTAGGCCGGCTCGCGACCCGGCATCCACTCGAGCAGGCGGTGGATCGTCATCGCCTCGTGGCCGGTCGCCTCCTCCATCCGCCGCGCCGCGCGCCCGGTCGGCGCGCAGAGCGCCAGGCGCAGGCCGGCGGCCTCGGCCTCGGCGACGATCCCCTTCGTGCAGAGCGTCTTGCCGACGCCCGGGCCGCCGGTGAGGACCGAGACGCGGGCGGCGAAGGCGCCGCGCACGGCCGCCCACTGCTCGTCGGTCAGCCGGTGGCCGCCGTCGGCTTCGCCCGGCTCCTCGCCGGGGTCGTGGTCGAGCTCGGGCGGCTGCGCCGCCCGCTCGCGCAGCGTCGCCGCCACCGCCTCCTCGCTGGCCAGGGTCGGCTCGCGGTAGACGGCCTCGCCCTCGAGGACGAGGCCTGGGGCGCCGGCGAGCACCTCCGGATCGGCGGCGAGGCCGAGCAGCCGCGCCGTGCGCTGGGTCAGCTCCGCCAGCGGCAGGAAGCTGTTGCCCTGCTGCTCGGCCTCGGTCAGCGCGTAGACGGCGGCCGCCTGCGCCCGCCGGGTCGACTCAGGCGGCACGTCGGCGGCGAGCGCGATCTTGTCGGCGCGGGCGAAGCCGACGCCGGCCACCTCGGTCAGCCGGTAGGGGTCCTCGTGCAGGACGGTCATCGAGCGCTCGCCGAAGCGGGCGTGGATCGGCGCCGCCAGGTGGGCGAGGCCGTGCGGCGCCAGCTGCACGTGGAGGTCGCGGACGGCGCGGCTCGCGTGCCACGATTCGGTCGCCGCCGCAGCCTGGTCCTGGCTGACGCCGCGCAGCGCGGCGAAGACCCGCTGCGGGTCGGCGGCGATCGCCGCCAGCACGCCCTCGCCGTGCTCGTCGACCAGCCGCTCGGCCCGGGCGCGGCCGATGTGGCGCAGCGTGGTCAGGTAGGCGATCTGCCCCTCGCGGTCGGCGGGGTCGAGCGGCACCGCGCCCTGGGCGCGGAGCTGGCGGCCGTAGCGCGAGTGGGTCTGCCACTCGCCGCTGATCTCGGCCCGGTCGCCCTCGCCGAGGTGGGCCACCGGCCCGACCAGGGCGAAGCCTTCGCCCGACTCGGTCTCGCGCACCTCGAGCACCGCGTAGCCGTCGTCCTCGGCGCGGAAGATGACGCCGAGCACCTCGACGGTGCCGCTGTAGGAGGCGGCGTCGGCGTCGAACAGGGTCGCGGTTCCGTGCACCCGTCCAAGGCTAGGCCCCGGTGAGGCGGGAGCGCCGCCCGCGTTTGCCGCAGTTTCCGCCCGCGCGGCGGTCGCCGCGTAGCATCGGCGCCATGTCAGGTCCCGGTCCCGGTCGCGGCCTCTGCGACGAGTGTCGCCACCAGCGCCTGGTGCCGAACACCCGCGGCTCGGTCTTCTCGCTCTGCGAGCGCTCGCGCGAGGAGCCCGGGTACCCGCGCTACCCGCGGGTCCCGGTCCTGCGCTGCCCGGGCTTCGAGCTCAGGTCGTCGCCATCGGGTCCGGCTGCCCCAGCTTGCTGATCTCGGGCGCCTCGTAGACGCTGCCGGGGACGCCGCCGATCACCAGCAGCCGGATCCCCTCGGCGCCCGGCCAGACCTTGCGCTTGACCCCGGCGCCGACGCGGGCGAGGTGCTCGGCGTCGAGCGGCAGCCGCTCGCCGTCGATCTCGATCTCGCCGCCGCCGCGCAGCGCCACGTAGACCTCCTCCTGGCCGTCCTCGGCGTGGTCGTGCTCGGGGTAGCCGTCGAAATTCGGCGGCATGTCGATGATCTGCAGCCCGAACGACTCGACGCCGAGCTCGGCCCGGGCCCGCTTGAAGGCCCCCAGGTAGACGGCCTCCATCTCGTCGATGCCCTTCACCGCGTAACCGCTCATCCGCTGCCCCCTGCTGTCGCTGTTTACGGGTTCATGTGCTGAACCTTCTCAGGCTCGATCTTCACGATCAACCGCTCTTCGCCCGGTTCGCGCAGCGGGTAGGAGTCGACGCCCATGTAGCGGCCGGCGAGCTCGTCGATGTGGTCGTCGGCGCCCTCCTCGGTCATCTCCACGACCTTGCCGCGGATCAGCATGCTCTCGTAGGGGTTCTCCTCGGCGGTGACCGAGATCGCCACCCGCGGATCGCGGCGCAGGTTGTCGGGCTTCAGCCGGCCCTCGGCGGTGTTGAAGACGACCAGCCCGTCGACCTCGTCGATCCAGACCGGCGACACCTGCGGCGAGCCGTCGGCCATCAGGGTCGCCACATGCGCGAAGGTCTTGCCCTTGAGCATGTGCTTTGCCTCGGCGGGAATCTCGGCCATATCTCTCCTTTGTTAACCCGTGAGCCGGGCTGTTGACCAATGCTTCACGCCAAGATACTTTCCTCGACGACTAATTGGGTTTCACGAACTTGAGGAGAGGACACGGGATGGACGTCGGAATCGGGCTTCCCAACACGGTGCCGGGCGCAACCGGCCAGCAGCTTGTCGATTGGGCGCGTCGCGCCGAGGGGCGCGGCTTCAGCACGCTGGGGACGATCGACCGCTTCGCCTACGCTAACTACGAGCCGATCGTCGCGCTCAGCGCCGCCGCCGCGGTGACCGAGCGGATCGGGCTGATGACCTCGGTCCTGCTGGTGCCGCTGCGCTCCAACGCTGCCGCGCTCGCCAAGCAGGCGCTCAGCCTCCAGGCCCTCTCCGGCGGGCGCTTCACGCTCGGCGTCGGCATCGGCGGTCGCGAGACCGACTACGCGATGGCGGGGATCGAGATGGGCCACCGCGGCGCCGAAATCGAGGAGATGCTGGCGCGCATGATCGAGCTCTGGGAGGGCGATGAAATGGGGCCCGAGTCGCCGCCGCCGACCCTGATCGTCGGCGGCGGGGTCGATGCCTCCTTCGAGCGCGCCGCCCGCTTCGGCAGCATCGGCTTCATCGCCGGCGGCCTGCCGCCGGAACAGTTCGCCGAAGCGGCGGAGAAGGTCCGCGCCGCCTGGGTGGCCGCCGGCCGCGAGGGCTCGCCGCGCCTGGCGGGCCTTGCCTACTACTCGCTCGGCGCCGATCCCGAGGGCGACGCCAACGGCTACCTGACCGACTACTACGCCTGGCTCGGCGAGGAAACGGCTGGGTTCATCGCCGGCTCGGCCGCCAAGGACGCCGAGACCGTCAAGGGCTATATCGGGGCCTACGAGGGGATCGGCTGCGACGAGTTGATCCTCTTCCCCTGCAACAGCGATCCGGGCCAGGTCGACGCGCTGGCCGACGCCGCCGGCCTCTAGACCGGCGGCGCGGCCGCAACCGAGGGTCGCCGTGCTCGAGGTCCAGGTGCGCCTGCGGCCCGGCGCCCGCGCCGACGAGCTGCTGGGCTTCGAGGACGGGGTCCTGCAGGCGCGGGTCAAGGCGCCGCCGCTCGAGGGCCGCGCCAACAAGGCGCTGCGCAAGCTGATCGCCAAGCGGGTCGGCGTTGCCCCCTCGCTGGTGACGATCGTCCGCGGCGAGAAGGCGCGGGTCAAGCGGGTGCGGATCGAGGGCGGGGAGGAGGCCGAGCTGCGCGCCGCGCTCGGCGGCTGAGCCCTGGGGGCGTCGCTCCCTACACTCGCCGGGATGGACCGCGCGCTCCTCGCCGAGACGCTCGCCGCGACAGGCGAGCCCGCCTACCGCGCCTCCCAGGTCTGGGAGTGGGTCGCCCGCGGCGCCGGCTCCTACGCCGAGATGACCAACCTGCCGGCGGCGCTGCGCGAGCGCCTCGGCGCCGCCGTGCCGCTCTCGACCCTGACCCTGGCGGCGGAGGCGAAGTCCGACGACGGCACCGTCAAGTGCCTGTTCGAGACCGCCGACGGGAGGCCGCTGGAGGCGGTGCTGATGCGCTACCGGGACGGTCGCCGGTCGGTCTGCCTCTCCTCGCAGTCGGGCTGCCCGCTCACCTGCACCTTTTGCGCCACCGGCCGGATGAAGTTCGGCCGCAACCTCTCGGCCGACGAGATCCTCGACCAGGCACTCCACTTCCGCCGCGTCGAACCGATCGACCACGTCGTCTTCATGGGGATGGGCGAGCCGACGATGAACATCGACAACGTGCTCGCCGCCTGCGAGCGCCTGCCCGAGCTCGGCGTCACCCACCGCCGCACCGCGATCTCGACCGTCGGCTGGGTGCCGGGGATCGACCGCCTCGCCGAGTGCGAGATGCCGATCGGCCTGGCGCTCTCGCTGCACGCGCCCAACGACGGCCTGCGCTCGCAGCTGATGCCGGTCAACGACCGCTACCCGGTGGCCGAGGTGCTCGCCGCCTGCGAGCGCTACCGCGCCGCCCGGCGGCGCAAGGTCTTCGTCGAGTACGTGATGCTCGACGGGGTCAACGACCTGCCCGAGCACGCCCGCGAGCTCGCCGCCCTGCTCGACCCGCGCGCCTACAAGGTCAACCTGATCCCCTACAACCCGACCGGCGCCTACGACGGATCCTCGCCGGAGCGGATCGAGCGCTTCCGCGCGATCCTCGCCGCTGAGAGCGGCCTCGCCGCCACCGTCCGCCTCACCCGCGGCCGCGACATCGACGCCGCCTGCGGCCAGCTCGCCGCCACCGGAGGCTAGCCATGGCCGGCTCCGACAAGGGGTCCGCAACGGCGCACGCGGTCGAGCTGCCCGGCGGCGAGTCCAGCCCGCTGAGCAAGATCCGCGGCCGGGTTGCGATCGCGCTCGGCCTCGTCCTCCTCGTCGCCCTGGTCGCCTACGCCGGCCGCGACGGCTACGTCGACCCGGAGGACGAATCGATCAGCCTGCTCGACGCCTTCTACTACTCGACCGTCTCGATCACCACCACCGGGTACGGCGACATCCGGCCGGTCACCGACGAGGCGCGGCTGATCAACACGGTCGTCGTCACGCCGGCGCGCGTCCTCTTCCTCATACTTCTGGTCGGGACGACGCTGGAGATACTCGCCGAACGCAGTCGCCAGGCCTACCGGGTCGCCCGCTGGAGGAAGAGGTTGAAGGACCACACGATCGTCTGCGGGTACGGGGTCAAGGGCCGCAGCGCGGTCCGAACGCTGATCCGCAAAGGAACCGACCGGGGCCAGATCGTCGCGATCGAGCCGCACGCCGAGGCCCGAGCCCGGGCCACCGCGGATGGCATCGCCGCCGTCGCCGGCTCCGCCGCCAAGCAGGAGACCCTGCTCGAGGCCGGGGTGGAGGAGGCCGCCGCGCTGATCGTCGCCCCCGACCGCGACGACACCGCGGTCCTCGTCACCCTCACCGCCCGCGAGCTCAACCCGACGGCGACGATCGTCGCCTCGGTGCGCGAGGAAGAGAACGTCCACCTGCTGCACCAGAGCGGCGCCGACTCGGTGATCACCTCCTCCGGCGCAGCCGGTCGCCTGCTCGGTCTCTCGACCGGGACGCCGCAGGTGGCCGAGGTGATGGAGGACCTGCTCACGGTCGGCGAGGGACTCGACATCGCCGAGCGCCCGATCGGCGCCGGGGACGCCGGCCCGACCCCGAACCGCGACGGCGAGGCGATCATGCTGGCGGTGATCCGCGACGGCGAGGTGATCCGGTTCGACGACGCCCGCGCCGCCGAGCTGCGCGAGGGCGACCGCGTGCTCGAGCTGTTCGGTCACCGCGGCTGACGAAACTGGCCAGGCAGCCAGTTATGATCGCCCGATGGGTACGGCCGACACCACGGCGCCGCTGGCGCGCCCGAAGCAGATGTCCGCGAACCCGGTGCGGCGGGTCGCGGAAGACCTCTTCACCGAGTGGCGGGGGAGGGGCAAGTTCCCGCCGGGGCCCCGCGACTTCAGCTGGAAGCGGACCCACCAGATCGCCCACGACCCGCTGCCGATCCTGCTCGGCGCCTACGAAGAGCACGGGCCGATCTTCAGCATGCGGCTGCTGCACACGCAGGTCGTCTTCATGCTCGGCCCCGCGGCCAACCACTTCGTCACCGTCGCCCACCCGGAGAACTTCCACTGGCGCGAGTCGAGCTTCGGCGACCTGATCCCGCTGCTCGGCGACGGGCTGCTCACCGTCGACGACGAGTTCCACGACCGCGCCCGGGCGATCATGATGCCCGCCTTCCACCGCGAGCAGATCGCCGCCGCGACGGCGGCGATGGCGGTCGAGGCGGAGGCGGCGATCGCCGGCCTGCGTCCCGGCGAGGTCGTCGACGTCTACGCCTGGATGCGCAACCTGGCGATGCGGATCGCGATGCGGGCGCTGCTCGGGCTCGACCCCGACGAGGCGGGCAAGGGCGCCGCCGCGGCGCAGCACTTCGAGCGCGCGCTCGGCTACTACGGGATCGACTACGCGCTGCGCCTGCTGCGCGGGCCCGGCTCGCCCTGGCGCAGGCTGATCGCCTCGCGCAAGGTGCTCGACGAGATCGTCTTCGGCGAGATCGCGCGCCGCCGCGCCGAGCCCGACCCCGGCCGCCAAGACATCCTCAGCCTCCTGGTCGGCGTCCGCGGCGAGGGGGGCGAGGCGTTCACCGACCGCGAGGTCCGCGACCAGGTGATGACGCTGATGTTCGCCGGCCACGACACCTCGACCTCGACCCTCACCTTCATGCTGTACGAGCTGGCCCGCCACCCCGACGTCCTCGCCCGCCTCGTCTCCGAGCAGGACAGGGTCCTGGGCGGCGCCGTCCCCACCCCCGAGCAGCTCGAGCGCGAGCTGCCCTACCTCGACATGGTGCTCGACGAGGTCCTGCGCCTCTACCCGCCTGCCTGGATCGGCCCGCGCCGCGCCGTCCACGAGTTCGAGTTCGGCGGCTGGGCCGTCCCCCGCGGCGCCTACGTCAACTACACCTCCTGGGCCAGCCACCGCATCCCCGAGGTCTTCCCCGAGCCCGAGGCCTTCATCCCGGAGCGCTTCACCCGCGAGCGCAAGGCGGCGCTGCCGCGCGGCGCGTACGTCCCCTTCGGCGGCGGCCAGCGGATCTGCATCGGCAAGCGCTTCGGCCAGACCGAGGTGAAGCTGGTCGCTTCGATGCTGCTGGCACGCCTGCGCCTCGACGCGCTCCCCGGCCGCACGATGACCGTGCGCCAGATGCCGACCCTCTCGCCCAAGGGGGGTCTGAGCATGCGGGTACTGTCCCGCGGGTGACGGACGGCCAGACGCTGGGACTGACCCGCTGGGCGCTCTGGTTCGGCGGCCTCGCGTTCTTCGCCTGCTACCTCGGCCAGACCGCCCTCGGCGTGGTCCAGCCGACGATCGTCTCGGACCTCGGGCTCTCGGAGGCGCAGGGCCAGTGGGTGGTCAACGCCTTCTTCCTCGCGATGGCGCTGTTCGCGGCGCCGGGCGGCCGGCTCGGCGACTACTACGGCCACCGCGAGATCCTCGTCATCGCCCTGGTCATCTTCGGCCTCGGCTCGGCGCTGGCGGCGGCGATGCCGGGATTCGTCGGCCTGATCGTCGGCCTTGCGATCGCCGGGATCGGCGCCTCGACGCTCTACCCCTCGAGCGCGGCGATGGTCGCCAACCGGGTCGCGCTGATCCACCGGGGGCGGGCGATCGGCGTCTACTCGGCGATCGGGTCCTCCGTCTTCTTCCTCGGACCGCTGTTCGCCGGCGTCTTCACCGCCGCGATCGAGTGGCGCGCGGTCTTCGGCTTCCAGGCCCTGGTCGGCGTCGGGCTGGCCGCCTTCGGGTTGCTGCGCGTCGACAACCGGCCGGCCGGCGAGCCGGCGCCGTTCGACTGGTCCGGGCTCGGGGTGCTGATGGTCGGCCTCTCGGCCACCCTGGTGGCGCTGATGCAGGCCCTGGTCTGGGGCTGGGACTCGCCGGCGACGATCGTCCTGTTCCTCGCCGGGATCGTCGTCCTCGCTCTCTTCGGCTTCAAGGAGCTGCGCTCGGCGCACCCCCTGCTCGAGGTCGGCCTGCTGCGCCGGCGGGCGCTGAGCGGGATCGCCCTGGCGATGTTCGCCGCCCAGTTCATGCTCAACGGGTTCCTGATCTACGGCGTCACCTACTTCCAGCACGTGCTCGGCTTCAGCCCGCTGCTCGCCTCGGTCGCCCTGGTCCCGGCCTTCCTGCTCAATCCTCCCCTCGCCTTCTACGTCGGCAACCTGACCGACCGCTTCGGACCGCGCCCCCTGGGCATCGCCGGCTACCTGGCGGCGGCGGCCTCCTTCGTCTGGATCGCCGCCTTCGTCGACAACGACAGCTACTGGCTGCTGCTGCCGGCGCTGGTCGTCTTCGGCTGCACCCTGGCGCCGATGTTCACCGCGCTGCTGACCGGCCTCAGCAACGAGGTCGAGGCCCCGCGGCGGGGCGATGCCAACGCGCTCGTCCTCACCGTGCGCTGGGTCGGCGCCGCGGCGGGGACGATGGTCCTCGGCGTCGTCGTCCACGCCGAACCGGGGGCTCTCCCCAACGCCTCGTCCTATGCCACCGCCTTCGCGGTCGTCGCCGGCATGGCCTTCGCCGGTGCCCTCGCCTGCTTCGCCCTGCTCCGCTCGGGCACGATCGGCGACCGGGAGGAGCCCGGCCCCGGCTGATCGGCGCCCGGCCGCGCGATCGGTGAAGATAGGGCGCGGATGCGCGCGCTGGTCATCTCCGACACGCATTTCGGGGCCTGGACGGGGCGCGACCTGCTGGCCGAGGAGTTCTTCCTGGAGCGGCTGGCGCCGGCGCTCGAGGACCTCGACGAGCTGATCTTCCTCGGCGACCTCTTCGACTTCCTCTTCGGTTCGGTCGAGGAAGCGGTAGACGCCTCCGGCGGGCTGCTCGACCTGATCGGCGAGAAGCTGGCCGGCGGTCGCCTCGTCTTCCTCGCCGGCAACCACGACCACCACCTGGTCCACCGCGACGAAGAGGACCGGCTGGAGGCGAAGCTGGCCGCGGGCGCCGACCCCGGGCCCCCGGGCTCCGAGGCGACGGGCAACGACTTCGGCCCCGGCTACTTCCGGACCTTCCTCGAACGCCGCCTGCCGGGGGTCGAGGTCGAGATCGCCTACCCGACCTACAGCTGCGGCGGCGTGCTCTGCACCCACGGCCACTACCTCGACCCGCACGCCCGCCTCGGCGGCTCGCGGGCCGACCGGATGCTGACCCGGACCCTGTGGGCGATCGCCTCCGGCGGCCCGGAGGAGCCGAAGACGATCGAGGACTACGAGTCGGTGATCACGCTGCTGACCGAGTGGCTCTACATCGCCGCCCAGATGCCGCACGGCACCCACGCCCAGCAGAACGTCTTCCGCGCCGCCCAGAAAGCCGCCCGCGTCGCCTACACGCTCGCCGCCCCGGTGCGCGGCGTCAAGCGGCTGCAGGCGCGCCTGCGCGACACCGCCCCGGTCCCGGTCGAAGGCTCGCTGCCGAGCGAGGAGCACTACGACGCGGTGATCCGCGCCGAGGCGCAGCGACAGGCGCGCGAGCAGCCGATGAGCGGACCGCCCTGGACGGCGCCGCTCTACCCGGAGCCGACCGTGATCTCGCGCAGCGACCCCTCCGAGCACGCGCTCGACGCCTTCGCCCAGGTCGTCGCCAATCTTGGCTGGGACCGGGAGGCGGAGTCGATCGTCTTCGCCCACACCCACCAGCCGCTGGCCGACGTGCGCAGCCGCCACGGCGGGACGACCAGGTACTGGAACACCGGCTCCTGGATCTACGAGCCGGACCTCGGCTCACGCCAGGCCTACGCCGGCTACCTGCGCCACGCCTGGCCCGGCACCGCGGTGCTGATCGACTCCGAGGAGGACCAGCCGCGGATGCTCGAGCTGCTCGGCGACCTCAACCCGCTCTACGGCGGCGCCGGCCTGCCCCCGGCGCCGTGATCCCGCTCGCGCTCGAGTCCGGCTGGGCCGTCGCCGGCGGCCTGATCCCGATCATCGGCTTGGCCGCGATCGCCCTGCTGATCTGGCGCGCGGTCCGCGACAACCCCTCGGACGAGAAAGAGGGTCGCGACGACGAGCGCCGCGACCCTCCGGGACCCACCGAGTAGCGCGCCGCGCTACTTGATGAACAGCATCTCCTCGTACTTCGGCAGCGGCCAGAGGTCGTCGGCGACGACCCGCTCGAGCTTGTCGGCCGCGGCGCGGACCTCGCCCATCGCCGCCAGCTGCTTGTCGCGGGCGTGGACCGCCAGGTCGAGGCCCTCGAGGTCTTCCAGCCCGTCGGGGTAGGCGTTGGCCTCCTCGAGCGAGAGCAGCGCCTTGCCCATTGCCTCCAGGGTCTCGCGCACCTCGCCGGCGACGCCCTCGGCGACGCCCGACTCCTTGATCAGCGCCAGGTAGCGCAGCGCCGCCGGCAGGATCATCGTTTTGGCGATCGTGTGCGCGGTCTCCGCCTCGATGTTGGCGCGGATCGCGTACTGCTCGATCCAGACCTCGAAGCGGGAGTGCAGCTCACGCTCGCTCAGCACCTCGTACTTCTCGAAGGCGGCGACGGTGTCGGGCGCGATCACTTCCGGCAGCGCGTCCGGCGTCGTCCGCAGGTTCTTCAGCCCGCGCTGCTCGGCCTCGGCGTGCCACTCCTCCGAGTAGTTGTCGCCGCCGAAGCAGACGACCTTGTTCTCGAGGTAGGAGTCCTTGACCACCTCGATCACCGCCTCGGCCGAGTCGGTGCCGCCGTCGATCTTCGCCTGCAGCTTGTCGGCGAGCTCGTCGACCGCCTCGGCGACAATCGTGTTGAGGACGGTGTTGGGGAAGGCCAGCGACATGCTCGACCCCAGCGCCCGGAACTCGAATTTGTTGCCGGTGAAGGCGAACGGCGAGGTCCGGTTGCGGTCGCCGCCGTGCATCGGCAGCGGCGGCAGCACGTCGGTCCCCAGGTGCAGGAACGAGGCCGGCGTGCTCGGGTCGCCGTCGCCGGTCGAGATCGCGTCGAACGTCTTTTCGAGCTCGCCGCCGAGGAAGATCGAGATGATCGCCGGCGGCGCCTCGTTCGCCCCGAGCCGGTGGTCCTGGCCGATGTTCGCGACCGACGCCCGCAGCAGGCCCTGGTGCTTGTTCACCGCCTGGATCACCGCCGCGCAGAAGAACAGGAAGACGAGGTTCTCGTGCGGGGTGTCGCCCGGGTTGAGCAGGTTGACGCCGGTGTCGGTCCCCATCGACCAGTTGTTGTGCTTGCCGGACCCGTTGACGCCGGCGAACGGCTTCTCGTGCAGGAGGCAGACGAGGCCGTAGCGGCGGGCGACGTTTTCCAGCGTCCGCATCAGCAGCTGCTGGTGGTCGGAGCCGACGTTGGAGTTCTCGAAGATCGGCGCGATCTCGTACTGGGCCGGCGCGACCTCGTTGTGGCGGGTCTTGACCGGGATGCCGAGCTTGCGCATTTCCAGTTCCGACTCGAGCATGAAGGCGAGCACCCGCTCCGGGATCGAGCCGAAGTAGTGGTCGTCGAGCTCGTGGCCCTTCGGCGGCTTGGAGCCGAACAGGGTGCGCCCGGTCGCGATCAGGTCGGGGCGCTCGAAGAAGTACTGCTCGTCGATCAGGAAGTACTCCTGCTCGGGCCCGACCGTGGTGAAGACGCGCGTCGCGTCGTCGTCGCCGAGCAGCTTCAGCGCCTTGATCGCCGAGCGCGAGAGCGCGTCCATCGAGCGCAGCAGCGGGATCTTGGCGTCGAGCGCCTCGCCGGTCCAGGAGGCGAACGCGGTCGGGATCGCCAGCAGCGTCCCGTTCGGGTTCTCCAGGATGAAGGCGGGGCTGGTCGGGTCCCAGGCGGTGTAGCCGCGGGCCTCGAAGGTGGCGCGGACGCCGCCGGTCGGGAACGAGGAGGCGTCGGGCTCGCCCTGGATCAGGTCTTTGCCGGAGAAGCCGGCGATCATCTTGCCTTCGCCGGCGGGCTCGAAGAAGCCGTCGTGCTTCTCCGCGGTCGAGCCGGTCAGCGGCTGGAACATGTGCGTGTAGTGGGTGGCCCCGTTCTCGAGCGCCCAGGCCATCATCGCCTCGGCGACGGCATCGGCGAGGCTGGGGTCGAGCGGTTCGCCGCCGGCGACGGTCGCCTGCAGCTTCTCGAACACGTCGGCGGGCAGGCGGTCCTTCTGCTCGGCGATGTCGAAGACGTTGATGCCGAAGGCTTCGTTCTCGGGAAGGGTCAGGTCGACGGCGCCGAGGGACTCACCGTTGGAGCTCCACTGGGCCGCGGTCACGTTCTGCTGGCGGATACGAGTCATCGCTTGGTTAGTCCCTCACTTGGCGGCGCGCTCGGCTCGGCCAAGCGCGATCGGTTGCTTTACCAACTCCCTAATAAGAGCCAAAAGAGCCTAATGGGAGTTGCTTAAGCGGGCGTTTGTACGGCCGTACAGCGTTGCCGGGCGCCGGTTGTCCCTCATGTCGGCGGCGTGCGTCGCAGCACCCGCACCTCGGCGCGGGCGACGAAGCCGAGCTTGGCATAGAGGTGGCGCGGCCAGTCCTCGGCGAGGGCGGAGAGGAAGGTGATCTCGTTGCCCGCCGCGCGCGAGGCCGCCACCGCGGCGAGCACGACCGAGCGGGCGCAGCCCCGGTTGCGCGCCGCCGGCAGGGTGGCGACGTCGTCGACCTGGGCGGCGTCGCCGCCGAGCAGGCAGCAGGTCGCGGCCGGCTGGTCGGCGGGGGCGAGGAACCAGCGGTCGCCGCCGGGCGCGGTCAGCCGCCGCGCCCACTCGAGCAGCTGCTCCACCGTCTCCCCGCGGCGCTCGGTCGCCGCCGGGAGCTCTTCGCCGATCAGCTCGCGGCGCAGCCCGGCGCAGGCGGCGAGCCCGACCTCGGCGACGGGGACGGGCGGCGCGGCCGGCTCGCCGCCCTCCCAGACCATGTAGAGCGTCGTCTCCTGCTCCCAGCCCGGCCGCGGTGCGATCGCCGCGCCGAGCCGCCGCGCCTCGGTCCCGTCGACGACCACGACCTTCCGGTACGGGTGCTCCGCCAGCGCCTCGTCCGCGGCGGCCAGCACCTGCTCGGCCGAGAGGCCGGGACGCTCGATCGCGACGAAGTTCGCGTCCCAGATATCGGGCAGGGAGGGGGAGAGGAAGGCGCGCCCCCACTCGCGCTCGACCACCTCGTCGCAGGCCACCGCCGCGAGGTCGAGCTCGGAGTCGAGCAGGCGCCGGCTCAGGTCGGGGTCGGCGACGCTCATCAGCCGACCCTAGATGACCGCCGCGGCGGCTTGGCGCCGGGCCGCGCGGGGTGCCCGCGAAGCCCAGCGGGGGCGCCGAAATGGATAGCCTCCTGGCCGGAGAGCCAAGCCAATCTCAACGGGAGGGACCGCCCGCAATGTTCGTTTCGAAGGCCGCCGTAGTCGGCGGCGGCACCATGGGGGGCGAGATCGCGCAGGCGATCGCCGCCGCCGACATCCCCGTCGTCGTCAAAGACGTCGAGCAGAAGTTCGTCGACGCCGCGCTGGAGAAAGCGCGGGCGGTGACCGAGGGGCAGCTGGCGCGCCTGGTCAAGAAGGAGAAGCTGACCCAGGAGCAGGCCGACGCCCGCCTCGCCGAGGTGATGGGCCGGGTCACCGGCGCCACCGACTACGACGGCTTCGGCGACGTCGACTTCGTGGTCGAGGCGGTGCCGGAGAAGATGGCGATCAAGCAGGCGGTCTTCCGCGAGCTCGACCAGGTCACCCCCGGCCACGCGATCCTCGCTTCCAACACCTCGGCGCTCTCGGTCACCGAGATCGCCGAATCGACCCTGCGCGCCGACAAGGTCGTCGGCTTCCACTTCTTCTACCCGGCCTCGGTGATGCCGCTGGTCGAGGTGATCGTCGGCGAGGAGACCTCGCAGGAAACGGCGACCGCCGCCTACAACTTCGCCCAGGCGATCAAGAAGCAGCCGATCGTCTGCGGCGAGGTCCCCGGCTTCGTCGTCAACCGCATCCTGATGGCGACGATCGGCGAGATCTGGCGCGCGCAGGAGGAGCAGGGCCTCTCGCTGAAGGCGATCGACGAGGCGATCGCCGCCGCCCAGGTGGCGCCGATGGGGCCGTTCTTCCTCACCGACCTGCTCGGCCTCGACACCGTCCTGCACGTCGCCGAGCACCTCCGGGAGGCCTACGGCGAGACCTTCTACGTCCACGCCGGGCTGCAGAAGCTGGTCGGCGAAGGCAAGCTCGGCGCCAAGAGCGGCGGCGAGGGCTTCTTCAAGGACGGCGAGCAGACGGTCCCCGGCGAGGCCGAGCCCGACGGCGAGGAACTGGTCGCGATGTTCACCTGCCGCGCCCTGATCGAGGCCTGCCTGCTGGTCGAGGAGGGCGTCACCTCGGTCCGCGACGTCGACCTCGGGATGATGGCCGGCGCCGGCCTCGACCCGCGCCGCGGCCTGCTGCCGCCGTTCTGGAAAGCCGACGTCGAAGGGCTCGGCAAGGTGCTCGAGAAGATCGAGGACCTGCAGGAGCGCCACGGCGAGCGCTTCGCGCCGCCGGTGCTGCTGCGGCGGCTCGTCGCCCAGGGCAGGCTCGGGCTCGAGAGCGGCCAGGGCTTCTATCCCTACCCGCAGCCCGACGAGGGCGAGCAGCCGGAGAAGGTGAAGCTGGAGACGCGCGGCGACGTCGCCATCGCCTGGCTCGCCAACCTGCCGATGAACGCTGTCTCGCCGGACGTGATCCGCGACCTGAAGGCTGTCTGGGAGCGGGTCAAGGCCAACGAGGACGTGCACGCGATGGTGATCGCCTCCTCGGTCCCGGTCGTCTTCTCCGCCGGCGCCGACATCAAGGCCTTCACCTCGATGGACGAGGCGGCCGGCAAAGAGCTGATCGACGCCGGCCACGCGCTGCTGCGCGAGTTCGGCACCGAGCCGGTGGCGACGATCGCCGCCGTCAACTCGATCGCCTTCGGCGGCGGCTGCGAGATGGCGATGGCCTGCGACGTGCGGATCGCCGCCGAGGCGGCGGTCTTCGGCCAGCCCGAGATCAAGCTCGGGATCATCCCCGGCTTCGGCGGCACCCAGCGGCTGCCGCGGCTGGTCGGCGCCAACCGGGCACTGGAGATGAACCTGGTCGGCGATGCCGTGCTCTCGGAGGAGGCGCTCGAACTCGGCCTCGTCAACCGCATCGTCCCCGACCACGAGCTGCTGGAGACGGCGCTGATGTGGGCCCGCAAGCTCGCCGCCCAGGCGCCGGTCGCGGTCGGCCAGATCAAGCAGGTCTCCGACCAGGCCGATCTCGACCAGGGGATCGAGGCCGAGAAGCGGGGCTTCGCCACCGCCTTCCAGAGCGAGGACGCCAAGGAGGGCATCGGCGCCTTCCTCGACAAGCGCACCCCGCACTGGAGCGGCAAGTAACCGAACCCCAGCCGCCGACGGGACGAAAACCAGGGACATGGCAGGGGAAATCGGCCCGTCGGCGGGGGATGGGGTGGGGAGGCTGGCGGAGCTGGTGCGCCGCTCGCGGCGCACCGTCGTCCTCACCGGGGCGGGGATCTCGGTGCCCTCCGGGATCCCCGACTTCCGCTCGCCGGAGACCGGGCTGTGGGAGAACGTCGACCCGATGGAGGTCGCCCACATCGAAGTCTTCGAACGCGACCCGCAGCGCTTCTGGTCCTACTACCGCCCGCGCTTTCACTCGCTCGCCGACAAGCTGCCCAACCGCGCCCACGAAGCGGTCGCCCAGCTCGAGCGGCTGGGGCTGGTGAAGGGAGTGATCACCCAGAACATCGACCGCCTGCACCGGGCCGCCGGCTCGCGCGAGGTGGTCGAGGTGCACGGCTCGATCGCCACCTCCTCCTGCACCGAGTGCGGCGAGAGCTACCCGCTGGAGCGGGTCGAGGAGCTGTTCGACGAGCGTGGCGTCGCGATCTGCCCGAGCTGCGGCGGCCCGGTCAAGCCGGACGTGGTCCTCTTCGGCGAGCTGCTGCCGCTGGCGGCGATCGGTCGTGCCACCGAGCTCGCCCAGCAGGCCGAGCTGATGCTCTGCGTCGGCTCCTCGCTGATCGTCCACCCGGTCGCCGGCCTGCCGGCGCTCACGCTCGAGACCGGCGGCGAGCTGGCGATCGTGACCAAGGGCGAGACGCCCTACGACGACGCCGCCGCGGTCAAGCTCGAAGGTGAGGTCGACGAGGAGATGACGAGGCTGCTCGCCGAGCTCGGCGCACAGTGAGGCCGGGGCGGGCGCGCCAGGTCTCTGGCACGTCCGCCCCGAACCGTCACGCGATCAGAACTTGATCGCCCTGGCGTTCGCACTCGGCGACGACAGTCTTGGCCCGCGGGCTGTCGAAGTTGGCGGCGTGGGCGCATTTCAACTCCGCTTCGGCACCGCAACCGCTGATGGTTTCGGCGCCGACGATGCCGGCGGGTTGGGCTTTGATGCATCCCATCGGCGTCGCGGGGTTGCTGTCGCCGACGGTCGCGAAGACGATCGCCACCATCGCGGCGACGGTCACGACCCCGGCGATCCAGGCCGCCCTGATCTCACGCGGACTCAGTTTGTAGAGCGCGGTTTGGCGCGCGTAGTGTCCTTCGGTCGGCATGGCGGCCAGCTTATCCGCGCCGTCTCGGCCGGCGCTACCGCCACCGGGGCGAAGATTTCACGGCGATCTTTGGACACTCGTACGTAGTGGCGCCTCCCCTGCGGAGAGAGGGTTGGACGGTCCAAAAGTGGGCGCACCAGGCCGGCTGGGGAGCCGTCTCGTCCGTTGCAAATGTGGTTGGTGTCCGGCAGCCCGTAGCTACGAGAAAGGAACACCGGATTTATGGAATGGTTGAGCGAAGGCGCCAATTCATGGCAGCTCACCGCCGCAACGCTGGTCGGACTGATGAGCATCCCCGGCCTGGTCGTTCTCTACGGCGGCGTGATGCAGAAACGCTGGTCGGTGAACTCGATGATGATGGCGTTCGTCGCCTTCGCGATCGTGTTGATCCTCTGGGTGCTGGTCGGCTTCAAAATGGGGTTCGGGGAGCCGATCCACATCTTCGGGGCTAAGACCGGGTTCTTCGGGAACCTCTGGGGCAAGCCGGAATCGATCCTCAGCAGCAGTGACCTATTGGGACAGGCAGAAGTACCCGAGTTGGCGGAAGAATCGTTCCTCTTCCCGCTCTCGACCTTGGCGTACTTCCAGATCGTCTTCGCGGCGATCACGCCGATCCTGATGCTGGGCTCGGTCCTGGGCCGCTTCAACTTCAAGGCCTGGATGCCGTTCGTCGCCCTCTGGACGCTGCTGATCTACTCGGTCAACGCCTTCCTGATCTGGGGTGGCGGCTGGTTCGCGCAGCAGGGCGCGATCGACTACTCCGGCGGTTACGTGATCCACCTCGCCGCCGGGATCTCCGGGTTCGTCGCCGCGGCGGTGATCGGACCGCGACTGCAACGCGACCGCGAGGTCGACGCGCCGAACAACCTGGCGATGGTCGCGGTCGGGGCCGGCCTGCTCTGGATGGGCTGGAACGGCTTCAACGGCGGTGACTGGTACAGCGCCGAATCGGTCGCCTCGGCCTCGGTGCTCAACACCAACCTCTGCACCTCGGTCGCCTTCCTGGTCTGGGTCGCGATGGACTACCTCACCGGCCGCAAGCCGAGCCTGATCGGCAGCGTCAACGGCATGATCGTCGGCCTCGTCGCGATCACCCCCGGCGCCGGCTTCGTCAACGGCTGGGGCGCGATCGTGATCGGCGTCGTCGCCTCGATCATCGTCTACCTCGCCTACAACTACCTGAGCCGGGTGGCGCCGTTCCGCAAGGTAGACGACACCCTCGGCGTCGTCTACACGCACGGCTTCGCCGGCCTGCTCGGCGGCCTCCTGGTCGGCATCTTCGCCAACAAGGCGATGGCCGGCGAACACGAAGGCCTGATCTCCGGCGGTGGCCTCCACCTGCTCTGGGTCGAGTTCTACACCGCCGCCTGGGTGATCGCGTTCTGTGCGATAGGCACGTTCATCCTGCTCAAGCTCGTCGGTCTGGTCATCCCGCTGCGGATGTCCGACGAGGAAATGGAAACGGGCGACATCGCCGTTCACGGGCACGAGGTGTATCCCTCCGACGTGCCGTCGCTCGGCTACCCCGACGGCATCTCGTCGGCGCCCGCCTCCACCGGGGGCACCGCCTGAGGCGCTCCTGCGCAGTACCCGACGCAGTCCGGAACCGCCCCCGCCCCCTTTCCCGGGGGCGGTTCCGCGTCGGGCCCCGGTCGTCGCGGTGACAGCCGCCGGCTCAGCCGGCGCGGAGAACGTCGACCATCGTCGCGATCGCCGCCGTCGCCGCCGCCGCCCGCGGCGTCGCCGCGAACACCTTGCGCGTCGGGCCGGCGGGGTGGAGGTCGCGGATCGCGACGTCCCCGCGGGGGGTGGCGAGCGCCAGCTGGGGGATCAGCGCGATCCCGACCCCGGCCGCGACCAGGCCCTGCACGGCCTGGTAGTCGTCGCTCTCGAAGGAGATCCGCGGCTCGAAGCCGGCGGCGTGGCAGGAGCGGACGACATGCTTGGCGCTGGCGCTCTCCGGCGAGGTCAGCACCCAGGGCTCCTCGCTCAGGTCGGCGAGCTCGACCCGCTTGCGGGCGGCAAGGCGGTGCTCGGCGGGGAGGGTGAGGCGGAGCGGGTCGTCGGCCAGCTCGAAGCGCCGCATGCCGGCGCCGAGGCGCTCGCCGACGCCCTCGAATTCGAACAGCAGCGCGAGGTCGAACTCGCCCGCCCGCAGGCGTGGCGCGATCTCCTCCGGCTCGCCCTCGGCGAGCGTCACCTCGACCCCCGGGTGGGAGGCGCGGAAGGCGGCGATCGCCCGCGGCATCAGGGTGGCGCCGGCGGTCGCGAAGGCGGCGGTGCGCAGGTGGCCGCCGCGGCCGCGGGCGATCGCCGCCACCTCCTCCTCGGCGGCCTCCATCCGCGCCAGGATGCCGCCGACGTGGGCGGCGAGGGCGGCGCCGGCCGGGGTGGGGCGGACGCCGCCGCGGCGGCGTTCGATCAGCGGCGTTCCCAGTTCGCCCTCCAGCGTCGCGATCGCCTGCGAGACAGCCGACTGCGAGTAGGAGAGGGCGTCGGCGGCGCCGGAGAAGGACCCGTGCTCGACCACCTCGCGGAAGACGTTGAGCCGGGCCATGTTGAGCATAAGCATTGCTTATTTTACAGATCAGCAAAAGCAGTTGCGCTGATGGAGATCCGGTGCCACGATCAGCTTCGACCTTCGAAATCCGCGAACGCAGGAGGAACAAGAAATGGCTTTGAAGCTGATCGTTTCCTACGACGACACCGACTACGACAAAGACGCGCTGGCGCTCGGCCGGCTGCTGGCGCTCGGCGGCGCCGAGCTCTCGCTCGCCTACGTCGTCCACTCCTTCGGCGGCGCGCTGGCAGAGCACGAGGCGGAGGAGATGCTGGCCCGCGGCGCTGCCTCGGTCGGCGCTCCCGACATGCCCAAGCACGTCGTCGTCAACCCCGGCACCAGCGTCGGCCTGACCGAGCTCGCCGAGCGCGAGAGCGCCGACGTGATCGTCTTCGGCTCCGAGTACCGGACCGCGCCCGGCCTGGTCAAGCCGGGCATCTCGGCCCACAAACTGCTGCTCGGCGGCCCGGCGGCGATCGCCGTCGCCCCGGCGGGGCTGCACACCGCTCCGTCGGTCAGCATCAACACCGTCGGCATCATCGACGAGGGCGACGTCGCCGCCCGGCAGACGGCGCAGAGCCTCGCCGCGGCGCTCGGCGCCCAGGTCGGCGAGTACGGCTCGGGCCCGGTCGACCTGCTCGTCGTCGGCTCGCGGCCGGAGGCGCCGCAGGGCAAAGTCGTGCTCAGCGCGAAAAGCGACTACGCGGTCGAGGCCGCCAACTACCCGGTGCTGGTGCTGCCGCGCGGCACCTCGCTGGACTTCGCCGCCTAGGCGTCCGGCTTCCTCAGCACCAGGATCACGGCCGCGACCTCCGGGTCGCGGCCGTCGATCTTCTTCTGAGCGTCGGCCCAGAGGATCGGACGGCCGCGATAGCCGACGACTTCGGCGAGCAGCGCCTCGGGCGCGTCGCTCTCGATCACGAAGGCGTCCGGGGTGGCCGGCGGCGGCGCGGTCTCGAGCATCTCCCGGGTCACGTTCTTCGATGCCCGCTCGGCGTTGGACCAGCCCTGGCCGAAGGCGAGGTCGGCGTTCTCCATCCGCGGTCCCTCGAGGATCTTGAGGCTGCTGTCGCGCGGCCGCCACTCGCGTTCGCCGGCTTCGATCGTGCGGTCCTCGAGCCAGGGCCGCAGCACCTTCGCCCCCAGGTCCTCGCGGCTGACGTTGAAGACCCGCGCCCGGTGGAAGCCCTCACTGATCTCGACGTGGAACATCTGTGGCTCGGGCATCTGCGGGGCGACGCTACCGGGTCTGGGATGATCGCGCCGATGGAAGCCACCCTGCCCGCCGCCGTCGTCTTCGACAACGACGGCCTGCTGCTCGACACCGAGTCGGTCTGGACGCGGGCCGAGGCGGACCTGTTCGCCCGCCGCGGGCAGGAGTTCACCCCCGCCGACAAGCGCGAGCTGGTCGGCAGCTCGGCGGCGATCGCCTCGGGGATCCTGGAACGGCGGCTCGAGGAGCCCGGCCGGGCGGATGCGTTGATCGAGGAGCTGAACGCGCTGGTCGTCGCCGAGCTCGAGCATGGGGTCGAGACGATGCTCGGCGCCCGCGAGCTGCTGGCGCAGCTGCGTGGCCGCGGGACGCCGATCGCGCTCGTCTCCAACTCGCCGCTGCCCTTCGTCCGCCGCTCGCTCGAGCTGGTCGGCTTCGCGACCCACTTCGACGCGGTCGTCAGCGCCCACGAAGTGGCGGCGCCGAAGCCGGCCCCCGATCCCTACCTTGAGGCCTGCCGCCGGCTCGGGCTCGAGCCCGGCCCGGACATCGTCGCGCTCGAGGACTCGCCGCCGGGCGTCGCCGCAGCCCGCGCCGCCGGCCTCACCGTGATCGGCGTCCCCTCGATCGACGGCGTCGTCCTCGACGAGGCCCACCACCTCGCCGACTCGCTGCTCGACGACGTCGTCGCCCGCCGCCTCGTCCTCGCCTAGCCGCCGAGCACGCGGCGACGGCGCAGGACGCGCTCGGCGAGCTCGAGCAGCTCGCGCACGTCCTGCAGCTGGGCCGAGGTGAGCTCGCCGGCGATCGCGGCGGCAGCGCCTGCCGCGGCCTCGTCGCGGCGCTCGGCGAGGGCCGCCATGTCGCGCTCGTGGCCGGGGTCGTCGGGCCCGGCGCGGAGCTCGGTCAGCAGCGCTTCGAGGCCCGGGCGCAGCTGCAGGGCCGCCTCCCGCTCACGGCCGGCGTCGAGGTCGGCCCGGGCGCGCAGCAGCAGGGTCTCGCAGGCGCCGAGACGTTCGCGGCCGCCGAGGATGGCGGCGAGGCGCTGCTGCGGGCGCAGCTGCTCCTCGCGCCGCCGCCGCGCCGAGCCGCCGGCCGGCCGCACGGCGATCTCGCGGGCGACCGCGAAGCGACTGGCGGCGACCTCCTCGCCGCTGCCGAACCCGATCCGGCCCGCGACCGCGCGCTCGGCGGCGAGCGCCGGCAGCGTCGGGTCGGCGGCGGCGACGGCCTGGGCGTGGAGGGCGCGGTTGAGCAGGGCCACCGCCTCGGCGACCAGCTCCTCGACCGGATCGTCGTCCGCGACCGCCCGCTCGAGCCAGGCTGCCGCCTCGGGCTCGCCCGCGAACGGGGCGTGGGCGCGGACCGCGGTCACCCGCGCCAGCGGCAGGCTGGGGGGGTCGGCGCCGGCCTCGGCCGCACGCGGACGGCGCCGGCGCCGAGGCGATGCCGGCGCCGCGCCGAGCGTCTCGACCACCAGCACGCTCTCGGCGGCGCCGCGCTCCAGGTAACGGCCGTCGCCGAGTGGCAGCGGCCCGGCGAAGTCGAGCTGGGTGAATCCGAATAGCTGCGCCAGGGTCGGGATTCTCCCGCAGTCCCGTGCCGGCGCCTACTTGCTGCCGAAGAGGATGCTCCGTTCCCGGCGGGAGTCGGGTTCGGAGTACTTCGACGGCTTGATCGGCACGTCGGGGTTCTTGATCTCGCCGAGGCGCTGGATCAACCGCTGCCATTGCTCGGGCTTCAGCAGCGGCGACGCCTCGACTTCGAAGGGGTTGGCGCCGGCCGGGCGATAGCCGATGTGGACGTGGTCGGCGTGGTCGGCGAGGGCGAAGCTGGTCGGGCCGGGAAGGTTCTCGAGCGAGATCACCTGGTGGGGGTGCATCGTTCCCTGCAGCTGCAGCACGTCGTGGATCAGCTTGTCGGTCGGCGTGCCCGGGCCCTGGTGACCGAGGACCGGCACGCCGTTGATCGCGGCGATGTCGACGGCGTCGCCGCTGCTGTGCTCGGAGACGTTGCCGGAGGTGGTGAAGTAGCCGTGACCGCACTCCAGCGCCGTCACCGTGAGGCGGAAGCCTTTCACCCTCAGGTACTCGAGCACGGCGAGGATGCGGCGGTCGATCTTGCCGCTGGCGATGTCTTCGCGGCCGCACTGGTAGATGTCGATCCCCTTGTCGGCGAGCACCCGCCGTTGCAGCGCCTCCTTGGAGAGCAGCAACACGCCGGCGCCGCTGAGCCGGGCGGTGAACGGGTTCTTGCCCTTGGCGCGGTAGATCGCCGTCGCCTCGAGCAGCTTCCAGCCGTCGAGGATCGGCTTCGGGTCGATGCTCGGAGCGCCCTTGCCGGCCGGCCGGATCGAGAAGTTCAGGTGCGGGTCGATGCCTTCGCCCGCTTCGCCGACCCTGCCCAGCACGGTCCCGGCTATAACCCTCGACCCGACCCTTAGGGTTCCGTCGTTGGCGGCCGGCGCCGGCGTCGCGGAGCCGCCCTTCGCACTCTGCGCGTTCTTGGCCCCGGCCTTGCTCTCGGCCTCGGTGGTTCCCGCCTTGCCGGAGCGTCCGGGCAGCGCCCGCAGCCGCGGCCGCGCGCTGTCGCTCTGGACCGGCAGGCGCTTCTCCTTGCCCGAGGGCATCACGATCGAGCGGTGGTCGCGAACGATGGCGCCCAGCTGCGCGTAGGTGTAGCGGTTGCCGTAGGTGTCTTCGAGGACGACGTACCTGCCCAGCTTCGCCGACTCGCCGAGCTTGCGGATCACCCCGTCGTTGACCGCCACCACCGGCGAGCCGGCGGCGGCGAAGATGTTGATCCCGCGCTTGGTCGGCGAGGAGGAGATCACTTCGGCGGCGGAGCCCGAGATGCGGCCGGCGCCGCCGGAGCTGCTCAGCGTCGCCCGGGCGGCGTTGTCGTCGGCGTAGCGGGCGTCGGCGGCGACCGGGAAGTGGGCGCCCTCGGTCAGCCCGGTCAGCGAGCCGACCAGGTCGGCGGGGAGGCGGCCGTAGGCCCGCGCGTAGAGCAGCACCTCCTGCGCGTACCAGTCGGCGTGGTTGTAGGCGAGGATCGCGTCGTAGAGGTGCTTGGCGCCGCCGGCGATCTTCAGGTAGTGGGCGGCGGCGCAGATCGCGTCGACCGGGTTGTAGGGGTCTTTGCGGCCGTCGCCGTTGGCGTCGAGGCCGAACGTTTCCCAGCTCGAGGGGAGGAACTGCATCCAGCCGACGGCGCCGGCGCTGGAGACGTTCAGGTTGGTGCCGAAGCCGGTCTCGATTTTGTTGATCGCCGCCAGCACCTCCCAGGGGATCCCGTATTCGGTGCCGCAGGCCTGGTAGATCGGCAGCAGGAACGGCGGGATCTCGAACGAGTTGATGACGAAGTTGGGGACTCCGACCGGCGCCGGGCCGAAGGGTGCGAAGGTGGTCGTCGGGTTGCCCCCGGTGGGCGAGCCCCCGAGGTCGAAGGGCGAGCCGCCGTTGCCGTCTTCGGCGAGCGGCTGGTCGCCCGGAGCGGTCGCCGCGGGTGCCTTGAGGCCGCCGCCGTGACCGCCGCCGCCGCTGGTGTCGCCGAGCGGTTCCCCTTCGATCGCGGCGCCTTCGTCCTGCGCTTCGGGCGCGACTTCGCCTTCGCCGAGGGCCGCGCCCCCGCCGCTGCCGCTGCCGCTGGTGTGCCCGCCGTGGTGCTTGGCGGTCGGCTTGCTCAGCCCGCTGCCGGCGACCGGGGTCGTCGTTTCTTCTTCTTCGGCTTCTTCGCCCGAGTCGCAGTCCCCGTCTTCGTCGTCGACGGCGCCGTCTTCGTCGTCGTCGATGCCGTTGCTGCAGATCGCCGCCGCCTGCGAGGTCGTGTGGGCGCCGGCGGGCGGCGTGGCCGGCGTGCCTTCGGAGAGCTGGTCGGCGAACGCGCTACCGGCCAGCCCGATCAGCGCCGCCAGGAGGCCGGCTAGCGCGACAAGCAGTGCCAGTCTGGTCGATCTCATTCCAGTGCGCCTCGATACCCGCTGCCGCCGACGGCGGAAACTGCGGTCACCCTCCCCGGGTACCCAGGGGTCCAAGCTACCCGTTCGCCCGGAGGGGCACAACGGCCCCAGCCGCCCCCCAACAAGCCCTTAATCAACTGCTGCACCATGGTTGCAGCGGGTCAGCGTTTCAACCGGGCCGGATGGGCTCGTTAAGCTGCTGTCAACGAGCTGCGAAAGGCGGGTGGCGTGACTTACGAGCATGACGAGCAGGACGCTCTCGGGGGCGACCACGAGGGGCTTCGGGCCCGCTCGGAGCAGGCGATCGGCGAGCTGGCCCAAGCGCTGATCGACAACCCGACCCTGCACAACGCGATCCAGGCCGCCTTCGGTGCCCGCGAGAAGGCGCTCGAGGCCCAGCACGCGGCGATGGGCGCCCTCAACCTCTCCTCGGCGACCGACCTGGAGCGGCTGGAGCGACGGCTGCGCTCGTTCTCCCAGCGGCTCGAGGAGGTCGAGGAACAGATCGACGAGCTCAGCCGCGAGATCGGCACCCTGCGCCGCCAGAACGCCAAAGCGGCAAAGAAAAAAACCAAAGACTAACCCTCGACTTTAGGGTGAGAGTATGGCTGCGGCGGCGTTTCCGGCCCGTTTCGCCGCCGCGGCCTCGCCGTCTTCCCCGAGCCGCTCCCCGGCGGTCGTCGCGACGACGATCAGCACCGCCGCCAGCCGGACGCCGAGCTCGGCCGCTCGCCGCAGCAGCGCCGCCGTCTGCATGTCGGCGACCTCGCCCGGGCTCGCCGGTGCCGCCCCGGGCGGGTGCAGCGTGTCGAAGCTGACCGCCTCGCCCGCGCGCGCCGCCGCCCCCAGCTCGGCGCTCAGCGCCGCGGTCAGCTCGGGGTCGGGGTCGGGCAACGGCTCCCGGTCCGCGCCGCCCCCCAGGTGGGCGGCCTCGACGACGACCAGCCGACCCGGTTCCTCGCCGTCGCGCAGCGCGGTCGCGGTGCCGATCCGGACCGCCCTCCGCACGCCGAGCTCGGCCAGGTCGCCGAGGACCAGGGCAGCGCTCGGCCCTCCCATCCCGGTCGACATCACGCTCAGCTCCTCGCCCGCCGGCGTCCGTCCCGAATAGCCCCACAGCCCGCGCGCGTGGTTCGCCATCTTCGGCTGCTCGAGCAGCTCCTGGGCGAGCATCAGCGCTCGTCCCGGGTCGCCGACCAGGATCGCGTCGCCGGCGATCGGGGCGGTGGGGCGGAGGCGCTGGGGCATGGACGGCGACCCTAGTAGGTGAGCTCCGGCCCAGGGCTCATGGGTCTGCCCGGGAGCTCCGGGCCAGGGCTCCGGCGGGCGAGGGCTCATGGGTCTGCCCGGGAGGGTCGGGTGACCCTCTGCCGAAGACCGTCGCGCAGCTGGGGCCGGGGCGAGGGTTCGTAGGTCAGCCTGGGAGCCTTCGTCAGAGGCTCACCCGACCCTCCCCAACGGAGCCGGATCCCAGGCCCCGGTACCCCGGTAGGCGCCGCCAAGCGAGCCCCGGGCCAGCCTCCGGCGTTGAAAGCTCTCAAAGGACCAAGGCCCTCCTCTCTCGAGTAGCTCCCAAGGGACCATGGTCCCCGTCCCTCGCATAGCTCCCAACGGACCGAGCCCTGCGAGGGACGAAAGCGCCCCAGCCCCCGCAAAGCCCCCGTCCCCCCAATCCCGTGGTTCCTTTTGGACCCATACGGTCCAAAAGGAACCACGACCCGGCAAGCCAGGCCGAGATCCCGATCCCGTGGTTCCCTTCGGACCCCGAGCGTCCATAAGGAACCACGCGATCGACGCTCTCGTCCCTTGGGAGCTTCCCGAGAGAGGGCGAGGCCTCGTCCCTCGGGAGCTTCTCGAGAGACGGGAGCCATGGTCCCTCGGGGAGCTTCCGAGGGATCGGGAACGCCGGGACCTTGGAAGCTCTGGCCAAGGGCTCGCTCGGCGGCGCCTGCTCAGGTTGCGAAGCTCGGGGCCGATCCCGTTGGGAGGGGTGGGGTGACCCTCTGACGAAGGCTATGCGCGGCCGTATGAGCCCTCGCCCCGGCCCCAGCTGCGCGACGGTCTTCGGCAGAGGGTCACCCCACCCCTCCGGACAGACCCCCGACCCTCGCCGTCCCTCGCCCTCGCCGTCTCGCCGTCCCTCGCCCTCGCCGCGCCCCGCCCGCCCCTCGCCCGCCCGCCCCCGGGCCCCTCGTGCCTGACCTCGCCGATTGGGAGAAACGCCCTCCGCGGATTTTCTCCACCCGTCTAAAGAGGCTCGCGGGGCTGCTCCATACGGTGGAAGGCAAGCGGGGCGTCCCTGCTCCGCGCTGTCTCGTCCACGTTCGAAGACCAGTGTCAAACCGTCCAAGACCGCTCGCCGGGGTCCTCCTGGTGGGCAAGGAGGTACCCATGAAGAAGAAGCTGGGCCTTGCCGTGATGTTTACGGCATTGGCCGCCCTGGTCCTACCCGGGGCGGCCTCGGCCGCATCGTTGGATGAAGTCTCCGGTGTCCTAGTCGAAAAGACCTCAGAGCTGAACATGGTCTGGGTTGGCGTTGCCTGTGTCCTCGTCTTCCTGATGCAGGCCGGCTTCATGTTCCTCGAGATCGGTTTCTCGCGGCAGAAGAATGCCGGCACCGGCGTCGCCAAGATCCTCGTCAACTTCGCGATCGTGACGATCGCCTGGTGGGCGATCGGCTACGGAGTCGCCGAAGGCGGTGGCAACGACTTCTTCGGCGACAGTGGCTTCTTCTTCCACTTCGACCAGGAAGTCGCGGGCGAAGCGGTCACCGGTGAATCGGCGATGCTGATGCTCTACGGACTCGCGTTCTGCGCCGTCTCGCTGGCGATCGTCTGGGGCACCACCCTGGAGCGGATCAAGTTCGGCGCCTACGTGATCTACGCGGTCGTCTTCGGCGCCATCATCTACCCGCTGATCGCCCATGCGGTCTGGGGCGGCGGCCTGCTCGGCGACATCAGCGGCAAGCCGGTGATGGACTTCGCCGGCTCCTCGGTCGTCCACCTCACCGGCGCGGTCGGGGCCCTGGCGGCGCTGCTGCTGCTCGGCCCGAGGATCGGCAAGTACGACGCGGCCGGCAAGCCGCGGGCGATCCCCGGTCACTCGATGCCGCTGGTCGGTCTCGGCGTGATCATCCTCTGGATCGGCTGGTTCGGATTCAACGGAGGCTCGACCTTCGGCACGGAAGGCAACCTCTTCGGCGAGGTCATGCTCAACACGCAGCTGGCCGCGGCCGCCGGCGTCATCGGCGCCTCGATCGCGGTCTACCTGAAGAGCAAGGCGCTGGACGTCGGCATGGCCGGCAACGGCGCGATCGCCGGCCTGGTCGGCATCACCGCCCCGTCCGGCTTCGTCGAGTACTGGGCGGCGCCGATCATCGGCATCGTCGCCGGCTTCGTCGTCGTCTTCGCCGTACTGGCGATCGACAAGCTGCTCGACGACCCGGTCGGCGCGCTCTCGGCCCACGGCCTCGCCGGTATCTGGGGCACGCTCTCGGTCGGGCTGTTCGCCTCGCCGCGGCTGATCTCCGAAGGGGCCGGCGGTGGCGTCTGGTACGCCATCTTCGGCGACGAATCGTTCAGCTCGGCGATCGGCCAGCTGGGCGTCCAGTCGCTGGCGGTCCTCTTCACCTTCGTGGTCGTGTTCGTGATCTCGATCGCCACGTTCGCCTTCATCAAAGGCACGATCGGGCTCCGCGTTCCGGCCGAGGAGGAGGATGCCGGGCTCGACATCAGCTCGCACGGCATGTACGGGTACCCGGAGGTGTTCATTCCGCAGCCGGAGTACTCGACGGGTCTGCCGGGCTCGGCGGCGGCAGCACCGACGCCGGCGCCCGCTCCCACGCAAATGACCGCAACGGACACCCCGTAGGAGGCACGAGCGCATATGAAGAAGATCGAGGCGTTCATCCGTCACGAGGCGTTTGAGCCGATCCGGGCCGAGCTGCTCGACAAGGGATTCCCGTCCCTGTCGATCCTCGAGGCCAAGGGCTCCGGACGTCAGAAAGGGATCGTCGAGCGGTACCGCGGCTCGACGCTCACCGTCAACGTGCGACCGAAGCTGAAGCTGGAGGTCGTGATCGAGGACAAAGACAAGGACCTGGTGATCGAGACGATCCTCAAGCACGCCCGCACGGGTGAGGTTGGGGACGGCAAGATCTTCGTCCTGCCGGTCGAGGAAGCGATCCGCATCCGCACCGGCGAGGACGGCCAGGAGGTCCTGCAGCTCCACGAGGGCTCGGAGATCCCGAGCTAGACACGCGCCGGCGGGCCGGTTTGTCGTCGTCCTATTGACAAATCGGCCCGTCGGCCGCAGTAGCCTCGCTCGCGATGGCGGACGAGCGCATCTCCCTCAGCGAGGCAGCCCGCCGCTCCGGCGTGCCGGCCAGCACCCTCAAACGCTGGGCGGAGGAGAGGATCGTGCCGGTGCGCCGCGGCCGTTGGACGGCCGCGGCCGCCGCCCAGGCCCGGGTCGTGGCGCGGATGCGCGACCGCGGCTACTCGCTCGAGGACCTGCGCCAGGCGGGTCGCGAGGGCCGCCTCGCCTTCGGCTTCGCCGAGGAGCTGTTCGCCGGCGGCGAGGGCGAGGTGACGGTGCCGATGATCGCCGGGGAAACCGGGCTCGAGGAGGAGCTGGTCGAACGGATCCTGGTGATGCTGGGGACGCCGAAGGGTCACCAGCGCAACCTCACCTCCGAGGACGCGGTGGCGCTGCGGCTCTGCGCCCGCATCCTCGCCGCCGGCCTGCCGCTGGTCGCCTTCCTGCAGCTGGTCCGGATCTACGTGCAGTCGATCCGCCGCATCGCCGACGCCGAGGTCCGACTCTTCCACCTCTACGTCCACGAACCGATGGTCCGCGACGGCGTCCCCGAGCTGCAGATGGCGGAGGAGATGGGCGATCTCGCCGCCGACATCCTGCCGCTGGCGGCGCCGCTCACCGAATACCTCCACAACCGCTACCTGCGCTTCTACCTCGAGCAGGACGTAGTCGGCCACATGGAGGCGGAAGTCAGCCTCGACACGACCGAAATGGAACTCGGCCAGGTGCTGGTCGCGCTCTGCTTCATCGACCTCACCGGCTTCACCCGCTACACCGAGGAGGAGGGCGACATCGAGGCGCTCGACGTGGTCGAGAGGTTCGTCGCCACGATCGAGGAAACGCTGCCCCGCGACGCGACGATCGTGAAGACGATCGGCGACGAGGTGATGGTCGTCTCGCCCGAGCCGGCCGGCCTGACCCAGTGGGCGGTCGACCTGATGGCGCGCCTTCCGCGGCGGCCGCAGCCGCGGGTCGGGATCCACTGCGGCGCCGCCGTCTACCGCGACGGCGACTACTTCGGCAGCCAGGTCAACCTCGCCCACCGCGTCGTCAACCGCGCCCTCGCCGGCGAGGTGCTGGTCACCGACCGCGTCGCCGAGTCGATCGCCGCCAGCGAGAGGCTCGCCTTCGAGCCGATCGGCCAGGTGGCGCTGAAGGGGTTCCCGGTGCCGACCGAGCTGTTCCTCGTCCGCGCCGCCGATTGAGCCGCCGCGGCGGCGGCGACGCGCAACACTGACGGCATGCAGACCGACCCGCTGGTGGAGCGCGTGCTGGCCGAGGGGATGATCGAGCCCGAGCGGCCGCTGCTGGTGATGCTCTCCGGCGGCCGCGACTCGGTCTGCATGCTCGACCTCGCCGCCCGCACCCGGGCGGCGCCGCGCCAGGTGCTCGCCCTTCACGTCAACTACGGGCTGCGCGACGACGCCGACGCCGACGAGCGCTTCTGCGCCGAGCTCTGCGACGGGCTCGGGGTCGAGCTGAGCGTGCGGCGACCGCGGCGGCCGGAGGGCCCGGGCAACCTGCAGGCCTGGGCCCGCGACTCCCGCTACGAGGCGGCGGCCCGAATCGCGCTGCCGCAGGAGGCGACGATCGTCACCGGGCACACCGCCGACGACCAGGTCGAGACGATCCTCTACCGGCTCGCCTCCTCGCCGAGCCGGCGGGCGCTGCTGGGGATGAAGCCACGCGACGGCATCCTCGCCCGGCCGCTGCTCGGCACCACCCGCGCCGAGGTGACCGAGTACTGCGAGCGGCGCAAGCTTGCCTGGCGCGAGGACGCGACCAACTCCGAGCCGCTCTTCGCCCGCAACCGGATCCGCGCCGGGCTGCTGCCGGAGCTGGCCAAGGCGCACCCGGCGGCCGCCGCCAACGTGCTGCGCACGGCCGACCTGCTGCGCGACGAGGCCGAGGTGCTCGACGCGCTCGTCGCCGCCGAGCTGGCGGCGGGCAACGGCGCCGGGCGGGGGACGATCCGGCTGGCGCGGCTGCGCGAGCTGCAGCCGGCGCTGCGCCGCCTCGTCGTCCAGCAGCTAGCCGACGCCGCCGCCGGCAAGCCGGTGCCCGGCGCCGCCCGCCACGCCGAGGAGGTCGCGGCGCTGCAGCGCGGCGGCTCGATGCTCGACCTCGGCGGCGGCGTTCGCGCCGTGCTCGAGGGCGGCGTAGTCCGCGCCGAGCGCCCCTGAAGCCCCGCCGCCGACGGGCCGATTTCCCGGGACTATCACCGGAAATCGGCCCGTCGGCGGGACACGTAGACTGCGGCCACGTGACCGGCTCGGCGATCGGCGAGACCCTCGTCTCCAGAGAGGAACTGCAGCGCCGCGTCGCGGAGCTGGGGGCGGAGGTCAGCCGCGACTACGCGGGGCGCGACCTGTTCATGGTCGGCGTGCTGAAGGGCGCGGTGCTCTTCATCGCCGACCTGATGCGGGCGGTCGACGTTCCCTGCGAGATCGACTTCATGGCGGTCTCCAGCTACGGCTCGCAGACCGACTCCTCGGGCGTGGTCCGCATCCTCAAGGACCTCGACGCGCCGATCGAAGGCCGCGACGTGCTCGTCGTCGAGGACATCATCGACTCCGGCCTCACCCTGCAGTACCTGATGCGCAACCTGCGCGCCCGCAGCCCGGCCTCGCTCGAGGTCTGCGCCCTGCTGACCAAGCCCGAGCGGCTGCGCGTCGACCTCTCGCCGCGCTACGTCGGCTTCGAGATCCCGGATCGGTTCGCCGTCGGCTACGGGCTCGACCACGCGCAGCGCCACCGCAACCTCGATTACGTCGCGGCGCTGGCCGAATAGACGGCAAAACCGCCCTGGTACGCTGATTTATTCCCTTGAGGCGTTTCTTCAAAAGTGCAGCGTTTCCGATCCTGCTGGTGGTCATCCTGGCCTTCGTCGCGCAGCGCTGGATCAGCAGCCCCGACGGCACCAAGGCGCCGTCCTACACGGAGCTGACGAAGGAAGGCGGGCTGATCGACGAAGGCAAGATCGAAAAGGTCTCGGTCAACGTCAAGGACTCGACCCTCGACGTCACCGAGACCGAAGCTGCGGGCGGCGAAAGCTTCTCCACCGGCTACCCGCCGAACACCGAACCCGAACTGCTCAAGCGGCTCGAAAACGCGCCCAACACCGAAGTCACGGTGCACGGCACCGGCGGCTCGAGCATCCTCTCGCTGCTCACCTACATCCTGCCCTTCGTCCTCTTCTTCGGCTTCTGGATCTTCCTGATGAACCAGATGCAGGGCGGCGGCTCGCGGGTGATGAACTTCGGCAAATCGAAAGCCAAACGGATGTCGGTCGACGCGCCGAAAATCACCTTCCGCGACGTCGCCGGAGTCGACGAGGCGACCCAGGAGCTCGAGGAGATCAAAGAATTCCTCGAGAACCCGAAGAAGTTCCAGGCCCTGGGAGCCCGGATCCCCAAGGGCGTCCTCCTCTACGGACCGCCCGGCACCGGTAAGACGCTGCTCGCCCGCGCCGTCGCCGGCGAGGCCGGGGTGCCGTTCTTCTCGATCTCCGGCTCGGACTTCGTCGAGATGTTCGTCGGCGTCGGCGCCAGCCGCGTCCGCGACCTCTTCGAGCAGGCGAAGCAGAACTCGCCCTGCATCATCTTCATGGACGAGATCGACGCCGTCGGCCGCCACCGCGGCGCCGGCATGGGCGGCGGTCACGACGAGCGCGAGCAGACGCTGAACCAGCTGCTGGTCGAGATGGACGGCTTCGAGATGAAGGACAACATCATCTTGATCGCCGCCACCAACCGCCCCGACATCCTCGATCCGGCGCTGCTGCGGCCGGGCCGCTTCGACCGCCAGGTCGTCGTCGACCGCCCCGACCGCAAGGGCCGCAAGCAGATCCTCGAGGTCCACACCCGCGGCAAGCCGCTGGCCCGCCAGATCGACCTCGACGCGCTCGCTGGCCAGACCCCCGGCTTCACCGGCGCCGACCTCGCCAACCTGATCAACGAGGCGGCGCTGCTCACCGCCCGCTCCAGCAGCCGCGAGATCTCGATGAAGGAGCTCGAGGAGGGGATCATGCGGGTGATCGCCGGGCCGGAGAAGAAGACCCGGGTGATGTCCGAGAAGGAGCGCCTGGTCACCGCCTACCACGAGGTCGGCCACGCGATCGTCGGCCAGCTCCTGGAGAACACCGACCCGGTCCACAAGATCTCGATCATCAGCCGCGGCCAGGCGCTCGGCTACACGATCAGCCTGCCGACCGAGGACAAGTTCCTCACCACCCGCGCCGAGCTCACCGACACGATGGCGATGACCCTGGGCGGCCGCGCCGCCGAGGAGATCGTCTTCGGCGAGATCACCACCGGCGCCTCCAACGACCTGGAGAAGGTGACCGAGACGGCGAAGCAGATGGTGATGCGGTTCGGGATGTCCGAGCGGCTCGGTCCGCGGGTCTTCGGCCACGATCGGGGCCAGCCCTTCCTCGGCCGCGAGTTCTCCTCCGAGCCCGACTACTCGGACGAGATCGCGCGCGAGATCGACGACGAGATCCGCCGCATCGTGGAGAGCGCCCACCAGACCGCCAAGGGACTGCTCAACGAGCGCCGCGCGGACCTCGAGCGGGTCTCGAAGCTGCTGCTCGAACGGGAGACGATCGACGCCGACCAGTTCGTCGCCCTGCTCGAAGGCAAGCCTGAGGAGGAGGTCTTCCACGACGACGAGGAGGCCTCGCCCCCCGCCGCCGAGCCGGCCCCCGAACCCGAGCGTCCCCAGCGCGAGCCGCGCCCCGCTCCGCGCCCAAGGCCGGGTTTCGCCGGCGGCGACGCCAGCTGACGCCTCCCGCCGTGAAACTCATGGGGGTGGTCAACGTGACCCCCGACTCGTTCTCGGACGGGGGGATGTACCTCGATCGCGAGGCGGCGATCGCCCACGGCCGCGAGCTGGTCCGCGACGGCGCCGAGATCCTCGACGTCGGCGGCGAATCGACTCGGCCGGGGGCCGAGCCGGTGGCCGAGGCCGAGGAGCTGGCGCGGGCCCTGCCGGTGGTCGCCGGGCTGGCTGGGGGCGGGGCGGGGATTTCGATCGACACCTCGAAGGCAGCGGTGGCGGCGGCGGCGCTCGATGCCGGGGCGACGATCGTCAACGACGTCACGGCGCTGCGCGGCGACCCGGCGATGGCGGCGCTCTGCGCCGAGCGCGGCGCGACCGTGGTCCTGATGCACATGGCCGGCACGCCGCGCACGATGCAGCGCGAACCGCGCTACGACGATGTCGTCGACGAGGTCCGCGCCTTCCTCGCCGAGCGGGTCGCGGCCGCGGTCGCCGCTGGTGTCGCCGCCGAGCGGATCTGGGTCGACCCGGGGATCGGGTTCGGCAAGACCGCCGCCCACAACTTCGAGCTGCTGCGCCGGCTGGGCGAGCTCCGCGAGCTCGGCTGCCCGGTCGTCGTCGGCACCTCGCGCAAGGCCTTCATCGGCGCCGGCGACGGCTCCCCCGCCGACGAGCGGCTCGGCGGCACGATCGCCTCCGGCCTGCTCGCCGCCGCCGAGGGTGCCGACGTGCTCCGCGTCCACGACGTCGCCGAGCACCTGCAGGCGCTGGCCGTGGCGAGCGCGGTACTCGGGTAGTTTCCGGTCCGGAGATGAATCCGGACGGGAGCAACAGCGGGGTCGAGAGCAGCGCCGAAGTCGAGCTGCGCGGGCTCTCGATCTACACCCACCACGGCGTCACCGAAGCCGAGCAGGAGGTCGGCCAGCGGCTCGAGTTCGACGTCTCCTTCGACGTTCCCGACTGCGACGCGGTCCTCACCGACCGGATCGAGGACACGATCGACTACTCGCAGGTCTGCGACATCGTCGCCCTCGCCGCGACCGAGCGCAGCTACCGCACGCTGGAGCGGCTGGCCCAGGTGGTCGGCGAGCGCCTGATGGAGCGCTACGGCTGCGAAGCGGTGCGGGTCCGAGCCTCCAAGCCGGAGCCGCCGCTGCCGCTGGCGATCCAGGAGGTCGCGGTCGAGGTCACCCAGGAGCGGGCGACCGAGGACGAGGACGCCGAGGCGTCCGAGGACTGAGCCGGTGGCGGGCGCCCCGGCGCGGACCGGGTACCTCGGCCTCGGCTCGAACGTCGGCGAGCCGGCGGAGCACCTGCGGGCGGCGCTGGCGCTGCTGCCGCCGCGGGGGGTGGCGATCGAGGCGGTCTCCTCCGTCTACGTCACCGAGCCGGTTGGCGAGATCCTCGACCAGCCCGACTTCCTCAACGCTGCGGTCCGCGTCCGCACCGCGCTCGAGCCGCTGGCGCTGCTCGACGCCTGCAAGGCGGTCGAGGCCGAGCGCGGCCGCGCCTTCGACCAGCCCCGCCACAGCCCGCGCCCGCTCGACGTCGACCTGCTGCTGCTCGGCGACCTCGAGCTGCGCGAGGACCGCCTCACTCTGCCCCACCCGCAGGTCGTCAGCCGCCGCTTCGTGCTGGCGCCGCTGCTCGAGCTGGACCCGGAACTGACCCTGCCCGACGGCACCCGGCTGGTCGAGGCGCTGGCGGCGCTGCCTGAGGATGAGCAGCGGGTCGAACGGGTAGGGGACCTGGAGTTGGGCTGAAGGGCGCGCCGACCGGGTCGGTCGGCCCCGCCAAACCGGGGCGCCAATCGCCCCCGTAGCGCCTACCCGGATCCGCGGGGCCTGTCCGGTGGCGCGCCCTTCGCTCGCCGGCCCGAACCCCCAACCGGCTTCGCGGCATCCCTCAAAGGACGTCGCGGTCGCCGACCTTAGCCCCGTTCGCGGGAGCGGTGAATACCCGATTTTGAGGCAGTTGTCTGTCCGGTCAGGCTTCTGACATCGACGCCGAATCGAGCCCGCGCAGCCACTCGCGGGGCAGGATCGGCGGCATCCGGCCGGGATAGTCCGGGACCAGGCGCTCGGCGAGGGCGCCGGCGGGGCGGGCGGCGATCGCCGGGCGCAGATCATCGAGGGTCATCGCCAGGCCGAGGCTGGGGGCGATCTGGAAGTCGGCCGCGCTCGGCTCGGGGCCGTTCAGCACCCCGGCCTCGATCCAGGCGTCGATCCGGTCGAGCATCGCCGGCAGCGCGGCGAGCGCGGCGCGGGCGCTGGCGTCGCTGGCGTCGTTCAAGCGCGCGGTGAGCGCGACGATCGGCGCCGCCGTCTTCACCGCCAGTCCGATCGGGATGCCGAGCCTCGCTCCCTCCGAGTAGCTGCGCAGTGGCTCGCGGTCGCGCTTGATGCACCACCAGAGGATCTGGCGGATCGGGTGCTGCAGCTCCTCGTCGCCGAAGCGCTCGGCGGCTTCGACCGCCGCCCGCTTCTCCGGGTCGGCCGGGAACAGCGGCGGCTCGGGCACCAGCCGCTCCAGCTCGCGGGCGATCTGGCGCGAGCCCTGGACCTTGGTGCCGTCGATCTTCAGCGCCGGCACGGTGACGCCGGGGAAGCCCACCGCGCGCAGCACGAGCTTCGAGACCGTGGGCATCAGGTCGGTCCGCCGGTAGGCGATGCCCTTGTGCTCGAGCATCAGCTGGGCGGCGAACGCGGGGTGTGAGGCGGGGATCGAGTAGAGGCGGGCGTTCACGTCACGATCCTATGCGCATGTGCGCGGTCTTGGCTAGGTAGCCAGTCGGGCGCCGCGAGCGTTCGCGGTCGGCGGACGGGATAATCGGAGGGATGCTGCTCACGGTCGACGTCGGCAACACCCAGACCCATCTCGGCGTCTTCGACGGCGCCGAGCTGTTGGAGCACTGGCGCTCGCAGACTCGCTCCGGCGCCACGGGGGACGAGCTGGCGGCTCAGATCGCCGGCCTCGTCTCGCTCTGCGACCTCACCTTCAGCGAGATCGACGGCGTCTGCGTCTCCTCGGTGGTGCCGCCGCTGGGCAACCAGTACGAGCGGATGGCGCGGCGCTACCTCGGGGTCGAGGCGCTGACGATCGAACCCGGGGTGAAGACCGGGATGCCGATCCGGATGGAGAACCCGCTCGAGGTCGGCGCCGACCGGCTGGTGAACTCGATCGCCGCCTGGGACCGCTTCGGCGAGGCGTGCATCGTCGTCGACTTCGGCACCGGCATCAACATCGACGCGGTCTCGGCCGACGGCGAGTACCTCGGCGGTGCGATCGGCCCCGGCCTCGCCCCCTCACTCAGCGCCCTGATCGAGCGCGCCGCCCGGATCACGCGGATGGACCTCGAAGAGCCGAGTCAGGCGATCGGGCGCTCGACGCGGGCGGCGATCAGCTCGGGCTTCATCTTCGGCTTCGCCGGGCTGATCGACGGCATCGTCAGGCGGATGGAAAAGGAGCTGCCGAACCCGCGGCTGCTCGCCACCGGCGGCTACGCCTCGTCCGTGGTCCCGTTCACCGAGACGATCGAGGAGGTCGACGACCTGCTGACGCTGACCGGCCTGCGGTTGATCCACGAGCGCAATGGCTGAGCAGCCGCCGCTCACCGCGCCGTTCGAGATCGGCGGCATCCGGCTCGCCAACCGGGTGCTGCTGGCGCCGCTGGCGGGGATCGGCAACTGGTTCGTGCGGCTGCAGGCCAAACGCCACGGCGCCGGGCTCGCCGTCTCGGAGATGGTCTCGAGCTTCGCCCTGCACTACCGCAACGAGCGCACCCTGCGCGACCTGATGCGGATCCACCCCGACGAGCACCCGGTCTCGATCCAGCTCTTCGGCCACGACGCCGAGGTGATGCGCTCCGGCGCCGAGATCGCCGCCGCCGCGGGCGCCGACCTGATCGACATCAACATGGGCTGCCCGGTGCCGAAGGTGCGCAAGACCGGCGCCGGCGTCCAGCTGCTGCGCGACCACGACCTCGCCCTGGCGCTGGTCCGCGGCGCCGCCGAGGGCAGCGGCCTGCCGGTCACGGTGAAGCTGCGCTCGGGGATCGGGGTCGGCGACCGCTCCGGCCTCGAGCTCGCGGTGCGGCTCGCCGAGGAGGGGGGAGCGGCGGCGATCGGGTTCCACCCGCGACCGGCGAGCAAGGGCCACAAGGGCCCCCCGGACTACGCGCTGACCCGCGAGCTGGTCGAGCGGGTCGACGTGCCGGTGATCGTCTCCGGCGGGCTGAGCGACGCCGAGAAGGCCCGCGCCGCCTACCGCGAGTCGGGCGCCGCCGCGGTGATGCTGGCCCGCGGCTCGCTCGGCAACCCGTGGCTGTTCGAGGAGCTGACCGGGGCGCGTGCCGAGCCGCCCGCGCAGGGACGAGGTGGTCGCCGAGCTGCTCTGGGTGATCGACCGCGCCGAGGAGCACCTCGGCGACGAGCGCGCTCAGCGATATCTGCGCAAGTTCTACCCCTGGTACACCGAGCGCCTGCAGGCGCCGCGGGCGGTGGTCGACGAGCTGCAGCGGAGCGCCGATCTGGACCGAGCGCGCGGCCTGATCGGCGCCATGGCGGAGCCCGCCGGGGTTACTTAAGGCCATCGCTATAATCCCGCGACTCGGTGCCCGGGTGTCGCCGCCAACGGCAACATCGTGGGCATCTTTTTTCGGTCAGGGAGCCATGTCTCGGCTCTTCCCAACCCAAAAAGACAAGCGAGGTAGTGCAACGTGAGTCGGCAGGCGGTCATCACCCCAGAGGGCCTCGAGAAACTGAAGGAAGAAATCGAGCACCTTTCGACGACCAAACGCCGTGAGGTCGCGGCGCGGATCAAAGAAGCGCGCGAATTCGGCGACATCTCCGAGAACGCGGAATACGACGACGCGAAGAACGAACAGGCGCTGCTCGAGACGCGGATCGCCCAGCTCGAGGAGCGGTTGCGCCGCGCGACGGTGATCGACGAGAAGGCCGTCGGCACCGACGAAGTCGGCTTCGGCTCCGTCGTCCACGTCAAAGACCAGAAGACCGGCGACTCGCAGAAGTTCCAGATCGTCGGCTCGACTGAGGCCAACCCGGTCGAGCACAAGCTCTCCAACGAGTCGCCGATCGGCAAGGCGCTGCTCGGCCACAAGCGCAACGACATCGTCACAGTCGAGGTCCCGCGCGGGCCGAAGAAAAAACTGAAAATCACGAAAATCGAGCGCGCTTGACGCTCGATAGGCTCGCGCGGCGATGAGCGAGCCGAGTGAGACGCCGTCGGTCTCCGACGTCCTCCGGGACCGGCGCGAGAAGCTGGAGAGGATTCGCGAGGCCGGCGTCGAGCCGTTCCCGCACGAGTTCGCCCAGCGCGAGGAGATCGCCGCGGTGCGGGCCGAGCACGAGGGCCTGGCGGCGGGGATCGAGACCGAGTCGCGCCACCGGGTCGCCGGCCGGCTGGTTGCCCGCCGCGGCCACGGCAAGGCCTGCTTCCTCGACCTCCGCGACGGCAGCGGCCAGATCCAGCTGCACGCGCGCGAGGACCTGCTCGGCGCGGAGGCCTACCGGCTGCTGGTGGAGCTCGACCTCGGCGACATCGTCGGGGTCGAGGGGACCGCGATGGCGACCCGGCGCGGCGGCGAGCTCTCGCTGGCGATCGACCGCTGGCGGCTGCTGGCCAAGAGCCTGCGGCCGCCGCCCGACAAGTTCCACGGGCTCGAGGACGTCGAGACCCGCTTCCGCCGCCGCGAGCTCGACCTGATCGCCAACGAGGAGAGCCGCCGCATCCTCCGCGTCCGCGCCGCGACGATCTCCGAGACCCGTCGCTGGCTCGACCAGCACGGCTTCGTCGAGGTCGAGACGCCGGTCCTGCAGCCGCTGTACGGCGGCGCCCTGGCGCGGCCCTTCGTCACCCACCACAACGCGCTCGACCGCGACCTCTACCTGCGGATCGCGACCGAGCTCTACCTGAAGCGGCTGGTCGTCGGCGGCGTCGATCGCGTCTACGAGCTGGGCAAGGACTTCCGCAACGAGGGCGTCTCGCACAAGCACAACCCCGAGTTCACGATGCTCGAGTGGTACGAGGCGTACGCCGACTACGAGAAGACCGCGCACGACCTCGAGCGGCTGGTCGCCGAGGTCTGCGAGCGGGTGCTCGGCACGACCAGGGTCAAGCGCGGCGAGGTCGAGATCGAGTTCGCCCCGCCCTGGCGGCGGCTGACCCTGCGCGAGGCGATCCTCGAGCGCTCCGGGATCGACGTCCGCGAGCACCCGACGCGGGAGGCGCTGGCGCGGGCGATGGGCGGCGAGCCGGACCCGAAGGAGGGCTGGGGCAAGCTGGTCGACGGCCTGCTCTCGCGCGACGTCGAGCCGGGGCTGATCCAGCCGACCTTCCTCTTCGACTACCCGGTCGAGCTCTCGCCGTTCGCCAAGGCGCACCGCACCGAGCCGGGGATGGTCGAGCGCTGGGAGGCGTTCGTCGGCGGGGTCGAGATCGCCAACTCGTTCAGCGAGCTCAACGACCCCGACGAGCAGCGCCGCCGCTTCGAAGCCCAGGCTGAGGAGATCGCCCGCGGCGACGAAGAGGCCCAGCCCTTCGACGAGGCCTTCGTCGAGGCGCTCGAACAGGGGATGCCGCCGACCGGCGGCGTCGGCCTCGGCATCGACCGCCTGGTGATGATGCTGACCGGGGCGCAGACGCTGCGCGAGGTGCTGCTGTTCCCGGCGATGCGGACCTGAGCACGGCTGTGCCCGGGGGCTCCGGGCCAGGGTTCTTGGGTCGGTTCGGGAGGGTCCGGATCCCAGGGTCCGGTACCGCCGCAGGCGCCGCCGAGCGAGCTCCGGGACAGCTTCCAGGGTCTCTGCGTTTCCGATCTCTCGTGAAGCTTCCGGTTGTCGGAACCGCTCGTGTCTCGACAGCCTCTTCGCTGAGCGAGAGCTTCTTCCCGCCTCGCCGCTGAGCGGGAGGTTCTCTCCGCTATGCGGGAAGAACCTCCCGCTCAGCGGTGCCTGCCGGAGCCCGCTTTGGGGCTTTCGGCCCAGACGGTGGCGGAAATGTGCCAAATTGATCTCAAAAGCCCGCTCTTAGCGCACGAGTGGGGCGCCGAGCCGGGCACGCGGTCTCGGTAGAGTTAAGGGACAGAAGGGCGCCATCCGATAACCAAGGAGCGCCCGCCGGTACTAACTCGGGCCTACCGGGTTCGAGACCAAAGAGGTTTCATTTGTTCGAGCGATTCACTGAGCGAGCCCGTCAAGTCGTCGTCCTAGCCCAGGAGGAGGCGCGGACGCTCAAGCACAACTACATCGGCACCGAGCACATCCTGCTCGGGCTGCTTCGCGAGGAGGAGGGTCTCGCGGCCCGGGTGCTCGAGTCGCTGGACATCACCGTCGAACGCGTCCGCTCCCAGGTCGTCCGCATCGTCGGCTCCGGCGAGGAGGTCACCTCCGGCCAGATCCCGTTCACGCCGCGTGCCAAGAAGGTGCTCGAGCTGGCGCTGCGCGAGGCGCTCAGCCTCGGCCACAACTACATCGGCACCGAGCACATCCTGCTCGGCCTCGTGCGCGAGAACGAGGGCGTCGCCGCCCGCATCCTGCTCGACTTCGACGCCGACTCGGACAAGATCCGCAACGAGGTGATCCGCATGCTCTCCGGCCCCGGCGGCCGGCGCCAGGGCTCCGGCTCCAGCAGCGGCTCCGGCGAGGGCAAAAAGTCTTCGAAACTGCTCGACCAGTTCGGTCGCAACCTGACCCGCCTCGCCGAGGAGGGCAAGCTCGACCCGGTGATCGGTCGCGAGACCGAGATCGAGCGGATCATGCAGATCCTCTCCCGCCGCACCAAGAACAACCCGGTGCTGCTGGGCGAGCCGGGCGTCGGCAAGACCGCCGTCGTCGAGGGCCTCGCCGCCCGCATCAACAAAGGCGAGGTGCCGGAGCTGCTCAAGAACAAACAGATCTACACGCTCGACCTGGCCGCCCTGGTCGCCGGCTCCAAGTACCGCGGCGAGTTCGAGGAGCGGCTGAAGAAGGTGATGAAAGAGATCACCCAGCGCGGCGACATCATCCTCTTCATCGACGAGCTCCACAACCTGGTCGGCGCCGGCGCCGCCGAGGGCGCGATCGACGCCGCCTCGATCCTCAAGCCGGCCCTGGCCCGCGGCGAGCTGCAGACGATCGGCGCGACGACGCTCGACGAGTACCGCAAGTACCTCGAGCGCGACTCGGCGCTGGAGCGCCGCTTCGCCCAGATCAAGGTCGACCAGCCCTCGCCCGAGGACACGGTCCGCATCCTCGAGGGGCTGCGCGAGCGCTACGAACAGCACCACCGGGTGACGATCAACGACGAGGCGCTGGCCGCCGCCGCCGAGCTCGCCGACCGCTACATCTCCGACCGCTTCCTGCCCGACAAGGCGATCGACCTGATCGACGAGGCCGGCTCGCGGATGCGGATCAAGTCGATGAGCACGCCGCCGGTCTACCGCGACCTCGAGGAGGAAATCGAGGCGACGCGGCGCGACAAGGAGGCCGCGATCGAGGCCCAGGAGTTCGAAAAGGCCGCCAACCTGCGCGACCAGGAGCGACAGCTGACGACGAAGAAGCGCCAGCTCGAAGACGAGTGGGCCGAGGGCGAGAACGGCGAGCGCCCGGTCGTCGGCGAGGAGGAGATCGCCGACATCGTCTCGATGTGGACCGGCATCCCCGTCTTCAAACTGACCGAGGCGGAGACCAAGAAGCTGATCCGCATGGAGGAGGAACTGCACAAGCGCGTGATCGGCCAGGAGGTCGCGATCACCGCCGTCTCGAAAGCGATCCGCCGCTCCCGCGCCGGGATCAAGGACCCGAAACGGCCGGCCGGCTCGTTCATCTTCCTCGGCCCCTCGGGGGTCGGCAAGACCGAGCTCGCCCGCACCCTCGCCGACTTCCTCTTCGGCGACGAGGAGGCGATGGTCCGGATCGACATGTCCGAGTACATGGAGAAGCACGCGGTCAGCCGCCTGGTCGGCTCGCCGCCCGGATACATCGGCTACGACGAGGGCGGTCAGCTGACCGAGGCCGTGCGGCGCAAGCCGTACTCGGTGCTGCTGCTCGACGAGATCGAGAAGGCGCACCCGGACGTCTTCAACATCCTGCTGCAGATCCTCGAGGACGGGCGCCTCACCGACGCCCAGGGCCGCACGGTCGACTTCCGCAACGCGATCGTGATCATGACCTCGAACATCGGCGCCTCGGAAATCTCGAAGAACACCTCGATCGGGTTCACCGTCTCCGACGAGACCGGGATGTCCTACGACGACATGAAGAACCGGATCATGGGCGACCTGAAAAAAGTCTTCCGGCCGGAGTTCCTCAACCGGATCGACGAGGTGATCGTCTTCCACAAGCTCTCGAAGGAGGAGGTCAAGGAGATCATCGACCTGATGATCAACCGGGTCCGCGTCCAGGTGGCCGAGCACGAACTGCAGCTCGAGCTGACCGACGAGGCGAAGGACCTCCTGGTCGACAAAGGCTGGGACCCGTCGATGGGCGCCCGTCCGCTGCGCCGGGCGATCCAGCGCTACATCGAGGACCCGCTGGCCGACGAAGTCCTGCGCCAGGGCGAGATGATCCCCGGCTCGACCGTGATGGTCGAGCGCGACGCCTCCGGCGACGAGGAGGACAGGCCGCTGAGCCTGAAGATCATCGCTCCGCGCAAACCGGAGACGAAGGCCCCGCCGCAGGAGCCCGAGAAGGTCGGCGTCGGCGCCAAGAAGGGCGACGGCGACGGGCCCGAGGGCGACGGCGAGGACCATTCGCCGAGCGGCGACGGCAGCGCCTGAGCGCAGCACGAGGATGAGGGAGCCCGGCCGCAGCGCGATCGGCACCTGGAGCGGCGGCCGCTTCCTCCACTTCGGCGAGGCGATCGACGAGGATCGCCTGGCCGCGCTGCTGACGCCGGGGGAGGGGATCGACACGGTCCTCACCGCCGACGCCTACGGCCAGGGCGAGGCCGACCGCGTGCTCGGCCGGGCGCTGGCGGGGGCGCCGCGCGAGAGCTACTGCGCGATCGGCGCCGTCGGCCACGACTTCTACGAGGGCGAGCGCGACGGGCCGAAGGGCTTCCCGCGCTTCACCGACCCGCGGCTGCGCGGCGCGGGCGGCTATGCCGACTACCTGCGGATGGCGACCGAGCGCAGCCTGGAGCGGGTCGGGGTCGACAGCTTCGACGTCCTCCTGCTCCACAACCCCGACCGGACCGGCTACACCAGCGAGGCGGTCTGGGACGCGATGGCGGCGCTGCGCGAGGACGGCCTGGCAGCGAGGATCGGCGTCGCCCCCGGCCCCGCCAACGGCTTCACGCTCGACATCATCTCCTGCCTGGAGCGCTTCGGCGACCGGATCGACTGGGCGATGATCATCCTCAACCCGTTCGAGCCCTGGCCCGGCGAGCTCTGCCTCGACGCCGCCTCGCGCCACGACGTCCGCGTCCTCACCCGGGTCGTCGACTACGGCGGCATCTTCTGGGGCGACATGACGCCGGGGATGGAGCTCGGCCGCACCGACCACCGCTCGTTCCGTCCCGCCGGCTGGATCGAGGCCGGGCTGGAGAAGCTCGAGCGGGTGATGCCCTACGCCGAGCGCGCCGGCCTGACCCCGATCCAGCTCGCCTGCCAGTGGAACCTCGCCCACCCGGCGGTCGCCTGCGTCGCCCCGACCCTGATCCAGGAGACCGGCCCGCAGGCGCGTCCGATCGAGGACAAGCGCGCCGAGCTCGCCGCCCTCCCCGCCGAGATCCGGCTCTCCGACGAGGACGTAGCCGCGATCCGCGCAGATCGGCGACAACGCCAACTGCATGCCGCTCAAGGGCGGCACTCCCGGCCACGAGGGGGAGGAGCGGGCGGACAGCTGGCCGCTGAACGACGACCTCGCGGCCGTCGGCGAGCGCTGGGGGATCGATCCGCAGCGGCAGCTCGTGGCTACGCACTGATCCGGCGCAGGACGAAGGCTGGCAAGGGAGGGGTCCGGTCGCCCTCTGGGCGAAGCTAGTCGCATCCCTTCGGGATAGCTCCCTCATGTTGGTGCCCGCCTATGGCGGGCGGGGAATCGGATCGGCATTTGGGCCCTGCGGGCGAGCATCGCCCAGAGGGCGACCGGACCCCTCTCCAACACAGCTCCCGTCCACGCCGAGGGCTCAGTCGCCGGGGTTCTGTCTCGCGAAGCTCCTGAGGGACCAGGCGGCGCCCTGCCTTGCGGAAGCTTCCGCAGGACGAGGGCGCGGCGGGCTCTCGTCGGTGCGCTTGCGTGGCTCGGCGTGGACGGATCCCCGTCGTTGGAGGGGAGCGGGTACCCCTCTGCGGGAATGTCGCCGAAGGCCAAATGTCATCTGATCAGGGGCGCCCCATAGGGGCGCACCGACATGAGGGAGCAGTCCCGGCAGGGACGCGACTGAATTCCCGCAGAGGGGTACCCGCTCCCCTCCCCGGCGAACCTTCGTCCCTCGCCGTCCCAGGCCGCCCCGTCCGAGACCCCGTCCCACGCCCCCGCTAGGTTGCCGCGCATGTCTCGCAAGTGGTGGACGCTCGCCGGCGCTTGCGCGGGCCTGTTTCTGTTGATGCTCGACTCGACCGTGGTGGCGCTGGCGCTGCCGGTGATCCACCGCGAGGTCGGCGCCTCTTCGGAGGCGCTGCAGTGGATCCTCAACATCTACCTGCTGACGGTCGCGATCTTCGTGATCAGCGCCGGCCGGCTCGGCGACATGTTCGGGCGCAAGCGCGTCTTCCTGATCGGGATGCTGATCTTCGCCGCCGGCTCGGTGCTCTCGGCCTTCGCGAACAGCTCGGAGATGCTGGTCGCCGGCCGGGTGGTGCAGGGGATCGGGGCGGCGCCGATCCTGACCCTCTCGCTGGCGATCGTCTGCAACGTCTTCCCGGACAGGACCGAGCAGGCGCGGGCGCTCGGCATCTGGGCGGCGGTCTCGGCGATCGCGCTGGCGGTCGGGCCGCTGGCGGGCGGCGCCCTGGCCGAAATCGACTGGCGGGCGATCTTCTGGGTCAACGTCCCGATCGCGCTCGGCGGCGCCGCGGTGATGGCCTGGGCGGCGCCCGAGTCGACCGACCCAGGCTCGGGCAGGCGGATCGACTGGGCCGGCCTGGCGCTGCTCAGCACCGGCCTCTTCGCCGTCGTCCTGGCGCTGATCGAGGCCGATGCCTGGGGCGTCGGCCCGGCACTCGCCGTCGGCATCTTCGGCGTGCTGCTGCTGGTCGCCTTCACCCTGGTCGAGCGCCGCGTCCCCGACCCGCTGGTCCAGTTCTCGCTGTTTCGCAACGGCCCCTACTTCGGCGCCACCGCGGCCGCTTTCGCCCTGGTCGGCGCCTTCTGGTCGATGATGTTCTTCCAGCCCCAGTACCTGCAGGACGCGCGCGGCCACTCTGCCGTGGAGAGCGGGCTGATGATCCTCCCGATCACGGTCCCGATGATCCTCATCTCACCCTTCTCGGGTCCGCTGATCGCGCGCTTCGGGGCGCGGGCGCTGATGACGACGGGGATGGTGCTCGGCACCGCCGGTCTCGTCGTCCTCACCCAGATCGACGCGACGACGCCCTACGTCGTGCTGCTCGCCGGCTACCTGCTGTTCGGGGTCGCGCTCGGCTTCGTCTACGCGCCGATGTCGACCGCGGCGATGGCGGCGATGCCGGCGGAGAAGGTCGGGATCGCCGCCGGGGTGCTGGCGATGAACCGGCTGGTCGCCGGCGCCGTCGCCCTGGCCGCCTGCGGCGCCGTCTTCCACGCCCTGCTCGACGGCCACGGCTTCTCCGACGCGGTCGCCGTCTCCACCTGGGTGATCGTCGCCCTCTGCGCGGTCGGCGCCGTGCTCACCTGGGCCTTCGTGCGCGACCCGCAGAAGCCCGGGCCCGACCCGGCGGTGGCCGGCGAGCCGCCGCCCGAGCAGAGCCATCATCATCTGCACCACCGTCGCTTCCACCTCTGAGCCGACGCCGGGCGCGACCGGGCCCGGCTTGACAAATGTGATCCCGAGCTTTCCACTCGGATATCACGAGACCGCATTCCAGAGCGCTTTTTGCCATCCTCTTGTTTGATGCCTTCTTTATCCGGGGATGCGCTTCTTGAGCTTTCTGAACGTCAGGATCCCCGCCTACTGAGAGCCCTCGACGTGGTCGCGCCCGGTGGCGCGCTGCGCGAGGGAATCGACAACATCGTCCACTCTCGCACCGGGGGGCTGATCGTGCGTCGGCGACCTCGACGACATCTCGCACCTTCTCTCCGGCGGCATCAGGCTCGACATCGACTACACGCCGGCGATGCTCTACCAGGTGGCGAAGATGGACGGCGCCATCGTCCTCAACGGCGAGGCGACGAAGATCGCCTGGGCCAACGTGCAGCTGATGCCCGATCCGACGATCCTCTCCTCGGAGACCGGCACCCGCCACCGCACCGCCGAGCGCGTCTCCAAACAGACCAGCGCTCTGGTGATCGCGATCTCCCAGCGCCGCGACGTCGTCTCGCTCTACGTCGAGGGCGCCAAGTACATCCTGCAGGACATCCCCGCGGTGCTGGCCAAGGCGAACCAGGGGCTGGCGACGCTGGAGAAGTACCGCGAGCGGCTCGACCAGGTCTCCTCGCGCCTGACCGTGCTCGAGTTCGAGGGCGGCGGCGTCCTCCACGACGCGCTCGCCGTCCTGCAGCGGGCCGAGCTGGTGACGCGGATGGCGGTCGAGGTCGAGCGCTACATCGTCGAGCTCGGCACCGAGGGCCGCCTGATCGAGATGCAGCTGGAGGAGACGATGGTCGGCGTCGCCGCCGACAAGACGGCGCTGATCCGCGACTACAGCGTCGAAGACTCCGAGGAGAACCTGATCGCCGTGCAGCAGGCGCTGAGCCGGATGCCGCACCAGGACGTGCTCGATTTCGGCCGCCTCGCCGAGCTGCTCGGCTACGACCGCAAGGTCAACACCCTCGACTTCCCCGTCGCCCCGCGCGGCTACCGCGTGCTGGGCCGGATTCCGAGGATCCCCAAGCTTGTCGTCCAGAAGATCACCCACGAGCTGGGCGGGTTGGAGGAGGTCCTGGCGGCCTCCGACGCCGACCTCGCCGCCGTCGACGGAGTCGGCCCCACCCGGGCCAAGGACATCCGCGAGGGCCTGCGCAGGCTCCAGGAGGTCGAGCTGGTCGATCGGTACTTGCAGAACTGACGGCGACAACCGCCGTCGATGAATGAAAGGAGTCAGCGATTACCGAGCTAGATGAGGCGACCGTGGAGGAAGTCTTCGAGGAGGACGTGGTCTACGTCTGCGACTTCGAGGAGGGCGACAAGGTCGTCTACCCGCACCACGGTGCGGGCCTGGTGCTGACCAAGGAGACCCGTGAGCTGATGGGGGCCGAACGTGAATACCTCACGATCAAAATCCTCCACAACGAGCTGACGGTGATGGTCCCGTGCGAAAACGCCGGCAAGGCCGGCCTTCGACGCGTGATCGACGAGGAAGAAATCAAGAAGGTCACAGCCGTCCTCACCGATGACGTGTCGGAGATGCCGAAGAACTGGAACCGGCGCTTCAAGTACAACCGCGAGAAGATCAAGACCGGCGACGTGTTCGAGCTGGCCGAGGTCGTTCGCAACCTCGCCATCCGCGAGATGGAAAAGGGTCTCTCGACCGGCGAGAAGCAGATGTACACCCGGGCGAAGAAGATCCTCGCCTCGGAGTTCATGTACGCGCTCGACAAGGACGAGGACGGCGCGGAGGAATACCTGGACGGTCTGCTGGAGGAGCGCTTCGCCACCACGGCGTAGTACTCCGGCGGTAACCGCCGTCATCGCGGCCGCCGGCTCCGGGGAGCGCCTCGGAGCCGGCGGCCCGAAGGCATTCGTCCCCTGCGCGGGGCGGCCGCTGCTCGAGTGGTCGCTGGGGGCGTTCGGGGCGTGCGAGTCGGTCGCGCTCGATCGTCGTCGCCGCTCCCGCTGGCCACATCGGCGACGGTCGTCGCCAGCCCACCCCGACGTCGGCGTCGTCGCCGGCGGGGCCACCCGGGCGCAGTCGGTCGCCAACGCGCTGGGGGCGGTCGGCACCGAGCTGGTCGCGATCCACGACGCGGCGCGGCCGCTGCTGACGCCGGGGCTGGTCGAAGCCCTGGTCGCCGACCTGGCGGCGGCCCCCGAGGCCGCCGGCGTGATCGCCGCCGCCCCCGTCACCGACACGATCAAGCGCGCCGCCCGTCGCCGCAGCCGCGTCCACAAGGATCGCCATCGCGTGGTTCCTTACAGACCCATGGCGTCCAAAAGGAACCACGGGATGGGTTGGCGGTGGGGGAGACGCTGGACCGGGGGGAGCTGTGGCGGGCGCAGACGCCGCAGGTGTTCCGCACGGACGCGCTGCGCGGGGCGCTCGCGGTCGACGCGGCGACCCGGGACGCGGCGACCGACGAGGCGATGCTGGTCGAGCGCGCCGGCGGCGTGGTGCTGATCCACCCCTGCGAGGGGGAGAACCTGAAGGTGACGACGCCGTCCGACCTGCGCCTCGCCGAGACGCTGCTGCGCCGAGCGCCAGGAACGCAGCGCGGTAGAGCTTTCCCGCGCTATGCGCGGTTAATGTCTACCGCGGTCGCCGGAGCCGCCGCGGCGGTCGCTGAGCAGGAGCCAGACGAGGACGGCGACGAAGGTGAGCTGGCCGACGCCGAAGGCGGTGCCGAGGTTCACCGCTCCCAGGGCCAGCGCCAGGAGGGTGCCGCCGGCGAAGGCGGCGGCGAGGATCAGCAGCTGGCGGACCATGCGCGGAGCAGTCTAGGAGCGGTGGCCTAAGCGCAGGGTGGCGCCGCCGAGGGCGCGCTTGTCCTAGGCTCGGGGCGATGCTCACCGACTACCACCTGCACCTGCGCCCGGACGAGGAGGACACCACGGCGGAGCGCTACTTCACCGCCGCCAACGTCGAGCGCTACCTCGAGGCCGCCGCCGCGGCCGGGGTCGAGGAGATCGGCGTCGCCGAGCACGTCTACCGCTTCCGCCAGGCGCTCGACGTCTGGCGCCACCCGCTCTGGGTCGAGAACGGCGCGCGACGACCTCGACGCCTACTGCGAGTTCGTCCGCGCGACGCCGCTCAAGCTCGGGATCGAGGCCGACTACGTGCCCGGCGCCGAGGAGCGGACCGCGGCGCTGCTCGAGGGCCGCGAGTTCGACTACGTCGTCGGCTCGGTCCACTTCATCGGCGAGGGCGACGCCGCCGTCGACCACGAGGGCTTCGACGTCTGGGAGCGGGGCGGCGACGCCGACGAGATCTGGCGCCGCTACTTCGAGACGCTCGCCGACTGCGCCCGCTCCGGCCTCTTCGACATCCTCGCCCACCCCGACCTGGTCAAGGTCTGGGGCCGGGCCCGGCCGCTGCCCGAGCGCGACCTGCGCGGCTTCTACGAGCCCGCGGTCGAGGCGATCGCCGAGAGCGGCGATCGCGGTCGAGGTCTCGACCGCCGGCCTGCGCAAGCCGGTCGGCGAGCTCTACCCGTCGCCCGACTTCGCCGAGATGTGCGTCGAGGCCGGGGCCGCCGTTCGCGCTCTCCTCCGACGCCCACCTGCCCGAGCAGGTCGGCTACGAATACGACCGCGCGGTCGAGTTCCTCGACCGGCTCGGGGTCGGCGAGATCTGCGTCTTCGAGGGGCGGCGGCGGACGCTGGCGCCGCTCGGCAGCCGGGTCGGGTAGGCGAGGAGGAGCGATGGTCGGGATCGGCTACGACAGCCACCGCTTCGCCGCCGGGCGGCCGCTGGTCCTCGGCGGGGTCGAGATCGAGCACGAGCTGGGGCTCGCGGGCCACTCCGACGCCGACGTCCTCACCCACGCGGTGATCGACGCGCTGCTCGGCGCCGCCGGGGGGGGCGACATCGGCACGATGTTCCCCGACGACGACGAGAGCTGGCGCGACGCCGACTCGATCGACATGCTGCGGACCGTGGTCGGCACGCTCCGGCGGCCGGTCGCTCAACGTCGACGCGACGGTGATCTGCGAGGAGCCGCGCCTCGGCCCCTACAAGGCGGAGATGGAGCGGCGTGCTGGCCGCGGCGACCCGCGCCCGGGTCAGCGTCAAGGCGACGAGCAACGAGGGGATGGGCTGGATCGGCCGCGGCGAGGGGATCGCCGCATCGCCGTCGCCTCGGTGGAGGGCGAGTAGGACCGGAGCGCTGCCTCGCGCATGGGCAGGCTTCACCGATCGATGGCGAGGGCGAGCGCGAACCATCGAGCTGAAGCCTCGCTGGCGGACTCCGCCTTCGAGGCCCGGGTCCTGCGCGAGGCGGGGATCCTCGGCCGATGCGCCCCGACAAGGCGCTGCGGATCGGCTCGACCTTCCTGCGCTGGGGCGCCTCGCCGGCGACCGGCGTCGCCACCGCCGCGATCCACCACCCGCACGAGATCGCGGTGATCGACGAACGCGGCTCGCTCACCTGGGAGCGGCTGCACCGCCGCTCCAACGCGCTCGCCCACTCCTTCGCGCGGCTCGGGATCGGCCCCGGCGACGGGGTCGGGATCATGTGCCGCAACCACCGCGGCTTCCTCGAGGCGACGCTGGCGGCGGCCAAGCTCGGCGCCAGCGCGCTCTACCTGAACACGATGTTCGCCGGCCCGCAGCTGGTCGAGGTGACGCGCCGCGAGGGGCCGAAGGCGCTGGTCTACGACGAGGAGTTCGCCGGCCTGCTCGAGGGGGTCGACGAGGGCGTGCACCGGATCGTCGCCTGGACCGACGGCGGCGCGGCCGGAGCGGCGCCGACGCTCGAGCAGCTGATCGCCGCCGGCGCCGACGACGACCTCAAGCCGCCGCCGGACAAGCCGCGCTTCGTGATCCTCACCTCGGGCACGACCGGGACGCCGAAGGGCGCCCAGCGCTCCAGCCCCGAACGGCCTCTTCACGCTCGCCGCGCTGATCGACAAGATCCCCTACCGCAGCCGCGAGACGATGATGATCGCCGCGCCGCTCTTCCATTCCTGGGGCTTCTTCCACTTCGTCGTGAGCCTGCCGACCGCCTCGACCATGGTCCTGCGCCGCCGCTTCGACCCCGAGGAGACGCTGCGCGCCGTGCAGAGCAACCGCGCCGAGGTGCTGGCGGTGGTGCCGGTGATGCTGCAGCGGATCCTCGAGCTGCCCGACGAGACGCTCGACTCCTACGACCTCTCCTCGCTGCGGATCACCTCGCTCTCGGGCTCGGCGCTGCCGGGCGAGCTGGCGATCGCCTGGATGGACCACTTCGGCGACAACCTCTACAACCTCTACGGCTCGACCGAGGTCGGCTGACGCGACGATCGCCACCCCCGAGGACCTGCGCGCCGCGCCCGGCACCGCCGGCAGGCCGCCGCGCGGGACCGACGGTCAGGCTCTTCGACGAGGACGGCAGCGAGGTGCCGCAGGGCGAGGTCGGGCGCATCTTCGTCGGCAACGAGATGTCCTTCGAGGGCTACACCGGCGGCGGCAGCAAGGAGGTGATCGACGGGCTGCTCTCCAGCGGCGACGTCGGCCACTTCGACCCGGCGGGCGCCTCTTCATCGACGGCCGCGACGACGAGATGATCGTCTCCGGCGGCGAGAACGTCTTCCCGCGCGAGGTCGAGGACCTGCTCGCCGACCACGAGGCGGTCGTCGAGGTGGCGGTGATCGGGGTCGAGGACGAGAAGTTCGGCCAGCGACTGAAGGCCTTCGTCGTGGTCGCCGGCGAGGTCGAGGTGGACGCCGAGGACCTCAGGGCCCACGTCAAGGCGAACCTGGCCAGCTACAAGGCGCCGCGCGAGGTCGAGTTCCTCGACGAGCTGCCGCGCAACGCGACCGGCAAGGTGCTGAAGCGCGACCTGCACGCCCGCGAGGCGACAGAGATCGGCGCGAGTAGGACCGACTCCCGCTAATTGCGGATTTTCGCCCCGATCGGCGTGGAATCGGCTCGGACCGGGTAGTAGTTTCATGGATGGGCGATCCGGCTAGGCAGCTGAAGCGGTCGGCGAGGCGTCGCGGGGAGATGCACGGCGTCGCCCAGCAGGCGCTCGAGTGGGTCAAGGTCGAGCGAGGAGCGGGTCGCCGCCGCCGAGAAGCGCGGACGGAGAAGGTCCGCGAGGAGCTGAAGAAGCGGGGCGCCGAGGTCAAGCAGCGGTCTAAGGAGACGCTGAGAAGATCTCCGAGCAGGCCCGCGAGCGGGTCGCCGCCGAGCGCGAGAGGCGCGCGCAGGCGAGGCCAGGGTCAAGCCGCCGCCGAGCAGGCCCGCGACCGCGCCGAGCAGTCCTTCGAGGAGCGCAGCAGCAGGCCCAGGCCGAGCGCGAGGACCTCGTCGCCCAGGCGGCCGAGGCGCGCCGCACGGCCGAAGCAGACCGCCGCGAGCGCGGTGAAGCGAACCGAAGAGGAGGTCTCGAAGCGGGCCGCGCGAGGGCGCGAGGCGGCGCGCCGCGAGGCCGACCGCCGGGTCGCCGCCGCCGAGCAGCGCGCCGCCGACGCCGAGGCCGCCGCCGAGGAGGCGCAGGAGACTCGCGGTGCAGCTCGAGACCGAGATCGAGCGAGCGGGTGATGGAGGGGACCGAGGAGGTCCGCCGCGAAGCCGAGGAGAGCGTCCGCAAGCTGGTCGAGAAGGTCGAAGCGCAAGGCCGAGGAGGCGGCCCGCGCGCGCGCCGAAGACCAGATCAAGGCCGAGTCCGACCGGATCCGCGTCCAGGCCGAGAGGCGCGAGGAGCGGTGCGCGAGGCGACCGAGGAGGAGATCAAGGCGAGCGCCAAACGGGCAAGGCGCGAGGCGCTGGCGGCGGCCGAGGAGACGGCCCCGCCCTGGTCGCGCACCGAGGCGTCGGCCTCGGGCACCGGCTACCGCACCTTCTAGCCGATCCCCCGCGCTCTTGTAGCATCCAGCCCCGCGATGCGCGAGGTGAGGATCAGGGACACGCTGAGCGGCGAGCTGCGGACGCTCGACCCGGCCGACGAGGTCGGGATCTACGCCTGCGGGCCGACGGTCTACAGCCGCATCCACATCGGCAACGCGCGGCCCTACGTCGTCTTCTCGCTGCTTCGCCCGCTTCCTGCGCCGCGAGGGCTACGGGCGAAGCTGGTCGTCAACGTCACCGACGTCAACGACAAGATCTACGACGGCGGCGCGAGCGGCGGGGGAGCCCTCGGCGGAGTTCGCCGCGCGGATGACCGCCGCCTACTTCGAGGACACCGAGCGGCTCGGCCTCGGCCGGCCCGACGCCGAGCCGCTGGCGACGGAGACGATCGGCGGATCGTCGCGCTGATCGCCGAGCTGGTCGAGTCCGGGCACGCCTACGAGTCCGGCGGCGACGTCTACTTCCGGGTCCGCAGCTTCGCGGCTACGGCAAGCTCTCCAACCGCCGCCCCGAGGAGATGGACCAGGGCGAGGAGGCCGGCTCGGCCTCGCTCAAGGAGGACCCGCTCGACTTCGCGCTCTGGAAGGCGCACAAGGAGGGCGAGGACACGCACTGGGACTCGCCCTGGGGGCCGGGGCGGCCCGGCTGGCACATCGAGTGCTCGGCGATGGCCGAGGCCGAGCTCGGGCCGTCATTCGCGATCCACGGCGGCGGCTCGGACCTCGTCTTCCCCCACCACGAGAACGAGATCGCCCAGTCCGAGGCGGCGGGGCGCCCCTTCGCCCGGATCTGGATGCACAACGGGATGGTCGAGACGGACGCGGCGAAGATGTCGAAGTCGGAGGGCAACATCTTCCAGCTCTCCGAGGCGCTCGACCGCTACGGGCGCGAGGCGGTCGTCGCCTACCTGATCTCCGGCCACTACCGGCAGCCGCTGGCGTTCGGGCCCGAGGCAGATGGAGCAGGCGGTGGCCCGGGTCGAGCGGCTCCGGAACTTCTTCCGGGAGCATCCGGTGGTGAGGCGGGGGTCCCGCGGGAACGCGCTCGCCGGAGCAACAGCGGGGAGGCTCCGCGAGCCCGCCGCGGACCCCCCGCCGCCGCGTCGCGAGAGCTTCCGCGAGGCGCTGGCCGACGACTTCAACACGCCCCGGGCGATGGCCCAGGTGTTTGAGCTGGTCGGGGAAGCGAACCGGGGCGAGGTCCCGGGAGCTTCCGAGGCCTGGCGGAGATGCTCGAGCTGCTCGGGCTCGGCTCGCTCGCCCAGGCCGAGAGGGAGCTGAGGCGGAGGCGCGAGGCCTGATGGCGGAGCGGGAGGAGGCGCGGGCCGCCAAGGACTTCGCCCGGGCGGACGAGATCCGCGACGGGCTGGCGGCGCTGGGCTGGGAGGTCCGGGACTCGGCCGAGGGCGCCGGCTGGTCCCCGAAGGCCTGATGGCCGCCAGCCAGATCATCTACGGGCAAGCAGCCGGTCGCACGAGGCCGAGCGGGGGCGGCGCGCGGTGCACCGGGTCTGGCGGGCGCCGGAGACCGCGGCGGAGGAGCTGGAGCGGCTCTGCGGCTCGCCCGACCACCAGGGCGTCGTCGCCGAGGTCGATCCCTACCCCTACGCGGACCCGGTCGCGCTGCTGCGGCGGGGACGCGCTGCTCGTCGCGCTCGACCAGGTCCAGGACCCGCGCAACCTCGGCGCCGTCTGCCGCTCGGCCGAGTTCGCCGGCGCCGCCGGGGTGGTCATCCCCGAACGCCGCGCCGGCGGCGGTCACCGCCGCCGCCTGCAAGGCCTCGGCCGGCGCGGTCGAGCACCTCGCGGTCGCCCACGTCCGCAACCTCGCCGACTGGCTCGGGCAGGCGAAGGAGGCCGGCTTCTGGATCTGGGGCGCCGACGCCGAGCGCGGACCGCGCCCTGGGACGTCGACCTGAGCGGCTCGACCGTGCTCGTCCTCGGCGGCGAGGGCAAGGGCCTGCGGCCCCGGGTCGCCTCGGCCTGCGACGGGCTGGTCGCCCTGCCGCGCCGCGGCCGGGTCGAGTCGCTCAACGTCTCCGCCGCCGCCGCGGCGCTGCTCTTCGAGGCCGTCCGCCAGCGCGCTGAGCGCATCGCCTCGCCGGAACTCCTCCTTCGGCTCGGCCGGACGGCGGGGCATATGCAACGGCGAGTTGCAGAAATCCGCAATTTGGGGTTGACAGAACTCCGCAGGCCGGTAAACATGCCCCGCCAATAAGGCTGAACCTCAGCTTTAGTCTGAGCTTCGGCCAGTCAAAGGCGGCGCCCCTGGGGAGGTAAGCGGCGCCACGACCCTTCAGCAAGGAGAAGGATCTGTGGCTCTATCGACCCCTACGCTCGGTCCACCAGCTAACCCTCAAGCTGAGCTTGATGATCACTATCTGGTCGCCCTCGCCAAGGAGGGCCGGCCCGACGCCTACGACATGATCGTCCGCCGCTACCGCGGCTTCGTCCGCCTCAAGGCCTCCTCGTACTTCCTGCTCGGCGGCGAGGCCGACGACCTGATCCAGGAGGGCCTGCTCGGCCTCTACAAGGCGATCCGCGACTACCGCACCGACCGCGAGTCGAGCTTCCGCAACTTCGCCGAGCTCTGCATCACCCGCCAGATCATCACCGCGGTGAAGACCGCGACCCGCAACAAGCACACGCCGCTCAACCAGTACGTCTCCTTCAGCCAGACCCCGGCCGCGGCCGGCGACTCGGAAACGACGCTGGACGAGATCCTGCCCGGCCCGAGCGTCCACGACCCGGTCAACCAGGTGATCGCGACCGAAGAGCTGGAGAGCCTCGTCGCCTGCCTCTCGGGCACCTCGGGGGTGCTCTCCGACCTCGAGAGCCGCGTCCTCTCGCTCTACCTCGACGGCCACTCCTACGAGGCGATCGGCCGAGCGGCTCGAGTGCGACACGAAGACGGTCGACAACGCCCTGCAGCGGGTCAAGCGCAAGGTCGGCACCCACCTCGCCTCGCGCGAGGTCGCGGCCTGAGGTCGGCCGCGCAGCTCAGCGTCCTCGGTCGCTCACGTGCAGAGCACGCTTCGCTCCCTGCGTCCTTGATCTGCTTGGTCTGGCGACCTCAGCCCGGTGCAGATCGTCGAGCAGATCGTTCGCGACCGTGGTCCGAGGCGACGGCGATGTCGTCGGCCTTGACTCGGACCCGGTGCAGCGACTGCATGCGGAGCACGTCGCCGTCGGTGCGGTGGTTGGGGAAGACGCCGGAGTAGGAGACGCCGAGCCGCTCGAGGTGGTCGGCGACCAGCGCCGTCGCCGGCTGCTCCAGCGGCAGGTCGACGTAGACGGCGTCGAGGCCGAGGCGGTGGAAGAGGTGGTGGCGCTCGGCGCCGACCGCCTCCTCCAGGTCGGCGCCCGGGGCTGTGGACGGTGATCAGGGCGAGGTTGTGGTCGCGCTCGACGGCGACGTGCAGCTCGGTGCGCGGCGCGCAGCTCCGCGCCCGGCGGCGGCACCGCCAGCGTCCCTCGCAGCCCGCAGAGCGCCAGCGTCTGGCCGACGATCTCGTGGTGGCGCGGCGGCGCGTAGACGCGGCGCTCGTGGCCGTCGTTCAGCTTCGCGTAGAAGAGCGCCGCCGACTGCCGCCGCGGCCGCTGCTCCCGCCGGCGGCGTCGTTGTCGACCGAGGCCGGGATCCAGCCGAGCAGGAAGCCGGTCTCGTGGGCGCCGAGGTCGAGGTTGGCGCGCTGGCTGTAGGGATGGGCGGCGGTCGCCTCGCTGAACATGCCCGCCATGCCCTGGTCGCGCGCCCAGTCCATCAGGAAGCGCTTGGTGCGGGTGAAGAGGTGCTGGCCGCGCGCCACCGGCATCGTCACCGCCTGGCCGGAGTGGCCGACCGCGTCGCCGGCCGCCGCCAGGCTCATCCCCTCGTGGCAGAGCAGCTCGCCGTCGCCGGTCTCGGCGACGCAGGAGACGTAGCGCCCGGCGGCCAGCCGCGCCTCCCACCTCGGCGGCGTCGTAAACCCAGCGCACGTCGTAGGTGCGGCCGTAGGCCGTTTCGATCGCGCTCGTCAGCACGCTACCCTCATGGGGTCCGCAGGAACCTGAAGTTCACGTCGATTTCCACGCTTTTCGCCACCACGCCCGCCTAGCTCAACCTGGGAGAGCACCTGATTTGTAATCAGGAGGTTGCCGGTTCGAACCCGGCGGCGGGCTCTCGGCGTCTCGAGGCGCTGCCGGCTACTCGCCGGCGAGGATGTCGCGCCTTCTCGGCCGCGAACTCCTCGTCGGTGAGGATGCCCTTCTCGTGCAGGCCGCCGAGCCGTTCGAGGCGCTGCAGGCGGGTGTCCTCGGCGTCGAGCGGGAGCGACTGGATCGGCTCGGTCGGCGCCTCCGTGGTCGCGGCCTCGCCCTCGGCGTCCGGCGCCGCCGGGCGCCGAACTTCCGGCAGCCGCAGCTTGGAGGCGCGTTCGCCGAGGTTGGCGCCCTTGACCGCGGAGACGACCCGGTCCCGGGTGCTGCCGAAGGTGTCGCTGAACTTGGCGTCGGGGAATTCCTCGCCGGCCTGCTTGCGCAGCTCGTGGATGCCGAAGGCGGCCATCCCGGCCAGCACCAGGGTGGTGAGGAAGGAGCGCAGGCCCTGGATCGAGCTGGAGAGGAAGTAGATGCTGACGATGATCGCCAGCCCGGTGTAAACCCAGGCGACGTAGCGCTCGAGCGCCGGTGCGATCACCTTCCGCGTCGCCCGGGCCGGGCTGGTCGGCGAGGCCAGCCAGCCGGCGGCGGCGAAGAGGACGCCGACGATGATCACGGTGATCGCGATGCTCGTCATCAGCGAGGTGCCGATCGACCAGGCGGCTTCGCCGGCGGGCTTCGCGCTTTCGGTCTTGACCAATTGGTCGATGACGATGCCGCCGGCGATCTGGCGGGCGACGATCACCGCGAACCCGGCGGCGATCAGCCCGACGCCGCTGAACAGCACGGTCACCCAGCGGCTGCCGCGGGCGAGGTAGATCGCCAGCGCGAAGACGAGGAAGGTGAGCAGCGAGAGAATCAGCGCCAGGCCCTTGATCGCGGTGACGATGTTCTGCGCGGTCTTCAGTTCGTCGGAGCGGAGGATCTTCGATCTGGCCGGCGTCGGCGGGCAGCTTTGCGGCCAGGCTCTGGCCGATCCCGATCTGGTCGGCGAGGTTGGTGATCAGGCTGCCGAGATTGAGGCTGACCGTCCCTTCCGAGGTGGAGACGGCTTCCTTCTTGTCTTCGAGGACAGCCAGCAGCTGTTCGTGAGCGGTCCGGTTGGCGTCTTCCCAGAGCGACTGCATGGTCGAGGTTTCGAGAACCTTTTCGGCTCCCTGGCCGGCGACCTGGCGGACGCCGCCGGCGACCGGCCCGGCCAGTTCCTTGATGTCGCCCGGCAGCCGGCTTTCGAGTTCCTTTTCGACGTCGACGTTTTCGTAGAGCTGGTCGACCAGGTAGTTGGCGAGCGCGGTGCGGATCTTCGAGTTCTGCAACAGCTTCGAGCTGGTGTTGACCCAGTCGTTGGTGTTGAGCGCCTGGCGCTCGATCCAGATCGCGAAGACGCTGAGGAAGGCGAGGACCGAGGCGAGCGCGATCAGGGCTTTGACCGTGCGTCGGCGTCCGCGGCTCATCGGGCGGATGCTATACGTGCCGCATGAAGCTCGAGGGAATCCACCACGTCACGGCGATCACCGAGGACGCTCAGCGCAACGTCGACTTCTATGCCGGCGTGCTGGGACTGCGGCTGGTCAAGAAAACCGTCAACCAGGACAGCCCCACCGTCTACCACCTCTTCTTCGCCGACGAGGCGGGCGATGCCGGCTCCGACCTGACCTTCTTCGAGTACCCCGGGGCGCCGCCGGGCCGGGCGGGGGCGGGCATGGTGCACCGGATCGTCTGGCGGGTCGGCGCCGAGCCGGCGCTCGACTTCTGGGCCGAGCGGCTGGCGGCAAACGGCGTCGAGTCGCGGCGCGAGGGCGCCGGCCTCCTCTTCGCCGACCCCGAGGGCCTCGAGCACGAGCTGCTGGTCGTCGACGTCCCCGATACGCCGCTGCGCGCCGAGCACCCCGAGGTCCCGGCCGAGCAGGCGCTGGCGGGCTTCCACGCGGTGCGCGCCTACAGCGCCGCGCCGCAGGCCAGCGCCGGCCTGCTCGAAGCGCTCGAGTTCGAGCGGGTCGGCGGCGCCTGGGAAGCGCGCGGCGAGCACCGCGGCGGCCGCTACCTCTACGACGAGCCTCCGGCTGAGCCGGGGCTGCAGGGCGCCGGCAGCGTCCACCACGTCGCCTGGGCCTCGACGATCGAGGAGCACATGGAGTGGCGCCAGAAGGCGATCGCCGGCGGCGCCCGGCCGACGCCGGAGATCGACCGCTTCTACTTCAAGTCGATCTACTTCCGCGAGCCGAGCGGCGTCCTCTTCGAGATCGCCACCCTGGGGCCGGGCTTCACCGTCGACGAGCCGCTCGAGCAGCTCGGCGAGAAGCTCTCGCTGCCGCCCGACTTCGAGCACCTGCGCGACGAGGTCGAACCGAACCTGCGCCCGGTCGTCAACCCGCGCGCGAGGTAGCGACGACTCGGGTGGGTAACTGTCGCCCGGATCGCGTGTAGCGCTCTGCGTGACCGCCGAGCGACTGGCCTCCTACCACGCCTACACCCGCAAGCACAGCGTCAACTGGGCGATGTACGCGGTGGCGCGGATCTTCCTCGTCCCCTTCTTCCTCGTCTACTTCCGCTACTCGCGCCGCGGCCGCGAGCACGCCCGCCACGTCAAGGGCGGCCTGATCGTCGCCTCCAACCACCGCAGTTTCCTCGACCCCTTCATCGTCGGCGGCTGCCTGCCCTGGCGGCGGCCGATGAACTACGTCGCCAAGGTCGAGCTGTTCGAGCGCCGCTGGCAGGGCTGGCTGCTCTCGCGGCTCGGCGCCTTCCCGATCCGCCGCGGCGAATCCGACGAGGACTCGGTGGAGACGGCGCGGCTGATCGTCGAACGCGGCGGCACCGTCTGCATCTTTCCCGAGGGCACCCGGATCCGCACCGGCACCCTCTCCAACCCGCGGCGCGGGGTCGGCCGGCTGGCGCTGCAGACCGGCGCGCCGGTGATCCCCTGCGCCGTCCTCGGCACCGAAAACGTGCGCCGCGGCTGGCGCATCCGGCCGCGCAAGGTCACGGTCCGGATCGGCAGGCCGATGACCTTCCCCCGCGCCGAGGAGCCCTCGAAGGCGCTGGCGGAAACGGTGACGGCGCGGATCTGGCCCAACGTGCAGCTGCAGTGGGAAGACCTCGGCGGGCTGCCGCCGCTGCGCCGCGCGGCGGTGATCGGCGCCGGCAGCTGGGGGACCGCGGTCGCCGTCCTGCTCGCCCGCGGCGGCCTCGAGGTGCAGCTCGGCGCCCGCACCCCGGAGCGCGTCGGCGAGCTGGTCGAGGACGGCGAGAACCGCCGCTACCTGCCGGAGATCCCGCTGCCGGACTCGATCGACGTCCGCCTCGCCTCCGAGATCGAGCTCGACGGCCTCGACCTGATCTGCCTCGCGATCCCCTCCAAGAGCCTGCCGCAGGCGGTCGGCGCGATCGCCGACCGGGTCGGCGGCCGCTCCTCGATCCTGCTGATGACCAAGGGCCTGATCCCGCCCCGGGGCCAGCTGCCCTCCGAGTACGTCGGCGAACGGGTGCGGGCGCGGGCGATCGCCAGCCTCGGCGGGCCGGCCCACGCGCGCGAGGCGGTCTCCGGCTCCGCCGCCCTGGTCCTCGCCTCCGCCGACCCCGACCTGCGCCAGCAGCTCGGCGAAGTCTTCGACCTCGTCGGCCTCGTCTGCGAGCGCAGCCGCGACGTGATCGGGGTCGAGATGGCAGGCGCCGCGAAGAACGCCGCCGCGCTCGCCGCCGCCGCCGCCGAGCAGCACGGGCTCAACGCGGCCGGCATCGCCGCCGCCGAGATCTGGAGCGAGTGCATCGAGTACGCGATCCTCCACGGCGCCGAACTCGAGACCTTCTCCGGCCTCGCCGGCGTCGGCGACCTGACGGCGACGATGATGGCGCCGACCGGCCGCAACCGCCGCGCCGGCGAGCTGCTCGGCTCCGGCACGCCGGCGGCCGAGATCCCGGCCCTGATCGGCCAGGCCTCCGAGGGCCTCGACACGACGCCGCTGCTGGCCGAGGCGGTCGCCGCCGCCGGCGTCCCCGCCGGGGCGCTGGCCGGCCTCGCCGAACTGATCGCCGGCGAGCTCGACGCCGCCGCCTGGGTCGCCGGCCTGCGCCGGGTCGAGCGGGCGAGGCGGGCCGCCTGATGCCGCGGGAACTAATCTTGGCCGGTGAGTGCGTCGGAGAACGTCGAGCCGGGCGATCTGGAGCCGGCGCAGAAGGCGGAGCTCGACCGCGCCTTCGAAGAGTTCTACCGCCAGCACCTGCGCGACGTCTATTCCTACGCCTACTACCGGGTCGGCAACCACCACGACGCCGAGGACCTGACCGAGCAGGCCTTCCTCCAGGCCTACCGGCACTTCGATCGCGCCCGGCGCGAGTCCGACGGACGGCCGCTGCGGCCGTGGCTGATCCGGATCGCCCACAACCTCGCCTCCAACTACTACCGCGACCGCTCGCGGCGGCCGCAGACGCCACTCGACAGCGCCGACCCGATCGCCGCCCGCCACGACACGGTGGCGATCGCCGAGGGGCGCGAGGAGCTGCGCCAGGTGATGGCCAATCTCGAGCACCTCTCCGAGGACCGGCGCGAGGCTCTGATCATGCGCTTCGCGCTGGGCATGGACAACCGCGAGATCGCGCGGGCGATGGGCAAGTCGGATGGTGCGACCAAGGTCCTGATCCATCGCGCGATCAAGCAACTGCAGGAGGAGATGAGCGACGATGAGTGAGGCGGGGCAGGGCGCCAGCTGGGACGTCGAGAGCCTGCTGGCCGATGCGCTGGCGCCGATCGAGCCGCCGGAGCGGCTCTCGGGCCGGATCGAGGACACGCTGTCGGCGATCACCCAGGCGGCGGCGGAGGAGCTCTCCGGCTGGGCCGAAGACCTCTCCGAGGGAGAGCTGCACGCCCTGCGCGACCCGCGCAACTGGGTGCGGCCGGTGGTCGCGGTCGGCGCCGGCGGCGTCGCCACCGGGGCGCTGGTCCTGCTCGAGCTGCGCCGCCGCAGCCGCCAGCAGAGCGAGAGCGGCCTACGCGCCCTCGCCGGCGGCCTGCGCTCGCGGCTCTGAGCGATCCTGCGGTTCCTTTTGGACGCTGGGCGTCCGCAGGGAACCACGCGACGGGGCGCGCGGCGTGGCCGCGGCGGCGGCGAGGCCGAGCAGGCCGAGCGCCAGGTGCAGCCAGTCATCGCCGGCGGAGGCGGGGAGGAAGCCGAGCACGGCGTCACCGGCGGCGAGGGCGAAGCCCCAGATCGCGAGCGCCGTGTAGAGGGCGCCGGCGAGCAGCGCGTAGCGGCGCGAGGCGACGCCGGCGCAGAGCAGGCCGAGCAGGCCGGTCGCCAGCGCCAGGAGGTTGAGCCAGGCGTTGACGCGGAGCACGCCGAGCGCCGCCTCGACCTCGCCCGGGGCGCCGAAGGAGGCGCTGTAGAAGAAGCCGGCGGTGCCGAGCGCGACGAGGAGGACGCCGGCCGCGGCGGCGTACAGGCGGGCGGGGCTGGGGACCTCCATCGGCGCCGATTGTAGGCTCCGGTGTCCCGATGGCCACCTGTTACCGCCACCCCGATCGGGAGACCGGGGTCTCCTGCTCGTCCTGCGGGCGCCCGATCTGTCCCGATTGCATGACGCCGACCCCGGTCGGGATGCGCTGCCCGGAGTGCGCCCGGCAGCGGACCAAAGTCGTCCGCAACCCGACCGGCCAGCCCGGCCAGCTCGGCGCCTTCCCGGCGACGGTCGCGCTGATCGCGATCAACGTCGTCGTCTACCTGATCGAGGTGGCCGGCGGCGGCGGCGGGCTCGGCGGCATCAGCGTGCAGCGGATCTACGACATGGGCGGGCTCTGGGGCCCGGCGGTGGCGAACGGCGACTGGTGGCGGCTGATCAGCAGCGGCTTCGTCCACGTCAGCCTGATGCACATCGGCTTCAACATGCTGCTGCTGTTCATCCTCGGCCGGCTGCTGGAGCCGGCGCTGGGCACGCCGCGCTTCGTCGCCCTCTACTTCGCCTCGCTGCTGGCCGGCTCCTTCGGGGTGATGCTGATCGACCCGAACGCGGTCTCGGCCGGCGCCTCGGGCGCGATCTTCGGCCTCGCCGGCGCCACCTTCGTGATCGCCCGCGGCCGCGGCATCGACGCGCTCGCCGCCGAGATCGGCTTCCTCGTCGTCTTCAACCTGGTGATCACCTTCACCGTCTCCCACATCAGCGTCGGCGCCCACGTCGGCGGCCTGATCGGCGGCACGATCTGCGCGCTGGCGATCGTCGCCGGCGAGCGCGGGATGTACGGGCGCAACCGCCTCGCGGTCGAGATCGCGGCAATGGTCGCGGTCGCCGCCCTCTGCTTCATCGGCGCCCTCGCCGCCGCCTGAGCGCGGCGGGCGGCGCGGCGGCGTGGGTCCGGGTCAGCCGCGGGGGACCGGCGCCCGCAGCGGCTCGGAGCCCGGCCGGCCCGGCGGTGTGACCAGCGTCGGGTGCAGCAGGTGGGCGAGCAGCTCGACGCCGTCGACCAGGCGCGGGCCGGGCTCGCTGAAGGCGGCGTCGGCGTCGACGGCGAAGACGCGGAGGGCGCCCAGCGCGGCGATCCGCTCCCAGTGCTCCATCGCCTGCGCGCGGCCGTCGGCGAGCGAGCCGCCCGGCATCACGACGACGACCTCGGGGCCGAGGCTCGCCAGCTCGCCCCAGCCGACCTCCGGCGGCTGCAGGCCGGGGTCGCCGGCGACGTCGACGCCGCCGGCGATCGAGATCATCTCCGGGATCCAGTAGCCGGCCGCCCGCGGCGGGTCGAGCCGCTCCAGCGCCACGACCCGCGGCGCCGGCGCCTCGGAGACGGCGGCGCGGATCGCCGCCAGCCGCCCCTCGAGCTCGCCGCGCAGCTCGTGGGCATGCTCTTCCAGGCCGGTCGCCTCGCCCAGCCGGACCACCTCTTCCAGCATCTCGCTCAGCGTCGCGACCCGCATGACCAGCCCAATATCGCAGCTATCGCCGAGTGCGGCGGGGCGGATAGCTATATTGCGAAAGCCTCATGGCCGAGGACGTCCCAGCCCGAAGTACCGGGCCACATAGCTGATGAGCGTCCTCCTGCTCGTCCTCATGCTGCTGTTGATCGCCGTCAACGGCTTCTTCGTCGCGGCCGAGTTCGCGATCGTCCGCTCGCGCCGCTCGCGGCTCGAGCAGCTGCGCGACGAGGGCGACCGCGGCGCCGAGCTTCGGGCTGGAGCATGATCGACCACGTCGACGAGTACGTCGCCACCTCCCAGGTCGGGATCACGCTCGCCTCGCTCGGCATCGGCTTCCTCGGCGAGCCGGCGCTGGCGACGCTGCTGGAGCCGATCTTCGGCGACGTCTTCTCCCACGGGGTGGCGCTGGCGCTCGCGATCGCGCTCGCCTTCGTCATCGTCACCTTCCTCCACGTGATCCTCGGCGAGCAGTCGCCGAAGATGCTGGCGATCGCCCGCGCCGAGTCGGTCCTGATCCGCATCGCCCGGCCGCTGCACTTCTTCCGCGTCGTCCTGCACCCGCTGATCATCGCCACCAACGCGCCCGCCAACTGGGTCGTCCGCGCCATCTTGCGGGTCAACCCCGACGACGTCGTCGAGGAGACCTCGCCGGAGGAGCTGCGGGTGCTGATCTCGCGCGGCGCCCAGCGCGGCCGCCTCGACCCCGGCGAGGCGGGGATGCTCGGCGGCGTCTTCCACCTGCACGAGCAGGAGGCGCGCGAGGTGATGACGCCGATCCCGGCGGTCGTCACCGTCGACTCCTCGGACACGGTCGAGGCGGCGCTGCGCCGCTGCGTCACCTCCGGCCACACGCGGCTGGTCGTGATCGAGGACGAGAACCCCGACCGGGTCAAGGGCATCGTCCACAACAACAGCCTCGCCCGGCTCTACATGAGCGACGGGCCCGACGCGGAGATCGCGACCGTGATCCGCGACGCCCTGATCGTCCCCGAGACGCGCCCGCTCGACGACCTCCTGCACGACCTGCAGGTGCAGCGCACCTCGCTCTCGGTCGTCGTCGACGAGTACGGCCGCACGGTCGGGATCGTCACCGTCGAGGACATCCTCGAGGAGGTGGTGGGGGAGATCGAGGACGAGACCGACCCGCGGGCGGCGGCGCTGCGCCAGCTGACCAACGGCGACTGGTTCGTCCGCGGCCACGTCTCGCTCGGCGACCTCGCCGACGCCGGGATCGAGCTGCCGGTCGACACCGACGCCTACAACTCGGTCGGCGGCTACGTCTTCGGCGAGCTCGGGCGGCTGCCGCAAGCGCGGCGACTCGATCACCGCCGACGGCTACACGATCCGGGTCGAGGCGGTGCGCGAGAACCGGATCGAGGCGGTGCGGATCAGCAATTCCGTCCGTCCTGCCGCCTAGATTCTCCGGGCAACCCGCGATCCCCTGACAGTTGGAGGTACGGCATGTGGGTTGTACGCCTGACCGACAAGCAGCTCGAGGTGCTGCGAGCGCTGCTGCGATCCGAGGAGCATCTGGGCCCGGCGCTGAAGGGCTCGATCGAGGCCCTCGACCTCGCCCGCTGGGACGACCTGCCGGAGGCCGAGCTGCCCTGGGACGCAGGTCGAGGACATCGCCCGCCGCCAGCACATCTCCGAGGCGGACGTGATCTGGGACCTCTCCGGCAAGGGCAAGGCGGCGAAAGCCGAGTAGCTCAGTCGTAGCTGTAGAAGCCCTGGCCGCTCTTGCGGCCGAGCTTCTCTTCGCCGATCATCTCGACGATCAGGCCGGGCGGTTTGTGGGCCGTTGTCGCCGGAGTCGGCGAAGAGCTGCGTCGCCGATCGCCTCGGCGACGTCGAGGCCGACGAAGTCGAGCAGGGCCAGCGGGCCCATCGGGTAGCCGGCGCCGAGTTTCATGCAGGCGTCGACCTCGCCGGCGTCCATCCCGGTCCGCTCGACCATCCGCACCGCGTCGAAGAGGTAGGGGAAGAGCAGGCGGTTGACGACGAAGCCGGCCTGGTCGGGAACCTCGACCGCGGTCTTGCCGAGCGCCGCGCACCAGGCGAGCGCCTTCTCGCGGGCGCCGGCGGCGCCGTCGGGGAAGCAGACCTCGACCAGCTGCATCCGGGGCACCGGGTTGAAGACGTGCAGGCCGAAGAGCCGGTCGGTGCCGGCGGCGCTCGGCGATCGCGGCGATGCTGAGCGAGGAGGTCGTCGTCGCCAGGTCGGCGTCCGGGCAGGCTTCCGCCACGGTCGCGATCAGCTCGCCCTTCGGTTCCACCTCCTCGATGATCGCCTCGACGACGACGTCGCAGTCGGCGAGGTCGCGCGGGTCGGTCGTTACCCGCAGCCGCGACGGCTCGGCCCCCTCGATCTTCGCGCAGGCGGCGACCACCTTCTCCTCCGCGCGCCAGGCCGAGGCCTCGCTGCGGGCGAGCAGGATCGTCTCCGCGGTCGTGGTCGAGACCGCGGCGAGCCCGGTGGCGATCGCCCCCGAGCCGGCGATCCCCGGACTGTCGTACCCCTGTTTGTCGCTCATCACAGCCGGAGTTCCTATCACGCTCCCTACCATTGTGACGAGTGGCCGATAATCCCGATTGACGAATCAATCGACTGCGAAAAACGGAGGGTCCTGAGATGGAGAACGGAAACAGCGGCTTCGGCGGCCGCGAGGTAGTGATCGTCGAGGCGGTCCGCACCCCGATCGGCCGCGGCCACCCGGAGAAGGGCTACTACCGCGACACCCACCCCTCGACCCTCCTCGCCCGCAACCTCGAAGCGCTGATCGAGCGCGCCGGGATCGACCCGCTGGAGGTCGGCGACGTGATCGGCGGCTGCGTGCAGCAGTTCGGCGAGCAGACCTTCAACATCACCCGCAACGCCTGGCTGCAGGCGGGGCTGCCGGAGGAGGTGCCGGCGACCACCGTCGACCGCCAGTGCGGCTCCGGCCAGCAGGCGGTCAACCTCGGCGCGGCGCTGATCGCCTCCGGCGTGCACGACGTCGTCGTCGGCTGCGGCGTCGAGCACATGGGCCACAACTCCTTCGCCACCGGCGCCAAGGTGATGGAGGAGTACGGCGGCGCCGTTCACGCCGGAGCTGCTCGAGCGCTACGAACTGATCCCGCAGGGCCTCTCGGCGGAGATGATCGCCGACAAATGGGAGATCCCGCGCTCCGAGCTCGACGAGCTCGGCCTGCGCTCCCAGCAGCTCGCCCAGCAGGCGACCGAGGAGGGCCGCTTCGAGCGCGAGATGATGCCCTTCCAGGTCAACGGCGACACCTACCTCACCGACCAGGGCCTGCGCGAGACGACGCTCGAGGGCCTCGCCCAGCTCAAGCCGGCCTTCAAGGAGGACGGCAAGATCACCGCCGGCAACTCCTCCCAGGTCTCCGACGGCGCCGCCGCGGTGCTGCTGATGGCGCGCGAGAAGGCCGAGGCGCTGGGGCTCACCCCGCGGGCGCGGATCTTCGACCAGACCACGGTCGGAGTCGACCCGGTGATCATGCTGACCGGCCCGATCCCGGCGACCGAAGAAGCTGCTGGAGCGCAACTCGATGAAGATGGACGACATCGACCTGATCGAGATCAACGAGGCCTTCGCCTCGGTCGTCGCCGCCTGGCGGCGCGAGCTCGAGCCCGACATGGACCGGGTCAACGTCAACGGCGGCGCGATCGCCCTCGGCCACCCGCTCGGCTCCACCGGCGCCCGCCTGATCACCACCCTGCTGCACGAGCTGGAGCGCTCCGACAAGGAGATGGGGATGGTGACGATGTGCTGCGGCGGCGGCCTCGGCACCGGGACGCTGATCCAGCGGGTCTGAGCGAGGGGACCGGCCGCGCCGGTGAGCGTGCGGCGGGTCCGATCACCGACCTCGGAGGAATCGCCTTTGAGCAAGCGACTTCCGCGCGGCTCCTCGCCACCTTCGCAGCGCTGCTCGTCCTCGCCGGCTGCGGCGGCGGCGGCGAGCAGCACGACGGCGAAGCGCTGACGAAGGCCGAATTCATCAAGCCCAGGGCGATGAAATCTGCAAGCCAAGGGCGACGAAGATCGGACAGGCAAAGGCGGAGAAGTTCGCCGAAGACAGGGACATCGACATCGAAAATCCGACCGAAGCCGAGCTGGAAGAAGTCATCGACCAAGGCCGTTCGTCCCGGCGCTGCGACAGGAGGCCGAAGAACTCGAGTGAGCTGGGCGCTGCCGGAGAGGCGAAGAGGAAGCAGGCGGAAGCGATCGTCGCCTCGCTCGAAAGGGCAACCGAAGAAGATCGAAGACGAGCCCGAAGTCGCGCCTTCTCGGCCACGCGACAACGCCAGTGAAGGAAGTCAGCAAGCTCGCGAATGAATTCGGCTTCGAAGGAACTGCGGCTGCTGCACAGCCCTCGCCGGGCTCCTGGCCGGCCGGCCAGGAGCCCAGCGCGACGACCGGCACCGCTGGCCCATGGCCCCGCGGCTTGACTCGACCGCAAACGCCGGTAAGTTCTCCGATTAGTCAATCGGTTTCGCTGCAAAGGCGGAGGGGGCGGACATGCGCTTGGGCGTCATTTGTTGGGCTTGCTGGCGGCGATCTTCCTCTCGCCGGCTGCGGTGGCGGCGGCGCCAACCGGGGCGACTGGAATCGAGCGGCGAGCGTCCACGCGCCTGCGAGGCAGCGGCGCCGAAGAAAGCAGCGGTTCGACCGGGTCGAGCACGAGCGAAGAAGCCAAGGGCGAAGAAGAAGGCAAGGAAGGCGAAGAAAAGCCCTCGTCGGAAAAAGCCGCGCTGGTCAAGGCGGGCGACGAAATCTGCAGCACGGTCCCGCAGAACTACGCCGCGAAGCTGAAAGCGCTGGAAAAGAAGAACGGCGGCAAGAAACCGTCGACCAAGGAAACCAACCTGAAGGCGGCGGTGCCGCCGCTCTACACGGCGATCGAAGAATTCGAAGAGCTGAGCGCGCCGAGCGGCGAAGAGGCGAAGCTGGCGGCGATCGTCGCCGCTCTCGAAGCGGCGGCGAAGGGGCTGGAAGCGAAGCCGACCTCGGAACTGTCGGGACCGAAATCGCCGTTCGCCGAATTCCAGAAGCTGACCGGCGAATACGGGTTCAAGGTCTGCAGCCAGCTCTAGACGAGCAGGGACCGGTGGGCGGGCGGCGGCTCGGTCACTGGCCGGGCGGCCAGTGACCGATATGCTGCCGGCTCGATGGACCTGACGCTGTCGCCATCGGAGGAGGAGTTCCGCGACGAGGTGCGCGCCTGGCTGCAGGCCAACCACCCCGGTCCCGAGCCCGAGGCCGGACTCGACGAGGTGATGGCCTTCCGCAGCGAGTGGCAGCGCAAGCTGCACGACGCCGGCTGGGCCGGGATCGCCTGGCCGAAGGAGTACGGCGGCCGCGGCGCGACCCTGATCGAGCAGGCGATCTGGGTCGACGAGGCGACCCGCCAGGAAGCGCCGAGCCCGGCCAACGTGCTGGGGCTGGCGATGGGCGGGCCGGTGGTCATCGCCCACGGCACCGAGGAGCAGAAGGCGCGCTACCTGGAGCCGATCCTGACCGCCGAGGAGATCTGGTGCCAGGGCTTCTCCGAGCCCGAGTCGGGGTCCGACCTCGCCTCGCTGAAGACGCGGGCGGTCAAGGACGGCGACGAATGGGTCGTCACCGGACAGAAGGTGTGGACGACCTTCGCCCAGTACGCGAAGTGGTGCATGCTCGTCGCCCGCACCGACCCCGACGCACCCAAGCACCAGGGCCTGACCTACTTCCTGATGGACATGGAGCAGGAGGGGGTCGAAGCCAAGCCGCTGGTCCAGATCACCGGCGAGGGCGAGTTCAACGAGGTCTTCATCAACGAGGCGCGGATCCCGGACGAGAACGTCGATCGGCGGCGTCGGGAACGGGTGGAGCGTCGCGATCACGACGCTGATGAACGAGCGCGCCGGGCTCGCCTTCGGCGCCATCGCCCAGGTCCAGAACAGCCTCGGCCGGCTGGCGCGGCTGGCGAGCGCCGAGCGCGAGGAGGGCGGCGGCGCGGCGGCGGACGACTCCCACTACCGCCAGCGGATCGCCCAGCTCCACATCGAGGCGGAGGCGATGCGGCTCGGCGCCTACCGCGGCCTGACCAAGACGATGCAGTCCGGCATCCCCGGCCCCGAGGGGTCGCTGGGCAAGTGGCAGTGGGCCGACATCAACCAGGGCCTCAACGAGCTGGCGCTGGAGATCGAGGGCGCCTACGCGCCGCTCGCCCGCGGAGCCGAGCACGCCGTCGCCGGCGGCGCCTGGCAGTACGGCTTCCTCCGCTCGCGCGCCAACTCGATCGAGGGCGGCACGACCGACATCCTCAAGAACATCATCGCCGAGCGGGTGCTCGGCCTACCGCGGCTGCGCTAGGGACGGGCAGCGGGAGCGTTCTGCATGTACTTCGACCTCACCGACGAGCAGCAGGCGATCAAGTCGACCGCCCGCGAGTTCCTCGCCGCCCGCTTCAAATCGGAGCGGATCCGTGAGATCGCGGCGAGCGAGAGCGGCTTCGACGCCGACGGCTGGCGCGAGATGTCCGAGCTCGGCTGGGCCGGGCTGGCGGTCCCCGAGGAGTGGGGCGGGCAGGGCCTCGGGATCGTCGACCTCGCCGTCCTCTTCGAGGAGCTGGGCTACGCGCTCGCTCCCTCGCCGCTGCTCTCCAACACGGTCGCCGCGATCGCGCTCAGCCTCTGCGGCTCCGACGACCAGCGCGAGCGCTACCTGCGGCCGCTGGCCGGCGGCGAGCTGCGCGGCACGCCGGCGCTCTGGGACGCGGGCTCGACGGCGACGCCCGGCGCCTTCAGGATGCCGGCCCGCGAGGAGGGCGGCGAGACCGTGCTCGACGGCGAGAAGGTGCTCGTCCTCGATGCCGCCAGCGCCGACTTCTTCCTCGTCGCCACCAGGGACGGCCACCGCCACCTGGTCGACGCCGGCGCCGACGGGCGTCACGGTCACCGAGGAACCGTCGATCGACCCGACGCGGCGGATCTCCAGCGTCGCCTTCGACGGCGTCCGCGTCGCCGCCGCCGACACGCTGCCGGCGGCGGGCCACGAGTACGAGGCGGTCTTCGACCGGGTCTGCGTCGCGCTCGCCGCCGAGTCGACCGGGGTCGCCCAGCGCACCCTGGAGATGGCGGTCGAGTACGCCAAAGACCGCCAGCAGTTCGGCCGCCCGATCGGCGCCTACCAGGCGGTCTCCCACCGCTGCGCGCAGATGCTGCTGGAGACCGAGAACTCGCGCTCGACCGTGTACGGCGCCGCCTGGGCCGCCGACGCCGAGCCCGAGTCGCTGCGGGTCGCCGTCCTCGATGGCGAAGGCCTACTCCTCCGACGCCGGCTGGCGCGTCCCCGACGCCTCGATCCAGGTCCACGGCGGGATCGGCTTCACCTGGGAGCACGACCTCCACTTCTTCCTCAAGCGCGGCCGCGCCAACGCGGCGCTGTGGGGCGACGCCCACTGGCACCGCGAGCGGGTCGCCGAGGCGGTGCTGAGCCGCGCCGCCGCCTGAGCCGCCGCCGATGGGCGCCCTCGACCGCGTCTCGGTTGCCGCGATCGGCAACTCGGTCGCCGAGCTGGAGGCCGACGCGCTGCGCGCCGAGGCGGCCGGCGTCGAGTGCGTCTGGGCGCCGGAGCTGTTCCGCAGCGCCGTCACCCAGGCCGCCTACCTGGCCGGGCGCACCGAGCGGATCGGGGTCGCGACCGGGATCGTCTGGGCCTTCACCCGCAGCCCCTTCATCGCCGCCGTCTCGGCGCTCGACATCGACGAGATGTCCGGCGGCCGCTTCCGGCTCGGGATGGGCGCCGGGGTGAAGCGGCTGAACGAGACCTGGCACAACGCCGAGTACGGGCGGCCGGCGCCGCACCTGCGCGAGGCGATCGAGGCGACCCGGCTGATCATGCGCCAGGCGTCCAGCGGCGAGCCGATCCGCTTCCGGGGCGAGTACTACGACATCGACATCAAGGGCTGGGTGCGGCCGCATCCGGCGCCCCGCGAGGCGGTGCCGATCTACGCCGCGGCGATGCAGGCGGGGATGGCGCGGATGGCCGGCGACGTCGCCGACGGGCTCGTCGGGCACCCGATCCAGAGCCTGCGCTGGATTGACGAGGTGGTGGTCGACGGCTTCGAGACCGGGCTGCGCCGCAGCGACCGCGAGCGGCGCGATTTCGACTACCTGCCGACCGTCTGCTGCGCGATCGACGAGGACGAGGGGCGGGCGATCGACCGCGCCCGCCGCACGCTCTCCTTCTACGCGACGGTGAAGACCTACATGCCGATCTGGGAGATGCACGGCTTCGGCGACGAACGCCGTCGCCGCCGGCGAGGCCTTCCGCCGCGGCGACCTCGCCGCCGTGCCGGCGGCGATCAGCGACGAGATGGTCGAGGCCTACTGCGCCGCCGGGCCGGTCGACAAGGTCCGCGCCCGGGTCGAGGCGACCGCCGAACGCGCCGACGGCCTCTTCCTGACGCCGCCGACCTACTTCATCTCGCCCGAGGAACTGAGCGAGTTCCAGGACCGGATCGTCGCCGCCTTCGGCCCGGCGGCGTGAACGCCGGCGGCGACCGCGAGCTGGAAGTGCTGGAGCGGGTGCGTGGCGATCCCACCGGGGTTCGTGCGCAGCTACGGCGACGTCTCGCCCGGGGCGCCGCGCTTCGCCGGCTCGGTCCTGCACGCGGTCGACGACCCCGACCTGCCCTGGTGGCGCGTCGTCCGCGCCGACGGCTCGCTCGCCAAGGGCGCCCGCCAGCGCGCCCTGCTGGTCGCCGAGGGCGTCCCCTTCAAGGGCGAGCGAGTCGACATGTCCAACACCCGCCTCCCCTAACCGCCATCGCGTGGTTCCTTTGTCCGGATATCGCGGACAAAGGAACCACGGGATGCGATGGTGACGGTGTTCGGCAATCGTGCGGTTCCTTTGTCCGGATATCGCGGACAAAGGAACCGCGATCAGGCGACGCGGCGGCGGGGTGGGCCGCCCGCGGCGACGCAGAGCTCGGGGAACGGGCCGAGGACCATCTGGCGCTGCCAGGCGGCGGCGTCGCCGGCGTCGGCGAGGAGAGCATCGAGGTCGACGCCGCGCGGCTTCAGTCAGCCGTTGCGCATCTCGCGCTGGACGTCGTCCTCGGTGATCTGGTTGCTCGGCCCGTAGGCCTTCCAGCCCTGGGTGACGAGGCCGATCGCGACGCCGAGCATCACCCACATCGGCCAGAAGTAGTCGGCGCCGGCAAGCGCCCAGACGACGACGGCGACGACGATCGCCAGCAGGCCGCCGCCGACGAGCCCCTTGAAGTCCTGCTTCATCTTCAGGCGCTGGAGCGCCAGTTCGCGCGCGTTGTCGTCGTTGACGACGCCTTGCTCGGGGGCCATCGGCGTGTCGGTCATGGCCGGGATCGTAGCGCCGCCGCTGGTAGCCGGCCAGCCCTCTGGACGCGAATCGCGTGGTTCCCTTGTCCGTTCTGTGCGGACAAAGGAACCACGCGTTCGGGTCGGGGGCAGATGAGGACCAGGTGGAAGCGTTGGTTGCCCCCGGTGGGGTCGTCGACGTTGCCGACCCCGTCGGCCGGGGCGGGAACGCTGCGCTGCGCCTACCCGGGGGCGGGGGAACGCTGCGCTTCGCCTACCCGGGGAGGGCGTTCGCGAAGCGCTGGAAGGCCGCCATGTCGGTGACCGCCGGGCCGTGGCCGGGCAGGATCAGGCTCGGCTCCAGCGCCGCCAGCTTGCGGATCGAGCGGCGGTTCTCGGCCGGGTCGTAGGTGAAGAGGTCGGGCGGCTGCCTGATTCCCGGCAGCGCGGTCGCGTAGCTCATGTTGCGGATCACGTCGCCGCAGATCGCGACCCGGTCGCGCTCGCGGAAGAAGATCATCTCGCCGCGGGCGTGGCCCGGCGCGTGGACGACGCGGAAGCCGGCGACCTCGTCGCCCTCGCGCAGCACCCGCTCGACCCGGTAGGGCGGCCCCTGCCAGAGCGCGCGGATCACCCGGTTGACCGGGTTGGAGGCGGCCGCCTCCTGCATCGGGCGCTTGCCTTCCATCGCCTCGACGTCGTCGGCGTGGCAGGCGAGGGGGACGCCGCGCGCCTCGCAGACGTCCTTCGCCACGCCCTGGTGGTCGGGGTGGACGTGGGTCAGCGCGACCAGCGAGATCTCGACCCCCTCCAGCTCGGAGAAGATCCGCCGCCTGTCCCAGCGGCGGCCGGCGTCGATGAGGACGTCCTCGGCGAGGTAGACGTTGATCGAGGGGGCCGGGATCTCCTTCAGCCGCCAGACCCCGGGCGCCATGAACTTCATCGCCCGCTCCTCAGTGGGAGATGCCGAGCGTGCCGCGCGGGTCGCCGCTGTGCTCGGCGAGGTCTTCGAGGCGGGCGATCTTGCGCTCGCCTTCGAGGCGCGCCGGGTGGCCGGCGGGCAGCGGCTCGATCAGGCGCTGGATCCGGTTGCGGACCTGGAGGGCGAAGTGGGGCGTCGAGGCGCCGGCGAGGGCGCGGATGTCCTCGGCGGTGACCTCGCCGGCTCGGCCCAGCAGCTGCGGGCTCTCGGCTTCGCTCATCCTTCGCCGCCGATCTTGGCCAGCTCGGCCAGCTCGTTGACTTCTGCCTGCTGGTTCACGTCGATCGCCTCCTGGTCGCCGATCACCCACACGTGGTTGTAGAAGGCGCGGGTCGGGTTGTTCGTGTAGCCGGGCTTCACGTCGAGAAAGTAACTGCGAAGTTCGGCCGGGAGCTTAGTCGCGCTGTCGCTGAGCAGCAACGGCCCCCAGGTCCCCGAGCCCGAGAGCGCCGCGGCGGCGGCCGCCGCGAGCGGCGATTCGGCGCGGGCGAGGACGAAGCCGTGACCCGGGTCGTTGACGTTCCAGCCGAAGCCACCACCGCCGTCGTAGCGGGCGAGGGCGAGCGCGTTGGCGACCGGGCCGTCGCCGCCGACCCGCTTGGCCTGGCCGGCGATCTTGCGGATCCCGGCGAGGACCTTGTCGGAGATCGCCGCGGCGGGGCCGAGGACGTAGACGGGGATGCCGGCGTATTCGCGCAGCGCCGTCGCCGTCGCCGCCGGCAGGTCGTCGCGTTCGGCGAAGAGGACCGGGTCGCCCGAGCGCGCCGCCCAGGCGGCTGCCGGCACCGCCAGTTCGGGCTGCGAGGCGGGGGCGACGACGACGTGACGGGGCTTGGAGCCGAACAGGCGGTCGCGGAGCTTGGCGATTTCGGCCGCCTCGGTGGCCGCGTCGCGGGAGCCGACGCGGGTGATCTTGGTCCCGCCGGGGGTCGCCAGCGCCCCGATCTGGAAGGCCTGCGTGCCGCCTTCGAAGCCGGCCGGGCCGAGCGCTTCGAAGGCTTCGGCCGTGACGTCGGGGAGGCTGGGCCCGGAGATCAGCAGCGGCGCCCGCACCGGTTCGGCCATCAGCACCGCGCTGGCGACGGCGCCGGCCCAGTCTTCTTCGCCGACCAGGGTGACGGCCGCCGGGCGCTGGGCGGCGGTGGTCGAGGGGAAGGCGGCGAGCGCCGCGGCGGCGGCGATCGAGGCCGCGTCGGAGCCGCCGAGCCGGGTCGTGTTATTGGTGGCGAAGCCGGGGAAGCCGAGGGATTCCGCGCTCTGCGCTTCGCCCCCGGCGGAGGTGTCCGGCGCCGGCGTGACGGTCGTCGTCGGTTCGTCGCTGGAGCCGCCGGTGCCGCCGAGCACGGCGGCGACGATGAAGGCGATCGCCAGCAGGGCCAGCGCCGCCAGCAGCTTCGGCGTCAGCGGCTTCGGCTGGCGCCGGCGCGGCGGCTCGGGGAGCGGCTGCGGGGACGACTGCGGTGGAGGAGGGCCCGGGGAAGGGGTGGGACTCTCGGTCGATGGCTGTTGAGCTTCCTCGGTCATATCCCGAGCAAGCTCAACAGCCTCCGGCGGGGCGGACGCTGGCTCCGGCTCAGGTTTCGGCGCCTCGGGCGGCTGCGCCTTCTCCTTCGGTGCCTGTGGCGGCGCCTCCGGCAGGTCGGCGTTGATCGGCTTCTCCCGCTTCACTGCGCCAACGCTACACGGGCCGGTGACGGGATCCGGGCGGCTCGGAGCCGTCACCTGGAACCGTTCGGGTACAGTTCACGGAAGACTGGCTGACTGACCAGTCAATCGGTCCTCTCGGGCACAGAAGCGGCAGAAAGGCAGCGATGAACTTCGAACTTACCGACGAGCAGCGCGAGTTCAAGGAGCGCTGCCGAACCTTCGCGCAGCGATGTCATCCGGCCCGCCGCGCGCAAGCACGACGAGGAGGAGAGCATCCCCTGGGAGGTGATCCAGCGAGGCTCGCAAGCAGGGCTTCCAGGGCCTCGAGGCGATCCAGCGCGCCGCGTCCGACCCCGAGGGGCAGATGCAGCTGATCTCGGCCGAAGAGATGCACTGGGGCTGCGCCGGGATCGCCCTGGCGATCGGCGGCTCCGGGCTCGCCGCCGCCGGCATCGCCGCCAGCGGCACGCCGGAGCAGATCGCCCGCTGGGTGCCGGAGTGCTTCGGCACCGGCGAGGAGGTCCAGCTCGGCGCCTACGCGGTGACCGAGCCGCAGGCCGGCTCCGACGTCAAGAGCCTGAAGACGACCGCCCGGCGCGACGGCGACGAGTGGGTCCTCAACGGGACCAAGGTCTTCATCACCAACGGCGGCATCGCCGACGTCCACGTCGTCGTCGCCACCGTCGACCCGGAGCTCGGCACCCGCGGCCAGGCCTCGTTCGTGGTCGCCGAAGGGCACGCCCGGGCCTCGGCCAGGGCAAGAAGGAGACGCAAGCTCGGGATCCGCGCCTCGCACACCGCCGAGGTCGTGCTCGATGACTGCCGGATCCCGGCCGAGAACCTGCTCGGCGGCGAGGAGAAGCTGCGCAAGAAGCTGGAGCGGGCGCGCTCGGGCCAGGGCTCGCGCTCGGCCGACGCGCTGGCGACCTTCGAGATGACCCGGCCGATCGTCGGCGCCTCGGCGCTGGGGATCGCCCAGGCCGCCTACGAGTGGACGCTCGAGTACCTCGACGGCCGCGAAGAAGGCGGCGTGCCGCTGCTCGAAAGCGCAGCGGATCCAGCAGACGCTGGCCGACGTCGCGACCGAGATCGAGGCGGCGCGGCTGCTGGTCCAGCGGGCCGGCTGGATGGGCCGCAACGGGGTGCCGATGACCGGCGGCCAGGGCTCGATGTCGAAGCTCAAGGCCGGCGACGTGACGATGTGGGCGACGACCACCCTGATGGACCTGGTCGGCCCCTACGCGCAGAGCACCGAGTGCCCGCTGGAGAAGTGGTTCCGCGACGCCAAGATCTACCAGCTGTTCGAGGGCACGGCCGAGATCCAGCGCATGGTCATCTCGCGGATGCAGGCGCGCGACTACGCCGAGCGACTCGAATTCGGCGCCGAGGTAGCGGCCGCCGCGATGGCGCCGAAGGAGCCCATCCCCGCCTGACTGAGGCGACGGGACGATCCGCTGATATCAGCGGAAATCGTCCCGTCGGCGGCCGTATCCTCGGGGGGATGCACGGTCCCGGCGGGCACAGCCACACGCTCGACGCGCGGCGCGCGGACAGCCGGCGGCGGATGTGGATCGCGCTGGCGATCAACGTCGTCATGCTCGTCGCCGAGGCGGTGGGCGGCTTCCTCACCGGCTCGCTGGCGGTGCTCGCCGACGCCGGCCACCTGCTCTCCGACGTCGGCTCGATCGCGCTGGCGCTGTTCGCGGCGCGGCTGGCGACGCTGCCGGCGGCCGGGCGGCGCACCTTCGGCTACCAGCGCTCGGAGGTGCTGGCGGCGCTGGTCAACGGGCTGCTGCTGGTCGCGGTCAGCGTCGTCATCGCGGTCGAGGCGGTCGGCCGCTTCTCGGATCCGCCGTCGATCGAGGCCGGCGGCGTCCTCGCCCTCGGCCTGCTCGGCCTCGCCGGCAACGTCGCCGCCACCTGGGTCCTGGCCCGCGGCCAGCGCGAGGACATCAACCTCGAGGGGGCGCTGCGCCACTCCGCCGCCGACGCGCTCGGCTCGATCGGCGTCATCGTCGCCGGCGTCTTCGTCCTCGCCGGCGGCTCCGACGTCGTCGACCCGATCGTCTCGCTGCTGATCTCGGCGCTCGTCTTCGCCTCCTCCTGGCGGCTGATCAAGGAGCCGTTCGACGTGCTGATGGAGGCGGCGCCGGCCGACCTCGACGTCGAAGGGATGGGGCAGGCGATCTGCGGCGAGGAGGGCGTGCGCGAGGTCCACGACCTGCACGTCTGGACGGTGACCTCCGGCTTCGGCGCCGTCGCCGCCCACGTCGTCGTCGCCCGCGGCGCCGACCGCGACCTGATCCGGCGCCGGCTGGAGCTTATGCTCGACCAGCGCTTCGGGATCGAGCACACGACGCTGCAGATGGAGGAGGAGGCCGACCAGGCCCTGCTGCGGGTCGAGAACGCGCCCGGCGAGGCCGCCTCCGGGCGCGCCGGCGGCGGCTGAGCGCAACCGCGGTTGCAGGGGCTTTGCCGCGGTCGGGCGGCGAATTCGGCTTGGCTAGCCTCGATTCGATGCCCCTCTCCCGTCCCGTCGCGACGGCGATCGTCACCGTCGCCGCGGCGCTCATCGCGCTGCTCGCCGCGGCGCCCGCCGCCCCCGCGGCCGACCTCCGCTCGCAGCTCGAAGCGAAGGAATCGAAGCTCGAAGAAGTGCGCCGGCGCAAGGGCGTGCTGACGACGACGATCGCCGACAACAAGGCGAAGATCGAACGCCTCACCGACGAGGTGGCGGCGATCCGCACCCGCGAGGCCGCGGTCCGCGGCCGGCTCGCCGCCAAGCAGGCGGAACTCGACCGGGCGAGCGCCGAGCTGCGCGGCGCCGAGGGCCGCCTCGACCGCGCCCGCGTCCACCTGCGGCGGGCGCTGACGGCGCTGCGCGAACGGCTGGTCGCGATCTACAAGGCGGGCGACCCCGACCTCTTCAGCGTCATCGTCGCCTCCGGCGACGTCGGCGAGCTGGAAGCGCGGACCGAATACCTCAACCGCCTGCAGGGCGCCGACCAGGCGGTCGCCGGCCGCGTCCGCGACCTGCGCGACGAAGTCGCCGAGATCGTCGCCCGCCGCCGCGACTCGAAGCTGCGGATCGAATCGGCGCGGAACTCGATCGCCGCCGAAGAGTCGGCGCTGGCCAGCACCCGCAGCGAGCTCGCCGGGCGCCAGCTGGCGCTGGTCGGCGCGCGCCGCAGCCGGGAAGCGGCGCTAGCCCGGATCGCCAGCCACGAGGTCGAGCTCGACGGCTCGGTCGCCGCGATCCAGGGCGAAATCGCCGCCCAGCTGGCGGAAACGGGATCGGCGCCGCTGCCGGCCGGCCCGATCCAGGAAGGCAGCGGCGGCCTGATCTGGCCGGTCAACGGCCCGATCGCCTCGGGCTTCGGCGGCCGCGACATCGGCGCCGGCTACGAGTACCACCCGGGGATCGACATCGCGGTGCCGGAAGGGACGCCGATCCGCGCCGCCGCCGCCGGCACCGTCGCCCTGCAGCAGCCGGAGGCCTCCAGCGGCGGCTACGGCAACTACACCTGCATCGACCACGGCGGCGGGCTCTCCACCTGCTACGCCCACCAGAGCGCCTTCTCGGTCTCGCTCGGCGACTCGGTCAGCCAGGGCGAGGTGATCGGCTACACCGGCTGCACCGGTTACTGCCTCGGTCCGCACCTGCACTTCGAGGTGCGGATATACGGTCAGGTGACCGATCCCATGGGCTACCTTTAGCAGAGGCAGATGATTCGCCAGGCGCACACTTATCTGGTCAGCGCGATGTCGGGAGCCACGTTGATCGCGGTCGCCATCGTCGCCTTCGTCCTGCTCGTCTCGGCGCAGGTCTTCGAGAAGTGGCCGGTGGCGGCGCTCGGCGGCAGCGACGGCGGGGGACGCGTCTCCCGGGCGCGGGCGGTGCCCGGCTCGGCCGGCGCCGCCAGGGCCGGCAGCGGCGGGATCGCGGCGAGCTCCGGGGCCGGCGGGAACCGAAGCCGGTGGTGGATCCGGCGACAATGGCGGCGCTGGCCACGGCAACGCCGGCGGCGGTCGCAGCCCGAAGAAGCGAGCTTGCCGGCAGCCCCGAAGGCGGCTGGCGGCGGAGGCCGGCGGCTCCGGCGGGTCGGGCGGCTCCGGCGGCGGCAACTCGACCGCCTCGCAGCCGAGCGGCGGCGGCTCCGGCGGCAGCCCGAGCGGCAGCTCATCCTCCTCGCCCTCCGGCGGCGGCTCGTCCCGGGCGGCGGCTCGTCGGCAGGCGGCTCGACCACGCTCCTCGCCCTCCGGCGCAACTGACCGAAACCGTGAACGAAACGGTCAACGGCGTCGACGAAACCGTGCCCGGCGGCGCCCTGCAGGAAAGCGGCGTCACCGAAGTCACCGAAGGAGTCGTCAACGGCGCCGCCGGCCCCGAATCGTCGGTCGGCGAACGTCGGTCGACGAAACCGTCGAAGCGGTCGGCGGCCTGCTCGGCGAAACACTGACGGCGCCAGACCGCGCAGGCCGGCGTCCTCGGTCGCTCGCGTGCAGAGCACGCCGCGCTCCCTGCGTCCTTGGCCTGCGCGGTCTGGCGCGCGCCAGTCAGAATGCCGTCCGATGGCGGAAGGCGAACAGGCGGGGTCGCTGGCGAGCGACCCGATCGAGGGCTCGGCGGTCTATCCCGCCGGCAGCCGCGTAAACGAGCGCGGCCACCTCGAGATCGCCGGCTGCGACGTCGTCGAGCTCGCCGAAGAGCTCGGCACCCCGGCCTACCTCTACGCCGAGGACGACATCCGCGCCCGCGCCCGCGCCTACGTCGAGGCGTTCGAGCGCCGCCACGCCGACTTCGAGGTCCTCTTCGCCAGCAAGGCGCTGCCCTGCACCGCCGCCTACCGGCTCTGCGCCGAGGAGGGGCTCTCGGTCGACGTCGCCTCCGGCGGCGAGCTGCACATGGCGCTGCAGGGCCGGCTTCGACCCCGACCGCATCCACATGCACGGCAACAACAAGACCGACGAGGAGATCCTCTTCGCCGCCCGCGCCGGCGTCCGCCACCTGATCCTCGACTCCTTCGACGAGATCGAGCGCTGCGAGCGGCTGCTCGAGCGGCGCCAGCGGGTGCTGATCCGGGTGACGCCGGGGATCAAGCCCTCGACCCACGACTACATCACCACCGGCCAGCTCGACTCGAAGTTCGGCTTCGGGCTCGAGGACGGGCTGGCGGCGCGCGCGGTCGAGCGGGTGCTCGCCTCCGAGCAAGCTCGAGCTGGTCGGGCTGCACGCCCACATCGGCTCGCAGATCTTCGAGCTCGAGCCCTACACGCTGGCGATCCGCGCCCTCGGCGAGCTGGCCGGCGAGTGGTGCCGGGTGGTCAACGTCGGCGGCGGCCTCGGCGTCGCCTACACCGCCGAGGACGAGCCGCCCTCGATCGACGCCTACGTCGACGTCAAGGTCCGCGGCGTCGCCGAGGTCTTCGGCGAGGGCGTGCGGATCCTGGTCGAGCCGGGCCGCTCGCTGGTCGCCAACGCCGGCGTCACCGCCTACCGCGTCGGCACGGTCAAGGAGATCCCCGGGGTCCGCACCTACGTCGCCGTCGACGGCGGCATGTCGGACAACCTGCGGCCGATGCTCTACGGCTCGCGCTACGAAGCGCTGGTCGCCGACCGCGCCGGCGCCGAGCCCGACACGCTGGTCACCGTCGCCGGCATGCACTGCGAGTCCGGCGACGTCGTCGTCCGCGACGCGATGGTGGCCGAGCCGGCGGTCGGCGACGTCCTGGTCACGCCGGCGACCGGCGCCTACGGTTACGCGATGGCGAGCAACTACAACGGCGTGCCGCGGCCGCCGGTGATCTTCTGCCGCGACGGCGAGGCCCGGGTCGTCGTCCGCCGCGAGACCTACGAGGACCTGACCGCGCGCGATGTCTGACGACGGCCCCAAACCGGTCCGGATCGGGCTGCTCGGCCGCGGCACCGTCGGCGCCGCCTTCGCCGAGCTGCTCGCCGAGAGCGCCGAGTCGGTCGAGGCGGCGACCGGGCGGCGGCCGGAGCTGGCCGGCGTCGCTGACCCGCTCCGAAGGCGACTTCGGCGACATCCTCGCCCGCTCCGACCTGGTCGTCGAGCTGATGGGGGGGACCGACCCGGCGCGCCAGTACGTGCTCGACGCGCTGCGCGCCGGGCGCCCGGTGGTGACCGCCAACAAGCAGCTGCTCGCCCAGCACGGCGACGAGCTGTTCGGCGTCGCCCGCGAGGCCGGGGTGCAGCTGCGCTTCGAGGCGGCGGTGGCGGCGGTGATCCCGATCGTCCGCACGATCCAGGAGAGCTTCGGCGTCACCCGGATCGAGAAGGTGTTCGGGATCGTCAACGGGACGACCAACTTCATCCTCACCGAGATGGGGGCGAGCGGCGCCGCCCTACGAGGAGGTGCTGGCCGAGGCGCAGCGGCTCGGCTACGCCGAGGCCGACCCCTCCGACGACGTCAGCGGCGCCGACGCGGCGGCGAAGATGGCGATCCTCGCCCGGCTCGCCTTCCACACGCCGGTCGACCTCGCCGAGGTGCCCTACGAGGGGATCGAGTCGATCCAGCCCGACGACCTCGCCTACGCCAAGGAGCTCGGCCTGAAGCTGAAGCTGCTCGGCGTCGCCGAGCGGCGCGACGGCGGGATCAGCGTCCGCGTCTTCCCCTGCTTCCTCTACAGCGGTCACCCGCTGGCGCCGATCGAAGGGCCGTTCAACGCGGTGATGGTCGAGGCGCCGGCGATCAACGAGGTGACGATGTCGGGGCCCGGCGCCGGCGGCACGCAGACCGCCTCGGCGGTGCTCGGCGACGTCGTCTCGATCCTCGCCGGCGACACGCCGGTGCACGAGACCCGCACCGAGCTGCCGGTCGTCGCCGACGTCCCGTCCTCCTTCTACCTGCACCTCGAGGTCGCCGACCAGCCCGGCGTGCTGGCCCGGGTGGCGACCGTGCTCGGCGACCACGAGATCTCGGTGAAGAGCGTCGTCCAGCGCGGGATCGGCGAGGACGCGCGGCTGGTGATGGTCGTCCACGAGTGCCTCGGGTCGCGCTTCGCGGCGGCGGTGGCGGCGCTCGACGAGCTCGGGGACATGCGGGCGCCGGCCCGCTACATCCACGTCATCGAGGAAGAGTTCTAGTGGCGGCAGCGCTGATCGAGCGCTACCGCGAGCGGCTCTCGCTGCAGCCGGGGGACCCGGTGGTCAGCCTGCACGAGGGCTCGACGCCGCTGATCGAGGCGCCGCGCCTCTCGGAGCGGATCGGCGCCCGCGCCTATCTCAAGTTCGAGGGCCTCAACCCGACCGGCTCGTTCAAGGACCGGGGGATGACGGTCGCGGTCTCGCGGGCCAAGGGGCGCGGGGCGGAGGCGGTGATCTGCGCCTCGACCGGCAACACGGCGGCGAGCGCCGCCGCCTACGCGGCGCGGGCGGGGATGCGCGGCGCGGTGATCGTGCCGGAGGGCAAGATCGCGATCGGCAAGCTGGCGCAGGCGCTGATGCACGGGGCGCGGGTGGTGGCGCTGCAGGGCAACTTCGACGACGCCCTGCGGATCGTCCGCGAGCTCTCCCAGAAGCACCCGATCGAGCTCGTCAACTCGGTCAACCCGCACCGGATCGAAGGCCAGAAGACCGGCGCCTTCGAGATCGTCGAGGACCTCGGCGGCGCCCCCGAGGCGCTGGCGATCCCGGTCGGCAACGCCGGCAACGTCACCGCCTACTGGCGCGGCTTCCAGGAGGAAGGGACGGCGCCGGTCCTCTACGGCTTCCAGGCCGAGGGCGCGGCGCCGCTGGTCAGCGGCGAGCCGGTCGCCAACCCGGAGACGGTCGCCTCGGCGATCCGGATCGGCAACCCGGCCCGCTGGGAGGAGGCGATGGCCGCCTTCACCGCCTCGCGCGGCCGCGTCGCCGCCGTCTCCGACGAGCAGATCCTCGACGCCTACCGCTGGCTCGCCGACGGCCGAAGGGGTCTTCTGCGAGCCTGCCTCCGCCGCCTCGGTCGCCGGCCTGCTCGCCCACGGCCTGCCCGTGCCCGAGGGCGTCGCGGTCCCCGAGTCGGTCGTCTGCGTGCTCACCGGCCACGGCCTCAAGGACCCCGACACCGCGCTCGGCAAAGCCCCCGCGGTGATCGCCTGCGACAACGACCTCGCCGCCGTCGAGCGCGCGGTGTTCTCCTGAGCGCGCTGCCGTGACCGCCCGGCGCCGACTGGTCCGCGTCCCCGCCTCCTCGGCCAACCTCGGGCCGGGCTACGACGCGATGGCGGCTGCCGTCGCGCTGCACCTCGACCTCGAAGTCGAGGAGACCGGCGAGTACTCGTTCGAGCCGGGCGGCCTGGACGTGCCGACCGGGCGCGAGAACCTGATCGTGCGCGCCTTCGAGACGCTGCACCCGGCCGACGGGATCGCCTTCCGGCTGCGCAGCGAGATCCCGCTGGCGCGCGGGCTCGGCTCCAGCGCGGCGGCGATCGTCGCCGGCCTCGCGGCCGCCGACCACCTCTACGAGCTGGCGCTGAGCAAGGAGGAGATGCTGGCGCGGGCGAGCGAGATCGAGGGGCACCCCGACAACGTCGCCGCCGCGATCTACGGCGGCTTCGTCGTCTGCGGCGCCGGCGAGGACGGGGCGCCGCTGGCGGCCCGCTTCGATCCGCCCGACGGGCTCGAGGGGATCGTCGTGATCCCGCCCGAGGAGGTCTCGACCGAGCGCGCCCGCGCGGCGATCCCGGCCGAGGTGCCGCTCGCCGACGCGGTCGCCAACGTCTCCGCGGCGGCGCTGCTGGTGCTGGGGCTGCGCGAGCGCCGACCTCGACCTCGTCGCCCGCGGCCTCGGCGACCGCCTGCACCAGCCGCGTCGCCGCCAGCTCTACCCGCGCTCGATGGAGATCGTCGACAGCGCGCGCGAGCTGGGGGCGCTGGGGGCGACGATCTCCGGCGCCGGCCCGACCGTCCTCGTCTGGACCACCTGGCAGGAGGCGGGCAAGGTCGCCGCCGCCCTGGAGCAGCGCTGCGCCGGCTGGGCCGAGGTGCGCCGCATGCCGTTCGAGCCCCTCGGCGCCGACGTCCCCGAGCTCTAGGCATTTCGTCCACCGCCGCGCCCGGCGGGAATACGATCGCGCCATGCCACCCTTGCCGAAGTCCCGACTGCTGCTGCCCCTGCTCGCGCTCGCCGCGCTGCTCGCCCTCCCCGCCGCCGCCCAGGCGACGCTCACCTACGTGCACAACCCCTACAAGCCGGTCGTCTTCGCCGCCAAGGACAACGGCAAGGACGCCCGCAGGATCGGGCCCGGCAACAGCCCCCACGTCTCGCCCGACGGCGGCTCGGTCGCCTACTTCCACGAAGGCAAGGGCCACAAGGCCGAACTGAAGCTGGCCCCGACCTCGGGTGGCGCCGGCGAGACGCTGATGGTCAACTGGCGGGAACAGTTCCTGCTCGCCTTCTCGCCGGACTCGGAACTGATCGCGGCGCTGCGCGGCGGCGAACTGGGCAAGCGCAAGCTGGTCGTGATCACGCGTCGCGACGGGCCAGCAGAAGGTGGTCGCGAAGGGCTACTTCAGCGGCTTCAGCTTCTCGCCGGAAGGCGACGAGCTGGTCTACGCCAAGGCAGGCAGCGAACGCTACCCGCCGCGCAGCGACGTCTACCGGGTCTCGGTCGCCGGCGGCAAGCCGAAGCGGCTCACCGGCGACCATCGCTCGACCAACCCGCTCTGGGGGCCGCGCGGGCAGATCGTCTTCGCCAAGCAGCTCGGGGCGAAGCGGCGCAGGTACGGGCCGAAGAACGAGCTCTACCTGATGAACGAACAGGGCAAGGGCGTCAAGCGCCTCACCCACACCAAGGTCGGCCCGCTGCTGCAGGGCCTGACCCCGACCGACTGGTCGGCCGACGGCAGGCGGATCCTGGCCGAGTTCGGCGGCCAGGACACGAGCTACGCGGTCGGCGTCAACGCCAAGACCGGCGCCCAGCACGCGATCGGCAAGAAGCGCGAGGTCGGCTTCATCGGCACCGCGCTCTCGGCCGACGGCAAGTTCGCTCTCGGCTACGAAGGCGCCTTCGAGGCGGTCACGCACCCGAAGGTGATCCGGATGCCGTTCTCCGGCAAGGGCAAGCGGCAAGGTTCTGGCCAAGAACGCCTCCGAACCCGACTGGAGCTACTGAGCCGCACCCGCCCGCGGTGGGCGGGCGCCGGCTACTGTTCGGTGAGCGATGGCCGGCTTCACGATCAAGCACCGCGACGAGTTCGAGTCGATGGAGGGCTCGGGCGAGAGCACCTGGAAGCTCGCCCGCAAGGCGCTCGGCACCTCCGCCTTCGGCTTCAACCTGGTCGAGATCGAGCCCGGCGGCGAGATCCCCGAGCACGACGAGGCCGAGAGCGGCCAGGTCGAGCTCTACGTGATCCTCGAGGGCGAGGCGGTGCTGCGGATCGAGGGCGAGGACCACCCGGCGCCGGCCGGGACCTTCGCCTCGATCGAGCCGCCGGCGAGCCGCACGATCCTCAACCGCTCCGACGCCAAGGTCACCGCGCTCCTGATCGGCGTACACCCCGAGGGCGAGTACTCCGCCGCGTCCTGGGCCTAGCCACTCGCGGCCCCTCTCGCCGCCCGCAGATCTCGCGAATATGCGGGGAAAAGTGTGTTCGAATCAGCGGTTTCTCGGCTCCGCGCCTATACTTTCCCGAC
>CAWEOH010000006.1:0-176480 GCA_963810455.1 uncultured Actinomycetes bacterium
CGCCGTCCACCAGGTCAGCATCGAGCCGTATTCGGCGTTCGGGCTCACCTGGACGATCAACGCGGTGGTGATGACGGTGGTGGGGGGAGTCGGCACCCTGCTCGGGCCGCTGATCGGCGTCCTCATCGTCTACTACGGGATACAGCAGCAGCTCGAAAGCTCGCCTGAACTGAGTGCCCTGCTCACCGGCGCCCTGCTGGTCGTGATCGTGCGACTGGCCCCGGAGGGGGTCTGGGGCCTGGCCCGGGAGTCCGTCGACCGCCTGGTGCGCCTGGTTCGGGAGCGGCGCTCGGTCGCGAAGGCATCCCCGGCACCCGGATCCAAGCCCGCGTGAGCGGCATCGAGATCACCGCGGCTGTCGTGCGCGAGCGTGGCGGTGCCTTCGAGCTCCGCCGGCTGCAGCTCGCGGAGCCGCGCGCCGACGAGCTGCTGGTGAGGGTCGTCGCCTCCGGCGTCTGCCACGCGGACCTGATCGCTCGCGACCAGCTGTACCCCGTGCCGCTGCCGGCGGTGCTGGGCCATGAGGGGAGCGGGGTGGTCGAGGCGGTCGGCGACGCCGTCTCCGGCTTCGCGGCCGGCGACCGGGTGCTGATGAGCTTCTCCGCCTGTCACCGCTGCCGAACCTGCCTCGCCGGCCGCCCCGCCTACTGCATCGACGGCTTTCGCCGCAACTTCGGTGGGCTGCGCCCGGACGGCTCCAGCGCCTATTCAGAGCGAGGCGAGGCGGTCCATGGCCACTTCTTCGGCCAGTCGAGCTTCGCCACGCACACGCTGGTCAACGAGCTCGACGCGGTCAAGGTGCCGGCGGCGACGCCGCTGGAGGTCCTGGCGCCGCTGGGCTGCGGCGTGCAGACCGGGTTCGGGGCGATCGTCAACAGCCTCGCGGTGCCGGCTGGGGCACGGGTCGCCGTGTTCGGCGCCGGATCGGTCGGACTCAGCGCGGTGATGGGGGCGAAGGCCGCCGGCGCCGTTGAGATCGTCGCCGTCGACGTCAACGCCGCCCGCCTCGGCCTCGCGCGTGAGCTGGGCGCGACCGAGACCCTCGACGCTCGGGAGCACGCCGATCTCGCCGCGGCCGTGCGAGATGCGTCCCGCGACGAGCTCGAGTTCGCGGTCGAGACCAGCGGCCGGCCAGAGGTCGTCCGCGCCGCCGTCGACGCCCTGGCGATCGGCGGCGTCGCCGGCTTGGTCGGCGTCTCCTCGATCGCCGGCGAGGTCACCTTCGCCCAGACCGATCTCGTCCACGGCAAGGCAGTCCGCGGGATCCTCGAGGGGGACAGCGTCCCGCAGCTGTTCCTGCCTCGCCTCGTCGAGCTGCATGCCAGGGGAGAGCTGCCCTTGGAGCGCTTCACCGAGGCGGTCCCGTTTGCGCAGATCGAGGAGGCGATCGGCGCCGCCGAGAGCGGGGAGATCGTCAAGCCGGTGCTGCAGATCGATCCACAAACGACAAGCAAGAAGGAGACGCAGGAGGATGCAAATGCCCGAGAGCGCGTCCAAGGTTGAGCAGCGGCCGTCCGTCCCGGAGGCCGTGGCGGCGATCATCGCCGACGTACGGGAGCGAGGGGACGAGGCGGTGCGCGAGCACTCGGCCCGCTTCGACGGCTGGGAGCCGGAGAGCTTCCGGCTCTCGGCGGGGGAGATCGAGCGCTGCCTCGCCGAAGTCGACGAGCAGACCGTCGAGGACATCCGCTTCGCTCAGGCTCAGGTCCGCGGCTTCGCCGAGGCCCAGCGGGCCTCGCTGATCGACGTCGAGGTCGAGACCCTGCCCGGCGTCTTCCTCGGCCACCGTCACCTTCCGATCTCCGACGTCGGCACCTACGTGCCGGGCGGCCGCTACCCGATGGTCGCCTCGGCGCACATGAGCGTGGTGACGGCGAAGGTCGCCGGCTGCGAGCGGATCGCCTCCTGCACGCCGCCCTTCGAAGGCCGCCCGACGGCGGCGACGATCGCCGCGATGCACCTCGCCGGCGCGGATGAGATCTACGTCCTCGGGGGTGTCCAGGCGCTGGCGGCGCTGGCGCTGGGCACCGAGGAGATCGCGCGGGTGAAGATGCTCGTCGGGCCCGGCAACGCGTTCGTCGCCGAGGCCAAGCGCCAGCTCTTCGGCGAGGTCGGGATCGACCTCCTCGCCGGTCCGACGGAGATCCTCGTGATCGCCGACGGCGGCGCCGACCCGGCGATCGTCGCCGCCGACCTGATCGGCCAGGCCGAGCACGGACCGACCTCTCCGGCGGCGCTGATCACCACCGCGGCCGATCTCATTCCCAGGGTGGAGGCCGAGATCGAGCGCCAGCTCGGGGCGGGACTGGTGACTGCCGAGACGGCCCGCAAGGCATGGGAAGAGCATGGCTCGATCCGGCTCGTCGCGACGCCGGAGGAGGCCGTTGCGGCCGCCGACGAGCTCGCCTACGAGCACGTCGAGGTCCTCACCGAGGACCCGCGCTGGTACCTCGAGCGGCTGCGCGACTACGGCGCCCTCTTCCTCGGCGAAGGGACCACGGTCGCCTACGGCGACAAGACGATCGGAACCAACCACGTCCTGCCCACCGCCGGCGCCGCCCGCTACACCGGCGGTCTGTGGGTCGGCAAATTTCTCAAGACCGCGACTCACCAGGAGGTCCGCGAGCCCGCCGCCAGCGCTCGCATCGGCGAGATCTGCGCGCGCCAGTGCCGGGTCGAGGGGTTCGAGGCCCACGCGCGCAGCTGCGACGCGCGGGTGGCGAAGTTCGCGCCGGCCGTCCGGGGCTAGCGGTGCCGCTTCCCTCCGAGCGGCTCGACGGCCGCCACGCGCTGGTCACCGGCGGAGGGCGCGGGCTCGGCCGCGCCGCTGCGCTCAGCCTGGCGGAAGCCGGCGCGACCGTGACCGTGATCGCGCGCTCGGCCCCCGAGCTCGAGGCGGTCGTCGCCGAGATCAGGTCCTCCGGCGGCACGGCGCATGCCGAGGTCGCCGACGTGACCGACGCCGAGGCCCTCGAAGCCGTCGTGGCGCGGGCCGACCAGCACGCTCCCCTGGCGATCCTCGTCACCGCGGCCGGACTCAACCGCACCGGCCCGACCGCGGAGTACGGCCTCGAGGACTTCGACCTGCTCCTCGACGTCAACGTGCGCGGGACGTTTCTCGCCTGTCGCGCGGTCGGGCGGCGGATGCTCGAGCGGGGAGGAGGGGGGAGGATCGTGACGGTCTCCTCGCAGATGGGCTCGGTCGGATACCCGGGACGCGCCGCCTACTGCGCGACCAAGCACGCCGTCAACGGCCTGACCAAGGCGCTGGCGGTCGAGTGGGCGCCGCAGCGGATCGCCGTCAACGCGGTCGCCCCGACCTTCGTCGAGACGCCGATGACCAGGCCGATGCTCGAAGACCCGGAGTTCGCCGCCGAGGTCTCCCGCCGCATTCCGGGTGGCGAGATCGCCTCGACGGAGGACGTCGCCGCCGCGGTCCTCTACCTGGCCGGCAACCGCGCCCGCTCGGTGACCGGCCATGTCCTGGCGGTCGACGGAGGGTGGACCGCGTGGTGAGGCCATGAACCGGCCGATCCGACCTGAATCTGCGCGTGATGGTGCTCGCGGGTGTTTTCGCGGATAGGCCGGCTCCGTCGGCGCTCGGCAGCACAAACGGTTCCGGTCGGATCAGCGGCTAGATTCGGGGGTGCAACGAGAGTTTGGAAGACGCCGTGGACAGCGTGCTCGAGCAGTTGCTCTCCGAATCGACCTGAACGCCCTCGTTAGGGTCTCATGCCGTCTCTAATGTTTTCCTAGATATCCGTTAGAGTCGCGCTATGCTTGCGGCATGGACGCCGCCAGCTACCGTTCGACCGAGTTCGGCATTGCTAGGCGCACTTCGGGGCGCCACGGGTACGTCGCCTATCTCCCGAAGCCGATACCGCGAGCGCTCGATCTATCGAGCTCCACCGTGATGCTCCTCGCGGACGCGGAGGCCGCCCTCGGACAGCTCGCCGCCGTCGGGGGGTTGCTGCCAAATCCGGACCTCCTCGTTCGCCCGTACCTGCTCAGGGAGGCTGTCTCCTCGACGCGCATCGAGGGAACGCGGGCGACGATCGGGGAGGTGCTGGATGCCGACGCTGCGGGGGCCCCTGCGGGGCCAGATGTCGAGGAAGTCGTCAACTACGTGGAAGCGATGCGCTGGGGGATGGCAAGGCTCGACGAGCTGCCGATCAGCTCCAGGCTGCTGCGGGAAATGCACGAGCGGCTGATGGCCGGCGTCCGCGGTCGCGACCTTGCCCCCGGCGAGTTCCGCAGGACCCAGAACTGGATCGGCCCGCCGGGATCGACGATCGAGTCGGCGCCGTTCGTACCGCCGCCGCCGTCCGAGCTGCCCAGGTTGCTGGCCGACTGGGAGCGATTCGCCAACGAGGAACCGGAGTTGCCGCTGCTGGTCCAGAACGCCCTGCTGCACGCTCAATTCGAGACGATCCACCCGTTCCTGGACGGGAACGGGCGCCTGGGGCGGCTGATGCTCGTCTTCTTCCTCGTCGCACGTGGCCGCCTGCCCGCTCCGCTGCTCTACCTGAGCGCCTATCTGGAGCGGAACCGGGACGCCTACTACGCGGCGCTGCAGGCCCTCCGTGAGTCGGGCAACGCGCTGCCGTGGGTCGATCTCTTCCTGAGCTCCGTGAAGACTGAGGCCACGGACGCGGTGGGCCGCGCCCGGCAGATCGTTGAGCTGCGCGACCGATATGTTGAAGTCGCGGCGTCCCTCGGAACCGCCAACGCCGTGGCCCTCGTGGACCTGATCTGCGAGAACCCGGTAATCACCACCCGCTCGATCGAGAGCCGCCTAGGCGTCAGCCGTCCCACCGCACTACGCTTGCTGCGGCGGATGGAGGAACGGGGGGTCTTGAGCGAGCGAGAGGCGGGGGCGCGCGGACAGCGACGGTATGTGGCCGACGATCTACGAGTTTTGGTGATCGGACACGGGAATGCCTGACACCGGGCACCTTCAGCCGCTTCGGATGCGCGGCCTTCCCAGCATCCGCGGCACCCGCGTTACCGTCAGTACGGCACTCGGCCAGCTCGCCGCAGGCGCGGGTGTCGAGCCTGCGGCGTGAAGCTGCTCTTCGACGGAACCTCTCGCCCCTCGAGACCGGGTGGGGCTACGAGGCGTTGGGCCTGGATGATCGATTCCACGACAGGGCACGCCCGGATGACGCACCAGGCGAGACCGCAGTTGTTCCCGCATACCGGGAACAACTGCGCCCTCAGCGTCGCATCTTCGTCTAGCGGTCAACGCCTCTACTGCGAGATCGTGATCGGTACTCCGGCGCCGATCCGGCTTGCGAGCCAGGCGATCGCCCGGGTGCTGACCCGGATGCAGCCGTGAGAGCGGGCGCTTCCGAGCGCGCCGCTGAGGTGGCGCGTGCCGTGCAGGGCGATCTGTCCCGGTCCGCCGTCGAATTCCTGCAACACGTTGGAGCGGGCACTGGTGGCGAGCGCGAAGGGGGATCCAGCTTCGCCGGCCGAGAGGGCGAGCGCCTCTTCGACAAAGAAGCTGCCGCGTGGCGTCGGGGTCGAGGGCTTGCCGACGACCGCATGGAATCGCCGCACCGCACGGTTGCCTTCGAAGACGGTGACGCGTCGGGCCGATAGCTCGATCCGCAGGCGCCAGCGCGTCGATCCGATCCTGGTGCGGTTGGACGAGATCCAGCCGCTGTGACCGTTTGGCCTGCCCGGCAGCCGAACGCGTAGCCAGGAGCCACCGCGACCGCCGTGACCGAGAAGCGGCAGAACGGTCCTGGCTCCGGTCAACGGTCGCCTTGACGCGACCGACTCGACCCCACGCGCGCCGGCGCGGGGTGCCTTGCGCACGACGTGTCCTCCGAGCAGGGCGACGACGGGCCGGCTCGAGGACGCCTTCGGCGCGATCGCGCCTGGGGCCAGCGCCGGGGGTCTGTTCGCCATGCAGGTCGCGGGCCCGACCAAGAGCGCCAGGCCGAAGACGGCGGCTCCCCGGCGGATGCCGGGGAGCCGTGGGCGGGGGAGGTTCGTCACCCCGTGAACTGCGAGTGACCGTTTCGCGGATGGAGCACCGGCCACGGGACGCGGAAATGGAACCGCAGCGTCCGCGACGGGGTCGAGTCGGTGAAGGTGACGTGGGCGACGACCTTGTGCCTGCCCGGCGTTACCGGCACTCGCACCTGGTGACCGGAGCCGCCGACCCGAGCGCCGTTGTCGGTGAACACGACCTTCTTGATCTTCTTGCCGCGGACGGTGGCGCGCACCCCGGCGGGCCTCTTCTTGCCCCGGGTCAGGGTCGCGGTTCCCTTCTTGCCCGCCTTCGCCCCCTTCTTCTTCTTGTGGTTGGCCGGGGCGACCGCAGGCGTGGTGGTGGTTGCGGTGTCGCCGCTCGTGGTTTCGCTCGGCGTCGAGGACGAGCCGGTCGCGCAGCCGGCGTTGCTGAGCACGTCGTTGATCAGGGTCACCTGGCCGTTGCGGGCGAGGACCCGGCCGGTGACCGTGACGCCATTGTTGAGGGAGATGTCGCTCAGGGCCATCAGGTTGCCGACGAACACCGTGGTGCTGCCGAGCGTCGCCGAGCTGCCGACCTTCCAGTAGACGTTGCAGGGGGAGGCGCCGTTGGTGAGGATGACCGAGCTGGCCGAGGCGGTGGTCAGCGTCGAGCCGATGACGAAGACGAACTGCGCGTTGGGATCGCCCTGCGCGTCGAGCGTCAGCTGGCCCGTGAGCTGGGCCGAGGTGCTGAAGCCGTAGGCGCCGGCGGTTAGGCTGAGCCCGCCGAGGTCGGTGCCGGTCAGGTCGTTGCCCGGCGGGATCGGCTGGCCTGCGGCGACGTTGTAGGCGGTGGTCAGGTCACCCTGCGCCTGGGCGGCGACGGCGTCGTTGTCGTGGGTGGCGCCGTTGACGACGGCCGGGAGCCCGAAGCCGGTCAGCGAGGTGCCGGGCGTGACGCCGAGCTCGCCGTTGAGGAACGACGGCCCGGTATTGGTCACTGCCGAGCCGCCGAGGACCACGAAGGGACCCGCGGTGGCGAGGCTGACTGCGGAGGCCTGCGCGGCTGCTGGAATCGCCGCCAGTGCCAGGGTGATCAGCACGGCGGCGCCGGCAAAGCGACGTCGCCCAAGTCGAAAGCGGTTGGACATGATCGTCCTCCCATATACGAGCAGGCAGTTCGACGCTCGTCTTCGGGCGGTTGCGGCGGACTCCGGTGGAGTCCCGTAACCCTGCGGACCCGCCTCGCGACGAGGGTGCATGAGTCGGATGCCTGCTCCGGTGTTCGATCGGTATCGACCCCGAGGTCGGAAAGCTTGAATTCGCTCGACCGGGAGGCGGCCTGTCGCGACCGCTGACCTCAGGCGCGGAAGGCGACGCACTCGTCGAGGTTGTCCAGGAGGATGTCGAGGATCTCGGGATCGAACTGCGTCCCCCTGCCCTCGCCCATCAAGGCGGCGACCTCCGGCAGGGCCAGTCCCGACCGGTACGGGCGGTCGCTGAGGAGGGCATCGAAGACGTCGGCGACGGCCGTGATGCGCCCCTCAACTGGAATCGCCGCACCGGCCAGTCGGCGCGGGTAGCCGGTGCCGTCGAATCGCTCGTGGTGGGTCAGCGCGATCGTCGCCGCCATGCGCACGAGCTCGCTCTCGGATTCGGAGAGGATCCCGTAGCCGATCTCCGCGTGGCAGCTCCATCTCCTCCCGCTCGTCCGCGGTCAGGGGCCCGGGCTTGTGAAGGATCTCGGCTGGGACGCCGATCTTGCCGATGTCGTGCATCGGCGCCGCCACCCGGAGCAGCTCGATCCGCTCCGGGGCGAGACCGAGGCGATCGGCGAGGAAACGCCGCGACTCGCCCGATTCTGAGGATGTGCTGCCCGGTCGAGAGGTCGTGGCTCTCGATCGCTCTGACCAGCCGCTCGACGGTCTCTTCCCGCGAAAGCCGAAGCTCCTCGATTGCGTCTCGCTGGGCAGCGGCCAGTTCATCACGCAGGCGTATCGCTTCCCGCTGGGGAGTGATGTCGAGCGATACCCCACCGACAGCGGTGACGATCCCGAGCGCATCCAGGAGCGGGAACTTGACCGTGTGAAACGTCCTTCTGGCGCCACCGATGAGCCTCTCTTCGTCGACCTCGAACGCCTCGGCGCTGGCAAGGACGCTGCTGTCGCCGCTCCGGGCCCTCTCCGCTGCGGCTGGGTCCATGAAGTCCCCGTCGGTCTTGCCGATCGCCTCCCGCGCTCGAGCCCGGCCAGCTCGTCGGCCTTCGCATTCGCGACGACGTAGCGGTGCGAGGCGTCCTTGGCGTAGATCGGAAGCGGCGCCCTGTCGATCATCGTCTGGAATTGCTCTGAGAGATTGCGGGCCTGCGAGGCCTTGGCGATCTCCAGCTCGCGCCAGCGCAGTGCGTTCATCGCCGCGATCAGCAGCTGCCCTTGCCGCAGGGGCTCGATCAGGTAACCATGGACCCCGAGCGCCAGGGCCCGGTCTGCCACCGCGGGGTCGTCATCTGCGGTGATCACGACGACCGCGATCGTGGGCTGTTCGAGCAGGATCTCCTCGGCAAGCGCCATCGCCGGCTCCCCGGCGGCGTTGACGTCGCAGATCGCCAGCTCGAAGCCCCGGGTTACGAGCTTCTCGCGCGCTTCGTCGACGCTGGCGGCGAACTCGCACTCGTGGAGGCTCCCCAGGGCGGCCTCGACCGCGAGGAGCATCTGTGGCCGGTCGTCCGTGACCAGGATTCGGGCGCGACTGCCGCTGTCGTGTTCGTTCGCGGGGGGTCGGGGCAGCTGGGATTTTCGGACTTGAAGCCATGCGCGCACCCCCCTCTGGTCGAGGCCTGAATCAAGATGTACACGAGTGTCTTCGACGCGCAGAGCCCTCTCCCTACCTGAGTAATCGAGACCGAGCGGACCGTTGCGGTTCCTGCGCGCTGAGTTGTATGGGTGCGGTGGCGGGCTGTCGAGTGGCCTGGATCCCACTCGCGCGTTCACGCCCGCCTGAGGAGCCAGGGTCGTGAGGTCCTCAGTGATCGCTGAGGCGCCCGAGCGTGCTGTCGAGGGTCCTGACGAGCTTCCTGGTCGCACCGGTGGTGGCGCTCCGCAGGCTGTCTGCCTGGTCGCTGACCACCAGTGGCTGGTGTCCCGCAAGACGGGCCTCGAGCAGGCAACGCTTGTCATCCGCGCTGTGCTTGGCGCCATCCACGTCGCTCAGGTGGACCTCCACCCGCGTGACCCGGTCGCCGAATCGCTCCAGCCCACGCTCCACGATGGCCTCGGTCTGTCGAGACAGCTCGTCGTGTCCCTCAACCGTGTTGTCGGTGCTGACCTGAATCTTCACGTCTGTCTCCGGCGCCGGCTTCGAAGGCTCGTCGATCCCGGTGATCGCCCTTATCGACGGTAGCAGTCCGGACCTGTGGTAGCCGTTGGATCCCGGAGCACGAACAGCTCGACCTCCAGGTCCGGCCCGACGTGGTGGTTGGAGATGAAAGCGAGGACCTCGGGGCCGGAGAGTCGCTCGACCTCGCCGATGAAGCGCTCCTGCATGGGAAGGCGCTGCGGGTTTCTGCCGAGCGTGCTGGCTGTCATGTTGATGGTGTAGAGGCTATGAGAGGCGTCAGGTGTGTGAGCGCGGCTGGCTGAGGGGCGGATGGTATAGCGTCGATGCAGCGCGAATCGCTGGTAGCGGCGGCAGCTCATCGCTATAGGGGAGGAGGGGGGTCGGCACCTCGGGCTTCTTTTCGTCTCTGACGGAGTCGCGCGATGACGCGCTACGCGCGCGAGGCAGAGGGTGGAAGAACCCAACGTGCGGTGAGCAGCGTAGCGCGTCGCCTACCATGAGCGAATCGCAGAGGCGGAATCCAACGCAGCCCGAGCGAGGCGGAGGAGGCAGCAGCCGCGCGCCGTCAGCGCGGCGACGAGCTGACGCGATCTCCGACGGCCTGGTCGCCTGCTCAAGGAGTACTACGGTCGCGGCCCGACCAGGCCAGTCTATTACCAGGACGACCTCGTCGTCTGCATCCTCCGCGGCGGCTATACGCAGGTCGAGCAGACTCTTCGCGAGGCGGCCGTGGCTCGGCCGTGATCGAACAGCGCATGGAGTTCCAGGAGCTCATGCGCGAGCGCTTCGAAGCTGTCATCGAAGAAGCGACCGGACGCAGGGTGATCGGCTTCATGAGTGGCAACCAGCAGGAACCCGACATGATGTGCGAGGTCTTCGTGCTGGACCCGACCGACCTGGTCTGAGCGAGCACCTCAGAGGACCGGGATTGCTAGCCTCGGGAGTTGGAGGGCATCCTCGAGGTCGATCGGCGAATCGGCAGCAACCTTTGACTTCCGGTCAGTCGTCACACCACGGAGGTCAACAATGCCCGCTCCTCTTCGTTCGGACGTCCAGCCGGTCGAGAACGAGACCCGCGACCGGATCATCACCGGTCTCGTGACCGTCGTCCCCTTCCTCGCGCTCGGTCTCGCTGCCTGGCAGGTCTGGGGCAGCGCCCTGCACTGGAGTGACGTCTCGCTCTTCCTCGGCATGTACCTCTTCACCGGGCTCGGGATCACCGTCGGCTTTCACCGCTGCCTCACCCACCGCTCCTTCAAGACCCACGACTGGCTGCGCGGGCGCTGGCCATCCTCGGCTCGGCGGCGATCGAGGGCCCCGTCATCCCTGGTCGCCGACCACCGCAAGCACAGCCTCGGACGTCGCCGGCGACCCCCACAGTCCGCACGTCGACCACGGCGTCGGCTGGCGTGGCGCTCTGGCCGGCCTCCTCCACGCCCACATCGGCTGGATCTTCATCCACACCGAGCGGGGCAGCAAGACACGCTTCGCGCCGGACCTGTTGAAGGATCCGACGGTGAGCTTGGTGGATCGCAGCTTCGTGGTGTGGGCGATCGCTGGCCTGCTGTTGCCTTTCTTCCTCGGCTGGGCGACGGTGGCACCCTTTTCGCCGCCCTCACCGGCTTGCTCTGGGGTGGCCTCGTCCGCGTCTTCGTCCTGCACCACTTCACCTACAGCATCAATTCGCTCTGCCACGTCTTCGGCAGTCGCGAATTCGAGACGCCGATCAGTCCGCAATTGCTGATGGATAGCGCGGCCTTCCACAACAGCCACCACGCCTTCCCGACCTCGGCCACGCACGGATTGCCCTGGTGGCAGGTCGACATCTCCGGCCTGATCATCGACGGGCTGAAGAGGTGCGCCTGGTCTGGCACGTGGTCCGCGTCTCATCCGAGCGGCTGGTGTCGAAAGACCGCCGGGGGAGCACCTTCGCTGCGCGGGCCTCAGTGGTAAATCCGCTCGGCCGCTTCGGCGGCGGCGCGAAAGGACTCCTGTACCGCATCGCGGACAATCCGCAAGCGGGGAGCCTTGATCGCATAGCGTTTCGGCGTCTCCGCCACCGCCTCATACATGTAGGCGTCCATCGCGACCTCGAGCTGCAGGACGTGGACATGACCGTCGGGGTCGTGGTGGCTGCGGGTGATGAAGCCGCCTGAGTAGGGGGCGTCCCGGGAGGTCGTCAGGCCAAGGTTGCGCTCCCCCGTCACGCGACTCAGCGTCTCCGTGAAGGACTCGATGATCTCTTCGTGGGCGGAGCTGCCGTCCAGCGTTCCGGTGACGAAGTCCGGCCGGGGCTGGCCCTCGTCCTCGACCCGACCGAGCCCGGTCGAGGTCATCGAGTGACAGTCGAAGAGGAGCGCGTAGCCGCGCTCGCGGAGCATGCGGTCGATCAGACGATCCAGCAGGCCGTGGTAGAGGTCGTAGTAGCCGAGCACCCGCTCCTCCTCCTGCTCGCTGTAGGGCTTGCGCAGCATCAGCCTGTCTTCGACGCTGTAGTACTCGTGCGCGGGGTTCGTCAGGTGCCGCGGCAGCTCTCCCTCCTCGGATCCCTCCCGGGTCCGGTTCATGTCGACGAAGAACGGCGCCAGCGCGGAGGCGACGTGCATCCCGTCGGCCATCTCGTAGCAGAGGTCGCTGTAGAGGTCGATCTCGACCATCGCGTCTTCGCCGAGCCTGAAGCGATTGCGGAACTCCTCCGGGATGAGGACGCCGGCGTGGGGGATCGAGACGATGTACTCGGGGCTGCGGGCATCGAACTCGATCAGCTCCCGAATGCCGAGCTCGTAGCGGTCGCCGCTGAGCACGTCGTAGACCTCGCGATCGCCCTCGTGGGCGAGGTAGAGCTCTTCGATCTCCGTCCAGCGCGTCCCGGTCGGGAAGCCGGGGAGCTTCTGGGCCTCCCAGGTGAGCGCCGTCGGCGCCACCTCCCCGACCCCGGTTCCCAGCAGCTCCTCTTCGAGCCGGTCCATGACGATCTCGCCGAGCACGATCTCGTAGTTCTGCAGAAGCCCATCGCCACCGGGGAAGGCGTTGATCTCGAGGATCCGCCCCGATTCGAGCAGATCGATCGAGGCGAGGCGGCACTCGGGGAAGCTGCGCTTCATCGCGCGAGCGATCGCCTCCTGCTCCGCCGTCAGGGTGACGCCCACCTGATCGGCCCCGAGGCTGGCGTTCGTCTTCCACTCGCCCGTGACGGGGAGCCTGCGCAACGCGCCGATCAACTCGTCGTCGAAGAAGGAGACGACGAGATCGCCGTCGAGCACCTCGGCGCGGAACTCCTGGATCAGGACCTGGCCGTAGGTCTCGAGAAAGCCGCCGATCTTCTCCCTCAGATTGGGATCGTCGAAGGCGAGCCGATGCACCTGCTCGCCACAGCCGAACCCGTAGCGGTCCTTGAGCACGAGGTACGGCTCCTCGCGCGGCAGGCTCTCGATCGCCTCGAGCGCATCCTCGACGGTCTCGACGGGGAAGGTGATCGGGTGGGGAAGCTGGGGCGCGCGTTCGATCGGCGCGTACTTGTCGGTCGTCGAGAGGGTCGCCTCGACGCTCTCGAGCATCTTCGCGTGGCCGGCGGCCCAGCGCAGGGCCTCGATGTTCTCGGTCTCCTCGGTACGAATGTCATCGCCCCTGACCACGAACAGCTGCACCTCGCTGAGCGGCACCGTCGGCCGGCCGGTCACCCTCAGGTGACGGTAGGCCTCGATCGGCTCGGCGCGATCCCAGGCCGGATCGAGCTCCAGCGTCGCCGCCTCGGCGACATATCCGTCTCCGTCCTGGCCGATGTTGGCCATCGAGAAGTGCAGGATCCGATGCCCCCGCGCCGCGGCCACCGAGAGGATCTGGTTGATCCCGCTGTTGTAGAGGTCGACCTCGAGGCTCGAATAGCTCAGCTCGGCGCTCTCGAATCCGATCGTGAGCGGGCCTCCGGGAAGGTAGGCCTGCTCAAAGGCTGGATGCGGAAGGCTCTGACCGTCCAAGGTCGGCGAGTGTAGGCCAGCGCCCGCTGTTTGAGCCGGGCGCTCCCCTCATTCGGTTCGGGCGCCCCTATCGCGAGCCGAGCCGCTCGACCAGCTCACACCCGGCGGCGTAGAAGGCGCCGAGCTCTGCAGCCGACCGATCGCGGGCGCCGCCGTCGAGGGCGGTGACGATCAGCGAGCGGCCGTCGGTGCCGGCCCGGATCGCCCCCCGCTCGGCCGCGTCGCCGCGCGGCAGGCCCCGTGCCATGGAGAAGGCCAGCGCCGGCGAGCCGAGGTCGACGACCAGCGAGCTCCAGCCCATCGTCTCGTAGTTCTCGTCGTTGGTGAGGACCAGGAAGGCGTCGACATCGCTCCCCCTCAGCGACCCCTGGGCGGCGTGGGCGAGGACCCCGGGCAGGAAGGTCTCGATGTGGTTGGCGCGGTAGGCGCTCGTCGCGACCCGGGTGAGGCCGAGCGAGCTGGCGTGGGAGCGGAAGAACGCCTCGGCGCCGAGCGCCCAGGCCTGGTCGCCGAGTCGCAGCCCGCGCCGGAACTCCTTGGCGGCGGCCTTGGTGCTCCGCGGCGGAGTCGCGAAGGGATGATCGGCCAGCGCTCGCTCGACCGACTCCTCGCGGGTTCCCGGCCGCGGGTCGCCGCCGACGCTGCGGCCCTCGATGTCGACCACGTGGGCGAAGACCCGGGCCGCCGCCTCGCAGAGCGCGTCGAGCTCCGACTCCTCGGCGGTGAAGCCGGGCACGAAGCAGCTCAGCGCTCCGTCCTGGAGCTCGAAGGAGAAGCCGGCCGGCGCCGAGACCGTCAGCCAGTCGATCAGGCTCGGGTCGAAGATCTGCCAGACCCGGAGCTGGTCCTGGTCGTGGTCGGTCGACAGCTCGTAGCGCTCGAGGAACTTGATGCTCTCCAGCCGCACCGCGCGATCGTCGAGCTTGACCACCTGGCGCCCCCGGTCGGGATTGGCCCGGTCGCGCTTGCTCAGCCGCCGGTCGTGACAGAGGACGCGGACCGCGAACCCGGCGCTCTCCCGTGCTTCGGTCAGAACCAGGGTGAACGGACTGCGCTCGATCCCGTTCGTCCCCCCGTAGGCGTACTCGACCTGCGCCAGCCAGGAGCTCTCCAGCCCACCCGGCAGGGTGCCGCGGGCGACGCTGCGGGTCTCCTGCATGAAGCCGTGGCGCATCAGCTGGGTTGCTTTCGGCAGTGCCAGCGACGCCAGTCGGTGACGGAGGCCGTGCGCGGCTGCGTAGTCGGCCAGGGTGGGGCTCAAGCGAGGATCATCGCAGGCCGGGGATCGGGCGCTCGACTCGCGCGAACTGTTCAGTTCTTGCGTCGAGGTGGTTCGAAGCCGGCGTAGTTGCCATACAGAAGGTCGAGTTCCTTCGGCCGCTTACCTGCTGATCGAAGAGTCGAGCCAGGCGTGCGTTTGGGGGAGAGGCCGCGTCTCACCGTCACGGCTCGTTCGCTCGAGGAGAGGACGCCCCCCTTCGGGCGCCCCGAAGGGGGGCGTCTTCTGATGCCGACGGAATCTCCCGTTCCCTATCCGGTCGGGTTGAGCCCGATCAGCCAGCTCGAGCAGAACCTCGGCGCGCAGCTGCTGACCCGCAGCCACAATGGCGTCGAGCCTACCGCTGCCGGCGAGCTCCTTGCCAGTGACGGCCGCCGCTTGCTTGGCTCCGCGGCGGCGCTCGGTGACCGGGTTCGGACACTCGCCAGCAACCCTGTGTGTCCGACCCTGCGGCTGGGCTTCCTCGCCAACGCGGCGGCGGAGCTGACGCCGCTCCTCGTCCGCGCCTTCGACCGGCGCCGGCCCGACGCCTCTATCGCGGTCGCGGAGCTGCTCGACGAACCGTGGGTGATCGGCTCCCACGGCGGCTTCCGCAGCTTCTGGGAACTGGCGAATCATCGCAGCGCCCCGCCTCCGTTGGTGATCGAGGGCGGAACGGTGCCGGAGTGGTACTCGGCGGTCGCCTCGGGTCGGGCGATCTGTGCCAGCCCGCTCTCGGCCTCCCGCTACGACCGCCGTCCCGAGATCACCTTTGTCCCGATCGCCGACGCGGAGCCGTCGGTCTGTGCCCTGGCCTGGCCGCGCGGCGAGACCAGCCCCGAGCTCCGGGCCCTGGTCGAAGCCGCACACGAGGTTCGGCATTCCTTGCCGGCGGAGCTGCGCAGCGCTCGCGTCTCGACGTAGCTACGAAGAGCGCGGTACCGAGGAATCAGCCTGCTGCAGGCGGGCACGGTCCAAGAGTGATCGGGGCGAGCGCACCAGGTCCGCAGCCAAGGGTCGGCGACGTCCTTCGCGGGGAGATCAAGCCCAAGACGCTGGACGGCTGCCGAGTGGGAAGCGGCCGACGACGGTCGCCCGCTGGGCAAGCCCATCGTCGGTGAAGGGGAGGCACGGGGACCCGGCACGGAGCGCCCTGCCCTGCCCTTCCGCCAGCGCCAGCCCGACGATCCCCGCGGTGCCGGTGCCGCGCCTTCGCCACAGGAGATCTCCCCTCATTCGGTGTCTCCTATGTCCTGACACAGGTGTCGCCTATCTACTGAAGCCGGACACCTTCAGCCGCTTTCTATTCCGTACGCGCAGCTTGCAGGTCTGCAGCAACCACACCGCGTCAGTCCAGGTCCGCGCGTCGACCGCCTGCTCGATACCGCTCGAGCGAAGTGAGGAAGGAACGGATCGGGGCCGACAGAGGAGCGGTGGAAGAGTCCGGACTGATTCACGGTTGTTGATATGGTCAGCGTCCAGAACACGGTTCATCGGGAACTTGCAGCCGGGGGAGAGCGGCTTCCGTGACCACCAGAAGACAGACGACTACGGTCAGCAGCCTGCCTGGTCCTTGCCCGCACCGGCCTGCAGCACGCTTCATCGTGGTGCTCGTGCGAAGCGCTGCTGCGCTCGCCGGGGTGGTGGGTGTCATCGCTGCTTCCGCTGCCGCGGCCTTCGCGCAGAGCCAGATCGCCTTCGAGCGCGAAGGCGAGATCATCGTCGTAAACGCGGATGGCACCGAACAGCAAGCGATCGCCACCGGGGTGGATCCGTCGTTCTCCTTCGACGGCAGCGCGATCGCCTACGGTGACAGCGACGAGGCGTTTGTCGATGCGAGTCAATGCTTCATCGGCAACACCGCCGCCGACATCCACATAGTTCACCCCGACGGGTCCGCGGGCACGGACCTGGGCTTCGAAGGTATTGGGTCGGGCTTCAACCCGTCGATCTCCGGCGACGGCCAGGTCGTCGCCGTGGAGAGGGGTACTGAGTGCGGTACGCGTGCGTTTCTCTGGACCGCTGACGGATCGTACCTACCGCTTTCGGTTGACGCTCACGCTGGCGAATTCACCGACGAGACGCTGGTCCCCGCGCTCTCGGGTGACACGCGACGGTTGGCGTTCGAGGTGGCAGGACAGATCTCCGTCGTCGATACCGGCGACTGGACCGCCGTGTCGACGCCGCTCGCGGCGGGACACGACCCCGCCTATTCGCCGGATGGCGACAGGATCGCCTTCGAGCGCAACGGCACGATCTACACGGTGGACGAGCACGATGGGACCGGCGAGGTCGAGATCGCCAGCGGACGCCACCCCGCCTACTCGCCCGATGGCGGCAGCATCGCCTTCGACCGCGGCGGCACGATCTACATCGCCGCTGCCGACGGATCCGGCACTGAGCAGCCGGTCACGGACGGTCTCGAAGGGGAACCGATCGCAGGCAAGGACCCGAGTTGGGGCGGCGAGGTCGAGGATGCCGACCCCTCGTTCGCCTGCCTGGACGAAGAGGATCCCTGCACGAAGCTCGCGGTCGAGGTCGAGGATCTGCCGGGAACGGGGGGCTGGAAGAAGGTCGATCCGGAGTCCGATGCTCTCGACGACCGCCTCTACGACGGCGCCCGCATCCGGCTGACCGTCGCGGTCGTCAACAACAATGTCGGCAGCAGACAGCCCATAGACATGGCGGACGTCGAGTTCGCGGACGACCGGATGGACTTTCGCGGCGTCGTCCCCCTCGCTGGTGCGGGGGAGAGTGGTGAAATCCCCTATGACGAAGACGGTGAGCCCACCGAGGTCAGCTTCGAATGGGAAGCGGACGGGTACGCCTGGAACGTCGGCGCGCCGGCGCTCGAGCGCGTGCTCGAGGTGAGCTTCGACGATTCGCTCGACTACTCCGACGGAGCCGAGCCGGAAGCCCTGACTCGCTCGGTGACGATCCGACCGAGGCCGATCGTCCTCGTGCACGGCATGAACGACGACGCGACGACCTGGAACGGCTACAACGCGCTTCTACGGGCCGAGCATCCCCTCTGGGAGGCCTACCCGGTCGGTGACCACAGCTTCGGCACCAGCGTGATGAACACGCGGCTGCTCGACATGAGGGGCGGCCTGCCGGTTACTCCCGTCGTCGCCGACACGATGGCCGAGAACGCCTCGGTTCTTGCGGACTACGTCACGGCCGTGCGGGACAGACTCGACGCGCCGCAGGTCGACCTGATCGCCCACGACAGCGGTGGCCTGATCGCGCGGCGCTACCTGAGCGATCTGGTCGGGACGCACCGGGGCAAGCCATACGTCAGGCACCTGCTGATGTACGGGACCCCGAACAAGGGCATCGCCTGCCTCGACCTGCTGCGCTTCAACGTCAAGTTCTGGACGTTCTTCCTTCGGGCGCCGGAGACGCTTCGGAAAGCGCTCGAAGAACTCGTCGGGACGTACCCCTCGAGCCAGATCGCGGCGTTCCTCAGGCCTCGGGTGCTGGACGAACTCGAGGACGCACTCGACGAGTTGAGCGCCTTTGCGGACTTTCCCGACGATCGTGGCGACGTTCAGTATGCGGTGCTTGCGGGCGACAACTACCCGGGTGTGCGTTGCGGCGACGACGGCTGGGTCGACGTCGGCAGCGCCCTCGGCGACTACCAGGACACCGAGATCGTCGACGGCATCCATCACAGCCAGCTGCACAAGCAGCCGGATGCGGTTTCTTCGTTCGCGCTGCCGCGCTTGAGCGAGGACCCTGACGATCTCGGCGCCTCGCTCGCCCGCCGGCTCGGCGCAGCCTCCCTTCTGGCCCCGCGCGTCGGAGCGGCTGCGTCGCTGAACGCGCAGGTGGGGGGCGGCACCTCCGAGGGCACCGAGCTGGCCGTTGCGCCGCTCGTCCTCGAGGTCCCCGCCGATGGATCCGTCGAGTACGAGATCCCCGTCGCGGCGCCGGCAAGCCTGACGGTGAGCGCGCTGGTCGGCCCGACGGTGAAGAGCGAGCTCTTCGACCCGGACGGCGCCGCGGCCTCGACGATCGAGGCCGGCTCAGCCGCCGCTGCGCTGGGGTTTCGCGCCCACGTCGTCGACAACCCGGAGGCTGGGACCTGGAGGCTGCGGCTCAGCCAAGAGGGTGCCTCGGGGGCGGTCGTCGCCCTGGTCGGGGCGGTGGTCGAGGACGGCGCGCTGTCGCTGGCGGGCTCGGCTAGTCAGGCGGGGCCCGGCGCCCCGGTCACGATGACCGCCACGGCGTTGCGGGCGGGCGTGCCGGTGTCGGGTGCGGTGGTCGGCGGAGCGGTCAGCAGCGCCGATGCCGGGGAGAGCCTCGTCGAGCTGCGCGACGATGGTGCCGGTGCCGACACCGTCGCCAACGACGGCTCCTTTGCTGGGTCGAGCAGCTTTCCAGGGCTGGCGACGACGGTGAAGCTGACCGCTGCCCTTGCTGACGGGATCGTCCTCGCCGAGGTCGACGTCGAGCAGCTCCCCGCGGCGCCGAGCGTAAGCATGCCCCCGTCTCCAAGCCCCGCTCCCCCGGCGGGAGCGGCGCCGATCGACGTGGGCGGCCCGGTCTGCCCTGCCTCGAAGGGTCGTTTGAAGCAGGCGAAGCGGCAGCTGAGAAAAGCGAAGCGGCAGCTGAAGCAGGCCCGGGTGAGGTTGAGGAAGCTGAAGAAGGCGAAGCCGAGGCCCCCGAAGGCGAAGCGGAGGCTGAGAGCGGGGAAGCGGAACGTGAAGAGGGCGAAGCGGCGGCTGAAGAAGACGAGGCGGAAGCTGGAGGGGGCGAGGCGGCAGCGCTGCTGAGCCGGTTGGGCCGAGCTGACCTGAACCTCGGAGCCGCGCGTCGCCGGCCTCGGCGACTGCCGCGACGCCCTCGGCCAGCGGCATGATGTGTTCCGGCGATGATGATCACCGGCGACCATCCGCGCACCGGCTTGGCGAGCCTCGTCCTCCGGGCCGACGGCACGGGGAAGCTGATCCGTCGCCGTGTGGGGGCGAGGGGATGATCCGGAGCGCCGCCGAGCAGTCGGCGACGCCGCTGCGACGCTTCGCCTGGCTCGCCGTCGGCGCGGCGGTGGTGACGATGGGGCTGAAGACGGTTGCCTGGCTCCTCACCGGTTCGGTCGGCCTGCTCTCCGACGCGCTTGAGTCGACCGTGAACCTCGGCGCCGCCCTTCTCGCCGTGTTCGTCCTCTGGTGGTCGGCGAAGCCGGCCGACGAGGAGCACGCGTACGGCCACGGCAAGGCCGAATACCTCTCGGCCGGCGCAGAGGGAACGCTGATCTTCCTCGCCGCGATCAGCATCGCCTACGCCGCCGTGCAGCGGCTGATCTCGCCCGCCGGGCTCGAAGACCTCGGCGTCGGCCTCGCCGTCGCGGGCGTCGCCGCGCTGATCAACCTGATGGTCGGGCTGACGCTGATCCGGACCGGAGCTCGGCGCAGATCGGTAACCCTCGAGGCGGACGGCCGCCACCTGTTGACCGACGTCTGGACGTCGGTCGGCGTCCTCGTCGGCGTCGGTGCCGTCGCCGCCACCGGCTGGGACCCGCTCGACCCTCTGGTTGCGCTCGCGGTCTCAGCCAACATCGTCGTCATCGGCATCCGTCTCGTCCGCCGGTCGCTCTCCGGCTTCATGGACCACTCGCTGCCCGAGGGCGATCTCGAGGCGATCCAGAGGGCTCTGGTCCCGTATGAAGCCGACGGCGTCCGGTTCCACGCCATGCGCACGCGCCAGTCGGGGCAGCGTGCCTTCGCCGAGGTGCACGTGCTCGTGCCCGGGGATTGGTCGGTGAAGCGCGGTCACGACCTGCTCGAGGAGATCGAGGAGCAGCTGCGGGCGGCGGTGCCGGGGCTGACGGTGCTGACCCATCTCGAGCCGGTCGAGGACCGCGCCTCCTTTCTGGACCTCGGACTGGATCGCCCGGGGCGGAGCGCTGGTTGAATCCAGGCTGTGCGCTGCCCGCAGGGGAAAGACCCGGCGCGTCCTTGCCACCCTCTAGCGTTGTTGCGCAACTCCGGAAGCCGGCCTCGGTTTCGACGGGTAGGCGCTGCTCCAGATGAATTGGCTTGCTCAAATGCGGACCCAGCCGCGCGTCCTTACGGCCGCGCGCGTCGCTCTGGTCGCCAGCGTCTTCGCGCTGGTGGTCGCGATCTGCCTCGCCGCCGGCCAAAGCGCCTACGCCGCCGAGAGGAGAGCGAGCGAAAGACCGAGCTTCGTCGTGCTCCAGACCGACGACCAGACGCTCGACCAGCTCTACGCGGCCTTCACCCCGGTCAGCGGCGTCACCCTGCAGGCGATGCCGAACACCCTCGAACTGATCGCCGACAAAGGCGTCACCTTCAACCGCTACTACGTCTCCTCCTCGCTCTGCTCCCCTTCCCGCGTCAGTCTGCTGACCGGCCGCTACGCGCACAACCACCACGTCGACGGGGTCGTCCCGCCCGAAGGGGGATACCCCGGCTTCTCGGTCCGCAACGCCTCCACCCACAACCTGGCGACCTGGCTCAGCGGCGCCGGCTACCGGACGATCCACATCGGCAAGTTCCTCAACGCCTACGGCGACAATAAGTTCAGCGACGGCAGCACCGTGCCGCCCGGCTGGAGCGCCTGGCACACCGTCATCAATTCCGACCGCGACTACCACTACTACGGCTACGAACTAAATGACAACGGCACGATCGACGGTCCCTTCGGCGACCCGGGAAGCTGGGAAACGCGCGAATTCAGCGAACGCGACGACTTCGGCTGCCCCGACGAACCGCTCAACGGGAAGCCCTGCGTCTACCAGACGGACGTCCTCAACCGCATAGCCACCGAAGAGCTGGCGGGGACGTCGCCGGACACGCCGTTCTACCTCGAGCTCGACTATATGGCGCCGCACGGCGACTTTCGCCGGCCCGCCGGGCCCGAGCCGGCGACCCGCGACTACGGGCTGTTCGAAGGCGCGCCACTGCCGGACGACTCCAAGCAGGGGTTCAACGAGGGAAACGTCAACGACAAGCCCCGCTTCATCCGCGATGCCCCCCTGCTCTCCTCCAGCGAAATTCGCGTCGACCGCAGCTACTACCAGAAGTCGCTGGAGGCGCTGCGAGCGGTCGACCGCGGAGTGAAGATGATCTGCGACACGCTCGGCTCGCTGCACCGGCTGCGCAACACGTACATCATCTTCACCTCGGACAACGGCCTCTTCTACGGCGAGCACCGCCTCTCCGGCGGCAAGGTCCTCGCCTACGAGCCCTCGACGCATCTGCCGCTGCTGATGCGCGGCCCGGGGATCAAGCGGGGCAGCGAAACCGGTGAGCTGGCCGCCAACATCGACATCGCGCCGACGATCCTCGAACTGGCGGGCGTCAAACCGGACCGCTACGTGGACGGGCGCTCGCTCTTCCCCTTCGCCCACGACACGACGCTGCGCACGAGGCGTCCGCTCCTGTTCGAGTCGTTCGTCGAAACCAGCGACATCGAAGAGAACGGCGAAGGCCCGGCGGCCGCCTCCGCGCGGGTTGCGACCGGCCGTGCCGGCAGCGGCCCGAGCATCGACTCAGCGGCCGGCCAAGGCCCACGCCTCGATCAAGGCGCCGTCGAAGAACTACCGCGGGGTCCGCCTCGGTCCCTACAAGTACATCGAGTGGCCCAGTGGCGAGAAGGAGCTCTACAACCTCACCAAGGACCCCTACGAGCTCCACAACATCGTCCGCAAGCCGAACTTCTTCCCGATCCGCAACTACCTCAGGCGGGAACTGGACCGCCTCGAGGAATGTCGCGCCCGCACCTGCCGCGAAGTCGCCGAAAAGCTGCCGCTGACCCGCAAGGAACAGCTGCGCCTCAAGCGCAAGCACGAAAAGGAACGGCGGGAACGCGAACGGGAACGGGAAAAGAAGCAGAAGGAACGGGAACAGAAGAAGAACCAGGGGTAGTGCGGGGCGGGGCCTGACGTCCGCTCGCCCCGCGGTGGGCTCGATGGCTCTATCGCTGGACTTCGTGGCGGGAGAGCAGCTTCATGGCGGGCGCCATGGTGCCGGCGTCGATGCCGGCGGCGAGGATCTCGCCGTCACCCCGCAGCCGCGCGACCAGCTCGGCGGCGACGGTGTCCACCTGGACCCCAGGCAGTTCCGCCTCGAGTGCTCCCACCGTGGCCGGGTCGAGCTCCAGCGAGAGGGCGCGGTAGACGTCCTGCAGCACCTCGCGCACGGGGCCGGCATCGCGGATCAGGATCGAGGCGGTGGTCAGCGCCGCTCGCTGGGTGGCGCGCTGGGCGATCCCGACGACCTTGAGGCGGTCGCCAACGTAGATGCTGTAACGGCCCGGGCAGTACTCGTTGGGCAGTTCGCCGATCGCGGCGTCGGCGCCGAGCGCGGCCAGCGCCTCTCGCAGGTGCCGCGAGAAGCGCTCGAACCGGTCGCCGATGCCGCTGGACCCGCTCTGCCCGGCGCTTATCTCCTCGCAGACCAGCGAGCCGTGGTCGTAGGCGGCGGCGCGCCCGCCGGCGAGCCTGACGGCCGGCTCGAACCCGTGCCGGCGGGCGACCTCGACCGCGTCCGCGAAGCCGGTGCCGTTGGCGTCGAGGCGACCGAACGCGACGGTCGGCGGCGGGCGGTAGACGCGGATCAGCGGCGGCAGCTCGCCGGCCCCGACCCGGTTCAGCAGGGCGTGCGAGACGGCGATCTCGACCGCGGCCGGGCGGGAGGCCGCCTCGGTGTCGAGGATCAGCAGGCGGGCGTCGGCCCCTCGCCGCCCGTCGCCGCTCCTCACCCGTCGAGCCCGAGGTCCGCCCGCTGCAGCCGGTCGCGCAGGGCGGCGAGCATCAGCGAGGCGGGGTGGCCGTCGACCGCGCGGTGGTCGTAGACCAGGGTCAGGTCCATCGTCGGCGCGGCCCGGACCTCCCCGCCGGAGACGACCGGGCGCTCGGCGATCGCGCCGACGCCGAGGATCGCGATCTGGGGCGAGTTGAGGATCGGCGTGAACCAGTCGATCCCGGTCGCGCCGAGGTTACTCACCGTGAAGGTGCCGCCGCTCAGCTCGGCGTTGCCGAGCTCGCCTGCACGGGCGCCCTCGGCCAGCCGCGCCGACTCCGAGACGATCTCCTCCAGCGGCTTGGCGGCGACGTCGCGGATCACCGGGACCACGATTCCCTCCTCCAGGTTGACGGCGAGGCCGAGGGCGACCTCGGCGGCGAGCTCGGCGCCGTCCTCGCCGACGACCCCGTTGAGCCGTGGGTGCTCGACCAGGGTCAGCGCCACCGCTCGCAGCAGCAGGTGCGTGGGGGTGAGCTTCAGCTCCGGGCCGAGGCCGGCGCGGAGCTCCTCCACGAGGGCGAGGCAGGCGCTCATCTCGACCCGCGCTCCGGCCGCGACCCGCGGGTTCTGCCAGGCTGCGGCCGTGTTTCGCGCGACCGCGCCGCGGATCCCCGTGAAGGGGACCCGTTCGGCGGCCGCCTCGCCGGCCTCTCCGGAAGCCAGCGCGGCCTCTGCCGGTGCGGGACCGGCGGCCGGCGCACCGGCACCGTCGGCCGGCTCGATCCAGGCAAGATCGGTCTCGCGGCCGAAGGTCTCGCCGTCGGCGACCGCGATCGAGTCGAGCGTCCCGGCCGCCGGGGCGAGGACCATGAGGCTGGTCTTCACCACCGTCGCGTTGGCGACCGCCTGACCGGCTTCGACCGTCGCGCCCGCCTCGACCAGCCATTCCTCGAGCAGGGCTTCGGCGTCGTCCTCGATGTCCTCCCACGCTTCCTCGGGGAGGCGGACTCCGATCATCCGCCGCCCCCCGCCACCTCGGCGCCGGCGGCGACGATGTCGTCCACCTGCGGGATCACGCGATGCTCGAGCGGGCGGCTGTAGGGGATCGGCACGTCGGGAATCGCGAGGCGGCGGATCGGCGCCTTGAGCGGCAGGCACTCGCCGCGCTCGGCGACGGTCGCGCAGATCTCGCCGCTCAGCCCGAAGCTGCGGTAGTCCTCGTCGGCGATCAGCAGGCGCCCGGTCTTGGCGACGGAGGCGGCTACCGTCTCGCGGTCGAGCGGGACCAGCGTCCGCAGGTCGATCACCTCCGCGTCGACGCCCTGCTCGGCCAGCCGCTCGGCGGCGATGCTCGCCTTCTGCACCATCTGGCTGAGGGTGACGATCGTCAGGTCGCCGCCCTCGCGGACGACCCTCGCCTGGCCGAAGGGGATCGTGTACTCGTCCTCCGGCACCTCGGTCGTCGCGCCCTCGAAGTACGACATCCAGGGCAATCCCATGATCCCCTTGTGGAACATGAAGATGACCGGGTTGTCGTCGCGGATCGCCTCGATCATCAGGCCCTTCGCGTCGTAGGCGTTGGACGGGACCACCACCTTGATCCCCGGCAGGTGGGCGAACGTGGCGTAGAGGCACTGCGAGTGCTGGGCGGCGTCGGAGTAGCCGCCGCCGATCGCGGTCGTCAGCACCACCGGCAGCTTCACGTTGCCGTCCGACATGTAGGTGTTCTTGGCCAGGTGGTTGTAGATCTGGTCCATGCAGACGCCGAAGAAGTCGACGAACATCAGCTCGGCGATCGGGCGCAGGCCCGCGGCGGCCGCCCCCGTCGCGGCGCCGATGAAGCCGGCCTCCGAGATCGGGGTGTCCATGATCCGCTCCTTGCCGAAGCGGTCCAGCAGCCCTTCGGTGGCGCTGAAGATGCCCCCGTAGGAGCCGATGTCCTCGCCCATCACGAAGACGCGCTCGTCGCGCTCCATCTCCGAGCCGATCGCCTCGGAGATCGCTTTTGCCATGGTCAGCGTTCTCTGTTCAGTAGCGGTGCTCATGCTTCCCTCTCCAATCGGTCGCGGTGCCCTCAGGCGAAGACGCTGGTCAGCGCCTCGTCGGGGTCCGGGTAGGGGCTGTTGCGGGCGAACTCGAAGGCCTCCGCGACGCGAGCCTCGGCCCGCTCCTCGAGCGCCTTCTGGGATTCCTCGTCGAGGGCGCCGCTGGTCCGCAGCTGCTCGGCGAGGCGCGGGATCGGGTCGTGCTGGCGCAGCTCGTCGGCTTCGCCTTCAGGGCGGTAGACCTCGGCGTCGCCCTGGAAGTGGCCGAGGTAGCGGTCGGTCTGGACCTCGATGATGGTCGGGCCGCCACCGGAGCGCGCCCGCCCGATCGCCTCGCCTGCGGCCTCGAACACCTCGAGCGGGTCGTTGTGCGCCACGTCTATGCCCGGCATCCCGTAGGCGCTCCCCCGGGCGGCGTTGGAGCTGACCGCGGTCGAGCTCTCCTTCGGGACCGAGATCGCGTACTTGTTGTCCTCGCAGACGAAGACCACCGGCAGCTGCCAGAGGCCGGCCAGGTTCAGCGATTCGTGGAAGGTGCCCTGGTTGGCGGCCCCCTCGCCGAAGAAGGCGACCGCGACCCAGTCCTCGCCGAGCTTCTTGGTGGCCAGCGCGGCGCCGACCGCCGGCGGCATGCTGGCGCCCTCGATACCGCTGCAGCTGAACTTGTGAGCGGGGTCGAAGATGTGCATGTGGCCGCCCTTGCCGCGGCTCAACCCGTCCGCCTTGCCGAAGATCTCGGCCGCCATCCGGTCCAGCGACACTCCCTTGGCGATCGCGAAGTGGTGGGGGCGGTGGGTGCCGACGACGGTGTCGTCGTCGGACAGGTGGGCGCAGACGCCCACCGCGACCGGCTCCTGGCCGGCGGCGAGGTGCATCTCGCCGGGAACGGGACCCGAGCCGATGTCGAAGGCCAGGCCCGCCTGGATGTTGGGCGGCAGCTTTTCCTCGAGGTAGACGTTGACCATCGATTCCTCGAAGTTCCGGATCACCATCATCGTCTCGTACATCGACAGCAGTTGCTCGTTGGACGGATCCATTTCTTCTCTCCCTTTCCTCCTGATCGAGTCCGCGCGAACTCGAACGTAGGCACATCGCGAGCGCCCGTCATCGGTGTAAACCCGCACTCCCGACCAGTCCCCGTCCCAATGGCACGGAATCCGCGCGAAGCCCTCCGGATCGACCTGAGCGCCCGCATTGGTTCGGCCCGCGCCGGGACCGTGGTCGCTCTTCCGGGGCGCTGCTCGCGCACGCCCGCCGGCCATGAGGCGCTCGTTGCCACGCTCGTCGAACCGTGCTCGCAGGGCCTGGGTGCGAGGCGCGCAGGCGCGGCTCCGGCTCAGCGCAGCCGGAACACCAGCCGCTTCCTGGCCTTGTTGCCGGCCAGGTCGGTGAAGGTGACGGTGATCCTCGCCGTCGCCTTCGCGCCCTTCTTCTTCACCGCCCGCCTCAGCTTCCTCGCCGCCTTCCTGCCCCTCTTGCCCTTCGGCTTCAGCTTCAGGATCACCGTCTGGCCGGCGGCGATCTTCCTGCTCACCGGCCTCAGCCTCACCGTCAGCTTCCTCCCGCCGCCCTTCTTCCTGCCGCCCTTCTTCCGCTTCGAGATCTGGGCGGTGGCGGCTGCGCGCTTCTTCGCGCCGCCGTTGCCCGTCTGCTTCTGGGCCCCGGTCGCGGAGACGGTGCCGTCCTCGCTCGAGGTGACGGCGATCTTCGTCGGCCCGCCGGCCTCGTTCTTGCCCTTATCCGAAGCTTCGCCGTCGGGGGAGGAGGTGTCGCCGCCGCCTCCGGTGCCGCCATCCCCACCGGCGCCGCCGTCACCCCCGCTGCCGCCCGAGCCAGGGCCGGGGCCGGGATCCGGGGTGGGTTCGGGTTCGGGTTCGGTCGGACACGCCGGGGGCGCCGTCCCGGTGACGTTGACTTCCTTCGGCGTCGGCGAAGCGACGTTGAAGATCTCGGGGGCGTCGCCCCGGCGCTGCTCGGAGAGGTTGGCATCGGGCGCCGCGACCGTGGTGACGTCCTGCTGCACCGGCGTCGCGATGCAGCCCCACGCCACGCAGTCCACTTTCAGTTCGTCGACTCCCTGCGTGAAGCAGATCTGCCCGACCGCGGGCAGGGCGACCTCGAGCGGCTCGTCTTTCTGCGGGTGGGTGTCCGAGAACAGCGGCCTGGTCTGCGCGCGGAGCAGCTCGGGGGCGATCGTGTGCTGGCCGACTTCGTCGCCGTTCTCGTCGTAGACGACGAGCTTGTATGGGCCCTGGTCGTCGGGGAACTCTTCCTGTCCTTCGCCGCTCTTCAGCAGCTCGACGAAGGATTCCGGCGTCAGCGCGAACTCGTCGATGCGCACCGACGGCGGACCGCCCACCCAGCGCATGTAGACGTCCTCCTCCTGGTCGGTGTCGGCGGCGACGAGCTTCTCGGAGGTGGTGAAGAAGACGCGCTCGCCGTCTTCGCTGACCCCGTTGAAGTGCGCGGTGTAGTTCCCCGTGCCGGCCCGCGGGCCGGTCGAGACGAGCTCGGTGGCGCCGTCGTGGCGGACGTAGAGATCGTCGCCCGAGGGATCCTGATCGTCGCTGGTCAGCGGCTCCCCGGTGTCGAAGAAGACGTAGTTCGCGTCGTCGGTCGCGCCGGCGAACCCGGCGTTGAAGTTGCCGTCGCCCCCGAGCGGTCCGGTCGAGATCTTGGTGATCGCCCCGTTGACGTTCTCGAAGACGTCGTTCCTCGTGTCGCCGTCTTCGGTGACCGGGTCGACGGCGCCGAAGAACAGATGGCTGCCATCCGGCGTGTTCCAGTAGAAGGTCGCGTTGGCGGACGGCGTGTTCGGGCTCATCAGCTGCGGCGCGCCCCCGTTGGCGGTCAGGAAGATGTCCCGGTATTCGTCGGAGGCGCCGCCCATCCCCGGCTCCTTCGTGATCCAGTAGACCTTCCTCGCGTCCGCACTCGCACCGGAGAACAGCGCGTCGTAATAGCCCTTCCCTTCGGTGCAGTCGTCAGGCGTGTTGTCCCACTGGGAGGGCGAGAGCTTGGTGATCGCCGAGCCGAGGCTCTCGTAGAGGTCGTCGACGCAGAAGTCGATGCCATCGTCCGGGGTGAGCTCGTTCGGCGAGTTGATGATGACGCGCGAGCCGTCCTCCGAGGTGGCCGCGAACCGGTCGCCCTGGCAGGAGGCGCTGACGTTGCTGAAGCAGCCCCCTCCCGCCGTGAAGTTGGTGACCGAGCCGCCGCTCCAGCCGAAGATGTCCGGGGTGCCTTCGTCGTTGTAGCCCGTGCGGCAGGTGTATTCGTCGAGGCGCCCGTCATCGTCGTTGGTCAGCCACTCCTCGCTCTGGAAGAAGACGTGTAGCCCGTCGGGCGTCGACCCCGCGTAGCGGGCCGCGCAGGGCTCGTTCCCGTTGCTCCTGCTCCCGGTCGAGATCCGCGTCAAGGAGCCGTTCTGCGACATGTAGACGTCGGTCTCTTCGTCGGTGTCGCCGCCGTTGAGCGACTCGCTGGTCTCGAAGAAGAGCCGGTCGCCGGCGAGGTCGATGCCCTTGAAGCGGACGAACTCGTCCGTGCCCGGCGTCATGTTCGTCGTCGTCGGCGGTTCGTCGTCCAGGTTGCGCCGGTAGATGTCGATGCTCGCGTCGGAGTCGCCGACGATCTGCTCTTCGGTGGCGAAGAAGACCTTGGAGCCGTCCTCCGAGCTGGCCAGGAAGGTCGCGTCGAAGTCACCCCCTGGGGTGAGGAGCCGCGTCGTGCGGGCGTCGACGATGCGCTCGTAGATGTCGAAGTTGTCGTTGTCGCTGTCCGCCGACAACAGCGACTCGCTGGTCGTCCAGAACGCGCGCGACCCATCCTTCGAGATCGCGTTGAATTCGGATTCGGGGCCGAAGAGACCGTCTTCGTGCGAGGTCGAGACGAGATACGTTTCGCCGTAGAGGGGGGCCGCCTGCGCCGGCACCGCGAACAGCGCGAGGAGCAGCAGCGCGGCCAGGGCGCACAGGCCCCCGAGGCTTTGGACGTTGCGCTGGCGGGACATTCGCCGGCTGAGTCAACAGGCGGGCGTGGGGGCGCGGAAGGGCGGGCCTGGAACTTGGGCCGTTCGGCCCAAAGCTTCCCGATCTAGGCGATCGCCGGAGGACGCCAGGGGCGTCTCACGGGCGCTGCCTGCGATGCGAGCGGATGACCCGGCGTCTCGGGGTCCTTCTGAGGAAGAGCGTCTTGCTCTTGCTGTTCGCGGTTCCGCCGGTCGGGGCGTAGGTCACCGCGACCTTCACCTTCACCTTCGCCCTGCCGGTCGCCAGGAGCCGCTTCTTGTGACCCTTCGCCTTGACCGGCAGATACACGGTGCCCGCCGCGGTCGGGGTTTGCTTCTGGTTGACGACCCCCCGGTGGCTCAGGACCAGGGTGCCGGGGCCGGGGACGGTGACCGGCAGCCAGGCCGTGCCCCGCCTCTTGTTCAGCTTCGCCCGGCCGAAGCCGAAGCGGTTGGAGGCAACCGGCGGCGGACCGGACTGGTCGGGCGTAGGCGTAGGTGGCGTAACGGTGGTAGGAGTGGGCGTGGGGGGTTCGGGCGGTTCCGGTGATTCCGGCGGTTCCGGCGCGGGATCGGTGAGGATTTCGAAGAAGTCCCAGGTGGCCGCGAACGGGGGAGCGGGCCCGGTCGAGGTGCTGATCAGTCCCGCCGCCAGCGCCGACGGGCCGCTGAGCCAGCTGCCCGGGATCGACTTCGGTCCGCCGACCGTGGTGCGCGGCCCGGTGACACCCGCGGTGGTCACGGTGAAGCTGGGTTGGACGGTGTCCGCGGCGGGGTCGACGGTGAGGTAGAGGTCGACCGCGCTCGGCCCCGGCAGCGCCACCGGCGCCTGCGGGAAGAAGGTAGGTTCTTTGTGGACCTCTTTGAGGAATTCGATGCCGCCGGCACCGCCGTTGGCGGACACCACGAGCTTGGCGTAGTTGTCCTGGTCGCCGGTGCCGATGAACATTCCCATCGACGCGTAGTCCCGAGGTTCGATCCCCTGGAACGGGGCGAGGACGCGAGTGTGGACCGTGAAGGGTTTGGCCGGCGGCATCACACCCAGCTGAAAGCCGTATTCCTGGCCGTTCAGGGCTTCGAATGCGTCGCCGGCGGGGACTTCGTCGACGGTGGCCACCCCGGCGGCGCCGCCGGCCGTCATCTTGGACGTGTCGAACAGTTCGAGGTAGTCGCTGCTGCGGTTGGTCATCAGCCCGGTGAACCCCAGGTTCGCGAGCCCGCCGGGGCTCGGGGCGTCGTTGTCCCAGGTGAGGCGGACCGGCGTCGTGGTCGTCGTGCCGTTGTCCGGGTCGATCGCGAAGGGATCTTCGGTGTCGGGAATGCCGTCGTTGTCGTCGTCGGGGTCGTTGAGGTCGGAGATCTTGTCGCCGTCGCGGTCCGGCGGGACGTCGGCCGCCGAGCAGGGGTTCGTCCCGTTGTCGATCTCGTCGGAGTTTTTGAAACCGTCGCCGTCTTCGTCCAGGCCGCTGTAGGTGCCTGCGCAGGCGCTCCCGCCCGAGCCTTCGTAGTCGCCCGGCTCGAACACCGTGATCTTGTCGTTGCCGATGTCGGCGACCCAGATCGTCCCCGGGAACACTTCTTCGTCGCCCTGGGCGACGACGTCGAGGGGAGTGGCGCCGACGTTCTGGAACAGGGCTTCCCTTACCACCAGTTCGGTGCCCGTGGCGTCCAGCTGGTCCCTGTAGATCTTGTTGTCGAAGCTGGCGCTGAGGATGTCGCCCTGCAGCGCGCCGCCGAAGTTCGACGCCGTGTACTCGGTCAGCCCGTTCGTCGACCCCGGGTAGGCGTCGATGTTCCCCCGCGCTTCACCGGCGTCCCGCCATTCGCACTCGACCGGGTTGGCGACCGAGACCGGCGACTGCCCGCCGAAGGTGTTCGCCATGTTGCCGCGGGTGGGGTTCGGGTGGCCGCCGTAGCCGCCTTCAGTGACCAGCTGCAGCGTGTCGACGTCGGTCGTTCCCGGCTCGTTGACTTCATTGGTGCAGGTGCCGCCGGGTCCCTCGTTGACCGGCTTGTCGCCCCAGGCGGCGTTGGACCCGTTGTCGATCGTGTAGATCCGCCCGCTTTCGGTGATCAGGACGTCGTAGGGATTGCGGAACCCGGGCTCGAACACCTGCACCGGGCCGCCCGGCACGAGCTTCGCCTGGTTGTCGCCGTTGTCCCCTCCGAAGGGATCGTTCGCGTTGGCGCCGGGTCGGCTGTCGTTCAGGGTGGGAAGGTCGTAGGGGGTTTCGTCGCCGATCGCGTTCAGGTCGACCGAGAGGATCGCCGCCGAGAGCGCGTACTCGGGGAGGTTCGCGAAGTTGTTGGAAGGCGCCCCCATGTTCGTGTTGCCGCCCTGCGCCACGTAGAGGGTGTTCGTTTCGGGGTCGAGCTGCAGCCCGTTGGTCGAGTGGTTCTCCTCGGACCGCGGCAGCCCCCGCACCAGGTCGACCTTCTGCCAGGCGCCTTCTTCCCAGGTCAACCGGCTGATGACCCCGGAGTTGGTGTCCAGCCCGGTCGATGCGCCCGATTCGCCGCCGCCGATGCGCGGGTCGCTCGACGAGACGTAGATGATGGGTTCGGCGGCCGTGCCGGCGACCAGCATGCCCGTGACCTGGCGTTCGTTGACGCTCGGGTTCGGCGTGCCGTCGTCGTCGTGGTTCGGGATCGATCGGATCGAGGCGATCGTTTCGGTGCCGACGACCGCGTAGCTGTCCTTGCCGCCGCGTTCCACTTCGTAGACCTTGATCAAGCCGTCCTGCTGAGCCACGTAGAGCCGGCCGTCGGGCCCGAACTGGAGGGAGGTCGGCCGGTGCGAGGTCGCCCCGGCGAGCGAGCTCTTCGAGAAGGCCGCGGTGGCGGCCGGCAGTTCGAGGACCTCGTGCACGGTCGACGAGGAGTCCCCGGATTTCACCCCGCCGGCGGCGACGTCGATCCGGCTGCCGTCCAGCACGGGGAAGATGCCGTGCCTGGCGGTGGGCATGGCCGGCCCGGCCCGCCAGCTGTTGGTCACGGGGTCGTAGACGTCGACCCTGTCGTAGACGTCTTCCGCCGTGGCGCCGGAGCCGTCGAGGGTCTCGCCGCCCATCACCCAGAACTCGCCGCCGGCGAAGACGGCGGTGCCCATGCCTCCCCGCGCCTGGGGGAGGGGCGCGAGGGTGGATTCTGGTTCGAGGCTGGATTCCCAGCTGTCGGTGGCGGGGTCGTAGACCTGCACGGTGTCGAAGCCGTTGGCGACTTCGTTCCCGTCTCCGCTGCCGAGCCCGCGCCCGCCGAAGACGAACATCTTCGAGCCGTCCGACTCGGCGGCTGCGTGGTTGCGGCCCTCGGGCATCGGTGCGATCGTTTCCCAGGTGTCGGTCGCCGGGGTGTAGCGGGCCGCCTGCGCGGTGGTCGAGGAGCCGACGATGCCGCCGGCGACGTACACCTGGTTGCCGATCACCGCGGTCGAGCTCGAGCCGGCGGCGAACGGCATCGGTTCGCCTTCGCTCCATTCGTTGGTCGCCGGGTCGTAGATCTGGACCTTGCCTTCCGAGCCGCCGCCGAGACCGCCGAAGAGGTAGAGCTTGCCGTCGACGACCTCGGCGGCATGGTGGTTCCCCGCGTGCGGTCGCGGCGCCAGGTCGCTGCTGGTCCACGTTTCGGTCGCGGTGTCGTAGGCGAAGGTCGCCGTGCTGCCCTCGCCGACCAGGTAGATCTTGCCGGCGATCAGGCCGCCCGCCACCTCGCCCAGCGCCACCGGCACCGGCGGCGCCGAGGACCAGGTCGCGGTGGCTGCTTTGGCGGTGCCGGTAAGGCAGCTCGCCAGGATGCCGGCCAGCGCAGCGACCAGAGCGATCGCGAGCAGGGCCGTCGACGGGCATCGACGGCGGCGATCGGGCGCCAGGGAAAGCCGGAGCGCTGCCGGGCCGGTCGCGGGCACCCGCGAGATTATGGGCTATCCCGGTACCGAAGGCGGCCCCGGCCGTCTCTCTCCGCGGTCGGAGCCATCGGGAGAATCCCGCACGGGGCCTGCGGGGTCGTCCCGATGACCCGGGCCCTCGTTCGTTGGACCATCGATTCTCTGCGATGAGCTCCAGCCCGGCGACGGAGAGCAGGCACGGCGTCCGCGACCAGCGCGACGAGGCGGAACGCCGCGCCGACGGGCAGCTGACGGCCGAGCAGGGGCTGAGCACCGAGGAGGCCGCGGAGCGGCTCCGGCGCCACGGGCCGAACGCCCTCGAGGAGCACGAGCGCAGCACCCTGATCGAGTTCCTCTCTCACTTCTGGGCGCCGATTCCCTGGATGATCGAGGTGGCGCTGGTGCTGACCGCGCTGACGGCCCGCTGGCCGGACTTCGGGATCATCGCCGCCCTGCTCCTGCTCAACGGGGTGGTCGGCTTCTGGGAGGAGCACCAGGCGGCCAACGCGATCGCGGCGCTGAAGCAGCGCTTGGCCAAACGGGCGCGGGCGCTGCGCGACGGCGACTGGACCACCGTCCCCGCCGAGCAGCTCGTTCCGGGCGATCTGGTCGCGCTCGAGCGCGGCGACGTGGTCCCCGCCGACGGGCGCATCCTCACCGGCACCGCCGACGCCGACGAGTCGGCACTGACCGGCGAGTCGCTGCCGGTCGCCAAGGTCGCCGGCGACGACCTCTACTCGGGCACGGTCCTCTCCCGCGGCACCCCGCAGCTGCGGGTCCTGGCGACGGGGGCGGCCACCGAGTTCGGCCGCACCGCCGAGCTCACCGAGCAAGCGCCGCAGGAAAGCCACTTCCAGGCGGCGGTCTTCTCGATCGGGAAGTACCTGATCGCGATCGCGATGGCGCTGATCGCGGTGATCGTCGTCGTCTCGCTGCTGCGCGGCACCAGCGTCGCCGAAACGCTCGAGTACGCGCTGGTGGTGACGATCGCCTCGATCCCGGTCGCGCTTCCGGCGGTGCTCTCGGTGACGATGGCGGTCGGCGCCCGCTACCTGGCGAAGCACGAGGCGGTGGTCAGCCACCTGCCGGCGGTCGAGGAGATGTCCGGGGTCGACGTGCTCTGCTCCGACAAGACGGGGACGATCACCCGCAACGAGCTGGCGGTCGCCGACGTCACCGTGGTCGAGGAGGGGGCCGATCGCGAGAGGATCCTGCGCGAGGCGGCGCTGACCGCCGAGCCGGGAGGCAGCGACCCGCTCGACGCCGCCGTGCTGGAGGCTCTCGGCGGGCCGGTCGAGGGCGCCGAGGTCCTCGACCTCCAGCCCTTCGACGCCGACCGCAAGCGTGCCGAAGCGACGGTGCGGGAGGGGGGAGGCGCCGAGTACCGGGTCGCCAAGGGGGCCGTGCAGGCGATCCTCGACCTGGTCGGCAAGGGCGACCCCGGCGCCGAGCCGGTGACCGAGGCCACCGCCGACTTCGCCCGCAAGGGGCAGCGGGCGCTGGCCGTGGCCCGCGCCGAGGACGGCGAGTGGCGGCTGACCGGCGTGCTGGCGATCGCCGACCCGCCGCGCGAGGACTCGCGCCAGACGCTGGAAGAGGCGCGCCGCCTCGGCGTCGACGTGAAGATGGTGACCGGCGACCGGGTCGAGATCGGCCGCCAGATCGCCTCCGAGGTGGGAATGGGCTCCGACGTGCTGGAGGCGGGCGCGATCGAGCGCCTCGAAGGCGAGGAGCTGGCCAGGCAGGTCGAGGAAGCCGACGGCTTCGCCCAGGTCGTGCCCGAGGACAAGTACCGGATCGTCGCCGCGCTGCAGGCCGGCGGGCACATCGTCGGGATGACCGGCGACGGCGTCAACGACGCGCCCGCCCTGAGCCGCGCCGATGCCGGCATCGCCGTCTCCGGCGCCACCGACGCGGCCCGCGCCGCCGCCGACATCGTCCTGCTCTCGGCCGGGCTCTCGGTGATCGTCGAGGCGATCCACCGCGCCCGCGAGGTGTTCCGGCGGATGACCAACTACGCGATCTACCGGATCACCGAGACGATCCGCGTCGTCCTCTTCGTCACCCTCTCGATCGTCGTCTTCGACTTCTTCCCGGTGACGCCGATCCAGATCGTGCTGCTGGCGATCCTCAACGACGCGGCGATCCTCACCATCGCCTACGACCGCGTGCGGCCCTCGCCGTGGCCCGAGCGCTGGGACCTGCGCGAGGTGCTGACGATTGCCACCGTGCTGGGCGTCTCCGGCGTGGTCGAGTCGTTCTCCCTGGTCGCGATCGCGGTCGCCCTCGGCATCTCCCACGACGAGATCCAGACCCTGCTCTACCTGAAGCTCTCGGTGGCGGGCCACCTGACCCTCTTCATCGCCCGGGTGCGTGGCCGGCTGTGGTCCTACCGGCCCGCCTGGGTGCTGATGATCGCCGTGATCGGGACCCAGGTGCTGGCCACGACGATCGCCGTCTCCGGCCTGCTGATGCACCCGCTGCGCTGGCAGCTGGCGCTGCTCTCCTGGGGCTACGCGATCGTCTGGATCCTCGCCCTCGACCAGGTCAAGATCTGGACCTACGCCTGGCTGGACCGGCGCCGGGCGGCCGGCCGCGAGGAGCCGCGCTTCAGCCCGCCGGAACCTGCTGGGTGATGCAGTGGATGTTGCCGCCGCCGAGCAGGATCTCGCGGGCGGGGACGCCGACCGCCTCGCGCTCGGGAAAGCAGCCGCACAGGATCTCCGCCGCCTCCTCGTCGAAGCGCTCGTCGAGCAGGGGGAAGACGACGCGCTCGTTGGCGAGGTAGAAGTTCGCGTAGGAGGCGGCCAGGCGGTCGCCGGGCCGCCGCGGCAACGTTCCCTCGGCAGCGTCCACTCCCGCCGCCTCCTCCTCGGCGATCGTCAGCGGCCCCGGCGAGGGCAGCAGGACGATCTCAAGCGCCCGCCCGCGGGCGTCGGTCGCCGCTTCCAGTCGCTCGCGGGCGTCGCGGGAGATCGCGTGCTGGGGGTCGGACTCGTCCTCGCACCAGCTGAGCAGCACCACGCCGGGGCGGGCGAAGCAGGCGATGTTGTCGATGTGGCCGTCGGTCTCGTCGTTGACGATGCCCTTGTCGAGCCAGACCACCTTCTCGGCTCCGAGGTAGTCGAACAGCGCCGCTTCGATCTGCTCGCGCGAGAGCTCCGGGTTGCGGTTGCGGTTGAGCAGGCACTCTTCGGTGGTCAGCACCGTGCCCTCGCCGTCGACGTGGATCGAGCCGCCCTCGAGCACCAGCGGCGCCCGGTAGCGCTCGGCGCCTTCGATCTCCAGCACCTTGCGGGCAACCCGCGCGTCGCGGTCCCAGGGGAAGTAGAGGCCGCCGTCGAGCCCGCCCCAGGCGTTGAAGTGCCAGTCGACGCCGCGCCGGCCGCCCTCGCCGTCGACGACGAAGGTCGGGCCGCAGTCGCGAATCCAGGCATCGTCGCTCGATACCTCGACCACGCGGACCGCGGCCGACAGCGCCGCGCGGGCGTGCTCGAACTGGGCCTCGGAGACCGCCATCGTCAGCGGCTCGGAGGCCGCGATCGCCTCGGCGACCGTGGCATAGGCGGCCTGTGCGGGCTTCGCCCCCCAGCGCCAGTTGTCAGGGCGCTCGGGCCAGATCATCCAGCAGCCGTCGTGGGGCTCGAACTCGCCCGGCATGCGGAAGCCGTCGGCGGCCGGGGTGGAGGCGAGGGTGGCGCTCACCCGGCCTGCCCGCTCTTTCCACCGGCGATGTTCACGGCGCTGATCATACGGTCGCGATCAGGCTCGCCAGCCCGCCGTGGACGTCGGCAGGCGGGGCGCCAGGACGCCGGGTGGCAGACTAGGTAGCGCTCGTCGAGCACCCCCAGCCACGCGTCGAAGGAGCCGACCCATGTGCCGAGCGGTCAAGTGCAGGACTTGCGGGAAGACGACCTGGACCGGCTGCGGCCGTCACGTCGAGGAGGTGCGGGCGAGCGTTCCCGCCTCGCAGTGGTGCGCCGGCCACCCGAACCAACGGGGCGCGGGCCGCGGCCTGCTCTCGCGCCTGCTGGGCAGCAGGTCCTGAAGCGCGCCACGCGGGAGGACGGGGGATCGCCTACCGGATGTTGATCGCGACGTGGCAGCCCGGGCCCTGGCAGGCCTGCAGCCGGTTGGTCAGCCTGTTCAGGCGGGCGGCCTTCCGCGGCTCCTTGTGGACCAGGTTTTCGAGCTCTTCGGGATCTTCCCGCAGGTTGTAGAGCTCCCGCGCGCCCATCCCGTAGCGGACGTACTTCCAGGGACCGGCCAGGACCCCGAAGTAGTCGGTCACCGACGCGTTGTTGGAGTGGGGGTCCCAGTGGACGGGCTGGTCGTCGCCGGTGTAGCCCTCGAGCAGCAGCGCACGCTTGGAGAGGGCCCGCGGGCGTTCGAACAGCGGCACCAGCGAGCGACCGTCGGGAGCGAGGGTCGGGGTCGCCCCGGCCAGCTCGGCGATGCTCGGCGCGAGGTCGACGTTCTCCGCCAGGGATTCGGTCCACGAGCCGGGCGCGATGCCCGGGCCTCGGATCAGCAGCGGCAGGTGCGTGCTCGCCTCGTACGGCAGGTACTTGCCGGAGACGATCCGGTGCTGGCCGAAGAAGAAGCCGTTGTCCGAGGTGAAGATGACGTAGGTGTCGTCCAGCTTGCCGCTCGCCGCCAGCGCGTCGACGATCTGCCCGACGCCGGCGTCGACGCTCTGCAGGGTGCGCAGCGTGTTGCGCCAGCCCTGGTTGATCCAGCGCCGCCGGTGCCTGGTCAGCGGGTGCAGCCTGCGGACGAAGTACGGCGTGGTCCGCTTCGAGACGCCATAGGAGGCGGTCCGCGGCGCGTTGACCCCGGTGAACGCGCGCGCGTATCGGGGAGCGGGGGTCGGGCCCGGGGCCCCGGCGCGGTCGAAGTGCGGAGCCACGTAGTCCAGCTGCAGGTAGAAGGGCTCGGTCGCGCGTTCGATCTGCTGCACGGCCTGGGCCGTCTCGTAGTCGGTCACGTAGGTCGGGACCGTCTCGATCGACCCGTTCACGTTGGCTGTGACGCCGTAGTAGCTCGCCGTGTCGTCCGCGTGGAAGCTCGTCTCCCACTGGCTCCAGCCGGGAACCAGTTCGGTCGGGTCGGCGTCCCCGTAGCCGTTGAGGAACTTGCCGATGTGGATCGTCTCGTAGCCGGCCGACTGCAGCCAGGTCGGCAGGTCGTTGGCCCAGCTCTCGCTCTGTTTGAAGGCGTCGTAGCCGTATTCCGGCCGGTTGTTGAGGACGCCGGTGTTGTGCGCGTAGCGGCCGGTCAGCAGGGAGGTTCGCGACGGGCCGCAGATCGAGTCGTCGACGTAGTAGCGGTCGAAGGTCATCCCCGCGCCTCCGATCACCCGGTTGGTGATCGGCATGTATTCCATCTGCGCCAGGGTCGAGTCGTCGGTCTGGATCAGGACGAAGTTCGGCTGCGCGGCCCGGGCGACGGCCGGCGCCGCCAGCAGCAGCGCGAGCACGGTCGCGTAGAGGGCGGTCAGCGCGCGAAGCATCGGCCGTTCATATCAAGGAATCCTGTCCGGATCGCACACGAGCACCGAACACGGGGGTGGGGCGGATGGTGCGGTCCCGGCGATCGGTTGGCGCTGGTCGCCGACCGCCCGGCGCCGGCTCGGGCCGGGAATCCATGGGAGCCGGTTGTTGAGCGTTTCGGTATCGATTAGTTTCGAATAAACGACGAGAGCAGATTAATAAAGCATTGCTCTTGAAAACATTCGAAACTAGGGAGGGGCCATGTCTGCCCTGTATCGCGTTTCCAGGCGTTTGCTCGCGTGCGCTGTCGCTGTTGTGGCGTTCGCAGCGCTCGCCCTCGCTCCGGCCGCCGGCGCCAAAGGGATCGGCAGCACCTATCTCGCGCTCGGCGATTCGCTCGCCTACGGCTACCACCAAGCCCAGTTCGAGGAAGAACTGGAAGCCAAAGGCTACGTCGAAGCGGCGAACTTCGACGATGGCTACGTGGACGACTTCGGCGCGATTCTCAGGCTGCTGAATCCGAAACTGCAGATCGTCAACGACGGCTGCCCGGGGGAGACGACCGAAACGATGATCGAAGGCTCCGGCACCTACGGGCCGGAATACTGCGCCGGCGGTCCGACCGGGAGCCCCTTCCCGAAGGCGTTCCTGCACCACGCCTACCCGGGCACGCAGCTCGAAGACGCGCTCGCGATCGCCGAAGAACCGGGGGTCGGCACGATCACGCTCGACATCGGCGCGAACGACATCCTGCAGTTCCTCGGCCACACCTGCGGCTTCCCGGCGACCTTCACCTGCAGCCAGGAACAGATCGAAGCCGAGATCGGGCACGTCGCCGGCAACGTCGGCTACATCCTGGCCCAGCTGCGCGCGGCCGCGCCGGAAGCGAAGATCGTCTTCGTCTCGCAGTACAACCCCTATCCGACGGTGCTGGAACCGGAAGGCACGGGCGACGCGACGGTCGAAGCGCTCAACGGCGCGCTGAAGAGCGTGGCCACGGCCTACGGGGTCCGCTTCGCCAACACGGCGAAGGTGATCAACTTCTCGGGCACCCACGGCGGTCCGGAAGCGGGAGACATCGCGACGGTCTGTGCCTTCACGGCGATGTGCCCGGGGGGCGAATTCAACCCCGCCAGCCCGAACGCCGACATCCATCCGACCAAAGCGGGCTACGCCGCGATGGCAGGGGTCCTCGCGTTCGCCTACCTGTCTCACTGAGGGGTCCGCAGAGGACGCACCGCGCTCCGCCGGCAGGCTCGGCGGAGCGCGGTGCGTCCCTCCTCCGGGGCACGCGAGGGCCGCGTCAGCCCCACAGCTCGCGGCGCAGCAGTGCGTTGCCGCGCTCGAGCTGGTCGATCGTGGCGCTGGTGACCGAGCGCGTGCGGGTGTCGCGATTGACCCGCGCCTGGATCTCCCGGTGCGACTTGCCGGTGCGGCGGGCGACGTCGGCGACCAGGCGCCGGCGCTCGCCGCGCAGCCGCTCGCGGGTCGCGTAGGCCGACTCCCGCTCGGGTTCGCGGTCCTCCGGCGCGGCTTCGGCACGGGGCGGTGCGGCCTTCTTCGGCTTCGGCTCCGGGTCGTCGGTCGGGAAGAGCTGCAGCGTGGTCTCGCTCATGATCGCCTCGTCCAGCTCGGCGTCGCCCGGAGCTGAGGGCGGCGAAGCCCTCGCCCGGCTCGCGCCGCTCGGGATCGGAGTCGTCGATCTCCTCGACCTCTTCCTCCTCGGCGTCCGGCGAGAGGTCGAGCGCGTGGCGGCGCTCCAGCTCGATCTCGTGGGCGAGCGCCTTCAGCCGCGGGTCGGCCGGCATCAGCAGGTAGCTCATCTGGCGGCGCGGCCTCGGGGTGGTGCGGATGAAGCGACCGACCACCTGGCGGAAGAAGAGCTCGGTCCGGGCCGCCGTCGCGTATACGCCGACCCGCAGGCGGGGGATGTCGACTCCCTCCGAGACCATCAGGACGGAGACCAGCCAGCGCCGGTCAGAGGAGGCGAACTCGGCGATGCGGCGGCTGGCGCCGGGCTCGTCGCTCATCACCACCTCGGGCGGCTCGCCCGAGACCGAGGCGAGCCGCGCCGCGATCGCCCGCGCGTGGTCCTGGTCGGAGGCGATCACCAGGCCGCCCGCGTCGGGGTGCCCGTCGGCGCGCACCTCGCTCAGCCGCCGGTCGCCGTCGCGCAGCACCTCGCCCATCCACTCGCCCTCCGGGTGCAGTGCCGTGCGCAGGCGGCGGGCCGACTCGGCCGCCGGCAGGGCGAGGTCGAAGTCGGCGCTGCGCAGCCGGCCGTCGGAGACCCACTCCATCTCGCCGTCGTAGGGCAGGAAGGTGATCGGGCGGCAGACCCGGTCGACCAGCGCCTGCGGGTAGCCGTAGACGTAGTCGGCCCGGCTGAGGCCGTCCTCGTCGTAGGCGACCCAGGGGATCGCCGAGTTGTCCGAGCGGAAGGGCGTGCCGGAGAGCAGCAGCCGGAAGCGGGCGCCGTCGAAGGCCTTCTGGGCCTGCAGGCCCCAGGCCGCCTGGTCGCCCATGTGGTGCGGCTCGTCGGCGATCAGCAGGGTCGGCCGGCGCCCGGCGGCCAGCCGGTGCGTATCCGGCCCGGCGGCGATCGTCTGGTAGGTGACGGCGACGCCGTGGAAGTCGGCCGACTCCGGCCCGTCGGAGTTCGGCCTGTTCGGCTCCAGGTCGATGCCGTAGCGCCCCGCGTCGGCGGCCCACTGGCGGCAGATGTGGGTGGTCGGGCCGGCGACGACGACGCGCGAGACGAAGCCGGCGCTCAGCATCCGGTGGGCGATGTGCAGGCCGAAGGTGGTCTTGCCCGCCGCCGGCGTGGCGGAGGCGAGGAAGCTGTCGGCCGAGTGCGCCCGCACGGCTTCGGTCGCCTCCTCCTGCCAGGAGCGAAGGGGACGGCCATCGGGCCAATCCGGGAGGGACCGGACCCGCGGCCTGCCGCCGGTCAGTTGCTGAGAGGCGTCGTACAAGGGCGGGCAAGAATAGGATCGCCCGCGGCGGAGGGCAGCTGACCCCGGATCTGCTAAAGGTCGCGCTCGAACTGGGCCGAGCGCATCACCATCCGGGTCTCGGTCTGGGCGGCGCCGGCGTCGCGGCGGATCGATCGGATCGTGCTGTCCAGCTCGTCGGCGTCGCGGCAGGCGACGCGCAGCTGGTAGTCGAAGCGGCCGGTCAGGAAGGCGTATTCCCGCACCGCCGGAAGGCTCGCGATGTGGCGCTCGAACTGGTCCGGGTCGGCGCTGGGCAGCAGGCGGACGTCGACCATCGCGTCGAGCGAGCGTCCGACGCTGCCGGGGCTGACCGTCGCCGTGAAGCCGGAGATGACGCCGTCGCGCAGCAGGCGCCGGACCCGGTCGGCGGTGCCGTGGGGGCTGAGCCCCACCTCGGCGCCGATGCTGGCGAAGCTTGCCCTTCCGTTTGCACGGAGCAGGCTGAGGATTTGGAAGTCAATCTCGTCGATCACTGTGAATTAGGAGAAGTCTACGCCGGCTACCTAGGCATATATCGCCACAACTCGATAATCGCCGAAATTTCATCAGGAGGATGCGATGCGAGTTGGGGTTCCCACCGAGATCAAGCAGGACGAGTACCGGGTGTCGATGACGCCGGCCGGGGTCCGTGAGCTGACCGCCGCCGGCCACGAGGTCTTCGTCCAGGCCGGCGCCGGTGAGGGCTCCGCGATCGCCGACGGCGACTACGCGGCCCAGGGCGCCCAGGTCCTCGCCGATGCCGACGCGGTCTTCGCCGCCGCCGAGCTGATCGTCAAGGTCAAGGAGCCGCAGCCGGTCGAGGTCGCCCGCCTCGAGCCCCGCCACACCCTGTTCACCTACCTGCACCTGGCTCCCGACCCCGAGCTGACCGCGGGCCTGGTCGAGTCGGGCGCGACCTGCATCGCCTACGAGACGGTGACCGACGCGACCGGCCGGCTGCCGCTGCTGGCGCCGATGAGCGAGGTGGCGGGGAAGATCGCCGCGCAGGCCGGCGCCCACGCGCTCTCAAGGCCGCTGGGCGGCCGCGGCCTGCTGCTCGGCGGCGTCGCCGGGGTGGCCACCGGGCGGGTGTTGGTGATCGGCGGCGGCGTCGTCGGCCAGAACGCCGCCCGGGTCGCGGCCGGGCTCGGCGCCGAGGTCTACGTCTTCGACCGCTCGATCGACCGCCTGCGTGAGCTCGACGCGCTGTTCGACGGCCGGGTGTCGACCTGCTACGCCTCGACGCTGGAGATCGAGCAGCGCCTGCCCGAAGCCGACCTCGTGATCGGGGCGGTGCTGGTCAAGGGGGCGAAGGCTCCGCACGTCGTCCGCCGCGATCAGCTCGGCCTGATGAAGCGGCGCGCGGTGCTGGTCGACGTCTCGATCGACCAGGGCGGCTGCTTCGAGACCTCGCGGCCGACCACGCACACGGAGCCCACCTACGAGGTCGACGGCGTCGTCCACTACTGCGTCGCCAACATGCCCGGCGCGGTCCCGGTCACCTCGACCCAGGCGCTGACCAACGCGACGGCGCCCTACGTGCAGCGGATCGCCGAGCAGGGCGCCGCGGCCGCGCTCGCCGCCGATCCCGGCCTCGCCGCCGGCCTCAGCGTCGCCGCCGGGAGGCTGACCAGCGAGTCGGTCGCCCGCGACCAGGGCGCCGAGTTCACGCCGCCGGCGGATGCGCTCGGGCTGCTCGCCACGGAGTCGACCGCGGCCCCGGCCTAGATCGTTTGCCGAGCGGGGCGCGCGCCGTCTCGGCGTCTACTTGCCGGCTTCCTTGGCCAGGTAGGCGACCAGCGCTTCCAGTTCGGAGCTCGAGAGGCTGGTCCCGAAGGTGCTCGGCATGATCCCGCCGCTGTAGCCGGAGGCGATTTCCGCTTCCGGTTCGACGATCGATTCGCGGATGAACGCGGTGCTTTTGCCGGGCAGGACTTCGTCGAGGTCGGGCCCGATCGTGCCGCTAGCTCCAGCCGCGGCCAGGGTGTGACAGCTGGCGCAGCCGCTGGCGGTGAACACCTGTTTGCCTTCTTCCGCGTTGCCGGAACCGCCGCCTTCGGCTTCGTTTTCGGCTTCCGCTTCCTTTTCGGCTTCCGCTTCGGCCTGTGCTTCTTCTTCGGCTTCGGCTTTTTCTTCGGCTTCGATTTCCGCTTCGGCCGCGGCTTTTTCTTCGGCTTCCGCTTCCTTCAGTTCTTCTTCTTCGGCGGGGCTCACTTCCGCGGCCGCGATCGTGGTCGTCTTCGTGTGGCCGGTGAAGTGTCCGACCAGGAAGCCGGCGACAAAGGCGACCAGGAAGCCGGTCAGGACCGCGCCAACGGCGATTGCCACCCAGATCTTTGCCGAGAACCGTTCTTCGTCGTCCATGCGACCTCCTCGTTTGCGGCCCCTGAGAGCGCCTACGAATCGACACGAACCGAGGAGCCCCAGCCAGCCTCAGATCTCGCCGGCGAGTCTACTGCACGAGAAACTCGCCATTTCAAATCGGGGTCGCGTCAGTTGTCGGCCCGGGACATCGACCCCAAAGGCGTACGCCCGGATGACGTCACCCGCCGTGGAATCCGCCATCTAGGCTGGTCGGGTGTGCACGATGATCGCGGCGGTCGACCCCGACGGCGAGTGGGACGTCCTGCTCGCCGCGACCCGCGACGAGTTCCGCGCCCGCGCCTGGGACCCGCCCGCGGCCTGGTGGCCCGACGCCCACCCGGGCGCGATCGGCGGCCGCGACCGCCGCGCCGGTGGGACCTGGCTCGCCGTGGACCAGGAGAGCCACCGGGTCGCGGTGCTCCTCAACCGGATCGAGCCGACCGAGGTGAGCGAAGCGGAGGCGCACAGCCGCGGCGAGCTGCCGCTGCTGGCGCTGGCCGGCGGCGGCGAGGCGATCGAGGCCGCCGACCTGCGGCTGACGCGACCGTTCAACCTCGTCCTGGCCGGGCCGGGGGAGGTCCTCTGGTGGCGCTACGACGGCACCGCGCTCAGCTGCCACCGCGTCGCGCCCGGGCTGCACATCCTCACCGCCGCCGACCTCGACGACATGAGCAACCCGCGCCAGCGGCACTGGCTGCCGCGCTTCGAGGCGGCGGCGCCACCCGCTCCCGGCCTCGGGCAGCGGGCGCCGGCGGGGTGGGGCGGATGGCCGGACCTGCTCGCCGACGTCGACACCCCCTTCGACGACCCGCGGGCGCTGAACGTGCGCCACGGCGGCGCCGACGGGGCCTTCGGCACCGTTTCGGCCTCGCTGGTGGCGCTGGGGGAGGAGAGACTGACGTTCGACTTCTGCCCGGGGCCGCCCGACCGGGTGCCCTGGGAGCCGGTCGTCTAGGCCGAGCCGTGCTGGCGGGAGGCTAGACCCGCCACTTGATCGAGCAGCCGACCGGCTCGGTCTCGGCGGGCGCCGGCTCGGATCCGGCCAGCACGGCCTCCAGGGCCGCGCGCAGCCAGGCCGCTCCCTGCGACGGGTCCCGGTGGTCGCCGTCGGGGGCGCCGCGGTAGCGCAGGCGCAGCTCCGAGTCGAAGACGAAGACGTCGGGCGTCGTCTTCGCCCCGTAGGCGTGAGCGACCTCCTGGCTCTCGTCGTGCAGGTACGGCATGCCCCACTCCTCACGGTCATAGGTCTCTGCCATCGCCGCGGGCGAGTCGCTCGGGTAGCGCTCGGCGTCGTTCGAGTTGACGGCGAGGAAGCGGACGCCCCGCGCGCCGTACTCGCGTGCGGCCTCGGTCAGCCGCCCGTGCCAGCCGCGCGCGTAGGGGCAGTGGTTGCAGGTCCAGACGACGACCGTCGCCTCGGCCTCGCCCGGCGCCGGCAGGGTCGTCTGGTTGCCTTCGATGTCGGGCAGCGCCAGCTCCGGGGCGACGTCGCCAAGCTCGATTCCCTCCGCGCTCATCAGGCGGCCGCCTCCTCGGCGCCGCCGAGGATCTCGTCCTCGACTTCGGCGGCGAAGATGTGCAGGCCGAGGTTGGCCGAGACTTCGCGGCAGACCCTGATCCCGCGGATGCTGTTGCCGTAGACGTCGAGGCCCGGCGAGTAGACGGCGATCCCGCCTTTGCCGGGGATGACGGCGAGGATGCCGCCGCTGACGCCGCTCTTCGCCGGCACCCCGACGTCGAAGGCCCACTGGCCCGCGGCGTCGTACATGCCGCAGGTGTAGAGCACGCTGAGCACGTCGCGGACCCGCTCGCGGGGGAGGACCCGCTCCTTGGTGAAGGGGTTGACGCAGCCGTTGGCAAGGGTCGCAGCCATCACCGCCAGGTCGCGGCAGGTGACGTGGACCGAGCACTGCTGCAGGTAGAGGGCGAGGATCTCCTCGACGTCTCCTTCGAGCATGCCGCGGCTGCGCATCAGGTAGGCGGTGGCCCGGTTGCGGTCCGCCGTGCGCATCTCGTCGCGGAAGGTGGCCTGGTCGACCTCGAGCTCGTAGTTGCCCGCGTACAGGCACAGGCTGGCGAGGATGCGTTCCATCTTCTCCTCCCGGTTGCTGCCCCGCACCAGGTGGCTGGTGACCAGCGCGCCGGCGTTGACCATCGGGTTGAACGGCCGGCTGTTGCGCTCGTCGAAGATGATCGAGTTGAAGGCGTCGCCGCTGGGCTCGACCCCCACCCGGAGGAGCACCTGGTCGCGCCCGCGGTCGGCGAGCGCGAGGCCGTAGGTGAAGACCTTCGACAGCGACTGCAGGGGGAACGGCAGCTCGTCGTCGCCGATGCTGTAGGTGTAGCCGTCGGTGGTGACGATGCAGATCCCGAACAGCTCGCTCTCGGCGCCGGCTTCGTCGGGCCCGTAATAGCCGCGGCCGGCGTCGTAGTAGCTGGCCACGCTTTTCGGATCGAGCGGGAAGCAGCGCTCGTAGAGCTCCTCGAGCCGCGGTTCGATTCGCGCGCGTATCTCACGGCCCGGCATCCTGGGACCCATCCTCGCAGAGCCCAGGGTGTCGCCCCGTCTTTTTCCGGCCGGGTTCCAGGGCAGCCCGCGCGGCCGCCCTGTCAGGGTTCGGACCTTGACCGTCCGGACTTCCGAGGGCTAGGTTCTTCCCGCATGGTCTTCGGTGTCTGGGGGCAGTCGAACCGAAATCACGGGAGCAGACATTGGACGGCAGACACCCCGGGAGCCGCTCACTTTGCCTCGCCGCCGCGCTCGCGGCCCTGATCGCTTGCCTGGCCGTTCCCACCGCCGCGCCGGCCGCGGTCGCTCGGGCCCGCCGCCCGGGCGCTCCCTATACGCAGGCCGAAGTCACCTTCACCGCCAGCGGCGAATACGTGCTGCACGGCCACTACGGCGACGGCGAAGGGTCCTGGAACGGCACCGCGACGGTTCCGTTCAGCGTCGAATCCCAGTTCTTCGCCGGCGTGAGCCGCGGCGCTTCCGATCGGGCCGGCGGCGGTGAGCTGCAGAGCGCGAAAGGGGTGCTGCTCGACTGGCAGGCCAGCTCCTCCGAGGACGTTGTGATCGCCACCGATTCCGGCAGCGTCCACCAGGAATGCTCGACGGCGGCGATGCCGGAGGCGGCCGGCGCCCCGGCGCCGCTCCTCGAAGCGGGAAAGGGCGGGCTCACCGTGGAGTCGCTGACCGCGCTCTCGGTCTCGCCCCAGGACTACATCCCCCAGTGCGAGGCGAGCCCCTGGCCCTTCGGCCCCCAGCCCGGTCCCTTCCTGCAGCCGATCCTGGCCGCCGACTCGCTCGACCCCTCGCTGCCCGTGGCGCTCGCGGCCCAGCTGCCCGCGGCGGCCGACAGGCTCGATTTCGGCCAGACCGCGACCTACCCGGTCTCCTCCCACGGCATCGCCGGCGGCTGCCCACCCGGCCTGCCGATCGAATGCAGCCAGGAAGTGACTTGGACCGGGACGGTGAGGATCGAAGACGAATGCGCGAAGCGCGTCTGCATCAGCGAGAAGACCAAGCGGGAAGCCGAAAGCGCGGCGAAGGAATACGCCAAGGCGACCGCCGAAGAAAGCTACAACGACAAGGCGAACTGCACCGGCTGGGCGCTGAAGCTGAGCAAGAAAGAACCGGGCGGGACCGCCTTCTGCGCCGCGATGGGCGCGAAGCTGAACTACGACTCTTTCCAGGCGCAGCACTACCGGGCGATCGCCAACGACCCGCCGGATCCCGGCTACGCGAGCGTTCCCAAGCCCCACGCGCCGCGCGTCAAGCACCTCAGCGCGCTCCGACACGCCGCGCCGGCCGCCTACGTTCTGATCAGGCGCTATCTCGAGGTCGCGGGGCTGAGCCGCGCGGTGATGAGCGCCCAGAACCGCGCCAGCGGCGCCTACGCGGGACTCGCCGAAGGCAACGCCGCGGCGGCGGGCGCGCTCAACCGGCTCGGCCGCGCCGAGGTCTCCTACGCGAAGCGGGGGGCCCGCCTGCTGCGCGGTCAGCACCGACTCGCCCGTAGCGCCGCTGCCGAGCTGCGCCGCATCGCCTCGCGCCTCCACGGCGCCCGCTCGGGCCACCGGGCGAAGGCGGTCCGGCGCTTTCTCGCCGGCCTCGCCTCGAAGCGGGCGGCGCAGCTCGACAGGAGGGCGGCCGGCGCCCTCGGCGGCATCCGCGGCTGAGTCGGGCGAGAGCGCGGGGCTCCGCCGGCGGCGGGGGGATTCGCCGAGTCTCGCGAGCCACGAAGGCAAGATCCTCACAAGCCGCTTAGGTCGATTCCCTAACCTAGGTGGTGCATCTGCGAAAGGACGCGATGACCTACCTGCGACGCATCTCCACGCTGCGACTGCTTGTCCTCGGAGTCGCGCTGACCGTCTTTGCCGCCGCCACCGCGGCGATCGCCCTCGCCGCCGGGGGAGGCGGGCCGACGCCGCCGCCCAAGCAGCTCGACAAGGCGGTCCACGACGCGCTCACGGCCCCCGCCCCCGCCGGCGTCAGCGCCCGCGTCCAGTTCACCAACCAGCTGGTCGGCGAATCGGTGCTCGAAGGCGCCGACCCGCTGCTCGGCGGCGCCTCGGGCCGCCTCTGGGCGACGGCGGACGGCCGTCTGCGCCTGGAGCTGCAGGCCGACGTCTCCAAGAGCAGCGCCGGCGACCTGCAACTGCTCGTCGACAAGCGCCACTTCACCCTGTACGACCCGGGCACCGAAACCGTCTACGAAGGGACGCTGCCGAGCCATAAGGGCGGCGACGGCGCCGGCGGCGAAGACGAACCGCCCTCGCTGGCCCAGGTCCAGGAAGCGATCGGCGAAGCGATGACCCACGTCGACCTGAGCGGCGCGGTCCCCTCCGACGTCGCCGGCCAGCCCGCCTACACGGTGCGCGTCTCGCCGCGGGCGAACGGCGGCCTGGTCGGCGGGGCGGAGCTCGCCTGGGACGCGGCCAACGGCGTCCCGCTGCGCGCCGCCGTCTACGCCAAGGGCGAAAGCTCGCCGGTGCTCGAGCTGACCGCCACCGAAGTCAGCTTCGGCGGCGTTCCCGACTCGGTCTTCGAAGTGTCGCCGCCGCAAGGCGCCAAGGTGGTCCAGCTGAGCCCGCCCGGCGAAGGCGAAGGCGGCGAGGGTCCCGGCAAGCCGGTGACCGGCCTCGACGCGGTCCAGGCGAAGACCTCCTTCCAGGTCAGCGCCCCGGCCAGCCTCGCGGGCATGCAGCGCGCCCAGGTGCGGCTGATCGCCAGCGACGAAGAGTCCGGCGCGCTCGTCACCTACGGCAAGGGTCTCGGCGGCCTCGCCGTGCTCGAGCTGCCCGCGAGCGAAGGCGGCGAAGGGCACGAAGGCGAAGGCCCGCAGCTGCCGAGCGTCTCGATCCCCGGCGCCGAGGAAGCCCAGCAGCTCGAAACCCCGCTGGGCACGCTGGTCCGCTTCCGGCGCGGCGGCGTCGAGTACGTCGTCGTCGGCTCGGTCACGGCGGACGTCGCCCGGGAAGCCGCCCAAGGTCTCTAGCCCCTTGTCCGAAGCGGCGCCGATCGAGGTCCGCGGCCTGGTCAAGCGCTACGGCGAGCTGGTCGCGGTCGACAGCGTCGACCTCACCGTCGAGCACGGCGACGTCTTCGGCTACCTCGGCCCCAACGGCGCCGGCAAGACCACCTCGCTGCGGATGATGCTCGGCCTGATCCGCCCCGACGAAGGCTCGGTGCGGCTGTTCGGCCGCGACCCGCAGCTCGGCGTCGCGGCGCTGGAGGGCGTCGCCGGGTTCGTCGAGGCGCCGGCGTTCTACCCCTACCTCAGCGGCCGCGAGAACCTGCGGCTTTGCGCGGCGCTGGACGGCGGCGACGCGGCGACCCGGATCGAGGAGGTGCTCGACCTGGTCGAGATGCGCGACCGGGCCAAGGACCGGGTCGGCGGCTACTCGCACGGCATGCGCCAGCGGCTGGGGATCGCCGCCGCGCTGCTGCGGCGGCCGCGCCTGCTGCTGCTCGACGAGCCGGCGACCGGCCTCGACCCGGGCGGGATGCGCGACATGCGCGAGCTGATTCGCGACCTGGCGGCGCGCGGGATCACCGTGCTGCTCTCCAGCCACCTGCTGGTCGAGGTCGAAGAGCTCTGCAACCGGGTCGCGATCGTCCGCCGCGGCAGCGTCGCCTACGAGGGCGAGCTGGCCGAGCTGCGCGACCGCGCCGGCGTCAGCTACCGGCTGCGCACCGCGGCCGACCAGCGGGCGCGGGGCGTCTGCGCCGCGCAGCGAGGAATCGAGGACGTGCGCGAGGCCCCCGGCGGCGGGCTGCTCTTCCGCGCCGCCGGCGAGGCCGCGGTGGGGGAGCTCTCGCTCGCCCTCGCCGAGTCCGGGGCGCCGGTGCTGGAGCTGACGCCGCAGCAGGCGAGCCTCGAGGACCTCTTCTTCCAGCTGACCGAGGGCGACGGCGCCGCGGCGGGGGCGGCGCGGATCGCGGCCGCGGCCGAGGAGCTGGCCTGATGGCGGGAACGCTGACCGTCTACCGCTGGGAGCTGCGCAAGCTGCGCGCCCAGAAGCGGACCTACCTCGGGCTGGGCGCCGCCGCCGCGGTGCCGATCATCTTCGTCGTCGCGCTGGCGATCCGCAACGGCGAACCGCGCGACGTCGCCTTCGGCCGCTACGTCCACGACACCGGCCTGGCGATCCCGCTGGTGCTGCTGCTGTTCGGCTCGGTCTGGCTGTTCCCGCTGATCACCGCCCTGGTCGCCGGCGACATCGTCGCCGCCGAGGACCGCGACCGCACCCTGAAGACGATCCTCACCCGCTCGGTCGAGCGCCAGCAGGTGTTCGCCGGGAAGACGCTGGCCGCGGTCACCTACGCGGTCGCGGCGATCGCCCTCAGCGGCATCGTCGCGCTGGTCGCCGGGATCATCGCCTCCGGCTTCAACCCGATCACCACCCTCTCCGGCGCCCGGGTCTCGGCGCCCCACGGCCTCGCCCTGGTCGGCGCCAGCCTCGCCGTCTACCTGCTGCCGATCCTCGCCGTCGCCAGCATCGGCCTGCTCTTCTCGACCGTCTTCCGCAACAGCGCCGCGGCGATCGTCGGCACCCTGATGTTCTCGCTGCTGCTGCAGCTGGTCGGGATCCTGCCCGGCCTCGGCGGCCTGCAGCCCTACCTGCTGAGCACCCAGTTCCAGGCCTGGCAGGGCTTTCTCCGGGTGCCGGTCGACTGGGCGCCGATCGTCCGCGCGGTCTGGATCTGCGCCCTCTACGGACTGCCCTCGCTGGCAATCGGGGCGATCGTCTTCCTGCGCCGCGACGTGGCCGGCGAGTGAGGGGCGGTCCGGGATGGAGCGCGGCCGAGTACGGCGAAAGCTGAAGCTGCTCGGGCTCGCCGTCGCGGCTCTGGTCCTCGCCCTCGTCCTCGCCGGCGCGGGGTACCTGCTGACGCTGCCCGGCGTGGGCGACGCCGGGGCCCGGGTGCGAGCGATCCTCGCCGCTCACGGCGGCAGCGTCGAGCCGTCCCCGCCGCCGGCCCGCCTCGCCGACGCCGCGGTCGCGGTCGAGGACGAGCACTTCTACTCCAACGTCGCCGTCAACATCGCCGACGGCGCCGGCCGCGCCGCGCTCGCCACCCTGCACGGGGGCGGCGACCCCGGCGGCAGCACGATCGACCAGCAGCTGGCCAAGCTGCTGTACCCGCACGGGGGCGGGCTCGGCGGCACCCTGGAAGAGATCGGGCTCGCGGTCAAGCTCTCGCTCGGCTACTCGAACCGGGACATCCTCTCGATGTACCTCAACGCCGCCTACTACGGCAACGGCTACTGGGGCGACGCCGCCGCCGCGCGCGGCTACTTCGGCGTCTCCCCGCGCCACCTCACCTGGTCGCAGGCGGCGATGCTCGCCGGCCTGCTGCAGGCGCCCTCGGCCTACGACCCGGTGCGCCATCCCCGCGCCGGCCGCGCCCGCCAGCGCCAGGTCGTCGACCAGCTCGTCGACAACCACTACCTCTCGCCGGCCGGTGGCCGCGTCGCCCTCGCCGAACCGCTCGGCCTGCGCCCGGGCGGCCAGGCGACCGCGACCGCGGGATAGCGCTTCAACCCCGCTCGACGAGCTCGGCGAGGCCGGCGCGGACCTGCTGGTAGCGGCGCTCGCCGATCGCCCGCTTCCACTCCGCCTCGGTCGCCGCGTGCTCGCGGACGGCGACTTCGTGCAGGCGTTTGCCGCGCCGGGTCAGGCGGACGATGCGGGCCCGCCTGTCCGAGGGATCGGGTTCGAGCTTCAGGTAGCGGCTCCGTTCGAGCTCGCGAAGCAGGTCGTTGACGCGCTGCTTGGAGATCTGCGCGTCGGCGGCGATCTCGGTCGGGCGGCGACCGTCCGGCCCGGGCCAGCGGAACAGCGTCACCTGGGCGGGGCGCACGTCCTCGAAACCGGCGGCCTGCACGGCCGAGTAGATCCGGTTGCGGATCTCGTGCAGGCCGAAGCGCATCAGGGCGCCGATCGGCAGCGGCGGCCACGGGTTGTCGGAAGCGGGGGTGGACACAGAAGGTACGGGTAATGTACTATCGCGCTAGTACGGGAAACATACTACCGAGGGGGGATTCGGATGGGAAGCGGGAAGGAAGGCGTCACTCACCTGCCGGCCGGCGCTGGGCGGTCGTTCGCCCTGATGGGCTCGTCTCTGACCTTCAAGTACGAGCCCGAGGTCGATGGAGGCGGGCCGATGGCCTTCGAGCACCGCTGCCCGCCGGGCATGGGCGTGCCGACGCACAGCGAGCGCAATCACGAGGCCTTCTACGTGCTCGAAGGGACGCTCGACGTCGAGGTGGAGGGGGAGACCTACCGGCTCGGGCCCGGCGACTTCCTCGGTCTCCCGCCGGGCGTCGTCCACTCGCTGCACAACTCCGGCCCGGACCCGGCCCGGGTGCTGACGATCGTCTCGCCCGGGAGCGGCCACGCTCGCTTCTTCTCGACGCTGGGCGAGCGGATCGACGATCCGCTGCATCCCCCGCAACCGAGCGGGCCGCCCGATCTCGAGCGCGTGCTGCGGGTCGGCAGCGAATGCGGGATCGAATTCCGGGGACCAGGCACGTAACAGAGATGTGAAAACCTTGTAAAGGATGGATTGGTCGGTCCTGCACTCGCTCAACGACTTCCTCTACCGCCACGACGGGGTCGAGGATCCGCTGCTCTTCTACGTCAACGCGTCCGAGGCGCTGTTCATCGCCACCCTGGCGGTGATCTTCCTCGCCGCCAGCGGCGCCCGGCACCTCGCCTGGCGCCGGGCCGCGGTGGCCGCGGTGCTGAGCGCCGGGCTCTCGCTGGCGGTCGGCAAGGTGATCTCCGAACTCGTCGACCGGGCGCGGCCCTTCGTCGTCGACTCCGGCGGCGTCCACCTCTTCTCCGGCCATGCCGCCGACCCCGGCTTCCCCAGCGACCACGCGACCGCCTCCTTCGCGATCGCCGTGGCGATCTTCCTCCGCCACCGGCGCTGGGGCACCTTTGCGCTCCTCGCCGCCGCCGTGCTCTCGGTCGGCCGCGTCGCGATCGGCGTCCACTACCCGACCGACGTCCTCGCCGGAGCCGCGCTCGGCACCGCCGCCGCGCTCGTCCTCTGGGCGCCGCCGCTGCGCACCCGAGTCGACGCCGTCTCGGACTGGCTGGGCGGCTGGTGGGACCGGGCGCTCGGCTGGGGGGCCGGGCTCGTCGGCCTCAGCTGGCGCCCGTAGCGGTTCGCTGCTAGCGCGCCCGGGACTCGTTCAGCGCTACGGCTTCCCGGAGCAGCGCCGCGAGCGCGTCTTCGTCGACCTCGTCGCCCTCCTGGAAGTCGATCGCCCGCCTCACGTTGCCCTCGAGGCTGGAGTTGAAGAGGCCGGCGTGGTCATCGAGGGAGGCGCCCTTGGCGAAGGTCATCTTCACGTGGCTCTTGTAGGTCTCGCCGGTGCAGACGATCCCGTCGTGGTACCAGGTCGGCACGCCGCGCCATTTCCACTCCTCGACCATGTCGGGGTCGGCCTGCTTGACCACGGCCCGGAGCAGAGCGAGCAGCTCGCCCCGCCAGTCGCCGAGCTCCTCGATCCGCTGGTCGATCAGCTGCGCGGGGGAGGCCCCCTCCGCCTGCTCCGAGCCGCTCTCGCTTCTCTTCACCCGCATCCTCCTCTCGCTCGCTCTTGGTCGGTGCGGCTGAGTATCGCCGCCAGCCGCGGCCGCCGCTTCTCGATTCGTGCTTTTCCGCTGCTGTGCCGGCACCTCAGGTCGCCGCCTGAACGAGCGCCCAGCCGCCCCAGGCCCCGAGCAGCACCAGCACCAGGCCAAGCCATACCTGGCCCGCGTAGCGCCGGTTGCCGACGGTGTGGGCGAGCACCGCCTTGGTGATCGTGTTCGTGGTCAGGGCCGCGAGCACGGGTACGACCGCCTCGTCGGCCGAGATCTTCCCGGCGGCCGCCAGCGATGCGGCGGAGACGGCGGCCGACTGGGAGTCGGCGAAGCCGGCGATCGCGGCGCTCAGGGTCACGCCCCCGCGGCCGAGGGCTTGGTTCAGCGCGGCGGAGACGACCAGCAACAGCGAGATCGTGACGGCGAGGATCAGCGCCGTCTTGAAGTCGAAGGCGCGGCCGCGCTCGAAGTGCTCGGGCGGGCGCGCCCGGATCACCCTGGCGGAGACGATGGCCGAGTACCCGGCGGCGGCGATGCCGGCCAGGACCAGGGGCAGCGCCGATGCCCGCAGCGTCGCGCCGCTGGTCGCGCCGACGACGATGGCGAGCAGGACGACCGTCGCCACGGTGGAGGCGACCGCGGCGCCGACCGCCGAGCGCAGGAGCTTCGGCTCGGCGACCGCCCGACCCCCCATCGTCGCCACCGTCGCGGCGCTCGAGACGAAGCCGGAGATGAAGCCGCTGAGCAGCAGCCCGTAGCGGGGGCCGATCACCCGCAGGGCGACGTAGCCCGCCCCCTGGACCGCCATCACGATCACGACCAGGCGCCAGACGACCAGGGGGTTGAACGCCGCGTTCGGTCCCAACCCTTCGTCCGGCAGCAGCGGCAGGACGATCAGCGCCGCGGCGCCCATCAGCAGCCCGTCGTGGATCTCCTCCTCGGACAGCGTCTCGCGGGCGATCCGGTGAAAGCGCTCGCGGTACGCCAGGACCAACGCCACGGCGACCCCCAGCCCGGCCGCCAGGGAGGTGTCCTGCTGGGCGAGGACCCCGAGGAGGAAGGCGATCATCAGCGCCACCTCGGTCGTGATCCCTGGGTCCTCCTCCTCGGCCCGCAGATAGCCGGCCACCACCATCAGCCCGACGAAGGTCCCGACGACGACGACGACCGCGGTGTCTCCGACGCGCTCGGCCAGCCCGCCCAGCAGCGCGACGAGGGCGAAGGTGCGGATCCCCGCTGGCCCGCGCGAGGGACCGCGGCCCTTGTGTCGCTCGCGCTCGACGCCGAGCATCAGGCCGATGCCGAGCGCGACGGCGAGCGGCAGGATGCTCCCGCGGAAGTCGATCTCCGAGAGTGGCAGCGGCACGGTCAGAGTCTCCCGCTTCGGTCGGCTCCCGGGCGCGAGCCGGACCTGCGTAAGCTGCGAGCGAATGTGGGTGCAGCGCGCGATCCGGCTCTCCCCGCGCTCGCGCGGCTTCCATCTGGTGACCGACGAGGTGCTCGGCGAGCTGCCCGAGCTGGGCCGGCTCTCGGTCGGGATGCTGCACCTGCTGATCCAGCACACCTCCGCCTCGCTGACCCTGAGCGAGAACGCGTCGCCGGAAGTGCGGCGGGACTTCGAGTCCTGGTTCAACCAGGCGGTTCCGGAAGGGGCGTCCTACTGGACCCACACGCTGGAGGGCGACGACGACATGCCGGCCCACGTCAAGGCGGCGCTGCTGGGGCCGTCGCTGACGCTGCCGATCGGCGAGGGCCGGCCGCTGCTCGGGACCTGGCAGGGCATCTACCTCTGCGAGCACCGCGACCACGGCGGCCCGCGCACGGTCCTCGCCACCGCCTGGGGCGAGGCGGGCTAGTCGCCCTCGACGAAGCCCTTGAGCTTGCCGGGCATCGTCTCGACCAGCTTGCCGCGCAGCAGCCCGACGACCGGTCCGCGCAGGGCCAGGCCGAGGATGCGGCCGGGGTCGACCTCCAGCCGGTAGGTGGCGCGGGTGCGGGCCTCGGCCAGCGTCTCGAGCTCCCAGCTGCCCTCGACCGCCTTCAGGTCTCCGTCCGCCTGCTCCCAGGTGATCAGGGTCGGCGAGCGGTAGGTGTAGACGAGCAGCGAGGTGATCCGCCGGACCGGAGTTTCGGTCTCGATCCGGACCCGCAGCTGGTTGCCGGCGCGGTCGTGCTCGAGGCATTCGGCGACCTCGATCTCCGGCTGCCAGCGCGGCGAGCCTTCGGCGTCGGCGGCGACCGCGTAGACGTCGCCGATCGCCGCCTCGATCTCCGCCGTGGCTTCGCCGCCGATCCTTCCCATCGGCGCAGCCTACGCGTTCCGGGAGTTGCGATTCTCGCCTGAGCGTCCATACTGCGCACGGTCTTGTCCGTCCGCCGCGCCAAACCCGTCCTCGCGATCGCCGGCGTCCTGGTGCTCGCGATCGTCCTCAGCGGCTGCGTCGCGATCAAGCCGGGGAGCTACTCGCTGAGCCAGCCGGCCGGGATCGGCCCGGTGACGATGAAGTTCACCCTCTGCACGCTGAACGAAAAACCGGCCGAAGAATCCGCGACCTGCGGTCCGATCCCCGCGGGGGAAGGCGCGCAGGCGCAGGTGATGGTCGGCCTTCTGGTGCCGCCCGGAGCCTCGACGCCGGACTCCTTCTCCGCGACCCCGGCACCCGGGTCACCCCCGCTCACCTTCACCCGCAACGCCGAAGTGGCGGCGCAGATGAGCGCGAACGTGACCAACCTCACCGGCGAAGTGTTCACCGTCGGGGTCCCGGCAGGATTCGAACTCGCCGGCTACATCTCTGGGACGATCAACGAAGTTGCAGGCCAGGCGATGGAATGGGCCGTCGAACCACGTGTCGTCCTGCCTGCCGCCGCCGACGGAGGCTCCTCCGGCGCGCCGTTCACGGCGATTCTCGTGAGCGGCTGGCGCAACGTCGAAGAAGGACTGCCGGCCTCGCGGCCGGTCGAATGCGACACGTCCGGAGAAACGCCCAACAACACTTCCTGCGGCGCGATCCTCTCCGAATCCGAAGCGACGCTCGGCGTCTCCGACCTGAAGGTCCAGCCGCCGGCGGCAACCGCCACGGTGCCGGGGAAGAAGGTCAAGCTGCCGTTCGCCCTCGACTTCGCGAGCAGCGCCGCGCAGCCGCCGAAGTTCGCGCTGGCCGCTGGCACGACCCTGCCCGGGGCCGGGCTCTCGCTCTCCAACGCGAGCTTCGGAAAGGTGCCGTCAAACCCGACCACCCACCGCGCGCCGCCGGCCACGCGCAAGGCGATCGTCCAGGTGCCGGCGAGCGCCGCGCTCGGCAGCTACGAAGTCTCGCTCACCGCCACCGCTACTCAGGGCGGCGCCGTCTCCGGCTCCACCGTCCTGCGGGTCGAACCGAAGGGCAAGCCGAAGGTCAAGGCGCCGGGGAAGGTGACGGCCAGGCTCGCCTACCGGCGTGGCATCCCCGTCACCCTCTACGCGCCGATCGCCGCGACCCGCTTCCAGCTGCTGCTGAAGGGTCCGCGACCGAACGGCAAGGGCCAGATGAAGTTGCGCAAGCGGGTGGTCAAGGCGAAGCGGCTCGGCTCGTCGAAGCTGCGCCTGAGGCTGCCGCGGCGCCGGGTTGAAGCCCTGCTGGCGATCGGCAAGCCGTTGCGGCTGCAGGCCAGGGTCAGGGTGCCCGGCAAGCAGAAGCCGCAGCGCCTCGGGCGCACGCTGAAGCTGCGCTGACGCGCTCCGTCCTCAACCGGCGGCGCGGCGCATCCGTAGCTTCATCGCCGCCGGCAGGCCGGCGGCGAAGGCGAGGCCGCCGGCAGCGGCGAGCAGGCGGCCGCGCCGGGTGAGACGGCCGGAGCGGTGCAGGCGGCGAGCGCCGAGCGCCGCGTGGGTCGCCATCAGCGCCGTCGCCGTCGCCAGGCCAGGGTTGTAGCGGCGCTCGCGCAGCGCCGTGCTGGCGTGCATCAGCGCGTTGCCGGCCTCGATCGCGAGGACGAAGGCGGCGGGGGCGGCGCTGCGGCGCCAGAGCGCGGCGGCGGCGACCGCGCTGCCCCAGCCGATCGTCACGTTGACGTGGAAGCCGATCCGCTCGGGCGGGCCAGCACCAGGCCCCAGCTGGGCCCGACCAGCGCCGCCGCGCCCCAGGGCCAGCGTCCGTGCGTGTCGACCGCCGCGCTCAGGGTTCGATCGTGACCAGGGTGCCGATCGGCGTGTAGGGCCAGATCTTTTCGGCGTCTTCGAGCTGCATCTCGACGCAGCCGAGGCTCTGCGGGCTGCCGTAGGAGGCGCGGTCGAAGGCGTGCAGGGCGTCTCCGCCGTTGAAGTAGCTGACCCATTTGATCCCCGGGTCTTCGTAGTGCGAGCCGTCGGGGTTTTCGCCGCTCATCGTCGTTTCTTCGTAGCGCAGGTAGACCGGGAAGGTGCCGAGTTCGGTTTCGGCGCCGGGGATGCCGGTGTTGCCGGGCACCTTGAAGATCGTCTTGCCGTTGTGCCAGAGGAAGACTTCCTCGGGCAGTTCCTCGCTGACGTGGACGTAGTTGTAGCCCTTCGCCGAGTTGCGTTCGTCGGCGATCGCCGCTTCCATCAGCGCGTCCCAGGTGTCGGCGCCGGCGACCCCGTCCGTTTCCAGCCCGTGCTGGTCCTGGAACATCATCAGCGCACCCTTGGTGGCGAGGTTTTCTTCGCCCGGCGACCAGGCTTCCTTCAGCCCGCTGGGCACGTGCCGGTAGCGCCATTCGAAGCTGCCTTCCGGCGGTTCGACCGCGGCCTGCAGCTCGCCCGCCGGGGTCTTCGCCACCGGCTTGCCGCTCGGCTTCCAGTCGACCGGCAGGTAGCCGGTCTGCGCCAGCAGCTGCTGCAGGCGCAGCTCCGAGCCGCCCGGGATGTCCCATTCGACCTTGTCGGTCTTCTGCAGCGAGCCGTCGCCGGTGACGACTTCGACCTGCTTGGGCAGCTTCGCTTCGACGGTCGTGCTGAGCCCGGCGCCCCAGCCGCTCGGCTTGAAGACCAGCGTGTGGCGGTCGGCCTGGTGCCAGCTGCCGTCGGTGGCGGGGGAGAGCTGGGGGTCTTCGCCGCCGAGCACCTTGCCGACCGGCTGGGAGAAGGTGAGGCGCAGCGTCGTCGCCGGCGAGATCTGCGAGCCGGGCTCCGGGCTGGCGGCGACCGCCGGCGCGTCGCCCTGCGGGAACCAGGTCACGGTTTCGGGCTTGCCGAGCCGCTCCCAGCTGCGAGCGGCGGCGGCGATCGTCACCGAGCCGGCGGTCGGCTGCGAGGCGAGCGCGACCGAGCGATGGGGGCGGGCGAGCTCCTGGCGCCGCAGCTCGCCGGGCTGGCCGTAGGCGACCGCCCGCACCGGCTGGTCGAAGGCGACGCGTGGGGCGGAGCCCTTGACCCGCAGCCAGCGGTCGCGGACGCGAGCGACCGGGGTGCGCACCGTCAGGTGCTCTTCGGTTTCGGAGCCGACCAGCCAGCCGGTCGCCGCCGGGCGCTTGATGTAGACGTCGAGCGAGATCTTCTCGCCCGGCGCCAGCTTGCGCTGCGGGACGAGGCGGCCGTCGCGGACCGCGATCGGGATCTCTTCGCCGTCGGGGCCGGTGGCGAGGACCCGCTCGACTTCGCCTCCCAGCGCCTCGGTCCGCACCCGCGCCAGCGCGTTGGGGTCGTGGGTGACGCTGGCGCCGGAGAGGGCGAAGGCGGCGGCGGCGAAGCCGGCGAGCGCCAGCACGACGAGGGCGCCGGCGATCACCGCCAGCCGCAGCTTCCAGCGCGGGCCCTTCGGTGCCTCCTCCGGCGGTAGCAGCAGTTCGGCAGTCGAGTCGTCGTACATCGCTCAGAGAAAGAATAGGTAGGTGGGAGGCTGGGCCGGACGGATTTCGGTATGAGTGAAATCGGTCGGTCGCGGCGCCTGGCGCTCTTCGGGGCGAGCGCTTGCAAGAATCCCGCGCGGTGGAGGGCTCGCGGGAATACGACCTGGCGCTGTTCGGCGCCACCGGCTTCACCGGCGGGCTGACCGCCCGCTACCTGGCGCGCAACGCGCCGCCGCAGACGCGCTGGGCCCTGGTCGGGCGCAACCGCGCCAAGCTCGAGGCGCGCGCCGCCGAGCTCGCCGCGCTGGGCGGCGAGGCGCCGGCGCCCGACCTGCTCGAGGCCGACGCCGCCGACGCCGCGGCCCTGGCGCGGGTCGCCGCCGCGACCCGCGTGGTGATCACCACCGTCGGGCCCTACATGCTCTACGGCGGCCCGCTGGTCGCCGCCTGCGCCGCCGCCGGCACCGACTACGTCGACCTCACCGGCGAGCCCGAGTTCGTCGACCGGATGTGGCTCGAGCACCACGCCGAGGCCGAGCGCAACGGCGCCCGCCTCGTCCACTGCTGCGGCTTCGACTCGATCCCGCACGACCTCGGCGCCTACTTCACGGTCCAGCAGCTGCCCGAGGGCGTGCCGCTGCGGGTCGACGGCTACGTCCGCTCCAACGCCAGCTTCTCCGGCGGCACCTACCACTCGGCGGTGAACGCCTTCGCCCGCGGCCGCCAGACGATGGCGGCGGCGAAGGAGCGCCGGCGACAGGAGGACCGGCCGGAGGGGCGCAAGATCCACTCGGCACCGAACCGGATCAGCCGCGAGGAGGAGCTCGGCGGCTGGGCGGCGCCGCTGCCGACGATCGACGGCACGATCGTCCGTCGCAGCGCCGCCGCGCTCGAGCGCTACGGCCCCGACTTCACCTACGGCCACCACCTGCTGGCGCGCCACCTGGCGAGCGTCGGCGCGCTCGCCGGCGGGGTCGGCGCGGTCGCCCTGCTGGCGCCGCTGCCGCCGGCCCGCAAGCTGCTGCTGAAGCTGAAATCGCCCGGCGAGGGGCCGAGCGAGGCCGAGCGCGAGCGCAGCTGGTTCCGCGTCCGCTTCGTCGGCGAGGGCGGCGGCCAGCGGGTCCTCACCGAGGTCTCCGGCGGCGACCCCGGCTACACCGAGACCTCGAAGATGCTCGCCGAGTCGGGCCTCTGCCTCGCCTTCGACGAGCTCGAGCCGCGCGCCGGCCAGCTGACCACGGCGACGGCGATGGGTGACGCTCTTCTCACAAGGCTGCGCAGCGCCGGGATAGCGTTCGAGGTCGTGGGGCAGGGAGATGGCTGAGAACGGGAGGAGCAAAGTGGCATCCGAGCACCTTGACGTGCTGGTCGTCGGCGCCGGTCTCTCCGGCATCGGCGCCGCCCACCACCTGCAGCGCAGCGTCCCGGGGAAGAGCTACGCGATCTTCGAGGCGCGCGACGACCTCGGCGGCACCTGGGACCTCTTCCGCTATCCGGGCATCCGCTCGGACTCCGACATGCACACGCTCGGCTACCGCTTCCGGCCCTGGACCGCGGCGAAGTCGATCGCCGACGGCGAGTCGATCCTCGAATACGTGCGCGACACCGCGCGCGAGGAAGGGATCGAGCCCCACATCCGCTTCCACCACCGCGTCGTCGCCGCCGACTGGTCGAGCGAGGAGGCGCGCTGGACGGTCACCGCCGAGCGCGGCGAGAGCGGCGAGCAGGTCACCGTCACCTGCGACTTCCTCTTCGTCAACAGCGGCTACTACCGCTACGACGAAGGCTTTTCGCCCGAGTTCCCGGGGATCGAGCGCTTCGGCGGCACCGTGATCCATCCCCAGCACTGGCCCGAGGACGCCGACTACGCGGGCAAGCGCGTGGTCGTGATCGGCTCCGGCGCGACCGCGGTGACGCTGGTCCCGGCGATGGCCGCCGACGCGGCGAAGGTGACGATGCTGCAGCGCTCGCCGACCTACGTCATCTCGCTGCCGGGAGAGGACCCGATCGCGCTGCGCTTGCGCAGGCTGCTGCCCGATCGGCTCGTCTACCCGGTCGTGCGCTGGAAGAACGTGCTGATGCAGATGCTGACCTACCGGCTGGCGCGCCGGCGGCCGGAGCTGGTGAAGAAGCTGGTCCGCAAGGGGGTGGTCAAGTCGCTGCCCGCCGGCTACGACGTCGACAAGCACTTCAAGCCGAAGTACAACCCCTGGGACCAGCGGCTCTGCCTCGTCCCCGACGGCGACCTGTTCAAGGCGATCTCCGCCGGCGAGGCCGAGATCGTCACCGACACGATCGAGGCCTTCGACGAGGGGGGGATCCAGCTCGGGTCGGGCGAGCGGCTCGACGCCGACGTCGTCGTCACCGCGACCGGGCTCAACCTGCTCTTCCTCGGCGGCATGAAGGTGAGCGTCGACGGCGCCGAGCGCGACCTCTCCCAGGCCTTCGTCTACAAGGGGATGATGCTGGACGGCATCCCCAACTTCGCCTTCACGCTCGGCTACACCAACGCCTCCTGGACGCTGAAGGCCGACCTCACCGCCGAATACGTCTGCCGCCTGCTGCGCCACATGGACGCCGGCGGCTACGACGTCTGCGCGCCGCGGCTCGGTCCCGGCGGCGTCGACGAGGTGCCGCTGCTCGACTTCAACTCCGGTTACGTCCTGCGCTCGCTCGAGCAGCTGCCCAAGCAGGGCGCGGTCGAGCCGTGGAAGCTGAAACAGAACTACCCGCTCGACCTGCGGGCGCTGCGCCACGGCGAGCTCGAGGACGGCACGATGCGGTTCTCGCGGCGGCGCCCGGCGCCCGCGCCCTCGCCGACCGCCGAGGCGGTGGCTAGGCTGTGAGCCATGGATGACCGACAGGTGCTCGACCGGATCGACGAGCTGGTCCGCGAGGAGGAGGGGCTGCTGCACCGCCACGAGGGCGGCGACGGCCTCAGCTCCGAAGAGCACGCCCGCATGGAGGAGCTGAAAGTGCAGCTCGACAAGATGTGGGACTATCTGCGTCAGCGTCGCGCGCTGCGCCAGTACGGAGACGATCCAGACGATGCCAGCGTGCGCGACGGCGGCACGGTCGAGGACTACGAGAGGGTCAAGCCCTATGACGACACCCAACCCGACGCACCAGCCTGAGCGATGACGATCGGCGGCAGCATCTTCCTCATCGTCGTCGGCGCGATCCTCAAGTTCGCGATGAACGTCGAAGTCGCCCAGATCAACCTCGACACCGTCGGGGTGATCCTGATGATCGCCGGCGGCGTCGGCCTGATCCTCGGCTTCGTCCAGGAAGGCATGGCCCGCAAGGCCCGCCGCGAAGCCCAGGCGGCGGCCCAGCAGGGCCAGGTCCCGACCCAGGAACGCCGCGAGGTCACCTACGAGCAGCAGCGCCGCGAACCGCCGAACTACTGAGCGGCGCCGCTACAGCTTCGCGACCATCTCTTTCGCCTCGTCGAGGCCGCAGCCGGTCAGCTCCCGGTACTTCCTGAGCGCCCCGATCCGGTCTCCCGCCTCGACCAGGTCGAGCACCTCCCGGGGCACCGTCTGGCTTGGCGCCTCATAGGGCACCCCGGCCTTCTCCGACAGCACCGCCAGCTGCTCCTCGATCGCCCGCAAGCGGGCAAACACCTGGTCGACGAACGAACTCAGCTGCGTCTCGTTGTAAACGGCCATCCGGGGGCTCCTCTCGAGCGTCAACAAAGGGGGCGAGCAAGGCGCTCGCACCCTACTCCCGCCAGCCGTCCCCGCCAATCCCCGCGCCGCTAGGCTTCACAGCGTCCTCGGCGCCTTGGCGGAGTGGCTACGCAGCGGCCTGCAAAGCCGTTTACACCAGTTCGATTCTGGTAGGCGCCTCTCGCTCTGGCAAGCGGTTTACGGCTTGCCAGAGCGGTTTGCGGGGGATCCCGCGGGGCGCGACAAATCCGGCTGATTCCGATTGAAACCGGTTGTTTGGGTGGCACAGGGTGGCACGGAGGGTGGCACGGGACCCCCGTTTTCAGGTCCTGATGAACTTCGGCTGCGCCACGGCCGGTGACCCGGCAGCGACGAAACCGCCGCTACAGATCCGCGCCCGCCTCGCCGCAATCGACCGCGAGTACCGCCACGCCCAGCTTCCGCCAGCCGCCGAGGCGGAGTTCGATCGGCTCCTCGCCGAGCTGGAAACGCTGCGACCCGCAACCGCCGAGGAGCCCGCGAACGATTACGCGGCCAACCGACGCCGCCAGCGGGAGCGCTGGATAGAGGGACCGCAGCCGGGCGAACGGGGTTGGTAGGCGCTCGCGAAGGAGGACACGCCATCTGGGCTGGAACTTGGTGGGGCAGGCGCCATATCCTTGCGCGGGATGAGCTGGACCGTGCCGCATTTTTCGAGGTCGGAAGTTGACCGCGCTGGGAGGATCTACATCGATCCAAACGCGTCTGCGGAGGACCGCGAAATTGCGCGGACCATCATCAACAACTGGCGCTCGTCGCACAGCTTTCCGCTCAACACGTTCCAAATGAATCTCCGGAACACCGCTAATCGCCACGACACGGATCCTACGATCGCGCGTCGTATTAAGCGGCTGCCGTCGATTAGGCACAAGCTCGAGCGCATTCCCGCAATGAAGCTGTCACGCATGCAGGACATCGGAGGATGTCGCGCAGTCTTGTCAGGCGTGGAAACCGTAGAGGAAGTCGCGGAGTTCTATAGGTCGAAGAGCAAGATCAAGCACAAACTGCTTCGCGAAGATGACTACGTTGACCAGCCGAAACGAAGCGGCTATCGCGGCGTCCATTTGGTGTACGCGTACTACAGTGACTATGCCGACACGTACGATGGTCTTCGCATCGAGATGCAGCTACGGTCTCAACTGCAGCATGCCTGGGCCACCGCAGTCGAGACCGTTGGAACTTTCACTGAGCAGGCGCTGAAGTCGAGCCTTGGCGAACCGGACTGGCTGAGGTTCTTCGCGCTGATGAGTTCCGGAATGGCCCGCCAAGAGGGGCGTCCCCTCGTACCCCGAACGCCAGAAAGCGAGAGTGCTCTCCTGAGCGAACTCTATGACTTGGCTGAACAGCTTGAGGTCGTCGATCGACTTACGGCCTACGGGGAGGCACTACAGACGGTCGAAGAGCGGTTTGGGGGGATCCGCGGGGGGCACGTCTTCCTGTTGGAGCTTAACATTAGGCAAACCGAGCTGGTAATTCGCACCTACGACAACGCTGCTATCGCTGCCGATGAGTATGGGGCAGTTGAGAAGGCGATCCCGGCAAGGACGTTGTTCTGGTCAGCGCAGAGTCCGTGGCTTCCCTGCAGCGTGCGTATCCCAACTACTTCCTCGACACCTCGGTGTTCGTTGAGGTCCTCATAGAACTTCTTTGGAGGTAAGGGTGGGCTCCGTTTGCAGGGTCGACGGCCAAGGCGTACATGCGGGGATTCCCGGTTATCTCCGGTCCAACTAGCGCACGACTGGCGCACGCCTACTCGGCAGAGCCTTGGTCGTCGCTGTAGATCTCGTCGAGGAGTCGCGCAAGGTCAATTGCCGCTTTGGCAGCCGCCTTCAGCGCAACCCTCCGGTCGGCACCGAACCACAATTCAATCTCGGCGGCCGGATCATTCTCGGCGCGATAGAACAGAAATGCCGACCGCGTATCGGGGCTCACCTCGTTGTGCGTCTGGAGTCTCCCGATCCCTTCCGCATAGTCATCGAGATGCTCAAGGATGTCGCGAAGATCGCGAGCATGTGGGAAGGCCTCATCGAATGCCTCCGAAGCGTCGATGAGACGTTGGTCCTCAGTGCTGCTGCGGTATCGGTCGCGGAGTCTAAGAATGTGGCGGATGGCGACAAGCAGGAATTGGGTGTCCGCGAATTGCTCATGCGGGATCTCGTGCCCTCGGGTGTAGAGCCGGGGTATGACCGAGCGGTCGGCCCTGGCCGATCGACCGGTAGCGACCATTTCGCGTTGGGCGGCCTCAAGTCGCTCGACCTGGCGCTCGACGGCCGTAATCCAGAACTGAGGCGACAGATTCCGGATCGACAGCGTGAATCCCTCGGGCGGGTCCTTAGCCATGCTGCGGACGTAGCGCGGCGAGCCGGAGCACAAGCTGCTGCGTTCGCGCATCTGCGCGTTCAGGTTGGTGGGGCCTGAGGTTTGGGCAGGCGCCAGGGTTTGGCCAAGGATCATCCGCTCCGTAGACGCGCGGTAGGGCATAGTCCGCGACTGCGAAGGTTGGGAGGCCCTCCGGCACATCGCCAACGAGGCTCATCGTGGAGAATTCCGTCCGAGCCGATTTCGCTGGCGAAGATGCACCCATGGCGGCTAATGAAACGAGTCACTCCGGACGGCTCCCGGCCGAAGCGGGTCGGGACGTTGGACAGCGAGCAGCCGAGCTTCGCCATTGCCGACTGGCCGCAGGTCTGACCGAGGGCGGGGCGCTGCCGGTGCACCGCAGCAAGATCCTCGAACGCATCGAAGGCGTGCTCCACTCCCGAGCGCTGAGCGGCGATGACGGCCCGGCGAGCCTGCTCCACGACGAGGTTAGACGCGCGCTGTTCCGCAAAACGAGCGCAGGATGAAGCTCGCCGCGCGGAAGGCGTCTATTCGACGCGGTTGCCCTCTTGGTCAAAGAGAAGGCATCGTTCGATGCCAAAGGCTTGCCAGATCAGGTCCATCGCCTCCTTGACGGTTGGGGTCGGATCTACCAACAGCTCGTCCGTGGAGACCTCTCGATAGCAGTTGAGATTCTCGAACTCCGGCGTCTGAACGAGGATTTCGCGGTCCCAGGGGTGAGGGAGGCCGAGGGAGGCTTTGTCTGCGTTCTCGACCCTGATCCACGTTGCAACGCGCCCGGCGTAGCCGACCGAATCGAGGGTGCGAGCGGCGTACAAAAGGGCGTTGTGCACGTCATCGGCGAAGGCGCTGCTCGGCAGACCACCAGGGACCCCGTATCTGTGAGCCCACTCGATCACTCCAACTCGATAGACCGAGACGAGACCGAGGACGCGGCGCGGTTCGTCCGGGTCGGGCACCTTTTGCTCGGCACCCAATGCGCCGAGAATCCACGGCGCGCCCGGGAGTACTTCGCGGTTTGCGCGGAACCCCTCGCGGTCTTCTGGAAAACGGCATTTGGCCATTTGGTCTGAACTGATCAACAGGTCGGGCCCGTCGATTGCGGCCACAACGACGGTGACGAGCGGCAGCCATTCCGGTGTCGGCATGTTGGCAATCTGCTCTTTGAGCTCGTCCTGGCTGCGCGTCCTGAAGATCCTTGACCTCAGGGGAAGCCCCCGAAGTCGCTCATCGAGGGCCTCCTCCCGATGCTTCGCAGCCGCGTGTGCCTCGGCAACCTCCGAACCCGTCATTGGGATCGTCCTCGTCCCGCTGCGCCTGAAGTACCGGTACTGCCCGTAGCCCTGAACCATGATCGGCCGCCCACGTGCCGGCTTTATTCGCATGACGATCACGAAGCCGCCTTTCGCCCGGACCGTTCTCGCGTGGAAATCGGCTCTCGGCTCCAGCGTGGTGTCGAGGATGTTCTCGAGGCGGGTAAGGAGTCCCTCGGCGGGCAGTGGCTTGATTGCCTTCGGAAGCGGCTCCTCGGAGTCGTCCTCTTCGATCCCCCAAAACAGCATCCCGCCCTGGGCATTCGCCAAGCCGCTTACGTCCTTAGCGGCCTCGGCGCGCTCCGACCGGCGCTCCAGCGGGAGAGCCTCCTTGTAGTCCACGCGCGTCCCCTCGGGGATCTTCGCGTCGATAAGGGACACGAGGTCATGCGCCGTCCAAGCGTCAATGTCTTTGAGAAATAGGCGGTCCACACACCAAAGCCTGGCACTACCGGCGGCGGGCAAGGAATTTGAGGCCTCAATTCGGCCACGACGCTGCCTCCTGGCAGATCCATCGCTTTCGCTGCTGACTTCCGACGAAGCCAGCAGCTGCAGCACCCCCTCCCACGCCCTCCGGATGAGAGTCAAGTTTTGGACCCGCTCCGCAGGCCCCTGAACGAGCCCCCTCACGCACCCCCCTCACGCCTTATCACCGAATGGTGGTCGCCGGCCACGCAGGGGGCCGGAGCCTTTGTGCGGACGCCGCTCAGGAGCGTTTCCGGTAATAGGATCGGACGCGTGCCCGACTCGTCCGACAAGCCGTTCGGCCTTGCCGGCAAGGTTTTCGGCCTGCGGGTCCGCGAACCCCCATTCGAGGACGGCGAGGAGGTCCTGTGGGAGGCGCGGGCGAATCGCTTCCAGCACAAGATCCGCGCGATTGGCGGGCGCGTCTATCTGACCGACCGCCGACTGGTCTTCGCGCCGCATAAGTTCGACGCCAGAATTGGCGGGAAGATTTGGAGTGCGAGACTGGCCGATCTCGATCGGGCCTTCGTCAGGGGGCCGCTGAAGAGCGTTCGGGTCGTAGCGGACGGTGGCGAGGAACAGCGGTTCGTGATCTGGCCACGGGTTGAGTCAGCGGCGAGGATCGACGCCGCGATCAAGGCAGCGAAGACCGCCCCCTGAGGACGTTCGCCCGCGGGCCGCGTCTCGCTCCGGCCGAATTTCCCGGAACTGAGTCGCCCGTTTCGGCACTTCCCTTATGTGGCGAGCCAGGGCGATTCCGAACCGAGCTGCGCGCGCCCCCTGAATTCCTGGGGGCACCGCTCGCTCGGATCTGACGAAGCAGGGGTGACCGGCCGCGCCTCCCAAATCCACCCGGTACATCTGCGCCCCTCAAGCGACAACGGGGGCATGGATGACAGTTCGACCCGGTGCAACCGCCGCTCCCGCTGGCCAGCAGGGGCGATGGCGCCAACTGCTGACGCATTTGCCCCTCCCGATGGACAGGTCTCCTAGATGCTGTCGATCGGAAAGCTCGGAGTCGGCCAGGAGATCTACTACCTGGAGAAGGTCGCCGAAGGCGCGGAGGACTACTACTCCGGCGAGGGCGAGGCGGAGGGCTACTGGCTCGGCGACGGCGCCGAGCTCCTTGGCCTCGAAGGCAAGGTCGAGGGTGACCAGCTCGTCGCCATGCTCACCGGCCGCAACCCGGCGACCGGCGATCCGCTTGGTCTCAAATCCGCTCCCAATCGCGAGCCGGTGCCCGGCTTCGACCTCACCTTCTCGGCGCCGAAGTCGGTCTCCCTGACCTGGGCGCTCGGTGGCGCTCCGGTCGGTGGCCAGGTCGCCGAAGCCCACGCCGCCGCGGTGCGCGAAGCGCTCTCCTATCTGGAGCGAAACGCCTGCTGGGCACGCCGCGGCGCCGGCGGCCGCGAATTCGTCCCCGGCACCGGCTTCATCGGCACCGGCTACCTGCACCGCTCCTCGCGCGCCGGCGACCCCCAGCTACATACCCATGTCCTGATCGCCAACGCGACCCTTGGTCCCGACGGCCGTTGGTCGCGGCTCTACCACCCGGCCCTCTACGAACACGCCAAAACCGCCAGCTACATCTTCGAGGCGCACCTACGCCACGAGCTGACGGTCAGGCTTGGCGCCGAATGGAAGCCAGTCCGGAACGGCATCGCCGACATCAAGGGCCTTCGCGACGAGCAGCTCGCCCACTTCGCCACCCGCCGCGCTGAGATCCTCGAGGCGGCGGGGGAGGGGGCATCGGCGCGGGCGATGCAGGTAGCGACCCTGGCGACGCGGCAGGCCAAGGAGCGCGACCTCTCAGAGGCCACGTTGCGTGAGACCTGGCGGGTCAAGGCCGAGGAGGTCAACCTCGATCGCGAGTCGATCGGCCGCCGCCTCGGCCACGAGCGACCCGGCCATACCGTCCTCTCAGCCGAGCAGGTCGAGCGCTCGGTCACCGCCCACGCCTCCCACTTCGACCGCCGCGCGACGATCCAGGCGGTCGCCGACAACCTGCCCCACGGCGCAAGGGCCGCCGAAGTCGAGCAGCTCGCCGACGCCTTCCTCGCCTCCGAGCAGGTGATCGAGATCGCCCGCGGCCCCCGCGGCGCCACCTACACGACCCAGCGAATCTGGGAGCTGGAGCGCAAGGCGCTGGCGGCGGCGGAGCGGATGAGCGGCGCCGGCGGTCACGCCGTCGCCGGCGAGGTCATCGCTGAGCGAGTGCTCGACGCCCGTCCGAGCCTCAAGCCCGACCAGCGCGAGATGGTGCGTCGCCTGCTCTGCGACGGCGAGGGCCTGGTCGTCGTGATCGGCGAAGCAGGGACGGGGAAGACCTACGCTGTCTCGGCCGCGGCCTCTGGATGGGCAGCCCGGGCCACCTCGCTGCAGGCCGCGGCGCCGACCTGGCGGGCGGCCAACGTACTGCGGGCCGAGGGGATCGAGGCGAGGACCGTCGCCAGCTTGCTGGCGAGGCTCGACGCTGCCGGGAAGAGCGGCGGGGAGGGGATGCGGCCGGGCTCGGTGCTGTTGGTCGACGAGGCCGGGATGGTGGACTCGGCGAGCCTCGCCCGGCTGGTCGACCACGCCCAGGAGGCTGAGGCCAAGCTGGTGCTGATTGGTGATCCCGCGCAGCTCGGGGAGATCGAGGCTGGCGGTCTCTTCGCCGCGATTGCCGATCGCTCGGAGCCGGTCGTCCTCGATGAAGTGATCCGCCACCACCACGAGCTCGACCGCGAAGCGGCGAAGCAGATCCGCGCGGGCGAAGGCGCCGAGGCCCTTGCGGCCTATCGGGCAAACGATCGGGTGACGGTGGCCGAGGACCGGGAGGCGCTGCGCGAGCAGATGGTCGCCGATTGGCTGGGGAGCTACCGCCGCGGCGAGGACGCGCTGATGATCGCCAAGCGAAACGCCGACGTGCGGGAGCTGAACGCGAAGGCACGCGAGGCGCTGAAGGCAGAGGGGCGCCTGCGGGGAGAGGAGATCGAGGTCGGCAGCCAGCGCTTCGCCGTGGGCGATCAGGTCATCACCCGGATCAACGACCAGCGCCAACAGATCTACAACCGCGAGCGCTGGGAGGTGGTGGAGGTGGACCCGAGGGCTCATGCCGTGGTGTTGGCCGGCATCGACACCGCGAGGCAGGTAGGTGTCGATGCCGGCTATCTGCGAAGCGTCAACCCGAGGGACGGGGGACCGGCGCTCGAACACGGTTACGCGGCGACCACCTACCAGGCGCAGGGGGCGACGGTGGACCGGGCCTACGTGATGGCCGACTCCTCGATGGCGCGACAGGAGTTCTACGTCGCCGCTTCCCGCAGCCGGGAGGAGACCTACTTCTACGCGACCCCGGAGGTGCAGTCGGAGCGGCGGGAGATCGGCCCGCGCTCTGCCGATGAACGCAAGGGCTTGGAGCACATCGCCGAAGCCGCCCGGCGCGACGGCGCCCAGGTCGCAGCACACGACAAGGCGCTGCGCGAGCGCCTGCAACCGCTTTCGACCGCGGAGCTGCACGCGCGTCGGCAGGAGCTTTGGTCAGAGGCAGGCGCCGAGCGGGCCAACGAAGAGAGCCGCCACACGCTCTCGCAGGACATCGCCGGGGCCGACCGCAGGCTCGACCGGATCAGGGAGGACGCCGCGCGGATCAGCGAGCTGCCGCGGCGTCAGCGCAAGCCCGAGCTTGAGCGCCTGCAGACTCAGGCCGACCGCGAGTCCCGCAATGCCGACCGCTGCGAAGCCGAACTGAGGGAGCTGCCCCCGGTGGCGCACGACGCCAGGGCCGAAGCCGCCGTTGTCGATCGTCTGCTGGCGCAGCGCGAGCGCGCCACGATTGCCGCTCTGCGGATTGCCCCACCCGACCACGTCGTCAAGGAGCTGGGGGAGCGGCCTGATGGCTTCATCGAGGCGCGGTCCTGGGACCTCGCCGCCCGGCGGATCGAGGGCTACCGCACCGAGTACGGCATCGAGGACAGAGACACGGCATTGGGGCCGCGACCCGAGCGCGGCGAGCAGCGGGAGAGCTGGGACCAGGTGCAGCGCCAGCTCACCGAGAGCAGGCAACGGCTCGGGCGCGAGCAGGATCGCAGCCATGAGGCTGACTTCGGGCTCGAACGCAGCCTGGGGCGAGGGCTGTGAGGGGGGGCGGGCTGACCGATGGCGAAGAAGCTCCCCGCGTCCATTCCCCGGATCGCGCTTACGCCTGCTGAGGCCGCAGCGGCGATCGGCGTCGGCCCCGACTTCTTCGACGCCAATGTTGCGCCCGAGCTGCGGCTCGTCCGTAGAGGGCGAAAGCGGTTGGTCCCGGTGGCCGAGCTAGAACGCTGGACGGCGGAGAACGCGGAGCGGGCGCTCCCATGAGCTGGTCGACGCCGTCCAGTACGGCAGCTCCACGCCCTTCAGGTCCTCGACTGCTTCTAGGGTGGTGCGGATGGCAGGCGCCCTCCACAAAGCCCGAGCGGAGGTCCGGCGTACTCAGGCCGACTTCGAGCGGGCACAGACCGCCAGGGACAAGGCGAGCGAGGCGCGTCGCAAGAGCTTCGAGCGCGCCCAGAAAGCGGGCATGTCGATCCGCGACATCGCGAAAGAGACCGGGCTGCACTTCAGCCGGGTCGCGGAAATTCTGCGCGGGAAGTAGCTGCTGTAGGGGTACCCCGACAGCGCTGCTACTCTTCGAGCACGACATAGAGCAGCGACCCGCCGCGGGCAAACGCGACGGGCCGCCTAACCACAAGGAGGCACACCTCCTCATGGCTACTGATGACCCTACGCGCAGTCGCGCGGAGGCCCCGGCTTCCCACGACCTGCGAACGGAACGTGTCGTTCTGGCGTTCCTGCTTGATGAGCATCCAACCCGGCTGACTGTCCACGAGGTCGCCTTCGCTCTCGACGCAAAGGACTTCGCCGAGAAGGACGCGATCGCCCGCGCCGTCCGCCAGCTGACCGGCGTCGGGCTCCTTCGTGTCGATGGGGAGCTGGTCGGCCCGACTCGCGCAGCGCTTCGCTTCGCCGCGCTGGAGGTGGACTGATGCTCGACATCGCAGGGAAGTTCGGCGACAACCTCGCCCGCGAGCGAAAGCTCGCCGACATGTCCCAGGAGGAGCTGTCGGTCCGCGCCACCCTGCACCGCACCGAGATAAGCCAGCTCGAGCGCGGTCTCCGGGTTGCCCGGATCGACACGCTGGTCAAGCTCGCCGCCAGCCTCGAATGCGACGCGAACGACCTGCTTAAGGGGATCCACTGGACCCCCGGCGGCGTCCACTACGGACAGTTCAAAGAGACCGATCCCGATGGCTGAGGGGATTCGGAAGCGGCATTCGAAGGATTGCCCAGCAAGGAAGGGCGGCCGCTGTCGATGCGCCGGTGGCTATCAGGCATCGGTCTTCTCGCCGCGAGACGGCAAGAAGATCTACAAGACCTTCGCTCGCGAGCCGGAAGCCAGGTCATGGCGAGCGGAGACCAAGCGGGCGCTGGACCGCGGATCGCTGCGGGCGCCGAACGGGAAGACGGTGGGGGAGGCAGCGATGACCTGGCTCGAAGGTGCCGAGCGCGGTGAGATCCGAAGCCGCTCCGGCCGCCCATACAAGCCGGCGACGCTGCGGGGCTATCGCCAGTCGTTGGAGAGTTGGGTCCTGCCGGTGGTCGGCTTCCGGAGGCTCAACGCGGTGACCACCGCCGACCTGCAAGAGATCGTCGACCGCTGGCAGGTCGAAGGACAGGCGCCCTCGACGATTCGCAACTCGCTCAAGCCGCTACAGGCGATCTACCGACGGGCGCGCACGCGCGAAGGCGTCCCGCTCAACCCGACGCACGATCTCGAACTGCCGTCGCCCGAACCCTCCGAGGTCGAAATCCTCGCCCCGGAGGTCGCCGCGCAGTTGCTCGGCGTCCTGACCCTGGAGGATCGAGTCATCTGGGCAACCGCGCTCTACGCTGGCCTTCGCTACGGGGAGCTCAGGGCGTTGAGGTGGGGGGCGGTGAACCTCGACGCCGGCACCATCCGAGTGCGCGAGTCGTGGGATCCGAAGACCGGATCGATAGCGCCGAAGACCCGGACGTCCCAACGCACGACTCCGTTGCCAAGCGTCCTCCGTGGTCTCCTCCTCCACTGGCGGGAGCGGCATGCCGATCCTTCGAGCGACGACCTGCTGTTCGCGGGGTCGGACGGCAAGCCCTTCCATGCCGCGAGCCTCTACCGGCGGGCAGACCGAGCATGGACCCGGGCCGGATTCGACGATCGCCTTCGACTCCACCAGGCGCGCCACACCTACGCCTCGTTCATGATCGCCGCCGGGGTCAACGCCAAGGCGCTCTCGGTCTTCATGGGCCACTCCTCGATCAAGGTCACCTTCGACCTCTACGGCCACCTGATGCCGGGGACCGAGGCCGAGGCTGCGGCTCTGCTCGACAGGTTCCTCGGCCCTGAGACCGGGTTTGGAACCGGCGGCCGGATGGTGGCCTCGTTCTGAATCGAGCTGGGCGCTATACAGACAACTGTCTGAGCTACGATTCAGATCAGATGGTGAGAGAGCTGGATCTGGAAATAGGCGAGCTGGTCGAAATCGACGGTCGGCGCTACGAGGTCGTGCCGGACCGCATGGGCGGCCTGACGCTTGAGCCGCCGATCAGGCCGATGTCCGAGCTTCACGAAGAGTGGGGGACGCGGCCGGCGTCGGACGAGGACTTCGAGCGGCTGGCGGGCGATCTCCCAACGGACGACGAGGGGTGACGGCGCGTGAACGCAACACAGCCACCCGACACCGGTAGGAGTGTCGATGCCGACGGGGAGCAGCCGAAGAGAGTGTTTCGGGTCGACGCATCCCTGATGCGGCAGCTCGAAGCGACACTGGAGCAACCGGCCAAGTTCCGCTCGGAGCTTGCCGATCTCTTCTCCCGGCCCCGCCCGGAATAGGCCCTCTCTGCGACCCGAGCCGAGCACCGATGAAGAGCGTGCGAATCATCTGTCACTGGGAGTCCGACGGCTGGTGGGCCGAGTCGCCTGACATGGACCGATGGTCTGCGGCCGCTGACTCCTATTCCGAGGTCATCAGACTCGCGGAGGAGGTCGTCGCGTTCGTCTTCCGCGAGGCGGCTGGCGATCCCTCGCCATGACCTCTACGCGGATCTCAACGCAATCGGATCAGATGGGCGGCGGCCCCTGTGTTCGCGGCGCGCTGCGCCAGGGGGAGCACTTCATCGCTTTCGCCGAGCAGGTGCAGCTGAGATCCATATCTCGGTAGGCGCACCGGAACTGTGAGGAGGGGCAGGAGCCGATCGCCCTCGTCGCGGCGGACTTTTTGCCCATGCGTCGTCGAGCGTGGCTCTCCCGGTCGGCCGTCTCGTCTGCGGTCCCGGGAACGCTCTCAGTTCGAAAAGCCCGGGGGTATTCGGCTCGAAAGGAACGACAGCACCCCGATAAGACCGCCTCGTAGTTCTTCGAGGCGCGCGAGAGCTTCGTCCACTGATTTCACGTCGTACTCGCGCTGAAGCAGCTCATCCAGTTCGCGACTCTGCGCCTTGAATCCATCGATCATGTCGAGAAGCGCCGCGTCCTGCGACTTCTGGCGATAGCTGAGGATCAGACCGATCACAAAGCCGATCAGGAAGACAATCCCCAGGATCGTTGCTCCGAGAAAGATGCCGTTGGCAAGATCGCTCTGCGGCTGCAATGGGCCGATTTCGTTCCCTATGAGACTGGATATGGCGTACCGCGCGAAAACAACAATCGACGGTGGGGCGCTGTAGAGGAATGAGGCCGCGTCCAACTTGTAAAGCGCGTAGTTGATCAGCGTCAGAATTCCAGCTGCCTGGAGCACCAGCCATGCGTAGGCGAGCCCAGTAAACAAGACAGGCACCGGACTCCGCCGGTACTGGTCGAGTTGGTAAGCCCAGAAGAGCGGGAGTCTCTGGACCAGCACTGCGCTCTGGAGATTGGTGAGGAATTTCTGCTGCTGCTCCTCATTGAATTTGGTGATTTGCGCGTCGCGCAGCTCCGCGTCGACACTGGCGGTCGCGGGAAGTTCACTCGTCTTTTGCCATCTGGCGAGTGCCTTCTCTTGATACGCGATGAAACTCGCGGGCCGCGCCGAGAATTTCAGCGTGCGCAGCACCGCGACGAGCAACAGGACGCCGAGCGTAATCATTGCCAGCACGAGCAAGGCATCGATATCCGAGAAGAGGATGAACACGACGGAGAAGGCCCCGGTCGCAGTCGCCACGACCACGTACTTGAAATTGGCGAACACGCTGGCGATGACGTGCAGCGCTGCGAAGAGTGCGACCCAGCTTTTCGACTTGTAAAGAAGCTTCGGAACCTTCCACGTGACGACAACGAGGGGAAACAGCAAGACGTAGAGCCCTCCCAACAGGGCTCGGCCGGGCTTGACGAGGACGACAACCAGAGCGGCGATCCCAAGGAAGAAGAGAAGCCGATAGTCGACAAGCCATTGCTGCCCCGGGGCGAGCGCAGAGACGGCCTCGCGGTCTACGTCAAAGACAAAGACCTTCAAGATCACGTAAATCCAGAACAGCGTTCCCAGGCTGTCGAGCAAGAAGCGCGTCCGCTTCCATGATTTGCCGAGCGTCGGGGCCTTGCCCTCGGAATCGGCCGTGGTCGACTCGGCTTCCACAAGCCCGTAGTTGACCTTTTCCCAGATAGTCACGGGTTCCGTCATCGAAGTGTTCGGGTCTTTGCCGGCTGGTGGATGATGCCTAAGCGCTCAGGAGTGGCCAACATACCCCGCGCTGCGGCGCGAACGGCGTGGTTTCGAGGTCGACTTGCCGGGCGGCGAAGCCCTTCCCACGGCGAGGCGGGGCGGCGTACAGACGGCCGGCAGTGCGGCGCGCCCAGGCGCGGCTGCCCCGTGCGCCGCGGCGTCCCGGCTTCGTCGGTCGCCGCCCTGGCCGCCTAGCCGCGCCCTAGGGTGGAACGGACTGTGGCACGGCCCGCCGAAACCGCTTGAACAAGCCGAATACGCCGCCCTCAAGCCCTCCCGCAAAGAGTCCGTCTGAGCCTGATGCGAACTTATGTTCGCCTAGTGATTCAACGACGGAAGGTGGCGAGATGTGGCGTTATGACGTGTTCCAAGACGTTGGTGGAAATTGGCGCTGGCGCCTGCGTGGTGGGAATGGGCAGATCGTTGCGACGTCCGGCGAGTCGTTCGCTTCGCACCACAACGCCGTTCGGGCAGCCCTGAACGTCCGGGCGAACGCAGGGACTGCCGCCCCACCGACCGACGGTTCCCCCCAGGCGACCTTGGCCGCAATCCTGAGTCGCAATGCCGCCCGGCGCGGACGGGGACGTCCGCGGCTCTCGATCCAGCGATAGGTCTGGGGCGAGGCGCCCGATATCCTCTGAGCATGGCCCACGCGACCAAAGTCACCGACGCCGAAGTCGAGAAGCGGCTTGCCGCGATCGAGTACGCGCGGGGGAGCATCGCACACCTGGCCCCTGACCGAAATCTGGCAGACGAGCTAATCGCGGATCGTCGCGCCGAAGTTCAGGAGGAGCAGGTCGACGTGGGCGCTGAGCAACGTAGTGGCAAGCACTGACGCCGGATCGCCCACGTCGGTGCTGGACGCATCGGCGCTCATGGCTCTAATCCACCGAGAGGCGGGTCATGCGGCGGTGGCGGCGGCTTTGGCCGGCCGCTCCGCAATCAGCGTTGTGAACTGGGCTGAGGTCTTGTCGAAGGTCGCAGAGCGTGGCGGCGATCCGGTGGCGCTCGAGCTGGACTATCGAGAGTGCGGCTTCATCGGTCCGGCGCTGGTGATCGAAGCGATGACCGAGGCCGACTGCGTTCAGGTGGCGCGGCTGCGCCCGAAGACGTCGCGACAGGGGTTGTCTCTGGCTGATCGCGCCTGCCTTGTCCTCGCAGCAAGGCTGGATGTGCCGGCCCTAACGACTGATCGAAGCTGGGCAGACGCTGATGTGACTACGGAGGTTCAGCTGATCCGATGAAGCAGCGGAGGCTGACGCGGTTGTAGGTCGACCTACATCTAGGTCAATTGACCTATGCATAGGTCATTCGAGGACCGGGGGCGTCCCAGCTCCGGAACTAGGGGGCCGGGGCTCCTAGCCGTCTTGGGCGGTGAGCTGTCTCGACGCTTCCAGCGACCGCGCCACGTTCTTCGGCCGGAACCTCGGGTTGAGCGCCACCTGGCCGATGTTGACCAACGCCGCCAACCCGAAAACGACCACGGTCAACACGTCTCCGGCGATCGCGCCGAGGACTGCCACACAGGCGACCACGACGCCGACCACAATTGCGAACCAGCGGAGCCATTCTCCAGAGCGCTGGCGCTGGTAGCTCTCGGCCAACTCAATGGCCGCCGGGGCCAACCGTGGATCCCTTGGGGCCTCGCCGCGGTAGACGCATCTGCTGACGTGCCACTTGTCGCTGAACGAAAGCGCCTTGAATGCCTCCATCCCTGGCAGAGTATTCGACGGCGATCCCCGAGGTCTGTAGCGTTCCGTCCCGTGATCTTTGGGGCGATCTTCGTGGTCTTGCTGATTCTCGGCACCGTGGCCGAGTACTGGATCTACGACAAGGCGATGTGGTGGCATTCCGACACGAAGGCCGACCGGCGCAATTGGCCGCCCCCTCGCTAGGGCGGAGACACGCTGCCCGCTCCGGCGCCTGGCCGCGCCCGAGGGTGGCACGGACTGTGGCATGGCTCGCGCAAACCGCTTGAACAAGCCGAATCCGCCGCCCTCAAACCCTCCTGCAAAGCCGTTTACACCGGTTCGATTCCGGTTGCCTCTTATCGAGCAAGCGGCTGATGGATTGTCAAGGCGGTTTGCGGGAGGGTCGGTGGGGGCCCCGCGAACCGATGGCCCGGACTGATGAAGGCTTTGCGTGGCACTTGACACAAGCGCTTCGCCGACAGAGAGTAGCTGCGGACTCGGCCACCGCAGAATGAGCGAGGGGGATTTCCGTGCAGCGGAACCACTACTCCTTGACGCACCTCGATGTCGCCCACGAAGGATCGAACCCCAGTCGGCGTGGGCGCGAAGGCAGGTCAACGCAGCCGACGGTTCGGTTCGCTCCGGCGAGGCTCCTTCCGGCGGGCCTGGGGGCGCTCAGCGCGACCGCCCTTGTCCTGCTCGCACTGTGGACGGCAAGCGCCGCGGCGGCACCCACCTGGCTCTCTCCACTCAACCTCTCCGAAGCTGGGCAGAACGCCGGGCAACCCGAGGTCGCGGTCGACTCCGCGGGCGACGCGGTCGCGGTCTGGTATCGCAGCGACGGCAGCAACACCATCATCCAAAGCGCAGAGCGCCCGGCCGGCGGCGCCTGGTCGGAACCGGTGAACCTCTCCGAGGAAGGGCAGAACGCCGAAAAGCCCCAGGTTGCGGTCGACCCTCAGGGCAACGCGGTCGCCGTCTGGCGACGCAACGACGGCAGCAAATACAGAATCCAAGCCGCTACCCGCCCGCCCGGCGGCGCTTGGTCGGAAGCGGTGGACCTCTCCGAAGCGGGGGAGAACGCGTCCGAACCCCGCGTCGCGATCGACTCCCAAGGGAATGCGGTGGCGGTTTGGCAGCGCCCCGTCGGCCCCTCCACCGTCGTCCAGAGCGCCGAGCGCCCGGCCGGCGGCGCTTGGTCGGCAGCGGTGACCATTTCCCCCTCGGAAAAGGGCGCATCTGTTCCCTACGTCGCGGTCGACCCCCAGGGAAATGCGGTCGCCGTCTGGCGATACTTCGACGGCACCAACCTCATCATCCAGAGCGCCGAGCGCCCGGCCGGCGGCGCCTGGTCCGCAGCGGTCAGGATCTCCGCGGAAGGGCAGAACGCCGAGTCACCACAGGTCGCGGTCGACCCCCAGGGCGACGCGGTCGCGGTCTGGTTTCGCGAAGGCGGAACCGAAAAGATCATCCAAAGCGCAGAGCGCCCGGCCGGCGGCGCCTGGTCGGAACCGGTGAACCTCTCCGCGGAAGAACAGATCGCGGTCGAAGCGCAGGTCGCGGTCGACTCCCAGGGCGACGCGGTCGCACTCTGGAGGCGCCGCGAAGGCAGCAACGACATCATCGAAAGCGCAGAGCGCCCGGCCGGCGGCGCTTGGTCAGGCCCGGTGGAACTCTCCGCCAAAGGGCAGGACGCCGAATCTCCGCGGGTCGCGGTCGACCCGGGGGGCGACGCGGTCGCGGTCTGGCATATCTACGCCAGCGGCGACGAATTCATCCAGGGCGCCGCCCGCCCGGCCGGCGGCGCCTGGTCAGAACCGGTGGAACTCTCCGAAAAAGAAAGCACCGAAGAAATCGGGGTCGCGGTCGACCCCGAGGGCAACGCGGTCGCGGTCTGGGAACGCGACGACGGCAGCAACTACCGCGTCCAGGCGGCAGGTTATGACGCCGCCGGTCCACAGCTGCGCTCGCTCTCGATCCCGGCCAGCGGCACCGCCGGGGTGCCGCTCTCTTTCTCGGTTTCACCCTTTGACGTCTGGTCGACGCTGGGGGCGACCAGCTGGAGCTTCGGCGACGGCGATGTGGGCGCCGCCGCCGCCAGCCACACCTACGCGGCGCCCGGCACCTACCAGGTGACGCTCACGGCCGCCGACGCCCTCGGCAACTCGACCAGCGCCACCGGCACGGTCGCGATCGCCCCCGCGCCGGCAACGGACACGACCCCGCCCACGCCCACCCCAAGCGGGCGCGCCATCGCAGCCGGCGTTGCCCACCGCAAGGGCTCCAAGGTGCTCCTCCGAGTCCGCTGCCGGGGCGGCGGGCCCTGCCGGGGCACGGTCAAGCTCTCTTTCGAGCGCAAGTTGATCGCAATGCAGGGCTTCTCCCTCGCCGCGAACCGGGCCAAGACCCTGCGCATCAAGCTCAACCGCAGGGGCAGGATGCTTGTCCAGGCGGCCAACCGTCATCGCCTCAAGCTGAAGCTGGTCGGCCGCAACGTCAAGCCTCGCGTGGTGGTTCTGAAGGGGCCCTGAGGAGGGGTTGCTCCTTAAACGCTCGTGGAGTTCCTGATCAAGAAGCTTGAAGAGAGCGGCTTGGTGGCGAGTAGGCGGCACGGACTGTGGCACAGCCCGCGCAAACCGCTTGAACAAGACGAATCCGCCGCCTTCAAGCCCTCCTGAACAGCAGGCTTATTCGCCCCTTAGGAACGGCGTCAGGTATCGGCCAATGATCTTGTCTCGAGCGTCTACCTGACCGGGTGGCTCATTGCTGGCTGGCGACGCTTGCCCGTTACCTCTTGTCAGATACATCGGCTCCGCACCGGTCCAGAGCACCGCTCGCAGGACAGGCTCAAAGGGCTTGGGGTCCAGATCACAGCCGATCTCGGCTGCGATCGCTTCCGCCGCGACATCTGCCTGCTGAGTCGAGATGCCGCCCTGCTTGATCGGGAAGCTCGTCACATCTCCGGCCGCGAACGCATGCTGCACGCCGCTCACTCGGCCGTGGCCATCTACCGCGACGAAGCCATTCAGGTCGTGTGGCACGCCATCGATCTGCCGGCCCTCCATGTGGGGCAGGCTGAGGACCGCGTCGGCCTCGATCGTCGCGCTCGGCGCCGCCGTCAGGAGCGAGCCGTCGAACTTGACCGGCTGGGCAGCGGCGACGACCTCGATCCCACGTTCGGCGAGCAGCTGAGCCACTCGCTCGCTGGCCCGCGAGCCAAAGGACTGCAGCGGCGTGTCCTCGGGAGTAACGACGACCAGGCTGGCGCCATCGACTCCCGCTCCGGAGAGCTCGCTCGAGGCAAGGAGCGCCAGCTCGTACAAGGGAAGCGCCCAGTTGCAGCCGGCGGGCATCGTGAATGCCACCCTCCGCAACCCCCTCTCGCGCAAGCCGCGCACCACGCCCTGCACTCTCGAGTCCTCGGCCGCCCCCCAGAAGGTGACGGCGCCGGCGACTCCGGCCAGTAGCCGGGTTCCGCAGGCGACGATCACGTGGTCGTAGGAGAGCTCCTCGCCGTCGTGCATCCGGGCCCGCTGTCTCTCGCTGTCGATCGAGCCGACGGTGCCGAGTCGGAAGCTCGCCTCGCAGCGCGCGGTCAGCTGCCGGAGGTCATAGGTCAACATGCGAGAGCCGTACGGCTCCGCCACCGCGAAAGGCCTGTAGACGAAGTCCTTTCGAGGCGAGCACATCTCCACCTCGACCTGATCTCGAGCCAGCTCGCGCAGCGCGATCGCGGCCTCCATTCCGGCCACGCCGCCGCCGACGATCAGGACACGAGAGCTCATGGTGAAACCTCCTCACGCGGTCGAAGTTGGTTTGCATCGCGACGGCGGATGGCAGGGCGCCATCCGCCTCGTGCGATTCCGGGGCCGCCTCGGGCGGACTCGGACATCGTGGCTCAGCCGGCCGCGTGGACGTGCGCGGCGGGCCCCTCCGCCTCGGCGTGCTCGCCGATACGGAGGTGGTGCACGACCCGCTCGGTGGTCACCTCACCGAGAACGAGGGCGCAGACCGCCAGCCCGCAATAGGCGAGCGCGCTGGCGAATCCCAGCCACAACGCGGTCGAGGTTGGGAAGACCAGCGTCGCGACGACGGTCCAAGCCGCCACCACCGACAGCAGCCCGCCGATGATCGGAAAGCCAATGTGCGCGCGTCCGCGACGCGTGTAGGCCATCAGGCCTCCGGCGACGACCACGCCGATGCTCACGGCGAAAGCGAGTTCGACCGCAGTCGACGCCGCAAACGCGTCGGTGGCCACTGCCAAGAACGCCCCGGCGGCGCCTACGGCCAGTGCCAGCGCTGAATAGCGTAGGGCCTTGCTCATCTAGAGTCACCTCCTTGTCCGGTACTCCGTCTTCTTAGTAGCACTCGCAAATCGTAGGGTCGCCGAGGCCCTTCTCTGATCGGGTGAACCCGCCTTCTGGCCTCGGGTTTTCCAGACATGGGGCGGCCGTGACCACAGGCCAGGTTCGTCACCTCTTCTCAGGTAGGGAATCCCCGACCTGAGCCCTCGGGTCGGCAGGAGCCAGGGTCTCGGGCGCGTGGGTCTTGTTGGCTGCGAGTTGGGGCGGGATCCTGGCTGAAGTCAACCAACAAGGAGGGTTCTTCATGGCCGCTCATAGCGAACCGGCCCTAGTCCACCGCGACCGAGCGGAAATCTGGTCGCGCGTGGTGGACATCGGCACCTACTGGGCCGGAATCGCCTCGGTCTACATTGCGTACGGATTCCTTTGGTACTACAGCTTCAAGGAGAAGCTGTTCGACGACAGCGGCAAGATGCCCGCTCCGCTCGCCAAGGGCTACCACGGCACGTTCATCGAAAGCTTCCCCGGCCTCAACACGACGTGGTTCGTGCTCGGCGTTCTGGAGGCGCTTGCGTTCCTGGCCATCGTCGCCAGCCTCGTCGCCGGGGAGTTCCTCCCGCAGCGACGCAAGCCGATCCTGCTCAGCGGACTGGCATTCTCGATGTTCGTGTTTGCGGTGATGACGTTCGGGCAGAACCTCGTTGGCGAATTCTCGGGCGTCGCCGAGCTCTTCACCTACATGGGCGTCACCGTCGTCGTCTACGGCCTTCTGCGGTTCGCTCCGATGTTCCGGGGAGGGTCGGCCGAGCGCTGACGGCATCCTCACGGCGGTTGCGGCCTCGGCTCCCGGCCGGGGCCCCGCCGTTCGAGCGTGTGTGGTGTCTCTGTGTCGCCCTTGCAAGCGTGGGGTTCTCCCTACCCAGACGGCCGATGTCAGGTGGCACCATCCATGGAACGATGGCGACTTCCGTTCTGATAGTGGATGACGATCGGGCCTTCCGGGGGCTCGCTGAGCGCCTGCTGAGCGCCGCCTGCCTCGATGTGGTCGGGATGGCGGACAGCGCTGCGGCGGCAATCTCTGCCGCAATCTCGCTGGAGCCCAACGCTGCGCTGGTGGACGTGGGCCTGCCGGACCGGGACGGCGTCTCGCTGGCACGCGAGCTCACGGCGCTTCCTTGGCGGCCGCGCGTGCTACTGACCTCAGTCGACGCCGATGCGGCCAGCGTCGACGACGTGCGCCGCAGCGGCGCCGCCGGTTTCGTACACAAGGCCGAGTTGCCCAACGTCTCGCTCCACAGCCTGCTGGCGTCCGAGTGAGCCGCTGGGGGCTTGCGGCGAGCGGGATACGCTTGGCCCATGTCAGAGCACCTGAGCGTCGTGATCGGTGAGGACGACGTGCTCCTGCGCGAGGGGATCGTTCGCCTGCTGGCCGAGGCGGGGTTCGAGGTGGTGGCGCAGACGGGCGACGCGGAGGACTTCCTGCGCCGCGTCCTGGCCCATCGGCCCGACGTGGCGGTGGTCGACGTCCAGATGCCGCCCGAACACGCGGACGACGGACTGCGCGCCGCGCTCGAGCTGCGACGGGAGCGTCCTGACACCGGCATCCTGGTGCTGTCCCAGTTCTACGAGGACCAGTACGCGCGGGAGCTGATCGGCGAGCGCGCGGAGGGCGTCGGGTATCTGCTCAAGGAGCGCGTGGGCGACGTGGACGCGTTCATCGACGCGGTCAAGCGCGTGGCGGGGGGCGGCACCGCCCTGGATCCCGAGGTGGTGGCGCGGATGCTGGGCCGCCGCCGCGGGGACAGGCCCCTCGACCGCCTCAGCCCGCGCGAGCGGGAGGTGCTCGTCGCGATGGCCGAGGGGAAGTCGAACCGGGGCATCGCCGAATCGCTGTTCGTCACGCAGGCCGCGGTCGAGAAGCACATCACGAGCATCTTCGAGAAGCTCGAGCTGGAGCCGGCCGCCAGCGAGCACCGACGGGTTCTCGCCGTCCTCGCCTACCTGAAGGACGGGGGCTGACTAGTCCGGCAGCGGGAGCACCGCGCGGACCAGGGTCCCGCCACCGGCCGGGCTCCGCACGAGCAGCTCCCCGTCCAGCGCGTCGAGGCGATCCTCGAGGCCCTGCAGGCCACCGCCCTCGAGCCGCGCCCCTCCCGTCCCGTTGTCCCGCACCTCGACCAAGAGCGCCCCGTCGTGGACCCTGGCCCTGACCTCGACCCGGTCGGCGCCCGAGTGCTTGACGGCGTTGGTCAGCGCCTCGCCGACGACGAAGTAGGCGGTCGCCTCGATCGCCGGCGAGAACCGCTCGGCGCACACGTCGACGGCCACCGGCAGCGATACCCGGGCGGTGAGCGATTCCACGCCGGCCCGCAGGCCGCCCCGGGTGAGCACGGCGGGGAGGATCCCGTGCGCCAGCTCGCGCAGCTCGGAGATCGCCTCTTCGGCTCGCTCGAGCCCTTCGCCGAGCAGCTTCCCGGCGTCGTCTGAGTCGGCCTCCAGGGCGCGCTGGGCGAGCTTCAGGGTGATCACCGCGTGCACGAGGCGCTGCTGGGCGCCATCGTGAAGATCCCGCACCACGCGCCGGCGCTCGTCGTCGGTGGCCTCGACGAGCCGGGCACGAGCGCGGGCCCTGGCCCGCTCGCGTTCCTCAGCCACTCGCACGCGCGCGGTCAGCGTGGCCACCATCGCCGAGGCGAGAGCTGCCACCGCGAACACGAGCAGCGGCCCCACGTCGGACCCGAGGCTGAACTCCATGGTCGGCGGGGCGTGGAAGAAGTCGAAGGCCAGCAGGCTGGCGACGGTGGTGAGGGTCCCCGCCAGGACTCCCCAGCCGGCCGCGACGAGCATGATCGCCGGGATGTAGAGGACGTCGAGCGACAGCGGGTCGGTGGCCGACTTGAGCGGATAGATGACCAGCGTGCAGATGACGACCGCGGTTGCGGCGAAGGCGACGCCGGCGAGTGGCGTGGGCCGCGCCTCGCCGGCGAGCCAGAATTGAGGCCGCCACCGCATGCTTCGCAGCGTACGTGACCGGTCCCGCCTGGATCGTCGCTCTGGCGCGGTAGGGATTGCCCCACTCGGGACCTCGGGTTTTCGCGAGTGCGCTCTCTGGCGTGGGGGTATGGAAGCGCTGCGGTGGCGGCGGGATATTGGCCTCTCCGACTCCATCCGATGAGAGGGGGCAGGGCCGTGAGCGACCGGGAGCTGGGACCGGGGCGGCGGGTCCCGGGACGCGGCGAAGTCGCCCGCCTCCCGGGCGCGGATCGTGGCTTGGCGTCACGCGCGGGGCGCGCGGAGGCGGAGGCGCGGGAGCTGGCGCGGCGGCCGGCGCTTGCGCAGGCGATGCAAGAGAGGCGGCGCATAGCCCGCCGCCGCCCGGCAAGCCGCAATCCCGGCCGTGAGCAGGTCTGAGCGGCCGAGAGGCGGCGGATCGAGCCTCCTTCCGGGCGCGGCGGTCCTCGTGCTCGGAGCGATCATGTCGATCCTCGACACGACGATCGTCTCGGTCGCGATCCCCACCCTGGTGCGCGATTTCCACGTCTCGCTGTCGACGATCCAGTGGGTCTCGACCGGCTACCTGCTCGCGCTGGTGTCCGTGGTCCCGTTTGCCGGGTGGGCCGCGGCCCGTCTCGGCGCCAAGCGCCTCTACAGCCTCGCGATCGCCTTCTTCATCGCTGGCTCGGCGCTGTCGGGGCTCGCTTGGTCAGCGGGGTCGCTGGTCGCCTTCCGGGTGCTGACGGGGTTGGGCGGGGGGATGATCGTCACGGTTGGGGCGATGATGCTGCGCCCGAGCGGGAGCCCCCTGCGGGTGAGCCGGACAATGGCCGCGGTCGGGGTGGCCGCGATGCTCGCCCCGCTGCTCGGGCCGCTCCTCGGCGGCTGGATCGTCGCTGGTCTCTCGTGGCGCTGGATCTTCTTCCTCGGCGTCGCTGTCGGCGCTCTGGCGCTGACTCTCGCGCTGCTGATCCTGCCCGCGGATCGCCCCCGGGGCTTCGAGCCGCTCCCCGTGCCGCGCGAGCCCGGGCTCCGGGCCGACCTGCGCCTGCTCCGCAGCCGCGCCGTGGTGGCCACCTCCGGGATCGCGCTCCTGCTCGGCGCCGAGTTCTTCGGCACCCTGTTCCTCCTGCCGCTCTACTTCCAGATCGTGCGCGGCGAGTCGCCGCTGCTCGCCGGCCTTGCGCTCGTCCCGCGCGGCCTCGGCGCGGCGATCGCGGTCCCGATCGGGGAGCGCCTCACCGTGCGCTTCGGCGCAGGCAGGGTCGTGCTCGCCGGGCTGACGATCACCGCCATTGCAATGGTTCCGTGGACCCAGGTGGGGGCCTCGACCTCTCACTGGCTGCTCGGCGCTGCCCAGCTCGTTCAGGGGCTCGGCATCGGCCTCTCGATCATGTCCGCGGTGGCCGCCGCCGACCAGGCGCTCTCGCGCGCGCTGCTCCCCCGCGCAACGCCAGTGCTCGGCAGCGTTCAGCGAATCGGCGGCTCGATCGGCACCGTTCTGTTCGCCGTCGTCCTCCAGCGCCAGATCGGCGCCGCCACCGCCGTCGCCGGGACAAAGCTCGCGCCGACGCTGGCCGCCGCCTTCGGGCACACCTTCTGGTGGGCTCTCGGGCTGACCGCGCTGGCGGCCCTGCCGGCGCTGTTGCTCTCCCGGATCGCGCTGGAGCCGCAGGACCGAGCGGCGGTCGGTGGGTCGGACGGTCCCGGGGTAGGGCTTGCCCCACCCCGGGGATCGGGTGCGCCCGCTTCGGATCTCGGGTGCGTGGGCATGGTGCGGCCAGCTCGCCCGCGAGAAAGTGAAAGGGAGCGAGGAATTCAGCTATCCGCGGGCGAGCGCCGGCGCGAGGAGGTGTCGCGATGAGACCGATGGTCGACGTGACCGGGGGGAGTGGAGGGCAGTCCCGGAAGGTGCGGGACCGGCCCGGGGTCGTGCTGCTCTGCTACGACGGATCGAGCTGTTCGGCGGCGGCGATCGCCGAGGCCGGACGCGAGCTCGAATCCGGACGACGGGCGCTTGTTCTCACGGTCTGGGAGCCGTTCGTGGCAGCCGGGTTCGTCTTCGTCCCAGCCTCTCTGGCCGCGCCCGCCGACGACGAGCTGCGGCGCCAGGCCGAGGAGGTCGCCGAGGAGGGGGCGACGCTGGCGCGCGAGGCGGGGTTCGATGCGGAGCCGCTGGTCGAGCTGGGCGCCCCTGTGTGGCACCGGATCACGGAGGTCGCGAAGGAGCGCGCGGTCGACCTGATCGTGCTCGGCTCGCACGGCCGCTCTGGCCTCGAGTATCTGCTGCTCGGCAGCGTGGCCACGGCGGTGGCACAGCATGCCGGCCGCCCGGTGCTGCTCGCCTCGGACGCGGGAGCCCCGGGGGGTCCGGCGGCAATGCCGCACGGTCGGCATGAGCGCAGGCGCCCCGGTTCCGGCCGGGGCGCGCGCAGGACAAGAACTCATCAAGCCACGAACGTCAGGAGAATGCCATGAGGGCACTCGCCGCGGTGCTCGTCCTCCCCGTTGTCGCGTTGATCCTCGCAGGATGCGGATCCAGCGGCGAAACCACGACTTCCTCGACGTCCAGCGCCAACTACGGCGCCGGCTCGGAATCGAGCTCCTCGACTCAGGTCTCCGCGAAGTCGGGACCCGAAGTCTCCGCCAAGTCCGTCTCGGGCCTGGGGACCGTCTTGGTCAACGCGGAGGGCAAGACCCTGTACATGTTCGCCCCCGACAAGGGCCGCGAAGTCACCTGCACCGGCAGTTGCGCCGCGGTGTGGCCGCCGCTCAAAGTCAAAGCGGGCGAAAAGGCGGTCGCGTCAGGTCCGGTGAAGGCGGGCCTCCTGGGCTCGGATCCCGACCCCGAAGGCGGGGAAGTGGTGACCTATGCCGGCTGGCCCCTCTACACCTACGTTGCCGACACCAAGCCCGGCATGGCAACCGGGCAGGCGCTGAACGTCAACGGCGGCTACTGGTACGTGATCAGCCCGGCCGGGAAGGTGATCAAGGAATAGGCGACCCTCGGCCCGGCGTCCCCTTGAGAAGACCGCCCGAGCACGGGCCGAAGCGGAGCTGACGATGAAGTTCAAGGTGAGCGTCCTGAATCACATCGACCCCCACGAGGCGGAAGCAGCCTTGGAGCAGGCCGGCCTCCCGAGCACCGCGCGAGCCGAGACCGTGACGGTTGCTGTCGAGGCGGAGGACGAGGAATGGGCCCGCGCAATGGTGGAGGCCGCCATCGGCAAATGGACCATGAGGGTCGAGCAGCAGGACAAGTAGCCCGGTCAACGGGCGTAGCAGCCGTGCGCGGGCCGGGCCGGCAGCCGTTGGCACGACGCGGTGGCACGGACTGTGGCACGGCCCGCGGATTCGGCTTGAACAAGCCAAATCCGCCGCCCTCAACCCTCCTGCGAAGCCGTTAAACCGGTTCGATTCCGGTAGGCGCCTCTGGCTCTGGCAAGCGGTTTCCGGCTTGCCAGAGCGGTTTGCGGGGGGTTCGGCGGGGCGAGTCAAATCCGGCTGCCCCGAAATACCGCGGTCGCTCAGGCCGTTTGGACTAGCCGCGAGGCAAACGGCGCGACAGACTCGGCTTGCCGGCGGGTGATCAAGGCCGAGGCTCGCCGGCAGCCTTCGCTCTCATCCCGACGGGAGCTGTATCTCCGGTTTCCCCCTCGGCCGCCTCCACCTTCCTACGTGGAAACGGTCGCCGAAGAGGCCCCGTCGGGCACCCGAGATGACGCTGGCGCTGTGGGGGCTGGGGGTTCGACCTCGAGGACGCGCGGCAGCCCTTCGACGTCTTCTACGGCGATTTCCGACGGACCGAGTACTTCCGCGCAGTCGCGTAGACGTCCAAGGCCAAACCGCCTGAACAAGGGGAATCCGCCGCCTTCGCCCCTGCTGCCTTCAGTCCGCGCCGAGAACGATGCGAGGCTCTGGCGTCGCAACCCTTAAGATCTCTCCTACCCGGGGAGGGTTGTCCCGTCCGAGTCGGTTGTCCCGTCCGAGTGATTGACGACGCGACGACATTGGAGGGAGCTCGAGTATGCATCTGAACCGCCCCCCCGGCCGCTTTCGGCCCGGGAAGCTTGCTTGTGCGGTTGTGTTTCTGGGACTCGCGGGGCTGGTTGCCTGCGGCAGTGCGGCGGCTGCGCCCCGCGTTCTGCGCGTCGGCACCTACCGTGGCGCCAGGGGCAGGTACAAGTCGATCCAGGCGGCCGTCGATGCCGCCAAGCCGGGCGACTGGATTCTCGTCGCGCCGGGCGACTACCACGAACGCGCCGACCGCGGACAGGGTTCGTCTTCGTACTCGGCCGCTCCCCCGGCCGGCGTCCTGATCCGCAAGGCGCACCTGCACCTGCGCGGCATGAATCGCAACAAGGTGGTCGTCGACGGCACCAAGCCGGGCTCGTCTCGCTGCTCGCGCAAGCCCGCCAGCCAGAACTTCGGCCCGGTCAGCGAAGGGACCCACCTCGGCCGCAACGGCATCGTCGTCTACAAGGCCAACGGGGTCAGCGTCGAAAACCTGACCGCCTGCAACTTCCTCGGCTCCAACGGCCACAACGGCAACGAGATCTGGTGGAACGGCGGCGCCGGCAGCGGCAAGATCGGGATGGGCGCGTTCAAGGGCAACTACCTGAACGCCACCTCGACCTTCTACGCCGGCGAGGAATCCGCGGCGACCTACGGGATCTACACCGACAACGCCCGCGGGCCCGGGCTGTGGAGCCACGACTACGCCAGCGACATGAACGACTCCGGCTTCTACGAGGGCGCCTGCCAGCGGGTCTGCAACCTCACGATGCGGCACGCTTGGGCCCAGTACAGCGCGCTCGGCTACTCGGGGACGAACTCCGGCGGTCAGCTCGTGGTCAAGCACTCGGAGTTCGACCACAACCGGGACGGCTTCGACACCAACAGCCAGAACAACGACGACGCGCCCTCTCCGCAGGACGGCCGCTGCCCGAAGGGGGAAAAGAGCCCGATCACCCACAGCGGCTCGTGCTGGGTGTTCATGCACAACTACGTGCACGACAACAACAACCCCAACACGCCCGGCTCCGGTACCGCCGGCGCGGCGCCGGTCGGCACGGGCGTCTCGATCTCCGGCGGCCGCTTCGACACCCTGATGGAAAACAAGATCGTCCACAACGGCGCCTGGGGGGTTCTGCTCGTGCCCTTCCCCGACACGGGGACGCCGCCGCCGATCGCCCACTGCCAGGGCGGCACTGAAACCGGTCCGCTCGGCTACGGCTGCCTCTACGACGACTGGGGAAACCGGCTGATCGGCAACAGGTTCTCCGGCAACGGGTTCTTCGGCAACCCCTCCAACGGGGACATCGGCCAGATCACGTTCTTCGGTGCGCATCCGGTCAACTGCCTGCGCAAGAACAAGACCCCGGACGGCACCTCGCCCACGGACCTCGCGCGGACCAACGCGACCTGCGGGGCGCAGGCCTCGTCCGGGGTGATCAACGAACCGCTGCTGCAGCAGGTGGAATGCAACACGCAGATCCTGGGCGAAACCGCCTGTCCGGCGGGAAGCTCCTACCCCCGTCTGACCAGGGTCGTGATGCACTCCCTGCCCGCAGCCAAGAGGCTGCCGACGATGCCGAACCCCTGCGCAGGCGTGCCGACGAATCCCTGGTGCCCGGCCAAGCACAAGGCGAAGCACCACTGAGAGCATTCAGCCGGAGACAGTTCATCGGCCTCGGGCTCGGGGCCGTCGCCTTCGACGGGGCGCTGGCTTCGCCCGCAAGCGCGCTGCGGAAGCGGGCCGCGGGTGCCTGGCAGAGCGCCAGGCACCCGGCGGGTCCGCCGGCGCGGCAGTTCGCCTGGAACTCGACGCTCGCCCGGGACGCCTCCGGCAACCCGATTCCGCCGCGGCACGACCGCCTGCTCTTCTTCGACGTGCGGCGACGGCCGACCGCCGCCTCCGCCGACGAGCTGGAGGCGGCCCTGCGGACGCTCGAGCGGGCCTTCCCGTGGGGTCCCGACGGCGTTCTCTTCACGGTCGGATGGGGCCCTCGGTATTTCTCGCGCGTGCTCGGACTGCGGTCGCCGGTTCCGCGCCCGACGGCTCTCTCGCCTTTCGAGGACCCGGTCCTCGACGAGTACGACATGTGCCTGCACCTGGCGTGTGACAACGGCCGGAGCCTGGCCGAGATCGAGGCGGCGCTGACGAATCGCAAGCGGCTGCGGGGAGCCGACGGCCCCCTGGACGTATCCCGGGCGCTGCGCTGGCGCGAGACCCGGACCGGTTTCGTCGGGGCGGGGATGCCGGCGCGCCGCCAGAACGTCGCCGGCATCCCGCCGGGCCGGCCGGTCCCGCGCGGGGCGCCGCTGTTCATGGGGTTCAAGTCCGGCCTGCGGAAGAACCAGGCGACCGAGGAGTCGGTCGCGATTCGTCGCGGACCGTTCGCCGGCGGCACGACGATGCACGTCAGCTACATGAAGCTCGACCTGGGTTCATGGTACGAGCGCAACACCGAAGCGGAGCGCGTGCAGAAGATGTATGCCGCGCAGGCGACTCCCGCGCAGGTCCAGGGGGCGACGACGGATGCGCCGAACCACTCCGAGGAGCTCGACGCCGCGATCGAAGGCTACGGTGTCGTCGGGCACGCTCAGGCCGTCGCGCAGGCCCGTCGTGGGGGAAGGCCGGTCATCCTCCGCCGGGACTTCGACACCGTCGACGGCGGCCACGCGGGCCTTCACTTCGTCTCGGTTCAGCGCTCCATCGACGACTTCGTCAGGACCCGGAGAGCGATGAACGCCGCACACGCCAAGCGGAAGAACCCGGCGCTCGCCGACAGCTCGAACAACGGGATCAACAGCTACATGCGCGTGCTGCGGCGCGCGAACTACATCGTGCCCCCGAGGCACCTGCGCTCCTTCCCGCTGCTCGCCGCGCGGCGGGGCTGAACCCAAGATCCGCTCTGAGGCCCGCTCAGCGCGTGTTCTCGACTCCGTCCTCACCGGCGACGAGCCGGCGGCGCAGTTCCGCTCCGCGCCCGGCGGCGACCGCGCGGCCCGCTCGCCGCGCGTCCAGCTCGATCCCCTGTTCGATCGCCAGATCGAGCAACTCCTGGCGCTCGGTGTCCTGCTCGGCCCAGCGCAGGACAAGCCAGAAGAGCATGCCGAGCATGACGATCCCGCTCTGGACCATCAGGATCACGCCGGCGATGCTCTGGTCGCCGACCGGTTCGATGCCGTGGGCCCTGTCGCTGGCGGCGTAGAACGGGTAGAGCACGGTGTCCGACCACATCAGGATGTTGGCCAGGCCCATGGTCGAGAAGTGTGCGGCCGCGACGTAGACCGCCTTGGCGCCGTTGCCGAACCATGCGGGCTTCGGGAGCGGGCCCAGCAGCGCCAGCCACATCGTCACCCCGGCGCCGACGAAGCAGGCGTGCTCGAAGAGGTGGATCACCTCGCTTTCCTCGGCCGCCTGGTAGAGGGGCGGCGCATGCCACGCGTACATCACCACGATCCACAGCAGCACCGCGACCACCGGGTGCATCAGCACCTGCAGGCGCCTGACTCCCGGCTTGCTCAGGATCGGGACGAGGACGGGTCCGGTGAGGCCGAGGGCCAACAGCAGCGAGACCTCATCGAGGAGGATCGTGTGCTGGATCATGTGGCCGAAGACGAAGTCGTCGGCGAGCACGTCCATCGGGCCAATCGTGGTGAGGACGATCACCGCCATGCCGCAGGCGAAGCTCGCCTGGCGAAGGAGGCTTGGCTCGCGGCCCTGCTCGCGCAGGTGGCCGACGCGGACGAAGTAGGCGACGCCGATCAGCAGCGGCAGCGTCACCGAGGTGACCGTGCTCCAGTCGAACGTCAGGTCGAGGCCCATCGACCCCTGTTCTACAACTGGCGGTCCGTCGGCCTCTGTCAGCAAACGGACCGCGCGGGCCGCCCGAGGCGCCAGCCGGTTCGATTCCGGCAGCCGCCCCTACCGGGCCTGCGATGAGCCATCGGGCCCGTCCCTGGCGACCCGGAAGAGCTCCCAGCTGCCTGGCAGGCCCTTCAGGGTGTGACTTCCATCGGGGTCGAAGGTGATCCCCGAGCCGATCGTGAGGTCGCGCACCGTCCGGGAGGCGAGAATCGCTCCGGCCCCCGCGATGTCGCACACGCGGGCCGCGACGTGCACGGCGATCCCGCCGACGTCGTCGTCGATCAGCTCGATCTCGCCGGTGTGAACCCCGGCTCGGACCTCGATGCCCAGTGCCGGCATGGCGGTGCTCACCGAGCGAGCGAACTCCACGCCGCGCGTCGGACCCTCGAAGGTCGCGAGGAAGCCGTCGCCGGTGGTCTTGACCTCGCGGCCGTCGAAGCGCCGCAGGCGCTCGCGGACCAGGTCATGGTGGTCCTGGAGCAGTTGGCTCCAACGGCGGTCGCCGAGCTCGGCGGCCCGGGTGGTCGATCCCACGATGTCGGTGAAGACGACGGTCGCGAGCACCCGGCGAGGGGTCGGGCTGGCCTTGGCGCCGGTGAGGAACTCCTCGATCGCGTCCAGGGGTTGATCGCTTTCGCCGACCCACGGGAAATGGTCCTGGCCCTCGAACTCGACCAGGCGGCTGTCGTGGATCTGCTCCGCCAGCCACCGCGCCGCCCGTACGTTGACCACCCGGTCCCGGGTGCGATGCATGACCAGCGTCGGCGCCTGGATCATCGGCAGGGCCTCGCGCACGTCGGTGTCGAGGAACATCTGGGAGAGCTGCCACACGCGCAGCGGGGTCGCGGCTCCACGCTCGAGCCGGGCCTGGAACTCACGGGCGGCAGGATCGTCGGCCAGCGAGGGCGAGAAGATCTCGATCGTGGCGCCCTGTCCCCACAGCGGTGCGATCAGCTCTTGGTTTGCCTCGACGAAGGCATCCCTGGGGGCCGCGTAGGGATAGTCCGGAGCCGCCGTCGAACGTGCCATCGCGCCCCACAACAGGAGCGCCGAGCTGCGAGCGGGGTAGGTGGCGGCGAAGAGCATGCACATCGTCGCGCCCTCGGACATGCCCAGCAGCGCCGCCTTCTCCGAACCCGCCGCGTCCATCACGGCGCGCACGTCGTCCATGCGCTCCTCGAGAGTGGGCGCGTTCGAAACGGGGTCCGAGAGCCCGACGCCCCTGCGGTCGAAGGCGATCACCCGGGCAAACCCGGCGAGGCGGCGGATGAAGGCGGATATCGCCGGGCTCTCCCAGAGCAGGTCGAGGTTCGAGACGAAGGGAAACGCCAGGACCAGATCCACGCCTCCCTCGCCGATCTCCTGGTAGGCAATCCCCACGTCTCCGCTACGTGCGTAGCGAGTCTGGGGGCGTAGAGCCATTTGTTCGAGGGTAGCGCCCGTATGGAGAGAGCGCGGCGATTTTCGGAGCCGCCGTGCTCCCGCTTTGTCAGGGCTCGATGCTGGGCGGGTAACTGGTGAACAGCCAGCCACGGCTGCGCTTGATCAGCGTCGTCTTGCCGGGGATCCCGGATTGCCCGCCGACCGCGGAGGCGCGCGAGCCGTGTACGCGCACCCTCAGGTGCGCCATTACCCGGTTGACAATGCGCCGCCATTCCTTCGGCGTGTAGCCGGAGTTGTCGATTCCACGCGTCTTGTGTTTGAGGATGTGCTGCTGTGCCTTGAAGGCGGCGACGCAGTTGCGGGCGCCGCCGGCGGTGAAGGCGCGCTTGCCGCTTGCGGCAAGCCGGGAGCAGACGGCGCTGGCCGGCCCGAAGTACTCGGCGGTGAGGACCTTGCGATACACGGACCGGACCTGGCGGACGGGACGGCTCGACCCGCTCGCCTGCGGGGCGCCGACGAGCGCCACGCAGGCGACTGCGGCCGTTGCGAGAAGAAGCGCCTGCCGCCTCATCCCGTGACCGCCCGCACCGAGAGGTTGGGGTTCGATGCCCGGGCGCAGGCTTCGAACGGGAAGGGGACCACTTTTTGGGAGTGCCTCCCCGGCGGCGAGACGCGCAGGCCGGCGGCGCTCACCGGGTGGCAGACCGAGTGCGGGAAGTTCTGGGCCTCCACTATCCGCAGGGTCGCGAAGGCGGTGTCGCCCGGGTGAAGCCGCACGGCGTGGACACTGCCCGTGGCTTCCCTGGTGGCGAGGCCGCCGACTTTCCCACTGTGCAGATTGGCTGCCGTGACCCGCGGATAGCCCCGCAGCGTGCAGGTGCGCTTCGAGAGATTGGTGAAGCCCAGTTCGTGGAAGACGCTGCCCGCGGCGCCGCTGCCGGGAACTTCGTTCAGCCAGATGACCAGCTGGGAGGTGGCGCACTTGTGCACCCGGTTCGAGGCACCGGCGGCGTTCGGTGCGAGCCCGGCCGCGAGGATCGCAATCGAGCTGAGCACGATGGCGCCGATCGCCGCGACCGCGCCGAGCTTGCGCCCGGAGGAGGGGAGAGGGGGAGCGTGCATGGCGGACCTTGCCTTTCCATAGGAGATGCAGGCACGGGCGGCCGAGACCACTTCGACTGTAACGGGTGGCCGTCCGCGAGCAGGGGCGTCGCCGACGTTTGTTGGACCGAGCGGATCGCGACGCGGCGGCGCGCCCTCAGCGCTTCTTCGGGTGGCAGCGCTGGACGTAGCGGTCGGTCAGCGATTCGCCGTCGGCGAAGACGAACTTGCCGCGGGCTTTCAGCTTCTTGTCGCGGCAGCGCGCATCGACGTATGAGCGGAGCTTGCCGTGGTAGCGGAACTTCCTGCGGATCGCGACCGCGAAGCGAGTCAGCGCGCCGCTGCCGCCGGCGATCGGCGGGATCCGGATCGCCAGCCGCGGGCCGTAGCCGTGCTTGTAGTAGTTGCGCACGGTGCCCTTGAGCACCAGCGTCGTCTGCACCGGGCTGCGGCCGTAGGAGTGGAGGAGCACGGTCGGCTTCCCCTTCCTGGGCCGGCCGTTGAAGGCGGTCACGGCGACCTGCTCGTGGAAGACCCTTTCGCCGATCGGCAGCAGCACGGTGGCTCGGCCGGCGCCGATCTTCGCCTTGCCGCAGACGGCGAGGGCGGCCTGCGTCGAGGCGTTCTGCAGCTTGCCGGCAGCGCACTTCGAGACCCCGCGGGTGAACAGCCGCAGGTCGCGGTCGAAGTCGACGATCGCCCGCCTCGCGGGCACCGGCACGCCGTTGGCGGCGGTCTTGCTCGTCGTCCGGGTCACCACCTTCAGGGTCGCGCGGTGGAACTTCTTCTTCGGCAGCTTCACCGGCCAGACCTTGGTGCGAATCGTCTGCGTGTTGCCGTCGGGCGCGGTCGGGATTCCGGCCGCCGTGGCGGTGAGCATCAGCACGGCGAGGCCGACCAGCGCCGGGACGAGATACCTGCGCATCGGTCTCACTTCCTTCCCTTTGAGTACAAATCCCGTACCCGTGGGGAGCGCAGCAAAACCGCCGTGTCAAGTTGCTGACGGGCCCCCGGCGGGTCGCCGGCCGCTCGGCCCCTTCCTGGTGGTGATGCTGATCTTCGGGATCATCACCAGCCTGCACGGGATGTCGCCGCTGGCGACCTACGGCTACGGGGCGATCTTCTTCCTCGCCGGCGCGATCGTCCTCTTCCTTGTCCCGGCCGCCCTGGTCGCGACCGAGCTGGGGACGAGCTGGCAGCGCGACGGCGGCGTCTACGTCTGGGTGAGCGAGGCGTTCGGGCCGCTGGCGGGGTTCGTCGCGACCTGGCTGCAGTGGTTTCAGAACGTGATCTTCTGGACCGTGATCCTGACCAGCTCGGCGGCGATGATCGCGCTCTCGTTCGGCTGGGAAGCCGGGACCGACGACCGCCTCTACACCGCGGCGGTGGTGGTCGCGACGATCTGGCTGATCACCGGCCTGACCATGGTCGGGCTGCGCAGCTCGGGGGCGCTGGGCACGCTCGGCTCGCTGGCCGGCACGATCGTCCCTGGCGTCGGCCTGATCGCCTTCGCCGCCGCCTACCTGATCGACGGCAACCCCTCGAACCTCGCCGGCTCGGCGCTGATTCCCGACCTCGCCGAACCCGGCAACGTCACCTTCGGGATCTCGACGATCGTGATCTTCGCCGGGGTCGAGGTGATGGCGACGAGGGTGGGGGAGATCCGCGACCCCGGCCGCACCTATCCGCGGGCGACGGCGATCGCGGTGGCGATGATCGCCGTCCTGCTGACCCCGGCGACGCTGGCGATCGCGGTGCTCGTCCCCAGCGGGGAAATCAACATCGCCGCCGGGATCATCCAGGCGATGAAGACCGCGGTCGACGACGTCTGGAGCGTCGGCTGGCTGGTGCCGGTCTTCGCCCTGGCGATCTACGTCGACTCGATCGGCGAGATCGCCGGCTGGATGACCGGCACGCCGGTGGCGATGGCGACCGCGGGGCGCGACGGCCACCTGCCCCGCCGCTTCGCCGACCGCTCCGCGCGCGGCACGGCGAAGCCGATGCTGCTCGGCCAGGCCGTCGTCGGCTCGCTGATCAGCCTGCTGTTCATCGTCGAGCCGAGCGTCTCCAGCATGTTCTGGCTGCTCAGCGCGATGCTCGTCCAGCTCTACCTGCTGATGTACGTGATGCTGTTCGCCGCGGCGCTGAAGCTGCGCCGCACCCGGCCCGAGGTCGAGCGCCCGTTCTCGGTCCCCGGCGGTCGGCTCGGCATCCGCGCCGTCTGCGGGGTCGGGATCGCCTTCTCCGTCGCCGCCTTCGCGGTCGGCTTCGTGCCGCCGTCGGGCCTGCCGGAGACGAGCGTCGCCAGCCACACCGCCGTGCTCGTCGCCGCGGTCGCCTTCGGCACCCTCGCCCCGCTCGCGGTCTCGCGCTGGAGCCGGCGCCGCGCGGCGCGGGCCGCCGACTGAGCTTCTAACGGGTGGCGCAGCTGTTGCCGCCGCTCTCCAGCTCGGGGTCGAAGGGGTGGGTGCCGGAGTTGACCGCGATCACCGCCTCGTAGTTGGCGGGGCGGGCCGGCATCTCGGCGGTCAGCTCGACCGCGAAGGCTTCCGGGTCCTCGATCGCCAGCTCCGGCACCGCCGCCCGCACCTCGTCCAGGCTCGCCGCCACGGCGCCGTCGTGGACGCCGGGGTGGGCGTGGCCGGGGAGGAGGACGACGTCGCCGGGCAGGGAGAGCAGCCGCTCGCGCAGCGTCTTGTGCAGGAGCCGCGCCATCTCCCTGGCCCCCTCGGGGTCGCCGCGCTGCAGGTCGGGCCGGGCGATCCCGTCGGCGAACAGCGAGTCGCCGCTGAGCACCGCCCGCTCGCCGACCACGATCCCGGTCATGTCGGTGGTGTGGCCGGGGAGGGCGAGGATGCGCAGGGTCGTCGCGCCGAGCCCGATCTCCTCGCCGTCGCCGATCGGCACCACCTGGTCGGCGTAGGCGAGACCGCGCTCGAGCGCCGGCTCGGACAGCCGCAGCTTCGCGCCGGTCGCCTCGGCCAGGGCGCGGGCGCCGGAGAGGTGGTCGGCATGGATGTGGGTGTCGATCACCTGGGTGATGCGGGCGCCGCGCTCGTCGGCGAGCGCGGCGAAGTAGGCGGCGTCCGGCGCCGGGTCGACGACCACGGCCTCGCCCTCGGAGACGATCAGGTAGGAGAGGCAGCCGCGGCCGGGCCGCTGCACCTGCACCACCTCGACCCCGTCGAGGCCGACGTCGACCGGCCAGGAGCGCAGCGCCCCGATCCAGCCCCGCATGCCGCCGGCGAGCACCTGGGCGTCGGTGCCCTCGGCGCGCAGCGCGCTGACCACGGCCTCGGCCTTCAGGCCGCGGTTGCAGACGACCGCGACGGGACCGCTCAGCCGCTCGGCGACCCTGCCCGGCGCCGCCAGCACCTGCTCGGCGGGGACGTGCAGCAGGGTGGCGCTGTCGGCCTCGATCGGCCAGTCGGCGTCGAGCCGCACGTCGAGCACGGTCAGCTCCTCGCGCCCGGCGAGCCGGTCGGCCAGCTCGGTCGGGTCTATCCGCGGAATCACCTGGTTCATCGTCTTGCTCCTTTCCCTAGAAGGCGAGCACGCCGCGCTTGCGGCTGGCGAGGAAGTAGCGCTCGAAGGCGAGCTTCGCCCAGTGCGCCTGCGGACCGGCCATCACCCGGGCGCTCGGCACGTCGTCGCCGGCGTACTGGCCATGGGCGAGGACGTGGTCGGCCTTGAAGATGATCCCGTTGTTGCCCGCGTCGAGCACGCAGATCGCCGAGAGGTCGGCCAGCGGCATGTCCTTGTGCTCGCCTTCGCCGAGGTCGGCGGCGATGTTCTGGGCGGCCACCTTGGCCATTCCCTCGCTCATCTGGCCGGTCTTCGGCACGCCGGCCGGGACCGGGGTTTTCTCCGGCGGCGCGATCGCCGTGGCGACGCCGGCGGAGTAGACGTCGGGCTGGTCGGGATGGCGGAAGCGGTCGTCGATCGGCACGAACCCGACCGGGTTGGCGAGGCCCTCGCTTTCGCGGACCGCGTCGACGCCGGCGAAGGGCGGCACGATCATCGAGTAGGCGAAGGGCAGGACGCGGCCGTCCTCGAGCTCGATCTCGCCCTCGCGCACCTCCTTGATCGAGGCGCTGGCGATGCCCTCGATCCCGAGCCGCTCGAGGAAGCCGGTGACCCGCTTGGAGGAGTCGCCGACGCCGCCGAGGCCGAAGTGGCCGAGGAACGGCTCGGAGCTGATGAAGGTGACCGGCGCCTGCTTCTCGAGCCCGGCCTTGCGGATCCGGTGGTGGACGTTGAAGAGGAACTCGTAGGAGGCGCCGAAGCAGGAGCCGCCCTGGGCGGTGCCGATCACGACCGGCCCCGGGTTCTCGAGGAACCGGTTCCAGGCCTCGCCGGCGGCTTCGGCGTGCTCGAGGTTGCAGACCGACTGCGTGTGGCCGCCCTCCGGGCCGAGCCCGGGGATTTTCTCGAAGGCGAGCCGCGGGCCGGTGGCGACGAGCAGCTTGTCGTAGTCGATCGTGTCGCCGGAGGCGGTGGTGACGGTGTGGGCGCCGACGTCGACGCCGGCGGCCGCCTCGGCCCGGAACTCGATCCCCTTGCGCTCGTACAGCGGCTCCAGGGGGAAGGTGATGTCGTCGGCCTTGCGGGTCCCGAACGGGAGCCAGATCAGCGACGGGATGAAGGTGAAGTGGTCGCGCGGGTCGAGGACGACGATCTCGTGGCGGTCGTCGAGCTGCTTGCGCAGCTCGAGCGCCGCGGTCATGCCGGCGAAGCTCGACCCGAGGACTGCTACGCGCTTTGAACTGGTGGACGGGGACGACATCTGAAGTTCTCCCTTCGCTAGTACCACTCTACAACTTAACAGTTGTGTATTTGTAGTTAGACTACGCCTCTCGGCCCGAATGTCAAGGGGTCAGGAGCCAGCCGCGGCGAGCTTTTCGTCGAGCTGCTGGCGGATCGCGTCGCAGACCTCTTCGGCGTCGGGGTTGTGGCGCTCGGCGGCCAGCACTCCGAGCAGCACCTCGGCGTCGGCTCGCTCCAGCTCCAGGGTGATCGTGTCGTCGCTCATCGCTCCTCCTTCTTGGTTGGGTTCTCGCTCCGCCGGCTCGTCTCGCGCTCAGTGCGCCGACCCCGCCAGCTGCAGCGCTCGCAGCACCTGCTCGACGTCGGTGATCGAGACGATCCCGGCGCTGCCGTCGGCGCGGACGACGACGGCGCGGCCGACCTCCCGGAAGGCGGGTCGTTCGAGCAGCTCGGCGACGTCCTGGTGCTCGCCGACCAGCAGCTCCTCGTCGCGGCGGGCGACGTCGCCGACCGGAGTCAGCGGCCGCTGCTCGGGTGGGATCCGGCTGAGGCTGGCGAGATCGACCAGGCCGACCGGGCGCCGGCCCTCGACCACCGGGAAGGACGAGTAGCGGTAGCGCATGAAGTACTCGTCGATCGCGTCGGCGGCGCTGGTCGAGGCCGGGATCGTCACCGCCGGGAACGACATCAGCCGCCCCGCCTCGCGCCCGCTGAAGGCGGCGCGCATGTGGGCGCCGCTCTCTTCGGCGCTGGCGGCGACGATGACGAAGAAGCCGACGACGGCGAACCAGAGGCCGCCGGCGGCGCCCAGCGCGGTGGCGACGATGCCGAAGGCGACCATCGCGAAGCCGAGCCCGCGCCCCACCGTGGCGGCGATCTCGGTCGCCCGCTCGACGTTGCCGGTGCGCATCCAGACCAGGGCGCGGGCGACGCGGCCGCCGTCGAGGGGGAAGGCGGGGACGAGGTTGAAGACGAGGATCGCCGCGTTGACGACCGCCTGGTACTCGACCACCGCGCGCAGCGCGGCCGGCGCCGAGCCCGGGAGGGCGAGGGCGACGGCGCCGAAGAGCACGGCGATCACGGCGGTCACCGCCGGACCGGCGATCGCAAAGCGCAGCTCGGCCCCGGCGGTCTTCGGGTAGCCCGCCATGCGGGCGACGCCGCCCAGCAGCCAGAGGTCGATCTCCTCGATCTCGACGCCGTTGCGCCGCGCCACCAGCGCGTGCCCGAGCTCGTGCAGGAGGATGCTGGCGAAGAGCAGCAGGGCGCTGAGCAGTCCGAGGGCGTAGGCGGAGACGGGGGCGATCCCGGCGACCTGGTCGGGGTAGTAGACGGCGCCGAGCGACCAGGTGATCAGGCCGACGATCAGCAGCCAGAGCGGCTGCACCCCGATCGGAATCCCGGCGAGCCGGCCGATGCGAACGCTCTTGAAGCCCATCGCGCGCCTCCCTCAGAGCGCCGTCGGGTAGGTCTCGGGGGGCTCGCCCGCTTCCCACCCGGAAGTGCGCTCGAGCGGCTCCACCGCCCGCGTCTCGTCGATGTGGACGACGGCGTCGAACTGGCCCGCGAGGCGGGCCGGGAAGTAGTGGCTGGCGCGCTCGGTCTCGGGCCGGTAGATGACGCCGATCGCCCGCTCCAGCCGCGGCTCGGCCAGCACCCGGGACGCCTCCTCGCCGGCCAGGTCGAGCAGGAAGCGCGGCTCGCCGAGCTCGTGGAAGAGGTGCTCGAAGCTGTTGGTCAGCGCCGGCCGCACCCGCTTGCGCTCGGCCGGCGCGTCCCAGGCCGAGGCGGCGGTGACGGTGCCGGTGTAGGTGGTGAAGCCGACGATGAAGACGTCCTCGCCCCAGCGCTCGCGCGCCAGCTGGCCGAGGTTGAGCTCGCCGCGGCGGCTCATCCCGGTCATCCGCGCGTCGCCGACGTGCGAGTTGTGCTCCCAGACGACCAGTCGCGACCACTCGCCGTGGCGGCTGAGGTGCGCCCGCAGCCGTTCCAGCGTCCCCATCATGTGGCGGTCGCGCAGGTTCCAGGAGGAGTCGGGGGCGGCGAACATCGAGCGGTAGTACTCCTCGGCGCTGGCGATCAGCCGCGCGTTCTGCTCGGCGTAGAACTGCTCGTCCTCGGCCGCGATCCCGTCGCGGCGCAGGTAGGCGGCGGCGAGCCGCTGCAACTCGGTCAGCTGGTTGACGACCCCCTCGCGGCAAGGCTCGTCGATCCCGGCCGTCGCCGCCCGGCCGTAGGCCTGGGCGCCGCCGAACTCCTCCAAGCAGGCGTAGCGCTCGCGGGCGCGGTCGGCCCCGGCCGGGTCGACGGCCTCCAGGTAGGCGATCACCTCGGCGACCGAGGCGTGCAGGCTGTAGAGGTCGAGCCCGAAGAAGCTGGCGGCGCGCTCGGCGCCGAGCCGTTCGTTGCGGGCGCGCAGCCAGCCGACGAAGTCGAGCACCTCGGCGTTGCGCCACATCCAGGTCGGGAAGCGGCGGAAGCCGCGCAGCGCCTCCTCGGCGTCGGCGTCCTCGCCGGCGCCGTGGACGTAGCGGTTGACCCGGTAGGCGTCGGGCCAGTCGGCCTCGACCGCGACGCCGCGGAAGCCGTGCTCCTCGATCAGGCGGCGGGTGATCCGGGCACGCTCGCGGTAGAACTCGTGCGTGCCGTGCGAGGCCTCGCCGAGGAGGACGACGCTGGCGTCGCCGATCCGCTCCAGCAGCGCCTCGTAGTCGTCCTCGCCGCCGCTCAGCGGGCGCAGCTCACGCAGCAGCGTTCGCTCGGGGCTGGAGAGCATCGAGCACCTCCTGGTCGGAGACCTGCGCGAAGTCGCGGTAGTGCTGGCTGACGCTGCGCAGCAAGCGCGGCGCCCGCAGGCAGACGACCTCGTCGGCCTCGCCGAGCAGTCGTTCGAGCGCGTCGGGGGCGCAGACCGGGACGGCAAGGATCAGGCGGCGCGGCCGCCGGCGGCGCGCCGCGCGCAGCGCCGCGGTGTCGGTGAGGCCGGTGGCGACGCCGTCGTCGACGACGACCACGGTGCGGTCGGCGAGGTCGAGCGGCTCGCGCTCGCCGCGGTAGGCGCGGACCCGGCGGGTCAGCTCCTCGCCCTCGCGGGCGACGATCCGCTCGAGCTCGCCGTTGCCGAGCCCGAGCACGCTGGCGGCCTCGTGGTCGACGACGCAGGTGCCGTCCTCGGCGAGCGCGCCGACGCCGAACTCGGGGTTGCGCTCGGTCGCCAGCTTGCGCACGGCGAGGATCTCCAGCGGCGCGTCCAGGGCGGTGGCGATCTCGGCGCCGACCGGGACCCCGCCGCGGGGCAGGGCGAGGACGACGGGGCGCTCGCCGGCCAGCCAGGCCAGCCTCGCCGCCAGCTCGCGGCCCGCCTCGCGACGGTTGGCGAAGCGCTCGCCTGCTTGTCTGCTTTCGGTCGGCGGCATCGGGTCTCCTCGGCTGCCTCCCGATACTGCGGCCTCCACCCGGTCCCGCCATCGGGGGATTGCACCCCGCGGCGCTTCGGGATAACCCCGATACCGCCGGGTCGGGGGGTTGACTTATCGGCTCGGGCGCGCTCTGATTGGCGCGGGAAACATGGCGACGATCATCCACTTCGTCGGGAGAGACCAGGTGCTGGTGCGAGAGGATGAGGCGGAGGTCCAGGCGGCCTTCGTCGAGGCCGGCGGCCGCCCCGTGGCGCTCACCCACAACCGCACCGGCAACCCGGTGTTCGTCAACATCGGCCAGGTGACCTACTGGCACAGCCGCGGCGCGCGTGAGCCGGGCCCGCTGCCCTGGTCAAGCGTCGCCCAGATCCCGACCGTCAGCTGAGCGGCTGTCCGGGAACCGCCAGTTCGGGCAGAGGTAGGCCTCCTCGAACCCGGCGCGCAGGATGTTGCGGTAGCTCGCCTCGGGGCGGCCCTCGGCGCGGGCGCCGGTCTCGACGAAGAGCAGCTCGCAGCCGGCGGCGATCGCGTCGCCGATGCGCCGCTGCAGCAGCGCCAGCTGGCAGCCCCGCCGCCGCGCCGGCTCGAGCGTCGCGCTGGGACCGAAGACCGCGACCTCGTCGTCGATCATCATCGCTCCGCAGGCGCCGATCTCGCCGTCGACGCGGGCGACGTAGCAGCGCCAGCCGCGGCGGCCGGGGAGCCCGGCGAACACCGAGGCGGCCCAAACCGGCAGCCCGAACCCGGTGGCGACGATCGTCGCGAACGGCTCGCTCGCCTCGGCGTCGATCTCGCTCACCTCGACGTCGCCGGGGGCCTTGAAGCGGGGCGGGTGCGGGTCGCGGACGAACTTCATCCACGGGTAGCCGGGGGAGAGGCCCTCGGCGGCGAGCCGGCTCTCGGCGGCCTCGGTCTCGGGCAGGCCCGGAGTGACCGGGACGTAGGGGGAGACGCCGCGCTGCCGCGTCCACGCCAGCGCCGCCGCCAGGTGGCCGTCCTCGGCCGCGCCCGGCGCGGTCGCGCCGAGGACGAGGTTGAGCATCGGGACCTCGGGCAGGTCGCCGATCGCGGTCACCTGCACCGGGCCGAACTCGCGCAGCTCGACCCCGCGCTCGACCGCGATCGCGGCGGGCGCCGAGTCCCAGACCCCGCGCCAGTAGCGCTCCTCGACGGCATCCAGCCGTCGCCGGTCGTAGCGGACGCCGCCAGCTGTCTCCCCACTGCTCATCGGCTCTAGCCGTGAGTCTGTCAACCTGGGGTCGTGGCCGTCACCACCGCAAGCGCCGCAGAGTCCCGCGAGGGGCCCCGCGTTCCGGCGGACCTGGTCATCGTCCTCTTCGGCGCCACCGGTGACCTCGCCAAGCGCAAGCTGCTGCCGGGGATGTTCCACCTCGCCCGGGTCGGGCTGATGCCGCGCCGCTTCCGCATCATCGGCACCGCCCGTCACGGCGTCGACCTCGAGCAGTTCCGCCAGCTGGCGCGCGACTCGGTCGCCGGCTCCAACCGCCACGTGGTCGACGAGGAGAACTGGGACCGCTTCGCCGAGACGCTGCGCTTCGCCGCCGTCGGCGACGGCTTCGACGAGCTCGAGGCGGCGATCGCCGCCGCCCGCGAGGAACTGGGCGGCGACGCGGGGTCGCTCTTTTACCTCTCGCTGCCGCCGCGGGCGGCCGCCGGCACCGTCGAGGCGATCGGCGACCGCGGGCTCGGCGCCGGCGCCCGGGTGATCACCGAGAAGCCGTTCGGCACCGATCTCGCCTCCGCCCGCGCCCTCAACGCCGGCCTGCACGGGGTCTTCGCCGAGGAGGACATCTACCGGATCGACCACTACCTGGGCCGCGAGGCGGTGCAGAACCTGCTGGCGCTGCGCTTCGCCAACGGGATGTACGAGCCGATCTGGAACCGCAACCACATCGACCACGTCCAGATCGACGTGCCGGAGACGCTCTCGATCGAGATGCGGGGCAGCTTCTACGAGGAAACCGGCGCCTTCCGCGACATGATCGTCACCCACCTGTTCCAGGTGCTCGGCTTCGTCGCGATGGAGCCGCCGCTGGAACTCGAACCGAAGCCGCTCGGCCTGGAGCGCGAGAAGGTCTTCGACTCGATGCCGGCGCTGCGGCCCGAGGACGTGGTCCGCGGCCAGTACACCGGCTACCGCGACGAGGAGGGTGTCGCCGCCGATTCCGAAACCGAGACCTTCGTCGCCGTCCGCGCCTTCGTCGACAACTGGCGCTGGGAGGGCGTTCCGTTCTTCCTCCGCTCGGGCAAGCGGATGGCCGAGAACAAGCATGTGGTGACGATCGCCTTCCGCCAGCCGCCGCGGCGGATGTTCCCCCTCGACTCCAGCCAGATCGTCGAGTCCTTCGGCCACGACCACCTCAGCTTCGAGCTCGGCGACCCCGGCAGCATCTCCGCCTCCTTCCTGGCCAAGGTGCCGGGGCCGCGGATCGAACTCGGCGAGGCCCACATGCGGTTCAGCTACGGCGACAGCTTCGGCGGCGCCGAGCAGGCGCTCGACCCCTACGAGCGGCTGATCCACGACGTGATGCTCGGCGACCGCACCCTGTTCACCAGCTCCGACGCGATCGAGCGCCTCTGGGAGATCTCCGAGCCGCTGCTCGAGGACCCGCCGCCGGTCCATCCCTACGAGCCGGGCTCCTGGGGCCCGGTCGGCTCCGGCCGCCTGATCGCCCCCCGCCGCTGGCACCTCCCCAGCGACCACGTCTGAGCGCGGGCGCCGACGCCCCGCCAGGCCTCGTCGCTGAGCGCGAGGTTCCTCCCGCATAGCGGGAACAAGGTCGCGCTCACGGCCCGAGCGGGAAGAACCTCGCGCTCACCGGGAACGGAAAAGGGCCCCGGCGAGGGGGCCCCTTTGTTCCGAAGGGCGTACCACCAGTGAGACCTTCCCCGCTGGCTCGTCGGCCCTCAAGCTCTGAAGTCTTCGGTCGCGGCGAGCGCCTGCGACTTATTCAGGAACACCAGGCGGACGGAAAAGTTGCACTCCCTGCACCGATTTCTGCAGCGAAGCGCCGGGGGTTCGCCCTTCCCCTGGGACCGACACTTGACGCACCCCGCCCCCGGGAGGAGACTCGTCTCGTCCTCGGCCACGGGATCACGAGCGAACGGAGGGCGAGATGCCCGCGATGGCGGTACCACTGTCGGCCGACAAGCTTGCTGCTTGGGAAGCCTGGGCGGCCGAGCTGACCGGCCCGAAGAAGGCTGAATTCGAAGAGATGAACAGTCGGCTCGGCCTGGAGGAGCACCGCGCCTACCTGCAGCCCACGCCCGACGGCGGCTTCCTCGTGCTCGTCGTCACCGAGGGGCCCGGGGCCGGGACCTTTCTCGATACCGCGGCAGCCTCCGATCACGCGTTCGACCAGGAGTTCATCGGCGCCGTCTCCGACCTGCACGGGATGGATCCAAGCGCCGAGCGGCCACCGATGGCCGAGCGCAAGATCTAGTCGAGACCGGGGTACCGCGCAGCTCCCGCCGAACCTCACCGCGGAAAACCATGGGCGTTACTGGGCTCGAACCAGTGACCTCCAGCTTGTCGAGCTGGCGCTCTCCCAACTGAGCTAAACGCCCTGGGAGGGGTGAATCTAGCAGCGGCGGCGTTGCGGGGGCGGGCATGGAGCATTCGGGAGGGTTGAGGCGTATTAGAGGTAGATGAGCGAGTGCGAGGGGATCGAGCGGGGCGCCGTGCGGGTCGTCGTGGGTGGCGGGCACGCGCGGCGCACGGACCGCGAGCTGCTGGCCGCCGTGCGCGGCGGCGCGGGCGATGCGGCGGGGGAGCTGGTGGCGCGGCATTGGGACGCGGCGCAGCGGATCGCCTACGGGATCCTCGGCGACGCGCACCTGGCCGAAGACGTCACCCAGGAGGCGATGGTCTCGATTCTGGCGCACGTCGGGCGGTTCGATCTGCGGCGGCAGTTCGAGCCCTGGTTGCACCGGATCGTCGCCAATCGGGCGCTCGACTGGTCCCGCGCGCGCTCGCGCCGTGAGGCGCTCCCGCGATTGGTCGCCCCGCCGGCGGCCGACGCCGGCCCCGACCCGGGGCTGATGGACGCCCTGGCGGCGCTGCCCGCCGATCAGCGCGCGGTCGTCGTCCTCCGCCACGTCGCCGGCTACGGGACCAACGAGATCGCGCGGATGCTCGGACTGCGACGCGGGACGGTCGGCTCGCGCCTGCGCCGCGGCCTCGACCAGCTGCGTGCGGACCTGGAGCAGAACGATGGCTGAGACGCTGGCCGACCGACTGGGGGCGATCGGGCCGCCGGGGCTCGATGCGGCTCGCGAGCGGGCTGTTGCCGAGGTGCCGCCGAGGATCGCAGCCGTCCGGGAGGGCGGCGCCCGGCGGCGGTCGGGGCTGTGGGCGCGGGCCGCGCTGGCGAGTGCCGCCGTGCTCGCGATCCTCCTCGCCGCCGCGGTCTTCACCCCGCCGGGCCGAGCGGTGACCTCCTGGGTCGGCGATCGGATCGGGCTCGGCCAGCCCGGCGGCCACCCGAGCCTGCAGTCGTTGCGCCACTTCGCCTTCGAAGAAACCCAAGCGCACGGGCAGCCCGCCTACGTCCTCGTCCGCGGCCCCGGACCCAACGACGGTCACTACGAGTTCATCACCTACCGGCAGCCGCGCCACCCCGGCGCCGAAGTCCCGGCGAACGGCGCCCGCTGCTACGAACTCGAGACGACCGACCCCGCCGGGCTCTACGGCGGCGAATGCGGCCCGGTGCCGGCGAGCGGCGGGATGGTCTTCGAAGGCGGCGGCGGCAACGCGGACCCCAAGGTCGGGTTCCGTTTCGCCAGCGGTCGCGTCAGCGCCGACGTCGCCTCCGTCGAGGTCACCCTCGACGGAGGCCCGCTCCCAGTCGAACTGCGTTCGATCCCCGCCGAGCTGATCGACGGTCTCCGCATCCGACACCCGTTCAAGTTCTTCATCGCCTTCTTTGGCATCCGTCGCAGCGGCGAGCTCACCGCCACCGCTCGCGACGCAGATGGCCGCGTCCTCGCCCGCCGCAAGCTGCCGGCGCCGGCATTCCCCCTGGGCGCGCGACCCGCGCGCCGCGAAGGCTGAGCCTCAGAAGTTCAGCCGGCGGCGCAGGTCCGCGATCCGCCGCCGCGAGACCGGCACCGAGCGGTCGCCGGGGAAGACCAGGGTCGCGGTGCCGTTCAGGTGCGGTCGCAGTTCTTCGGCGTGGTGCAGGTTGACGGCGTACTGGCGGTGCACCTGGACGAAGCCATGAGGCTCCCAGCGGGACGCGATCTCGCTCAGCCCGCCGCGCATCAGGAAGCGGCTCTCGCGGGTGACCACGCGGACATAGTCGCGCTGGGCGCGCAGGTAGAGGATCGAGGAGCGGGCGATCAGCCGCTTCGCGCCGTGCAGGCTGTCGACCGGCAGGATCTCGTCCTCGCCGCCGGCGCCGGGCGCGGGGTGGGCGTCCGGGCCCTCGACGACCCGCGCCAGCGCCCGCTCCAGGCGCTCGCGCTCCACCGGCTTGACGAGGAAGTCGCGGACGCCGAGCTCGAAGCCGTCGACGGCGGCGTCGCGGTGGGCGCTGACGAAGACGATCGCCGGCGCGCTGGCGAAGCGGGCGAGCACCTGCGCCAGCTCGCGGCCGTCGAGGCCGGGCATCCGCACGTCGAGGAAGATCGCGTCGTAGGTTCCGTCGGCAGTGTTGAGCCGGCGCAGGGCGTCGTCGCCGCTGCTCGCCCGGTCGACCGCGGCGACGCCGGCGGCGGCTTCGAGCAGGCCCGAGAGGTCGGCGAGCGCGGGCTCCTCGTCGTCGACCGCGAGGATCCGCAGCCCGCTCACGCGCGGCTCACCCCGCCGTCCCGTTCGGCAGCGTCATCACGACCGTCGTCCCGGCGCCGTCCGCCGGCTCGAAGCTGAGGCCGTACTCCTCGCCGAAGGTGGCACGCAGGCGCGCCTGGACGTTCGCCAGCCCGATGCCCTCGCCGTCGCCGGCGAGGGCGAGGCGGGCGCGCTCGGGGTCGATGCCGCCGCCGTCGTCGTGGACTCGGACTTCGACGTCCGCGGCCCGCGGCCGGACCACCACCTCGACGTGGCCGACGCCGGTGCCGGCCTCGATGCCGTGGTGCACGGCGTTTTCCACCAGCGGCTGCAGCGAGAGCGCCGGCAAGGGGGTCTCGAGCAGCGCCGGGTCCACCTCGACTTCGACCTGCAGGCGCTCGCCGAAGCGCAGGCGCTCCAGCTGCAGGTAGTGAGCGAGGTACTCGAGTTCCTCGGCGAGGGTGACGTAGAGGCGGTCGTCGTAGACGGCGTAGCGGGTGAACTCGGCGAGCTTGCCGAGCAGCTCGCGGGCCTCATCGGGGTCGGCGCGGATGTCGTTGGCGACGGCGGCGAGCGCGTTGTAGACGAAGTGCGAGGAGATCCGCGCCCGCAGCGCCTCGAGCCGGGCGCTGTCTAGCGCCGCCGGGTCGGTCACAGGGGTGCGGTGTGCGCCGCCGCTTTGCAGCCGCCGTACAGCCGAGAACGAGACAGAGACCGCTAACCCCAGGGCTACTCCAACCAGGAGATGCATTCTCAAACCTCCGCTGCTCAGCCTAACGGTTCGTAGACATCGGCTTACAGCGAAGCGACGAGCGGCGACCGCTCGTCTCGCCCGCACCGCCGCTCGGCGACGATCTGCCGCCGGCCGGCGAGTCGCCCCTATCGGCGCCGTCCGCCCCAACTTAACGTCGCTGGGTGGAAAGGCCGCCGCCGGCGGCCGGGAACAAGGAGGGAAGATGGCAACTGAGCCAGACGCGGATCCGACCAGGGGAGTGACCGCGAGGGAGATCTCGGTCAAGGCCGAGAGCTGGACTCCAGCGGACCCCGCACCCCTGGGCCTCGCCGGCTTCGCCTTGACCACGTTCGTCCTCAGCATGTTCAACTCGCACCTGGTCGGCTCCGGCGGCGAGCCCGTCGTCCTCGGGCTGGCGCTCGCCTACGGCGGGATCGCCCAGCTTCTGGCCGGGATGTGGGAGTTCCGCAACGGCAACACCTTCGGCGCCGTCGCCTTCAGCTCGTACGGGGCGTTCTGGATCTCCTTCTGGGTGCTGGTGACGTTCTCGGCTTCGGCGATACCCGAGGCGGCCATCCCCAGCGCGCTCGGCCTCTATCTCTGGGCGTGGGCGATCTTCACCGGCTACATGTTCATCGCCTCGCTGCGGACCACCGGTGCGGTGGCGCTCGTCTTCGCCCTGCTGACGATCACCTTCGTCCTGCTCGGCATCGGCAACTCGGGCAGCGACACCTCGATCATCGAATGGGGCGGGTTCCTGGGCCTCGCGACCGCCGCGGCCGCCTGGTACGCGTCGTTCGCCGCGGTGACGAACTCGACCTTCGGGAAAGTCGTCCTCCCGACCGTCCCGCTGAAATAAGGGTGAGCGACGATGCCGGCTGACGACAAGAGCAAAGCTGCCGCGGCGGAGGGCGCCGCGGCAGCGATCGAGGTGCTGGCGAAAGCCGGCCGTTCCTTCCCGCCGCCCGAGGAGTTCCGCGCCCAGGCGCTGGTCGCCGACGACTCGCTGTACCGCGAAGCGGCGGAGGACCTCGACGGCTTCTGGCTGCGGAGGACGCGAGAGCTGGTCGGCTGGAGCAAGGAGCCGACCCGCTCGCTCGAGTGGGACCCGCCGCACTGCACCTGGTTCGCCGACGGCGAGCTGAACGCGTCCTATAGCTGCCTCGACCGTCACGTCGAGGCCGGCCGCGGCGACCGGGTCGCCTACCACTTCGTCCCCGAGGCCCCGGAGGAGGAGCCGCGGGCGATCAGCTTCGCCGAGCTGAAGGCCGAAGTCTGCAGGTTCGCCAACGCGCTGACGGAGCTCGGCGTGCGCAAGGGGGACCGGGTCGGCATCTACATGGGGATGGTCCCGGAGCTGCCGATCGCGATGCTCGCCTGCGCTCGGATCGGCGCCCCGCACGTCGTCGTCTTCGGCGGTTTCTCGGCCGATTCGCTGGCCGAGCGGATGGACTCGACCGGGGCGACGGTGCTCGTCACCCAGGACGAGGCGATGCGCAAAGGGTCGCCGATCCCGCTCAAGCAGATCGCCGACCAGGCGCTGGAGAAAGCGCCCACCGTGAAGCAGATGGTGGTGCTGGCGCGGACCGGCGCCGAGGTCTCGATGCGCGACGGCCGCGACCACTACTGGGCGGACCTGGTCGAGGACCAGTCGACCGAGTGCGAGCCGGCGGCCTGCAACGCCGAGGACGTGCTGTTCCTCCTGCACACGTCGGGCACCACCGCCAAGCCGAAGGCCGCCCAGCACACGACCGGCGGCTACCTGACCTACGCGGCCGCCACCCATCGCTGGGTCTTCGACATCCACGACGACGACGTCTGGTGGTGTGCGGCGGACGTCGGCTGGGTCACCGGCCACAGCTACATCGTCTACGGCCCGCTCAACAACGGGACCACCGGCGTCCTCTACGAGGGCGACCCGGGCTACCCGGCGATCGACCGTCACTGGGAGATCATCGAGCGCTTCGGCGTGACCCAGTACTACACGGCGCCGACCCTGATCCGCGCCTTCATCAAAGCCGGGCCCGAGCAGCCGGCCAAGCACGACCTCTCCTCGCTGAAGCTGCTGGGGACGGTCGGCGAGCCGATCAACCCCGAGGCCTGGCTCTGGTACTGGAAATACATCGGCGGCGAACGCTGCCCGGTCGTCGACACCTGGTGGCAGACGGAGACCGGCGGGATCCTGATCTCGCCGCTGCCGGGGCTGACGACGCTGAAGCCGGGCTCGGCGACGAAACCGCTGCCGGGGGTGGAGCCGGCGATCCTCGACGAGCTGGGCAACCCGGTGCCGGAGGGGCAGGGCGGCTACCTGGTCCTGACCAAGCCCTGGCCGGGGATCTTCCGCACGCTGTGGGAGGACGACGAGCGCTACGTCTCCAACTACTTCTCGCGGTTCGGGCCGGAGACCTACTTCGTCGGCGACGGCGCCCGGCTCGACGAGGACGGCTACTACTGGCTGCTGGGGCGGATCGACGACGTGATGAACGTCTCCGGCCACCGGCTCTCGACGATCGAGCTGGAGTCGGCGCTGGTCGCGCACGAAGCGGTCGCCGAGGCGGCCGCCGCCGCGGCCCCGGACGAGCTGACCGGCCAGACCCCGCTCTGCTTCGTGATTCTGAAGAGCGGCTACGAGCCCTCGGACGAGCTCTCGGCGGAACTGCGCGAATGGGTCGGCGAGCAGATCGGGAAAATCGCCCGCCCGAAGGCGGTGATCTTCGGCGCCGACCTGCCGAAGACCCGCTCGGGCAAGATCATGCGGCGGCTGCTCACCGACATCGCCGAGGGCCGCGAGCTGGGCGACACGACGACGCTGCGCGACCCCGACATCGTGATCGCGCTGAAAACGGAGGCAGACCAGAGACTCGGCCGGTCCTAGCGGATTCGGTCGGCCGCACGTGGCGCCGGTCGAGAACCGGCCGGCGCCGTCCGCGGCCCCCTCAGGCGTTCGCCGGCTGCATCAGCTGGGTGAGGCGGACGCTGTTGCCGGACGGGTCGCGGAAGCCCGAGTCGATCCCGTAGGGGCGCTCCTCCGGCGCTTCGGTGAACTCGACCCCGCGGGACCTCAGCGCCTCGTAATCGGCCCGGCAGTCCTCGGTGCTGAGGAAGACGGTGCCGCAGAGGCCCTTGGCGACCAGGTTTTCGATCTGGCCCTTGGTTTCGGAGTCGAGCAGCGGGTGGCCGGGGATCGCCATCAGCACGATCGCCACGTCCTCCTGTCCGGGCGGGCCCACCGTCAGCCAGCGGAAGTCGCCCATCTCCGGCAGGGTGACGTCGGAGCGCACCTCCATGCCCAGCTTCTCGGTGTAGAAGGCGAGTGCCTCGTCTTGGTCGTGCACCCACAGGTGCGCGTTGGCGATCCTCATCGTTACCTCCTGGTCGGTGCGGGAAAGGTCGCCGGCGATGCTAGGACGGGGCCGGGGCGCTGTCTTCTCGAAACGTGCGGTGTTGGGGCCGGGCGTAGGCGCGGACGACGCAGCCGGGGACCATCGCCTGCGCCGCGGCGGGCGGGAAGGCGGCGCGGTAGGCGGTCGGAGTGCGGCCGTAGGCGCGTTTGAAGCTGGTGGTGAAGGAGCCGACGCTGGTGAGGCCGACGGCGAGGCAGATCTCGGCCACCGAGCGGTCGGTGCCGCGCAGCATCGCCGCCGCCCGCTCGAGGCGGCGGGTCAGCAGGTAGGCGTGCGGGGAGGCGCCGAAGGCGCGCCGGAACTCGCGGCTGAAGTGCGCCCGCGAGAGCCCCGCGGCGGCGGCCATGTCGTCGACCCCGAGCGGCTCGGCGAACCGCGCGTCTGCCAGGTCCTTGGCGCGGAGCAGGTGACGTGCGGGCGCAACGAATGCCACCCGCTCAGTTTCGCACCCCGAGGCTACTTCCTGACCGAGCGGCAGCTGTGTGAGGAGAGGTGGGCGACCGGATGGCGGTTGCGGGCGGTGACCTTGACCCGGTAGCGGCAGGTCACGCGTTCGCGGGAAGTGCTGCCGCGGGCGGTGAGGCGGCAGTCGACGCGGCGCTGCGCTCTGCGCTTGCAGCCCTGGAAGCTCTTGCGGTCGAGGCGGGAGCTGCGGCGGACGATGCGGCTGACCAGCCGCTCGGAGAGGCGGCGGGCGGCCCGCTGGCTGACCTCGTAGGGCGGCTTCGGCTCTGATTCCTCGTTTCCGCCGGCTTCCGGCCCTCCTTCTTCGCCACCGCCCCCACCCGGCGTCGAGCTGCAGGGGCAGGGGAGGTCCTCGCAGGCGATGCCGTCGTTGTCGCCGTCGAGGTTGTACGGGTCGCCCGGGAGGAGGTATTCCTCGGCTTCGGCCTGGGTGGCGAAGTCGGCGCAGTCGTAGTCGAGGGCGGCGGCCTCGGTCGGCCAGACCGTGCCGGCCGCGAGCGCGCCGGCGCCGAGGACGAACGCGAGGGACAGGGCGGTGCGCAGCTTCATCTCGTCTCCCATCCGGATTCGGGTGCACCGAAGCAGTTCCTCCGACCAATCTAGGAAGCCCTGCGAACTGCGACGTAGGGCGCACGGTTGCGCGCGGTTTCGTGTCGGGGCGTCGTCTAGGCTCGCCGCCTCGTGATCGGTACGTATGCAGCGGTCGTGGCGGTCTGCGGCGCCTCGCTGGCCATCGGGCAGGCGGCGGTCGCCGTCTGTGGGCAGCGGCGCTGGTCGTGGCTGGCGCCGGCGGTCGGGCTGGCGCTGGTGATGGCGGTCTGCTGGGCGACCGTGCGCCTGCCGGGGCACGGGGTCGTCTCGGCGGTCGTCGTCCTGGCACTGGCGCTTGCCGCGGTCGCCTACCTATGGGGGCGGCTGGAGGGCGGGGGTGAGGCGCTGCGGGCGGGGTGGCCGGTGGCGCTCGCGGCGCTCGTCGCCGCCTCGCTGCCGTTCGTCGTCGAAGGCCACTTCGGGATCCTCGGCACCGGCTTCAACCCCGACATGTCCCAGCACCTGCTGGCCACCGCGCGGCTCGCCGAAGGGCACTCCTCGCAGCTGCTGCACCAGGGCTACCCGCTCGGCCCGCACTCGGTCGTCGTCGCGCTGAACAAGGGTCTCGGGATCGGGCTGGTCGAGGGCTTCAGCGGGCTCTCGGTCGCGGTCATGGTCCTGGCGCCGCTGACCGCGCTCGCCGCTTTCCGCGGGCTGGCGCCGCTGCCGCGTAGCGCCGGGGCCCTCGTCGTCGGCCTCGCCTACCTGGTCGCCTCCTACTTCGCCCAGGGCGCGTTCAAGGAGACGATCGAGGCGCTGCTCGTCCTCGCCTTCGCCCTCGCCCTGCGCGAGGCGACGCGCGAGGAGTGGCGCGACCTGCCCCTGCGCCTCGTCCCCGCGGCGCTGCTCGCCGTCGGCGCCGTCTACGCCTACAGCTTCCCGGGAACCCTCTGGATGCTCGGCACCTTCGTCATCTGGGCCATCGCGCACTACGCCGTCCGTCGCTTCTCCCTGCGCCCGGTCCTGCTGGCGCTCCTCGTCTTCGCCGTCCTCGTCGCCCCCGAGATCGGCCGCATGATCGACTTCCACAACTTCGAAACCTTCGACCCCAACGGGCCCGGCCTCGGCAACCTCTTCGGCCAGATCTCGCCGCTGGAGGCGCTCGGGATCTGGCCCTCCGGCGACTTCCGGCTCGCCCCCGGCGACGGCGCCGTGCCGGCGCTCGGCTACTACCTCGGCGCCGCCTTCGCCCTCGCCCTGCTCGCCTGGGGGGCGGTGCGCTGCTGGCGCCGCCGCGAGGTCGCGGTCCTCGCCGCGCTCGCCACCGCCGCCCTCGCCTACCTCGCCGCCCGCGCCGGCGGCACCGCCTACACCGCCGCCAAGGCGATCGAGGTCGCCGCCCCGCTCGCGGCCCTCACCATCGCCCTCCCCCTAGCCACCGCAGCCCGCCCCCCAAGGTCGTGGTTCCTTTCGGGCCTATCTCGTCCAAAAGGAACCACGGGACGGGGGGCGCCCGAGTCGCGGTTCGAAACGGACCCGGAGAGTCCAAAAGGAACCACGCGATGGGGAGGGGGGCGGTGGCAGGCCCTCGCGCTGGCCGTCTACGTCCTCGCGGCCGGAGTCTGCTCGGTGCTCGCCTTCGCCAACGCGCCGGTCGGGCCGTCGTCCTACTCGCCGGCGCTGACCGGGCTGCGGCCGCTGGTCGCGAGCGACCCGACGCTGGTCCTCGCATCGCCGACGCTGCTCGCCGACGAACACGGCACGCCCTACATCGCCTGGGAGCTGCGCGGCGGGCGCGTCTGCATCGCCGCCGAAGGGGAGCTCGACTCGCCGCCGCGCGGCGTCCGCTTCGTCGTCAGCCGCGGCAGCGCCGAGCAGCCGCCCTTCCCGGGGCTCGAGGTCCGCAGGGTCGCGCCGCCCTACGTTCTCTGGGAGGTCCCCGGCCCCGTCGCCGCCCACAGCCCCTGCCCGCTGATCGCGGTCCGCCAGGCGCGCCAGGGCGAATCCCGCTGAATCCGTACCATGGCCGCATGGAGGCCGCGACCGAGAAACTCGTCGTCACCCTGCCCGACGGCAAGCCGCTGGAGCTCGAGCCGGGCGCGACCGGCGCCGACGCCGCCGCGGCGATCGGCCCCGGCCTGGCGAAGGCGGCGCTGGCGATCAAGGTCGACGGCGAGCCGCGCGACCTGGCGGCGCCGCTGCCCGCGGGCGGGGCGGAGATCGCGATCCTCACCGACCGCGATCCCGAGGCGCTGGAGCTGATCCGCCACGACGCCGCCCACGTGATGGCCGAGGCGGTGACCGAGCTCTACCCGGGCACCAAGGTGACGATCGGCCCGCCGATCGAGTCCGGCTTCTACTACGACTTCGAGTTCCCGCCCGATACAAGGATCACCGAGGAGGACCTGCCGAAGATCGAGGCCGCGATGCGCGAGCACATCGCCGCCGACGAGGGCTTCTCGCGCCGCGACGTCCCGGTCGCGGAGGCGATCGAGATCTTCCGCGCCCAGGACCAGGGCTTCAAGGTCGAGCTGATCGAGGACCTCGTCCGCGACGAAGGGGTCGAGACCGTCTCGCTGTACCGCAACGGGCCCTTCGAGGACCTCTGCCGCGGCCCGCACGGGCCCTCGACCGGCCGGATCAAGGCGATCAAGCTCGACTCGGTCGCCGGCGCCTACTGGCGCGGCGACGAGACCCGCGAGAGCCTGACCCGGATCTACGGCACCGCCTTCTTCTCCAAGACCGACCTCGACCAGCACGTGGCGATGATCGAGGCCGCCAAGGAACGCGACCACCGCCGCCTCGGCCCCCAGCTCGGCCTCTTCATGCTGCGCAAGGAGGCGCCCGGGATGCCGTTCTGGCTGCCCAACGGCACCGTCCTCCTGCAGCTGATCCAGCGCGAGGTGCAGGAGCAGCTGCGCAAGCGCGGCTACGAGGAGATCAAGACGCCCGAGGTGATGGACGTCGAGCTCTGGCACCGCTCCGGCCACTGGGACAACTACCGCGAGAACATGTACTTCTCCCAGCTCGGCGAGCGCGAGTACGCGCTGCGGCCGATGAACTGCCCCGGGGCCTGCCTGGTCTTCGGCGCCGACCGTCACTCCTACCGCGAGCTGCCGCTGCGCCTGGCCGAGTTCGGCAAGGTCTCGCGCGCCGAGCGCGAGGGCGTCCTGCACGGCCTGCTCCGGGTCCGCGCCTTCACCCAGGACGACGCCCACGTCTTCTGCACCCTCGACCAGGTCGTCGACGAGGTGTCCGACGTGATCGCGGCGATCGACGAGCTCTACGAGAACTTCGGCTTCGACGACGTCCGCGTCGAGCTCTCGACCCGGCCGGAGAAGTCGATGGGGACCGACGAGCAGTGGGCGAAGGCCGAGGCGGCCCTGCGCGAAGCGCTCGACGCGGTCGGCCGCGAGTACCAGCTGAACCCCGGCGACGGCGCCTTCTACGGGCCGAAGATCGACTTCCACGTCACCGACGCGCTCGGCCGCTCCTGGCAGTGCGGCACCTGCCAGCTCGACTTCCAGATGCCCGAGCGCTTCGACCTCTACTACACCGACAGCGAGGACAACCAGCAGACGCCCGGTGATGATCCACCGCGCCCTGCTCGGCTCGATGGAGCGCTTCGCCGGGATCCTGATCGAGCACTACGCCGGCCGCTTCCCGGTCTGGCTGGCGCCGGTGCAGGCGATCGTGCTGCCGATCTCCGACAAGCACAAGCCCTACGGGGAGAGGGCGATGGAGGCGCTGCGGGAACTGGGCGTCCGCGTCGCGCTCGACGATCGCTCGGAGTCGGTCGGCAAGAAGATCCGCGACGCCGAGATCGGCCGCTACCCCTACATGCTGGTCGTCGGCGACCGCGAGCAGGAGGCCGACGCGGTCGCCGTCCGCTCCCACGCCGACGGCGATCTCGGCGAGATGTCGCTGCCCGAGTTCGCCGAGCGGATCGCGGCCGAGAACGTAGAAAGATGACCGCTTCGCCTTGCGAAGCGCCGACAGGGCTCTATACTGCGCAAACTTGATCGCTGGCACGCTACAGACCACCCGCCGCTGAGCGCTCCGTGCCGCTCCACCGACGACTCGTCCTCTTGAAGTCCCCGAGAAACTCTCGCTAGTGCCGGTCCCTCGCAGGTTCGATCGGCGCCCACCAGAGCGCGACACGACGCGGATCAACGAGCGGATCCGGGTCCCGCAGGTGCGCCTGATCGGCGCCGACGGCGAGCAGCTGGGAATCGTCGACACCCCCGAAGCGCTGCGCCGCGCCCAGGAGGCGGACCTCGACCTGGTCGAGGTGGCGCCGAACTCGAAGCCGCCGGTCACCCGCCTGCTCGACTACTCGAAGTACAAATACGAGCAGGAGCAGAAGCAGAAGCAGGCCCGCAAGCATCAGCAGCAGGTCAACATCCGCGAAATCAAGCTGCGGCCGAAGATCGCGGACAACGACTACCAGACCAAGAAGGGCCACGTCGAACGCTTCCTCAAGCACCACGACAAGGTCAAGGTGACGATCATGTTCCGCGGTCGCGAGCAGGCCCACCCCGAGCGCGGCCGGGCGCTGCTGCAGAAGCTCTTCGAGGACCTCGGCGGGATCGCGGTGATCGAGTCGGCGCCGCTGCAGGAAGGCCGCAACATGAGCATGCTGCTGGCCCCCAGCAAAGAGGTCGACAAGGCCGAGGCCTCCGCCGACGGCGCCTCGGGTTAGGTCAGCCGGCGATCACGGCGGCGATCCGCTCCGCCGCGTGGCCGTCCCAGAGCGGCGGCGGCTCGGCCGGCGCCGGGCCGCGGTCGGCCAGCAGCCCCGGGATCGTCGCGATCGCGGCCGGGTCGAGGCCGAGCAGGGTGTTGGTGCCGCGGCTGACCGTGACCGGGCGCTCGGTGTTGGCGCGCAGGGTGAAGCAGGGGACGCCGAGGTAGGTCGTCTCCTCCTGGATCCCGCCGGAGTCGGTGAGCACCGCGCCGGCGTCGGCCATCAGCGAGAGGAAGTCGAGGTAGCCGAGCGGCTCGATCAGCCGCAGGCTGCGGGTGGACGGCGTCGACCGCCTCCATCATCTTGCGGGTCCGCGGGTGGACCGGGAAGACGACCGGCATGCGCTGCGCCAGCGCCTCCAGCTGGCGCACCGTCTCTGCCAGCAGCGGGCCGTCGACCAGCGCCGGCCGGTGCAGGGTGACGAGGACGAAGGAGCCGGGCTCGACCCCGACCCGGGCGGCGGCGCCGGCGGCGCGGAAGCGGCCTTCCAGCGCCACCAGGGTGTCGATCATCGTGTTGCCGACGAAGTGCATGCGCTCCTCGGCGATCCCTTCCGCGCGCAGGTTGACGACCGCGTCCTCGCTGTGGAGGAAGAGATGGGAGGCGAAGCGGTCGGCGACGATCCGGTTGACCTCCTCGGGCATCGTCAGGTCGAAGCTGCGCAGCCCCGACTCGACGTGGGCGACCGGCGATCCCCATCTTGACCGCGGTCAGCGCCGCCGCCAGGGTCGAGTTGACGTCGCCGGGGACGACGACGAGGTCGGGGCGCTCGTCCTCGAGCACCGGCTCGAGCCGCTCCATCGTCCGCGCCGTCTGCGCCGCGTGGCTGCCCGAGCCGACCTCGAGCATGAAGTCCGGCGCCGGGACGCCGAGCTCCTCGAGGAAGACCTCCGACATCAGCCGGTCGTAGTGCTGGCCGGTGTGGACGATCGTGTGGCGGGCGTCGGGCAGGCGCTCGCGCAGGGCGCCGATCACCGGCGCCGTCTTGACGAAGTTGGGCCGGGTGCCGATCACGTAGAGCAGGCGCATCGACGCGCCAGACTAGACAGAATCCGTCCGCTCGGTGTCCGCTCGGCCCGCCCGCATGCGCCGAACCGCCCTGTCTGCTTCAATAGCGAGCCCGATGCCGAAGATGAAGACCCATTCGGGCGCCAAGAAGCGCTTCAAGAAGACCGCCAACGGCAAGCTCCGCGGCCGGCGCGCCTACTCCAGCCACATCCTGGAGAAAAAGTCGCCGAAGCGGAAGCGGCGGATGAGCCGCCCGGTCGAGATCTCCAAGCACGACCAGCCGGTCGTCCGGCAGCTGCTCGGGGGTGGCAAGTAATGGCCCGCGTCAAGCGCTCCGTCAACGCGCGCAAGAAGCGCCGCAAGGTGCTGAAGGAAGCGAAGGGCTACTTCGGCCGCAAGCACTCCTCCTACCGCTTCGCCAAAGAGCAGGTGCAGCGGTCGGGGATGTACGCCTACCGCGACCGGCGCAACCGCAAGCGCGAGTTCCGCAAGCTCTGGATCACCCGGATCAACGCCGCCGCGCGGCGCGAGGGGATGAGCTACTCGGACCTGATGCACGGCCTCAAGCAGGCCGAGGTCGACGTCAACCGCAAGATGCTGGCCGATATCGCGGTGCACGACCGCGAGGCCTTCCGCCGATTCGTCGAGCTAGCCCGGGAGGGTGCGGCCGCCTGACGGCGCACCCACACTCCACTCTCCCGGGCGGGCCGTGAAAACGGCCCGCTTTTTCGTTCCAGGACTTCCAAGCACCGAAAAGAAAGAAATCCCCGCCAGAGGCGCCGCCGCAGACGACCGGACCGAGACGATGATCGAGAGCCCGCAAAACGAGAAGCTGAAGCTGGTCCGCAAGCTGCGCGAGCGCAAGCACCGCGAGCGCGAGGGCCTGTTCGCCAGCGAGGGCGAGGACCTGGTCGAGGCCGGGCTCGCGGCTGGCGCCGAGCCCCGCTTCCTGCTCACCGCCGCCGGCGCCGGGCTCGGCGGCGAGGAGGTCGAGCCGGGGCTGCTGGACGGCGTCTCGGCGCTCGGCTCGGGGACGCGGGCGATCGCGGTCTGGCCGCTGCGCTGGGCCGACGGCGCCGAGCGCGCCCTGCCTCTACCTGCACGGGGTCGGCGACCCCGGCAACGTCGGCACGATCGTCCGCACCGCGCACGCGCTGCTGCACGGCACCGTCGTCCTCGGCCCCGGCTGCGCCGACCCCTACTCGCCGAAGGCGGTGCGGGCGAGCATGGGCTCGGTCTTCGCCCAGCCGCCGCTGCGGGCCGGGGTGGGGCGGACGCCGGCGCCGCGCGCCGCCCTCTCGCCCATTCCGGAGCCGGCCTGGACGCGCTCGCCGGCGCCCGGACGCTCTGCCTCGGCGCCGAGCGCGAGGGGCTGCCGGCGGAGGTGCTCGCCGAGTGCGCCGCCGAGGTGACGATCCCGCTGCGCTCCGGCGGCGCGGAGTCGCTCAACGTCGCCGCCGCGGCGGCGATCGGCGCCCAGTGGATATCGTCGGCGCCCATGTCGGAGGACGCGGCCAGTGCTTGAGCGGATCGAGGAGATCAGGAGCGAGGCCGCGACCGCGATCGGGGCGGCCTCCTCGAGCGCCGAGCTGGAGGAGCTGCGGGTCCGCCACCTCGGCCGCAAAGCGGAGCTGACGACGATCCTGCGCGGGATCGCCGAGCTGCCGCAGGCCGAACGGGGCAAGGTCGGCGGCGCCGCCAACCGGGCGCGCAAGGAGCTCGAGGCGCTGCTCGAGCAGAGCGCCGCCCGGCTCGATGCCGCCGAGCTCGACGCGAAGCTGATCGCCGACCGCGTCGACGTCACCCTGCCGGGAGCGCCGCCGCACCCGGTCGGCCACGCGCACCTGATCGCCCGCACCACGCGGCAGATCGAGGACATCATGGTCGGCCTCGGCTACCGGGTCGCCGAGGGCCCCGAGGTCGAGCACGACTACTACAACTTCACCGCGCTGAACCACCCGCCCGGCCACCCGGCGCGGATGCTGCAGGACACCTTCTACGTCCAGTCGCACCCCGACGTGCTGCTGCGCACCCACACCTCGCCGATGCAGGTGCGGGCGATGGAGGCGCAGCCGCCGCCGATCTTCATCGTCGTCCCCGGCAAGGTCTACCGGCGCGACTCCGACGCCACCCACAGCCCGATGTTCCACCAGGTGGAGGGGCTGGCGATCGCCGAGGGCCTGACCCTCGCCGACCTCAAGGGGACGCTGCTGCAGATGTGCCGGGGCCTGTTCGGCGAGACGCGCGAGCTGCGCCTGCGGCCGCACTTCTTCCCCTTCACCGAGCCGAGCGTCGAGGTCGACGTCTCCTGCTTCCAGTGCGAGGGGACCGGGACGCTGCCGGATGGCGGGCGCTGCAACCTCTGCAAGGGCCAGGGCTGGATCGAGATCCTCGGCGCCGGCATGGTCGACCCCAACGTGCTCGGCTTCGTCGAGGCCTCCGGCTACGACCCGGAGCGCTTCCAGGGGTTCGCCTTCGGCCTCGGGGTCGAGCGGGTCGCGATGCTGCGTCACGGGATCCCCGACCTGCGGCGCTTCTTCGACAACGACGTGCGGATGCTGGAGCAGTTCGCATGAGGGTCCCGTACAGCTGGCTGCGCGAGTACTGCGATCCCGGCATCTCGCCGGAGGCAGCTGGCCGACCGGCTGGTGATGACCGGCACCGAGGTCGAGCGGCTCGAGGTCGCCGGCCCGCCGAAGGCCGACGGCTTCGTCGTCGGCAAGGTGCTGGCCGCCGAGCAGCATCCGGACGCCGACCGGCTCAAGGTCTGCCAGGTCGACGACGGCGAGGGCGAGCGGACGATCGTCTGCGGCGCCCCCAACGTCGCCGCCGGCCAGACCGTCGCCGTCGCCCTGCCCGGGGCGCGGATGCCGGGCGGCGAGAAGCTGCGCAAGGCGAAGCTGCGCGGGGTCGCCTCGGAAGGGATGATCCTCGCCGCCGACGAGCTCGAGATCGGCGACGACCACGAGGGCACCCTGGTGCTCGACGACGCCCACGCCGCCGGCACGCCGCTGACCGAGGTGATCCCGCTGGCCGAGCCGGTGCTGGAGATCGAGGTGACGCCGAACCGGGTCGACTGCTTCGGCGTCCACGGCGTCGCCCGCGAGGTGCACGCGATCACCGGCGCGCCGCTCGCCGCCGACCCCTGGGCCGAGGACGCGCCGGCCGAGGGCGCGGGCGAGGTCGGCGACTACGCCTCGGTCGCGGTCGACGTGCCGGAGCTCTGCCCGCGCTTCACCGCGCGCGTCTTCACCGACGTGACGATCGGGCCCTCGCCGCTGTGGCTGCAGGCGCGGCTCGCCGCCGCCGGCCAGCGGCCGATCAACAACGTCGTCGACATCACCAACTACGTGATGCTGCTGACCGCGCAGCCGCTGCACGCCTTCGACCTCGACAAGGTGCCGAACGGCGCCCTCTACGTCCGCACCGCCCACGCCGGCGAGAAGATGACCACGCTCGACGACGTCGAGCGCCAGCTCGACGCGGAGACGGTGCTGGTCTGCGACCGCGACGGCCCGACCGGGATCGCCGGGATCATGGGCGGCCAGGTCTCCGAGGTCTCCGAGGAGACGACCAGCGTCCTGCTCGAGGTCGCCAACTGGGACGGGACCAACATCCTGCGCACCTCGCGGCTGCTGGGCCTGCGCTCGGAGGCATCCTCGCGGTTCGAGAAGCAGCTGCACCCGGAGCTCTGCCTGCGCGCCCAGGCCGTCGCCTCGAAGCTGATGGTCGAGCTCTGCGGCGCCAAGCTGGTGCCGGGGACGATCGACGTCGCCGCCGAGCCGCCGCCGGCGCCGCGGCTGACGCTGCGCGCCGCCCGGGTCTCCGGCCTGCTCGGGATGGAGATCTCCCAGGCCGAGCAGACCGCCTACCTGCAGCGGCTCGGCTTCGGCGTCGAGCCGGCCGGCGCCGACCTCGAGGTGACGGTGCCGCCCGACCGCCACTACGACGTCACCCGCGAGGTCGACCTGATCGAGGAGGTCGGCCGCGTCCACGGCATCGACGAGCACCTGCCGACGACGCTGCCTGCCGTCCGCCGAGCGGGTCGGCGGCCTGAGCCGCGAGCAGCGGCTGCGGCGGCGGGCCGAAGACGGCCTGCGCGACCTCGGCTTCGACCAGGTGGTCGGCTGGAGCTTCACCCATCCCGGCGAGCCGGGCCGGCTGCGGATCGGGTTCGACGACGTGCGCTCCGGCGCGGTGACGATCGCCAACCCGCTGTCGGAGGAGCAGTCGGCGATGCGGACGATGGTGCTCGGCTCGCTGCTCGACGTCGCCTCCCGCAACCGCGCCCGCGGCGCCGAGCGGCTGGCGCTGTTCGAGGCCGGCAGCGTCTACCTGATGGAGGAGCCGCCGGCGCCGACCGACGAGGTCGACGAGGACACGCTGGCGCGGCTCGCCGGGCCGCTGGCCGGCGACTTCCCGGGCGAACGGCCGGCGCCGGTCGCCGAGCCGCACCGGATCGCGGCGCTCGCCGCCGGCCCGCTGACCGCGCGCTCCTGGCGCGGCGAGGCCGGCGCCCACGACTTCTTCGCGCTGAAGGGCGTGCTCGAGGCGCTCGCCGGCCAGCTCGGGGCCGAGATCGCCTTCGAGCCGGTGGCGGAGCCGTTCCTGCACCCCGGCCGCTCGGCGGCGGTCGAGCTCGGCGGCGTCGCCGCCGGCTGGCTCGGCGAGCTGCACCCGCTGGTCTGCCGCGAGTGGGACCTCGACGCCGCGGTCGGCTTCGAAATCGACACCGCGCCGCTGCTGGCCGCGGCGAGCGCCGGCGAGGAGGCCTACGAGGACGTCACCACCTTCCCCGCCGCCTACCGGGACCTGGCGGTCGTCGTCCCCGCCGAGGTCGCCGCGACCGAGGTCCGCGCCGCGGTCCTCGCCGCCGGCGGCGAGCTGCTGCGCGCGGCCGAGGTCTTCGACCTCTTCGAAGGCGAGCAGCTGGGAGAGGGCAGGAAGAGCCTCGCCCTCGGGCTCGAGTTCCGGGCGCCCGACCGGACCCTGACCGACGAGGAGGTCGCCGCCGCGCGCGCGGCGATCGAGGCCGAGCTGGAGAAGATCGGGGGGACGCTGCGTGAATGAGCAGACCGCCCAGCCGCTCGCCGGCGAGCCCGCCGCGCGGGTCCTCGTCGCCGGCGCCAACGGCTTCACCGGCGCCCTCGCGGCGCAGATCGTCTGGGACCACCCGCGCCTGCGGCTCGCCGCGATCACCTCGCGCAGCGACGCCGGCAAGCGGCTCGACGCGCTCTACCCCCGCTACCGGGTGCCGCTGCAGCTGACCGAGCTCGACCCCGCCGACCCGCCCGAGGTCGACGCGGCGATCGTCGCCTACCCGCACGGCGCCGCGGCGCCGACGGTGGCGGCGCTGCGCGAGCGGGGCATCCTCGTCGTCGACCTCTCCGCCGACTTCCGCCTGCGCGAGATGGCGACCTACGAGCGCTGGTACGGCGAGCACGGCGCGCCCGACCTGTTCGGCACCGGCGTCTACGGGCTGAGCGAGATGTACCGCGAGCAGCTGCGCGAGGCGAAGCTGGTCGCGACCCCCGGCTGCTACCCGACCGCGACCGTGCTGGGGCTGGCCCCGCTCGCCGAACAGGGCCTGCTCGGCGAGGTCTTCGTCGCCGCGATGCAGGGCACCTCCGGCTACGGCCGCTCCAGCGACGACCTCGTCCACTACTCGGCGATGACCGAGAACGCCTTCCCCTACAAGACCGAGGGCCACCGCCACCGGCCCGAGATCGAGCAGGAGCTGGCGGCGCTCGGCAGCCCGGCGCCGGTCAGCTTCGTCCCGCACCTGATCCCGCTCGACCAGGGCGAGCTGGCGACCTGCTTCGCGGCGCTCGCCGAGCCGACCTCGCGCGAGGCGATCCTCGCCCTCTACGAGGAGCGCTACCGCGAGGAGCCGTTCGTCCGGGTGCTCGACAAGCCGCCCAACCTGCGGGCGCTGCGGGACACGAACGAGTGCCACGTCTACGTCACGGTCGAGGAGCGGGGACGGGTGATGGCCTTCTCGGCGACTCGACAACATCTGGAAGGGCGCCTCGAGCCAGGGCGTGCAGAACCTCAACCTGATGCTTGGCCTCGACGAGACCGCGGGGCTGAGATGAGCGAGCCCGTCGCCGGCGAGTCCTTCTTTCGCTCCCGGTGGGTCGACCCGCCCGCGGGGGTCGAGGAGCTCGACCCGGCTCGGCTCGCGCCGGGCTTCCGCGCCGGCGGCGCGCACTGCGGGCTGAAGGGCGGCGGCGCGACCGACGTCGGCCTGCTCGCCTGCGACGCCGAGCAGGTCGCCTCGGCGATGGTCCTGACCCGCAACGCCTCCGCCGCGGCGCCGATCCGCGTCTGCCGCAAGGTCACCGACCTCGGCGGCGTCCGCGCCGCCGTCGTCAACTCGGGCAACGCCAACGCCGAGACCGGCGAGCAGGGCTTCGCCGACGCGCTGGCGATGTGCGAGCGGACCGCCGCCGCGCTCGGCCTTGCGACCGAGCAGGTCGCCGTCGCCGAGACCGGCGTGATCGGCGTGCCGATGCCGATCGGCGCCGTGCTGCCGGGGATCGACGAGGCGGCCGGGCGGCTCTCGCCCGAGGGCGGCACCGCCTTCTCGGAGGCGATCACGACCACCGACCGCTGGGCCAAGCGCTGCACCCTGCGGGCCGGCGGCGTCACCCTCTCCGCCCAGGCCAAGGGCGCCGGGATGATCGAGCCGGACATGGCGACGATGCTCTGCTTCGTCCAGACCGACGCCGTCCTCGCCGACCCCGCCGCCGAGCTGGGCGCCGCGGTCGACGCCTCCTTCAACCGGATCACCGTCGACGGCCAGATGAGCACCAACGACTGCGTCCTGCTGCAGGCGACCGGCGCCGCCGGCAAGCCGCTGCCGCCGGGGCTGCTGCAGGCGGTGCTGATGCAGCTGGCGATCGAGATCGTCCGCGACGGCGAGGGCTCGGTCCGCGTCGGCCGGATCGAGGTCAGCGGGGCGGCCAGCGCCGCGGAGGCCGAGCGGGTCGCCCGCGCGATCGCCAACTCGCCGCTGGTGAAGACGGCGCTGTTCGGCCGCGACCCCAACTGGGGCCGGATCGCCCAGGCCGCCGGCGCCGCGCTCGCCGGCGAGGACCTGGAGGAGATCGGCGCCGACTCGATCGACGCCGCCGAGCTCGGCGGCGAGGCGGCGGAGGCGGAGATCGGGCTGCGCCTGGACCGCGGCTCGCACGCCGCGCACGTCTGGTTCTCCGACCTCGGCCACGAGTACATCCGGATCAACGCCGAGTACACGACCTGATGAGCAACGCGAGCGAGAGGAGCGGTCGATGACCGAGCAGGCCCCGCAGTCGCGCGCCGCCGGAGCGAGCGTCGAGACGCTGCTCGAGGCGCTGCCCTACATCCGCGAGTTCCACGGCCGCACGGTGGTGATCAAGTACGGCGGCGCGGCGATGCTCGACGAGGAGCTGCGCGAGGCCTTCGCCGCCGACGTCGTCCTGCTCAAGTACGTCGGCCTCAACCCGGTGATCGTCCACGGCGGCGGCCCCGAGATCACCCGCTACATGGAGCGGCTCGGGCTCGAGGTCCGCTTCCACGAGGGCCTGCGCGTCTCCGACGCCGAGACGGTCGAGGTGGCGAAGATGGTGCTGGTCGGCAAGCTCAACGCCGAAATCGTGCAGCGGCTGAACCGGGCCGGCCAGGCGGCGGTCGGGCTGGCGGGCGAGGACGGGACGCTGTTCGAGGTCACTCCCGTCGCCAACGCCGACAAGGTCGGCTTCGTCGGCTCGATCGACCGCGTCGACGTCGACGTGCTCAACCACATCGCCGCCGACTACATCCCGGTGATCGCCTCCTCGGCGTCCGACCGCAGCGGCCAGTCCTACAACGTCAACGCCGACGAGGCGGCGGGCAAGGTCGCGGCGGCGCTCGGCGCCTACAAGGCGATCTTCCTCACCGACGTCGAGGGCTGGCTCGCCGACCCCGGCGACGAGGGCTCGCTGATCTCGCGGGCGACGGTGGTCGAGGTCGAGGAGATGCTGCCCGGGATCGACGGCGGGATGCGGCCGAAGCTGGCCGCCTGCGTCGAGGCGATCCGCGGCGGCTCGCAGTCGGCCCACATCATCGACGGCCGCAAGCCGCACAGCCTCCTGCTCGAGCTCTTCACCGACGCCGGCATCGGCACGATGGTGACGCCGTGAGCACGGGCGGGCTGCAGCAGACGCAGGAGCTGGTCGAGCGCTACCTGATGCGCACCTACAAGCGGGCGCCGGTCGACTTCGTCCGCGGCGAGGGGGCGGTGCTCTGGGACGCCGACGGCAAGGAGTACCTCGACTTCCTCACCGGGATCTCGGTCTGCTCGGTCGGCCACTGCCACCCGGCGGTGGTCACCGCGGTCAGCGAGCAGGCGAGCCGGCTGATGCACGTCTCCAACCTCTTCTACACCGAGCCGATGGCGCGGCTGGCGCAGCGGCTCTCGGAGTCGAGCCTCGGCGGCCGCGTCTTCTTCGCCAACTCGGGCACCGAGGCGATCGAGTGCGCGATCAAGGTCGCCCGCAAGCACGCCCACCAGCGCGGCGTCGCGGCGCCGGAGATCGTCAGCTTCGAGGGCGAGTTCCACGGCCGCAGCTACGGCGCCCTGGCGGCGACGCCGGCGATGGCGCGCAACGAGGCGCTCGGCCCGATGCTGCCCGGCTTCCGCTCGGTCCCGTTCAACGACGCCGCGGCGCTGCGCGAGGCGGTGAACGAGAACACCGCCGCGGTGCTGGTCGAGCCGATCCAGGGCGAGGCCGGCGTCTTCGTCACCAGCGACGAGGCTGCTCTCGCCGCGCGCGAGGCCTGCGACGAGGTCGGCGCGCTGCTGATCGTCGACGAGATCCAGGCGGGGATGGGGCGGACCGGCTCGCTCTGGGCCTACCAGCAGACGCCGGTGCGGCCCGACGTGATCACCAGCGCCAAGGCGCTCGGCGGCGGCGATGCCGATCGGCGCCTGCATCACCGGCCCGGCGGCGGCAGAGGTGCTGCAGCCCGGCGACCACGGCTCGACCTTCGCCGGCGGCCCGGTCGCGACCGCCGCGGCGCTGGCGGTGCTCGACATCGTCGAGGACCCGGCGCTGCTGCGGCGGGTGCGGGTGCGGGCGACCGAGCTGCGCGAGGGCCTGGAAGGGCTTTCGACGGCATCCGCGAGGTCCGCGGCCGCGGGCTGATGGTCGGCGCCGGCCTCGCCGAGGGGGTCGACGGCGCGGCGGTCGGCGCCGAGCTGCTGCGGCGCGGCCTCGTCGTCAACGTGCCGCGGCCGGACACGATCCGGCTGCTGCCGCCGCTGATCGTCGATTCCACCCAGGTCGAGCGCGCGGTTGGCCTGATCGGCGAAGCGCTCTAACCTTCCTGGTCCTGTGCCCGGCAAGGATTCGCAAAGCCGCCGCGAATCGCTGCAGGCGGCGACCGTCCCAGCAGCTGGCGGCGATCGTCGAGGCGGCCGAGCGCGCCGCCGGCCAGGTGATCGACGACGCCGAACGCGAGGCGCAGCGCCGCCTCGCCGAGGCCGAGTCGCAGGCGGCCGAGCGGCTCTCCTCGCTGCAGGCCCAGGCCGACACCCTGATCGCCCAGGCGGAGGAGATCCGGCAGCGCTCCGAGCAGCTGCTGACCTCGCTCTCGCGATTCAAAGCCGGACTGCGAGGACGGGCCGACGCCGAGCCGGGCCCGGCTCGGACGTGCCCGACCTCGCGCCGGCTGCCCCTGAGCCGGATGCGCGAGCCGGAGCCGGCCTCCTCGCGAGCCGGAACGGCTGCGAGCTCCGCCGGGGCCCGCCTGCTGGCGACGCAGATGGCGATCTCCGGCAGCAGCAGGGAGGAGATCGCGGCGCGGCTGCGAAACGGATTCGAAATCGACGACCCCGAGGCGATCCTTGAGGCGATCCTCGGACCGGAGGGATAAGTGCACGAGGACCCAACCCGAATGATGCCCACCGGCGACGAGCCGCCGCACCACCGGCCGCACGGCAACATCCGCCTGGTCATCGCCGGTCTGGTCGCGGTGATCGTCGGCCTGGTGATCGCGGTCATCGTCGTCGCCGGCGGCGGCGGCGAAACGACGACCACCACCACCGTCACCGCCTCCGAAGAAACGGCCGCGCCGACCACGAACACCGGCACCACCGAACCGACCAAACCACCGACCGAACCGACGACCGAAAACGAAGAAGGCGGCATCGAACCGGTCGAACCCGAAGAAGAAGGCACGATCGAACCGGTCGAACCGGAAGAAGAAGGCACGATCGAACCGGTCGAACCCGAAGGCGGGGGCATCGGGCCCGAATAGCCGGTCGGTTCCTGTCCGCTGCGGCAAGAAACGTGATGGCGCGGCGCGCGTGCCTCGCGTGCGAGACTTGCGCCTGCTTTGAGCCCCGAGCCGTCCCAGACCCCACGCACCGCCAGCTACGAGGCCGACCCGGCAGCAGGTCGACCGCGTCCTCCTGCTCTACTCGGGCGGCCTCGACACGAGCGTGATGCTGAAGTGGATCCAGGACTCCTACGAGGCCGAGGTCGTCTGCCTCACCGTCAACCTCGGCCAGCCCGGCGAGGACTACGCGGTGATCGAGGACAAGGCGCTGAAGCTGGGCGCGATCGAGTGCCACGTGGTCGACGCCCGCGAGCGCTTCGCCGACGAGTTCCTGGCGCCGGCGATCAAGGCCAACGCCGTCTACGGCAACGGCTACCCGCTGTTCACGGCGCTGGGCCGGCCGCTGATCGCCCAGCTCGCGGTCGAGTACGCGCGCCGGACCGGTTGCGACACGATCGCCCACGGCTGCACCGGCAAGGGCAACGACCAGGTCCGGATCGAGGCGACGGTGGCGACGCTGGCGCCGGAGCTGCGGACGATCGCGCCGGTGCGCTCCTGGCAGATGGGGCGCGAGGAGGAGATCGCCTACGCCCGCGAGCACGGCATCCCGGTCAAGGGCGGCACCGAGGTCGCGCCCTACTCGATCGACGACAACCTCTGGGGCCGCTCCTCGGAGGGTCGCTGGATCGAGGAGCTGGACCACGCCCCCGAGGACGACGTCTTCCAGCTGGTCACCCGGCCCGAGCAGGCGCCCGACGAGGCGCAGGTGGTGACGATCGGGTTCGAGCGCGGCCTGCCGGTCTCGATCGACGGCGAGCGGCTCGGCCTCGTCGACCTGCTCGAACGCGCCGCCGAGATCGGCTGCCGCCACGGGGTCGGGATCGTCGACCACATCGAGGACCGGATCGTCGGCCTCAAGGTGCGCGACATCTACGAGGTCCCGGCGGCGGCGCTGGTGCTCACCGCGCACGAGGAGCTCGAGCGGCTGGTCGGGACGATCCACCAGAACCAGTTCAAGCCGGACCTCGACCAGAAATGGGGCTACCTCGTCTACGCGGGCCTCTGGTGGGAGCCGCTGCGCACCGACCTCGACGCCTACATGGACGCGGTCAACGCCCAGGTGACCGGCGAGATCGGCCTCCGCCTCTACAAAGGCAGCGTCCGCGTCGTCACCCGCTCCTCGCCCAACGCCGTCTACGACGCCGACCTCGCCAGCTTCGCCGCCTCCGGCGGCCTCTTCTCGCAGTCCGCCTCGCCCGGCTTCATCGAGCTCTGGTCGCTGCAGTCGAAGATGGCCCACATGATCCGCGCCCGCGACGGAGAGGGGGGAGAGTGATGTACGACCGACTCGGCAAGGCCGCCGTCAGCTTCGCGGTCGTCTACCTGCGACGCCGCTACCGGCGGGAGATCCGGATCGGGATCGGCGTCGCCGCGGTGACCGTCGGCATCGGCGCCTACCTGGCGACGCGCAACGTCCGCGAGGGCTGAGCCGTCGCGCCGGCGCGGAGGGCCTGGCTGCTGCTGGCGGCCGCGATCGGCTCCGAGGTCGGCGCCACCACCTGCCTGAAGCTCGCCGACGGGTTCAGCAAGCCGGTGCCGAGCGTCGGCGTCGTGGTCGGCTACGTCGCCGCCTTCCTGCTCCTCGCGCTGGTCCTGAAGGCGATGAGCGTCGGCGTCGTCTACGCGATCTGGGCGGGCACCGGGACGGCGCTGGTCGCCGTGGTCAGCGCCCTCTTCCTCGGCGAGAAGATCGAGTGGCCGGCCTGGATCGGGATCTGCATGATCGTCGCCGGGGTCGTCCTGGTCGAGGCCTACTCGGGCGCCGGCGGCGAGCCGGCGGAGGGCTGATGCTCGGCGCCTGGCTGCTGGTCGTCGCCGCGATCGCGCTCGAGGTCGCGGCGACCAGCTTCCTCAAGCTCTCCCACGGCTTCACCCGCCGCGGCCCGGCGGCGATCTCGACCTGCCTCTACGTCGCCGCCTTCGCCTGCCTCGGCGTCGCCGTCTCCAGCCTCGACGTCGGCGTCGTCTACGCGGTCTGGGCGGGGACGGGGACGGCGCTGGTCGCGATCGTCGGCGCCCTGTACTTCGGCGAGCGGATGCGCTGGCCCGCCTGGTGCGGGATCGGCCTGGTGGTCGTCGGCGTCCTCTTCGTCGAGCTGTTCACGCCCGCCTAGCGCCGCAAGGCGGCTTGCGCGTTATCGGAAACCGGGCGGGGAGCCGCGGCGCTGACGCTAGCCTCGCCGGTTGTGGCGTCGGCCGGCACGAGAAGCAACCTGACCGCGGTCTGCCTCGCGGCGGCGCTGACCGCTGGCCTCGTCCTCGCCCTGCTGCTCTCCGGCGGCGATGCCCGTGCCGCCGACGCCGAACGGCTCGAAGGCAAGCTGGCGGCGGCGCAGGAAGAAGCGAGCTCGCTGGCGGCCAGCCTGCGCCAGAGCCGCGAACGGCTGGCCGGCGCGGAAGCCGAAGCGGCGAGCGCCGAAGCGAAGGAGGCGCGGCTCAGCGGCCTGCTCGCCGAAGGCGAAGAACGCACCGCCGCGCTCAGCTCCAGGCTCGACGCGACCCGCGAACGGCTGGCGGCGGAGAAGGCGCGGCTGCGGCGCTCGCGGCAGGCGCTGGCGGCGCGCCTGGTCGCGATCTACGAGCACGGCTCGCCGAGCACGCTCTCCCTCGTCCTCAGCGCCGAAAGCTACGACGCGCTCGCCACGCAGACCGACTACCTGGGCCGGATCGCGGAATCCGATCGGACGCCTCGCCGAGCGGGTGGCGCAGGTGCGCCGCGCGGTCGCGGTCGAGCTGGCGCGGGTGGCGAAGCTGCATCGCCGCGCCGTCGCCTACGACGAACGGCTCGCCGCCGCCCGCGACGAAATCGCCGGCGTCCGCGCCGCCGCCCAGGCGGCGGCGGCCGAGCTCGCGGCGGTCAGCGCCGCTCGCCAGGCCGAACTCGGCCAGCTCAAGCAGCGGATCGGCAAGTGGCAGACCGAGATCCAGAAGGCGCGGGAAGCGAGCGCCGCGGAAGCCGAAGCCGAGGTCGGCCGCTGGCTCGGCGGGCCGTACTCGATCCCGACCTACATCGTGATGTGCGAGTCGGGCGGCGACTACGGCGCGGTCAACCCCTCCTCGGGCGCCGGCGGCGCCTACCAGATCCTGCCCTCGACCTGGGAACTGTACGGCGGCAAGGGCGCGCCGCAGAGCGCTCCCAAGGCCGAACAGGACCGGATCGCCGCCGAAATCTGGGCCGACTCCGGCACCAGCGCCTGGGTCTGCGGCTGAGCCTCGCGCTCGCGCGAGAGTTGGCACGGGCTCGCGCGAGAGCTGGCACGTTCTGCGCGGCACAGCAGACAAAGAACCTCGTAGCGTGGAATCATGGACGCCGTGAGAGAAGCCTGGACCGACGAGCGCCTCGACGATCTCGCCAACCGCGTGGATCGCGGCTTCGACCGCGTCGACGCGAGGTTCGCCGAGCTGGAAAGCCGCTTCGACGCGAGGTTCGTCCAGCTGGAAGGCCGGATGGAGCGAGGCTTCGAGCGCGTCGACACGGAATCTCGCGCGCTGCGGGCTGAAATGAACCAGCGCTTCGACTCGCTGCAGCGGACGATGGTCCTCGGCTTCGGCTCGATCGTCGCCAGCGTCCTCGGCGGCATCGCCGCGGCGGTGGCCGGCAACCTGATCTGACCTGATCCGCCGGGGCGGCCGAGGCCGGATTTAGCGCGAACCGGCCGCCTCGATCGTCCGATCGGGCTGGCATGATCGGACTCTCCCGTGAGCTCCTCATCGGCCGTACACCTGCACGCCCACAGCGAGTACTCGCTGCTCGACGGAGCCTGCAAGATCGACGCGATGGCGGAACGGGCTGCCGCGCTCGGGCAGCCGGCGCTGGGGCTGACCGACCACGGCGTGATGAACGGCGCGGTCGACCTCTACAAGGCCTGCCAGAAGCACGGGATCAAGCCGATCGTCGGCCTCGAGGCCTACCTGGTCGACGACCGCCACGCGATCAAGGAGCAGACCAGGTACGAGCGCAACCACCTGACCCTGCTGGCCGAGAACGACCGCGGCTTCGCCAACCTGGTCAAGCTGACCTCGGCCGGCTTCCTCGAAGGCTTCTCGCGCGGCAAGGCCAACGTCGACATGGAGCTGCTCGCCGCCCACTCGGAGGGCGTGATCGCGCTCACCGGCTGCCTGCAGTCGCGCTTCTGCCGCCGGCTGGTCGAAGAGCGCCACGACGACGCCCGCGCCCACCTCGACGACCTGATCCAGGCCTTCGGGCCCGAGCAGGTCTACTTCGAGGTGCAGAAGAACGGGATCGCCGAGCAGGACAAGGCGAACGAGGGGATCGCCCGCTTCGCCCGCGAGCTGGGCCGGCCGCTGGTCGGCACCGCCGACGTCCACTACCTGACCCGCGAGGACTTCGACAACCACGCGGCGCTGCTCTGCGTGCAGACGAAGTCGACCCTGCAGGCGCCGAAGATGAGCTTCGACACCAACGAGTTCTACATCAAGAGCTCCGAGGAGATGCACGAGTCCTTCGCCGAGTGGCCGGAGGCGGTGCCGACCTCGCTGGAGATCGCCGAGCGCTGCTCGCTGCGAGATCGAGCTCGGCAGCCTGCTGCTGCCGCGCTACCCGACCGAGACCGGCGAGGAGCCGGAGGCGATGCTGCGCCGGCTCGCCGCCGAGGGGCTGCGCGCCCGCTACGGCGACCCGCCGCCGGCCGAGGCGGTCGAGCGGATGGAGTTCGAGCTCGGGGTGATCGAGGAGATGGGCTTCTCCTCCTACTTCCTGATCGTCTGGGACTTCGTCCGCTACGCCAAGCAGAACGGCGTCGCCGTCGGCCCCGGCCGCGGCTCGGCCGCCGGCTCGATCGTCTCCTTCGTGCTCAGCATCACCGACCTCGACCCGCTCGACAACGACCTGCTCTTCGAGCGCTTCCTCAACCCCGGCCGCAAATCGATGCCGGACATCGACATCGACTTCTCGGTCCGCGGCCGCGAGCGGATGATCCGCTACGTCGCCGAGAAATACGGCCGCGAATCGGTCGCCCAGATCATCACCTTCGGCAAGATGGCGCCGCGCGCGGCGACCCGCGACGCCGCCCGCGTGCTCGGCTTCGACTACGGCGCCGGCGACCGCCTGGCGAAGCAGATCCCGGAGCCGATCATGGGCCGCAGCCCCTCCTTCGACGAATGCCTGCGGCCCGGGCAGGAACTGAAACGGACCTACGACGAGGAGCCCGACGCGAAGCGGATCGTCGACGTCGCCCGCGGCCTCGAGGGGATCATCCGCAACAACTCGATCCACGCCGCCGCGGTGGTGATCTCCGACCGGCCGCTGCAGGAGATCGTGCCGCTGCAGCTGGCCGAGGACCGCAGCGCCCCGGCGGCGCCGGCCAACGGCAACGGGAACGGAACGGCCAAGCCCGAGCGCCAGTACAAGATCGTGACCCAGTACTCGATGGGGCCGATCGAGGAGCTCGGCCTGCTGAAGATGGACTTCCTCGGCCTGCGCAACCTCGACGTGATCGAGGACGCGATCGACATCATCGAGCGCTCGCGGGGCGAGCGGATCGACGTCGCCGCGATCCCGATCGACGACGCCAAGACCTACGCGATGCTGGCCGCGGGCGACTCGACCGGCGTCTTCCAGTTCGAGTCCGAGGGCATGCGCGACGCGCTGCGCAAGGTCGGCCCGACCGAGTTCGCCGACCTGGTCGCGCTCGGCGCCCTGTACCGGCCCGGCGCGATGGCCTACATCCCCACCTACGCCAAGGGCAAGCGCAACCCGGCCAGCGTCCGCTACCCGGACCCGCGGCTGCGGGGGATCACCGAGGAGACCTACGGCTGCGTCATCTACCAGGAGCAGCTGATGGCGATCGCCCGCGAGATGGCGGGCTTCTCCGGCGCCGAGGCGGACGATCTGCGCAAGGCGGTCGGCAAGAAGAAGCGCGACCTGATGGCGACGATGAAGGACAAATTCATGCAGGGGCTGACGGAATCGAGCACCGACCCGCAGGTCGCCGCCGACCTCTGGAAGCTGAACGAAGCCGCCGCCGACTACTCGTTCAACAAGTCGCACGCCGCCTGCTACGCGCTGATCTCCTACCGCACCGCCTACCTCAAGGCCAACTATCCGGCCGAGTACATGGCGGCGGTGATCTCCTCGGTGATGAACACCAAAGACAAGGTGCCGTTCTTCGTCAACCGCTGCGCCGAGATGGGGATCGACGTGCTGCCGCCCGACGTCAACTCCTCCGACCACAGCTTCGTCGTCTACGAGAACGCGATCCGGTTCGGGCTCGACGCGGTCAAGAACGTCGGCCACTCGGCGGTCGAGGCGATCCTGCGCGCCCGCGAGGACAAGCCGATCGACTCGATCTGGGACTTCTGCGAGCGGGTCGACTCGCGCGCGGTGAACAAACGCGCGATCGAATGCCTGATCAAGTGCGGCGCCCTCGACTCGACCGGCGCCACCCGCAAGGGCATGCTCGAGGTGCTGCCGGCGGCGCAGTCGGCGGGCCAGAAGGCCCAGGAGGACGCGCAGATGGGACAGGGCTCGATCTTCGACTTCGGCGAGGAGGCCGGGGGAGGGGGGGCGCAGCCCGCCGGTCACCACCAGCGGCCGCCGATCCCCGGCGCCGAGTTCGACCGCGCCGAGCTGCTGGCGATGGAGAAGGAGACGCTCGGCACCTACCTCTCCTCGCACCCGCTGGCCGAAGTCGGGCCGGCGCTGCGGGCGCGGGTCGACTGCAGCCTGGCCGAGCTCGGCGGCAAGCCCGACGGCGCCTGGGTGACGGTCGGCGGCATCGTCGTCGACTGCAAGAAGATCCGCACCAAGAGCGGCAACCAGATGATGTTCGCGACGCTCGACGACGTCGAGGGTCAGATCGAGATGCTCGTCTTCAAGGCCGACCAGTCGGAGGTCGCGGAGGTGATCGCGCCGGACGCGATCGTCCTCGTCCGCGGCCGCCTCGACCACAAGGACCGCGGCGAAACCAAGCTGGTCGTCCAGGAGGCGAACCGCTTCGAACCCGACGCCGACGAAATCGCCAACGCCAAGAAGCTGGCGCCGGCGGCGCCGAGCGGCCCCTTCGAGCTGACCGTCGACGCCGCCCGCCTCGGCCCCGAGCTGATCGCCGAGCTGAAGGCGGTGTTCGAACACCACCGGGGCGAGGCCGACGTCCACCTCACGCTCAAGACCCAGCGAGGGCGCGAAGGAGCTGAAGTTCGGCGACGGCTACCGGGTCCGCCCCTCGACGCATCTGCGAAACGAGCTGGACCAGGTCCTCGGCGCCTCGGCCCTGGCCGCATAGCCAAGCCAAATCGCTTGGTTCCACGGCAACGGCGTCCCTAGACTTTCTCTATGTCCTCAGCACCGACCCGCACCGAGACCGGCGAATGCCGCCAATGCCGGTCCTTCTGCGACAAGATGGTCGAGCCGCGCGGTTGCGTCGAACTGGGCTGCCGCTACCTCTACAGCTACGTCGACCGGCTCACCGGCAACCAGTACGTCGGCTGCATGCAGGAAGTGTTCGGGGCCGAGGTCGAGCTCGCGGCGGTCCTCGCCAGGGGCGGCTTCGGCGGCGTCAAGATGACCGGCGAGCCGATGCCCCACTGCCAGTTCACGGTCGAGCGCGCCTACGAGGGCAGCGGCGATTCCTACGACTGCGTCAACCGCCGCTTCTTCGACTGCTCCGACGCCGGCGCCGAGGGCCTGCGCGCCTTCGATCTCCGCGACGTCTGAGGGTGCGCCGCGGGCCCGGCCCGGCGACGAGTCCAGGTTGGGTCTCGATTAAGACACGATTCCGTGTAGACACGACACAGTTTCATGTCATAATGGCATGATGCCAGAGGGAGCAACCGTGGCTGAGACCGCGGCAGACGAGGTGCTGACGGAGATGGGCGGCAACGGTGCCGAGCCCGCCGCCGTCCCCGCCTTCACCCTCGAGCTCAACCAGGACCAGAAGGACATCCGCGAGTGGGTGCACGGCTTCGCCGAGGGCGTCGTCCGGCCCGCCGCCGCGGAGTGGGACGAGCGCGAGGAGACTCCCTGGCCGGTGATCCAGGAGGCGGCGAAGATCGGCCTCTACAGCTTCGAAGCCATGGGTCAGTTCTGGGCCGACGAGACCGGGCTGACGCTGCCGATCGCCAACGAGGAGCTCTTCTGGGGGGATGCCGGCATCGGCATGGCGATCATGGGCACGTCGCTCGCGGTCGCCGCGATCTTCGGGCAGGGAACCCCGGAGCAGATGGGCGAGTGGATCCCGCAGTGCTTCGGCACGCCGGACGACGTCAAGCTCGCCGCCTTCTGTGCCTCCGAGCCGGATGCCGGCTCCGACGTGTCGGCGATCCGCACCAGCGCCAAGTACGACGAGGCCAAGGACGAGTGGGTGCTGAACGGCCAGAAGGCCTGGGCGACCAACGGCGGCATCGCCAACGTCCACGTGGTGATCGCCTCGGTCGACCGCGAGCTCGGCTCGCGCGGCCACGCCGCCTTCGTCATCCCGCCCGGGACCGAGGGCTGCGAGCAGGGGGCGAAGGTGAAGAAGCACGGCCTGCGCGCCTCGCACACCGCCGACGTCCACCTCGACGATTGCCGCGTCCCCGGCTCCTGCCTGCTGGGCGGCAAAGAGAAGCTCGACGAGCGCCTCTCCCGGGTCCGCGAGGGCAAGCGGTCGAAGTCGCAGGCGGCGATGCAGACCTTCGAGGCCTCGCGGCCGACCGTCGGCGCCCAGGCGCTGGGGATCGCCCGCGCCGCCTACGAGTACGCGCTCGATTACGCCAAGGAGCGCCAGCAGTTCGGCCGCGCGATCGTCGAGAACCAGTCGATCGCCTTCACCCTCGCCGACATGAAGCTGGAGATCGACGCCGCCCGGCTGCTGGTCTGGCGCGCGGCCTGGATGGGCCGCAGCGGCCAGCGCTTCGAGAACGCCGAGGGCTCGATGTCGAAGCTGAAGGCCGGCGAGGTCGCGGTCTGGGCGACCGAGCGGGCGATCCAGATCCTCGGCGGCAACGGCTACACCCGCGAGTTCCCGGTCGAGCGGATGCACCGCGACGCCAAGATCTACACGATCTTCGAGGGCACCTCCGAGATCCAGCGCCTGGTCATCTCGCGCGCGATCTCAGGCGTCCACGTCAAATAGAAAGTTTACGGCGGGAGAGCAAGGGCCGGCTGCAGGGAGCCGGTCCTTGTCGCCTGCCCGCCTACTTCTTGCGGCGCTTGAGGCCCTCGCGGCGCAGGCGCTTGGCCAGCTGCACTTCCTCCTTGCTGGTGCCCTTCTTGTCGGGGCCGGGCGTCTCCAGGGTCGCGGGGAGGCCCTCGAAGCGGGGCTCGGAGAGGAAGGCGGCGAGGCCCTTGCGGCCCATCTCGCCCTTGCCGATGTTGGCGTGGCGGTCGCGGCAGGAGCCGAGCGGGGCGGCGGCGTCGTTGACGTGGACGGCGCCGAGGCGCTCGATCCCGACCTTGGCGTCGGCTTCGTCGAGGACCGCCGCGAGGTGGTCTTCGTCGGTGACGTCGTAGCCCTGGACGAACATGTGGCAGGAGTCGAGGCAGAGCCCGAGGCGCTCGCCGCCGCCGGCGAGCTCGATCAGCTCCGCGGTCTCGTCGAAGTCGCGGCCGAGCAAGCCCTTGTGGCCGGCGGTCTGCTCGAGCAGCAGCGGGCAGCTCTCGCTGTCCTTCAGCGCCGCGCGCGATCACTTTCCCCGCCCGTTTCATCGAGGGCCCGTGCGGCTCGCCTTTCTGGGCGCCGGGGTGGAGGACGACGCCGCGGGCGCCGATCGCGTCGCCGATCCGCAGCGCGTGGGTCAGCGAGGCGAGCGACTTCTTGCGCAGCTCTTTGTCCTTCGTCGCGCAATTGATCAGGTAGACGGCGTGGATGATCACCGCCTCGACCGTCTTCGAGCCCTCCATCGCCTCGCGAAAGGCGGCGAAGTCCTCCGGCCCGTATTTCGTCGGTCGCCACATGCGCGGGCTCTGGTGGAAGATCTGGATCGCTTCGCAGACCCGTTCCTCGCCGCGCTCGACCGCGTTGGCGAGCCCCCCGGCGGTCGACACGTGCGCCCCGATCAGCATCGGCGCATCCTAAGAGACTCGCGGCCGGGGGCTGTGGAAGTATCCGGCCCCTCGTGTCCGAGTCCTCGCTACGCGTCCGCTTCGCCCCGTCGCCGACCGGTGCCCTGCACATCGGCGGCGCCCGCACGGCCCTCTACAACTGGCTGGCGGCGCGCCACGAGGGCGGCGAGCTGGTGCTGCGGATCGAGGACACCGACCGCGAGCGCTCGACCGGCGAGAACGTCGACCAGATCATCGACGCGCTCGAGTGGCTGGAGCTGTGGTGGGACGAGGGGCCGCTCTCGCAGGCCGACCGCGCCGAGCGCCACGCGGCGGCGCTGGCGCGGCTGCTGGAGTCCGGCCACGCCTACCACGACTCCGCCACCGCCAAGGACGTCGAGGCGTGGAAGGCCGAGCACGGCGCCGGCCGCGGCTACCGCGGCAGCCCCAGCGACGAGGCAGGCGCGGCGGTGCGGCTGCGCGTCCCCGACGACGGGGAGACCGTGGTCGAGGACCTGATCCGCGGCCCGGTCGCCTTCCCCAACGCCAGCTACGACGACTTCGTCATCGCCCGCGGCGACGGCAGCGTCCTCTACAACTTCGCCGTCGCCGTCGACGACGCCGAGATGGGGATCACCGACGTCGTCCGCGGCGACGACCACCTCTCGAACACGCCGAAGCAGCTGCTGGTGCTCGAAGCGCTCGGCTTCCCGGCGCCGCGCTATGCCCACCTGCCGCTGCTGCACGGACCGGACGGCAAGAAGCTCTCCAAGCGCCACGGCGCCGCCTCGGTGCAGGAGCTGCGCGAGGCCGGGTACCTGCCGGCGGCGGTCCGCAACTACCTGGCGCTGCTCGGCTGGGGGACCGACGACGACACCACTGTCATGTCAACCGAGGAGCTGGTGCGCCGCTTCCGCATCGCCGACGTCGGCAAATCGGCGGCGATCTTCGACGAGAAGAAGCTGCGCTGGCTGAACGGTCGGGCGATGCGCGAGCTCTCGCTCGACGACTACACCGCCGTGGTCGCCGGCCACCTCGGCCGGCCGCCGGACGAGCCGCTGCGCGCCGCCTGCGAGATCGCCCAGGAGAAAGCGCAGACGCTCGCGGAGGTCTGGCCGCTGATCCGTTTCCTCTTCGAGCCGCCGGTCGACGACCCCAAGGCCTGGAAGAAGGTGATGAGGGAGGGCAGCCGCGAGCTGCTCGAGGCTGCCGCCGGGGCGCTCGCCGCGGCGGAGCCGTTCGACCCACCGACGATCGAGGCGGCGCTGGCGCCGCTGCTCGACCGGTTCGAGGTCAAACCGGGCCGCCTCTACCAGCCGCTGCGGGTCGCGATCACCGGAACTTCGGTCTCGCCTGGGATTTTCGAGTCGATTTCCGCGCTTGGAAAAAAGGATTCATTGGACCGCATTCAGGCAGCAATCATGCGGCTTTCAGGCACTTCTTCGGACGCATAGACGGTCCCGCGGCCCCCCGAGGCGGACTTTCGGCTAAACCAAACGTCCCTGCTTGCCGATGTGGAGGGCGGAATGGAGGCAAGCACCGTCCAAACCGTCACCCCCGCCACGAAGGCGTCCGACTCGGATGCCCGCGGTGGCTCGCGCGGCGCTCCGGCGCCCGGCAGCCGCCTCGCCGAAGCCTTCGAGGCCGTCGAGCGGTTCCCGGTCCTGATCGAGTCCCGCGAGCGGGTGATCGCCGCCTCGACGGCGGACACGCCGCGGGTCGGCGAGCTGATCGAGGCGGTCGAGGCCGACGTCGCGCTGACGATCTCGGTCCTGCGCTTCGCCAATCGCAGCGGCGGCGCCGGCGGCGTCGCCAGCGTCCCCGAGGCGATCGAGGTGCTGAAGCCCTCCGGCGTGCTGGCGATCGCCGGCACCGCCCCCAGCTTCGACTTCTTCGAGTCCAACGGCGGCTGGGAGCTGAAGCCGGAGCGCTTCCGCGTTCACGCCCTCGCCAGCCAGCGCGCCGCAGCCCAGATCGGCCGCACGGTCGGCTGGGTCGAGCGCGACGAGCTCGCCGTCGCGGCGCTGCTCCACGACATCGGCCGCCTCGTCATCTCCCGGCTGCATCCGGGCTACAAGGTCTTCTTCGACGCGGCCTCCCGCCCCCCCGAGCAGCGCCTGCGCGAGGAGCGCGAGCAGCTCGGCATCGACCACGCCCTGGTCGGCGGCGTTCTCGCCCGGCGCTGGAACCTGCCGCAGCGGATCGCGGTGGCGATCGAGCGCCATCACGCCGAGGACGCCGAGGGCCTGGCGGCGATCGTCGCCGCCGCCGACATGGTCGCCCACTACTCCCAGGGCGAGGCGATCTCGCCCGACCGCCTGCTCTCCGCGGCCGATCGCTGCGGCCTCGGTCAGGAGGCGCTCCGCGAGCTGCTCTACGAGCTCCCCCTCAACAGCCCGGAATCCTCGCGAGCGAGCGAGCCCTGCCCGCTGTCGAGCCGCGAGCTCGACGTCCTGCGCCACCTCTCCGAGGGCATGGTCTACAAGCAGATCGCCGGCGAGATGCACCTCTCGGTCTCGACGATCCGCACCCACCTGCACAACGTCTACGGCAAGATCGGCGCCGTCGACCGCGCCCAGGCCGTGCTCATCGCGAGAGACCGCGGTTGGATCTGAGGCGCGGGGCGCACGGCCCTTCGCGGAGGCACCCACGGATGACGCGCCTGACCGGCACAGCTCGCCACCCCCTTCCTCGCGAATGGCGCCGCCATTCGCTGGTCAGGGTGCGTCGCCCTGCTTGGTCAGATCGCGCCCCCGCGGGCACCTCCGCTCGCGCCGTACGCCCCGCGCCTTTGGCGGGTCGACTCGGCGACGGTACGAAAACCCCGAAGGACTAGTCGATCAGGCACTCGCGCATCGCGATCGAGACCGCGTGGGTGCGGTTCTTCGCGCCGAGGCGGGCGATCGCCGTCTTGATGTGGGTCTTGACCGTCTCTTCGCTGAGGTCGAGTTCACGGGCGGCGACCGTGGTCGACTCGCCGTTGGCGAGCAGCTGCAGGATCTCGCGCTGGCGCCGGGTCAGTTTGCCGCGGCTGCCTTTCGGCGGCACGGCGGGGTCGACGAAGCGCTCCTGCGAGGCGGCGGCGGCTACCGCCCGGCACAGCTCGTCGGGGAGGGCGGTGCGGGAGACGTAGGCGCTGGCGCCGGCCTGCAGCGCGGCGGTCGCCAGGTGGCGCTCGGGGCGCTCGCCGTGCGCGACGATCCCGAGCACCGGCGAGGACCGGTGCAGGGCGCGGATCGCCTCCTGGCCGCTGATCGCGGCGGCGCCGTCGCCGTTGCCGCGCCAGCGCATGTCGACGATCGCGACGTCGAAGTCGCCGACGTCGCGGACCAGGTCGAGCGCCTCCTGGCGGCTGCTGGTCTCATACACCTCGAAGCCGTCGGCGAGCAGCTCCCTCACCCCGAGCCGGACGAGTGGGTGATCGTCGATCACAAGGCAGTTTGGGCGCTCGCTCAGGACTGCTTCCGATCACTCGTCGCGGGTTTCGACGCACGGCGAGAGCCGGCGCCCCTTTCCAATCGATCCTAACCCAGCCCGGGTTGGTGCGGTACAAACAGAGCTGTGATCTCTGTCACCTCGAAGTCGCGCTATGCGGTCGTTGCGCTCGCCGAGCTGGCGCGCTCCGGCGACCGCCCGGTTCCGATCAAAGAGCTGGCCGAGCGCCGCGAGATTCCCGACCAGTTCCTCGAGCAGCTGTTCTCGACCCTGCGCCGGGCCGGCCTGCTGACCAGCCACCGCGGCATGCGCGGCGGCTACACCCTCTCGCGCCCGGCGGAAGAGATCACCGTGCTCGAGGTCGTGCAGACGCTCGACGGCCGGGTCGGCGCCGAGGCCGACGAGGCCGGCGGCATCTGGGCCGAGGGTGTCACCGCCCTGCGCAAGGTCTTCGGCCAGACGACGATCGCCGAAGTCGCCCGCCGCGAGGCCGAAGAGGCCGGCAGCGGCATGTATTTCATCTGAGCTGTGACCCCTACGGCGCCTGATTCACGGCTGGATGCGCCGCCGGGGGTGGGGCGGCGGGCAGGCCGCGGACATCGGGCAGGCTGACCAGCGCCAGGGTCAGGGCGACGGCGACGCCGAAGCTGAGCCAGAGCGAGACGCTGACTCCGATCGCCGCCGCGACCGGGCCCCAGACCGCGAGTCCCAGGGGATAGAAGGCGAGCGAGCCGAACCAGTCGTAGGAGCTGACCCGCGAGAGCGAGGCGTCGGGGACATGGCGTTGGAGCGTCGACTCCCAGACGGAGATCGCGAGCGCCATCCCGGCGCCGGCGAGCAGACCGGCGCCGGCGATCAGCGCCGCCGGTGGGGCGAGCGCCAGGAAGGCCAGCGGCAGCGCGCAGAGGCTGTCGGCGAGGGCGGCGAAGAGCAGCGGCCGCTGCGGCCTGACCCGGGTCGCGAGCAGGCTGCCGGCCAGCGCTCCGACACCCACCGCGCCGAGGACGGCGCCCCAGGCGGCGGCGCCGCCGAGGTCGCGTTCGGCGACGATCGGGCCGAGCACGCCCCAGGCGCCCCAGAGCAGGTTCCCGATCGCGAAGCAGGCGACGAAGCTCCAGATCCAGCGGCGCGAGCGGAAGGCGACCCAGCCCTCGCGCAGCTCGGCGACGAACGAGCTGCGCCCGGCGGCGACACGTGGCGGCACCCTCAGCATCGCCAGGCAGGTTGCGCTGAGCGCGAAGGTCGCGGCATCGATCCCGATCGCCCAACCCGCCCCCGCGGTGGTGACCAGCACCCCGCCCAACAGCGGACCGAGGATCTCGCCCGTCGAGACGGCGCTGGCGCGCAGCCCGTTCGCGGGCTGCAACTGCTCGGCGAGCACGACCTCGGGCAGCAGCCCGGTCGACGCCGGGCTGAAGAACCCGGTCGCCGCCCCGGTCACGCCGGCCAGTAGGGCGAGCATCCACACCTCCGCCACCCCGGCGATCAGCAGAGCGGCCATCGCCCCCTGACTCACGATCCGCACCAGGTCTGCCGCCACCATCACGGTCCGGCGCGAGACCCGGTCGGCGAGCACGCCGCCGACCAGCACGGTCGCCAGCAGGGGGAAGGTCGCGCTGGCGAGCACGAGCCCGACCTGCGAGGCCGAGCCGCCGATCTCCAGCACCGCGAAGGCGAGCGCCAGCAGGGCCATGCGGTCGCCCAGGACCGAAACCGCCTGCCCGCCGAACAGCAGCCGGAACTCCCGCCCGCGGAGCACCTCGAGGTTTTTCGACAGACGCGCCAAGGAGGTCCCTACGGGTCGCGAAGCCGACCCTGTTTGCAGCCGAGGCTACTGAGTGAGCGGGCTCCTCCGACTGGCCGCTGGGCTGAGGGCGCCGCGCGGCCCGCGGAGGAATCGGCCTCACTACCCTGCATCTGTGCTGAGGCGGCCCGAGCCTGAGGACCTCGACGACTACCGGCGCGTCTTCCTGCGGCCGGAGGTGAACGTCTGGCTGCGGCCGCCGCCGTACAAGTCGATCACCGCCGGCGAGGCGGCGGCGATGCTCGAAGACGACATCCGCCACTGGAAGGATCTCGGCTACGGGCCGTGGGCGGTGGTCGAGGACGGCGACGGCGCCTTCCTCGGCCGGGTCGGCCTGCGGCGGACGAGGGTAGAGGGGGAGCCGGCGGTCGAGCTGGCCTGGACGATCGACCCCGACCACCACGGCCGCGGGCTCGCCACCGAAGGGGCGCTGGCCGGGCTGGAGCTGGCACGGGAGGCCGGGCTCGAGGAGGTGATCGCGCTGGCGCTTCCCGGCAACGCCGCCTCGCGCCGGGTTGCGGAGAAGGCGGGGATGGAGCTGGCCGGAGAGGTCGAGCACGCCGGCCTGGCGCACGTGCTCTACCGGCTGCGGCTGGCGTCGGGGCGCTGAGCCGAACGCGCTGTCGACCTTGTGCGGGCTATGGGACGTACAAGGTCGACATCGGTGCGGCCGGCGGCCCGCGAACGCCCTAGAGTCCCCGGGATGAGGATCGGGGCAGAGGCTTCGGCGGTTGTCGGCAACACGCCGCTGGTGGCGCTCGACCGGATGAGCGAGGAGGTCGGCGGCCAGGTCTGCGTCAAGCTCGAGTACTTCAACCCCGGTGGCTCGGTCAAGGACCGGATCGGGGTGGCGATGATCGACGCCGCCGAGGAGGAGGGCCTGATCCGGCCCGGCCGCACCGTCGTCGTCGAGCCGACCAGCGGCAACACCGGGATCGCCCTGGCGATGGTCTGCGCCGCCCGCGGCTACGAGCTGATCCTCACCCTGCCCGAGGGGATGAGCCGCGAGCGGGCGAAGCTGCTGCGGGCCTACGGCGCCGAGGTCCGTGAGACCCCCTCGCTCGGCGGCATGAACGAGGCGGTGGCGCTGGCCGAGGAGATCCGCGAGCAGCGCAAGGGGTTCATGCCGATGCAGTTCGCCAACCCCGCCAACCCCGAGGCCCACCGCCGCACCACCGCGGAGGAGATCTGGGCCGACACCGACGGCGAGGTCGGCGCCTTCGTTGCCGGGGTCGGCACCGGCGGCACGATCACCGGGGTCGGCCGGATGCTCGCCGAGCGCGCCCCCGAGGCGCTGGTCGTCGCGGTCGAGCCGGCCACCTCGCCGGTCCTCTCGGGCGGCGCTCCTGGCCCGCACAAAATCCAGGGAATCGGCGCCGGCTTCGTCCCCGAGGTGCTCGACCGCGAGGTTGTCGACGAGGTCCTCGCGGTCTCCGACGAGGACGCGCTGGAGACGGCGCGACTGCTCGGTCTGCGCGAGGGCATCCTCTCCGGGATCTCCTCCGGCGCCAACGTCTGGGCGGCGCTGCAGGTCGCCGGACGGCCGGAGCTCGCCGGCAAGCGGGTGGTGACGATCGTCTGCGACTCGGGCGAGCGCTACATGTCCCTACCCTTTTTCTCACCATGATTCGCCGCGTCCTCTCCGAGATCCGCGCCGACGTCGCCGCGGCGCGCGACCGCGACCCCGCCGCGCAGAACGTCTCGAGCTTCGAGATCCTCACCAGCTGGGCGGGGGTGCAGGCGCTGCTCGCCCACCGCGCCGCCCACGCCCTCTGCGAGGCGGGGGTGCCGCTGCTGCCGCGGGCGATCGCCTACCTCAGCCGGATGGTCACCGGGGTCGAGATCCACCCCGCGGCGGAGATCGGCGAGGCGTTCTTCATCGACCACGGCGCCGGCGTGGTGATCGGCGAGACGGCGGTGATCGGCGACTGCGTCACCCTCTACCAGGGGGTGACCCTCGGTGGCACCGGCTTCCAGCGCGGCAAGCGCCACCCGAACGTCGGCGACAACGTCACCGTCGGCTCCGGCGCCAAGCTGCTCGGGCCGATCGCGGTCGGCGACGGCGCCAAGATCGGCGCCAACACGGTCGTCGTCGAGGACGTGCCGCCCTGCGCGACCGTGGTCGGCAACCCGGGTCACCCGGTCAAGGTCGAAGGCAAGCGGATCGAGGGCCCGGACGCCGACTGGATCCACCTGCCCGACCCGATCGCCGACGCGATCAAGGCGCTGTCGGAGCGGATCGCCGCGGTCGAGCGGCGGCTCGCCGAGCTCGACGGCGGCGACGGCCCGGGCGCCGAGCCCGAGGTCCGGCCGCGCACCGGGCGTTCCTCCGCGGGCGGCTGATGTAGCTTGCTGGGCCTCGTTCCATCTCGTCCGAAAGGCTCGCCGTGAACAAGCGCCTGCTGTTGTTCCCCCTAGCCCTGCTGCTCGTCCTCGGCCTTGCCGCCTGCGGTGGCAGCGGCGGTGGTGGGAGCAGCGACGAAGAAGGCGAAATCGAAACGGTGGTCGAGAGCTCCGCGACCGCGAGCGACCCGGCTGACTGCGCCAAGTACAACACCCTGAAGTTCATGGAACAGACGACGGGGCAGGCGGGCGCCAAGGCCGAAGAAGCCTGCGAAAAGGACGCCGGAAACTCCAGCAACCCGGACTCCGTCTCGGTCTCCAAGATCGAAATCGACGGCGACGAAGCCACCGCCGACGCGGCTTTCGAAGGCGGCAACTTCGACGGCCAGTCGCTGACCGTCGCCCTGGTCCGCGAAGACGGGGAATGGAAGCTGAACGAATTCAAGGGCTTCGCCAGCTTCGACGCCAAGAAGCTGACCGACATCCTGGTCAAACAGCTCGAAGCAACCGGCGAAGTGACCCCGCAGGTGATCTCCTGCATCGCCGAAGGGCTGGAAGAACTCGACCAGGCCAAGTACGAAGAAATCGTCGTCAACCAGGACTCCCGGCCGCTGATCGAAATCGTCGAAAGCTGCGAATAGCGCCTCGCCGCGCCCCGCGGGCCCCCGCCGCGCCCCTGGCTATGCTCGGCGGGTGAGCCTGCAAGGCGAGTTCGAGCTGCCCGAGGAGGCGCCGGAGGTCTCGGGCGCGGCGCCGACCGAGCCCGGCGCCGACCGCGTCGAGCGCCTGCTGGCGGGCCTCAACCCGCCGCAGCGCGAGGCGGTCGAGTACCGCGAAGGGCCGCTGCTGGTGCTGGCCGGCGCCGGCTCGGGCAAGACCCGGGTCCTGACCCACCGGATCGCCTACCTGCTCGCCACCGGCGCCGCCCGCCCGGGGGAGATCCTGGCGATCACCTTCACCAACAAGGCGGCGGCCGAGATGCGCGAGCGGGTCGCCCAGCTGATCGGTCGCTCGGTGCGCGCGATGTGGGTGACGACCTTCCACTCGGCCTGCGCCCGGATGCTGCGCGCCGACGCCGAGCGGCTGGGCTACTCGCGCGGCTTCACGATCTACGACGAGGCCGACTCGCTGCGGATGCTGAAACGCTGCCTGACCGAGCTCGGCGTCGACCCCAAACGCTTCCCGCCGCGGGCGGTGCGCTCGAAGATCTCCGGCGCCAAGAACCAGCTGATCGATTCCGACGCCTACGCCGAAACCGCCTCCGGCCCGTTCGAGGAGGTCGTCGCCGAGGCCTTCCCGCTCTACGAGAAGCGGATGCTCGAGGCCAACGCGATGGACTTCGACGACCTCCTGGTCCGCACCGTCAACGCGCTCGAGCTCTACGAGGAGGTCCGCGAGCGCTGGCGCCGCACCTTCCGCCACGTCCTCGTCGACGAGTACCAGGACACCAACCACGCCCAGTACCGCCTGCTGCAGCTGCTCGCCTCAGAGCACGGCAACCTGATGGTGGTCGGCGACGAGGACCAGTCGATCTACGGTTTTAGGTACGCCGACGTTTCCAACATCCTCAACTTCGACGCCGACTTCAAGGGCGCCGGGGTCGTCAAGCTCGAGCAGAACTACCGCTCGACCGGGACGATCCTCGAGGCGGCCAACGCGGTGGTCGAGCACAACCGCGAGCGGCGGCCGAAGGAGCTGTGGACCGAAGCCGAGGCGGGGGAGAAGGTCCAGCTCTCCGAGCTCGGCGACGAGCACGAGGAGGCGCGCTGGGTCGCCGGCGAGATCGAGCGGCTGGGGGAGGAGCACGGGGTCGCCCGCGCCGACGTCGCCGATCTTCTACCGGACCAACGCGATGAGCCGCGTGGTCGAGGACACGCTCAACCGCTTCAACGTGCCCTACCAGGTGATCGGCGGCACCAAGTTCTACGAGCGGGCCGAGATCAAGGACGCGATCGCCTACCTCAGCCTGCTGCAGAACCCCGCCGACCTGGTCTCCTTCACCCGTATCGTCAACTCGCCGCGGCGCGGGATCGGCAACACCAGCCAGGCGCGGCTCGCGGCCTACGCCAACACCGCCGGGCTGACGATCTGGGAGGTGATGGAACGGGCCGAGGAGGTGCCCGGGCTGGGCGCGGCCGCGATCAAGTCGGTAGGCCGCTTCTACGAGACGATGGACCTGCTGGCGGCGCGCGTCGATTCCGGCGACCCGGTGGCCGAGGTTCTGCGGGCGGCGCTCAGCGAGAGCGGCTACCTGGAAGCGCTCGAAGCCGAGCGCACGATCGAGGCCGAAGGCCGGATCGAGAACCTGGAAGCGCTGGTCGAGGGCGCCGCCGAGTTCGACCTCGAGCGCGAGCAGGAGGGGGAGAGCGAGCTGCCGCCGCTGCAGGAGTACCTCGAGCAGATCTCGCTGATCTCCGACCAGGACTCGCTCGAGGACGAGCGCGAGCTGGTGACGCTGATGACCCTCCACAACGCCAAGGGTCTCGAGTACGACACGGTCTTCGTCGTCGGCTGCGAGGACGGCGCCTTCCCCCACATGCGGGCGCTCGAGGAGGGCGGCGAAGAAGAGGAGCGGCGGCTCTGTTACGTCGCGATCACCCGCGCCCGCAAGCGCCTCTACCTGACCTGGGCGCGCGAGCGGCGGCTGTTCGGCCGCGCCGAGCGCAACCTGTCCCTCGCGCTTCATCGACGAGCTGCCGGTCGAGCTGACCGAGCGCCACTCGACCGTGCCGGCGGCGGGCGGCGGATGAGCTGGGGAACCCCGGTCGGAGCCGGCGCCGGCGGGGCTGAGCCGGCGCAGCCGCGCGACCCGGGGCCGGCGCTGGAGCTGCAGACCGGCGACGACGTCGTCCACGCCAGCTTCGGCGACGGCGTCGTCACCGGCGTCGAGCCGGGTGGCGTGATCGTCGTCCGCTTCGCCGGCGACGGCACCGAGCGCAAGCTGATGGCCGACTACGCGCCGGTCCGGAGGCGATGAGATGGCGGCCCGGGTGATCGACGGCAAAGCGGTGGCGGCGCGGGTCCGCGAGCGGGTTGCGGCCGAAGTGCGGGCGCTGCCCGAGCCGCCGGGGTTGGCGACGATCCTGGTCGGCGAGGACCCCGCCTCCGAGGTCTACGTGCGGATGAAGCGCGAGGACTCGGCCGAGGTCGGGATCCGCTCCTACCACCACGAGCCCGGCGGCGACGTCTCCCAGGCCGCCCTGCTCGAACTGATCGAAGAGCTGAACGGCGAGGACCGGGTCGACGGCATCCTGCTGCAGCTGCCGCTGCCAGGGCACCTCGACCAGGACCCGCTGATCGCCGCGATCGACCCCGGCAAGGACGTCGACGGCCTCACCCCGATCAACGCCGGGCTGCTCGCCCAGGGGCGCGAGGAGGCGCTCGTCCCCTGCACGCCGAACGGGGTGATGGAGCTGCTCGCCGAGGCCGGCGCCGAGCTCGACGGCGCCCGCGCGGTCGTCGTCGGCCGCTCGATCCTGGTCGGCAAGCCGCTGGCGGCGCTGCTGCTGGCGGCGAACGCAACCGTCACCCACTGCCACTCGCACACCCGCGACCTCGCCGCGGTCTGCCGCGAGGCCGACGTGCTGATCGCCGCCGCCGGCTCGCCGGCGCTGATCGGCGCCGAGATGGTGCGCCCGGGCGCGATCGTGATCGACGTCGGCACCAACCGCGGCGAGCACGGCCTCGTCGGCGATGTCGACTTCGAGCCGGTCGCCGCGGTCGCCGGGGCGATCACGCCGGTCCCCGGCGGGGTCGGGCCGATGACGAGGGCGATGCTGCTCGTCAATACGCTGACGGCGGCCCGCGCGCGCCGCCCGGCGGTGTAGCGTCTCGGCGGTCGCGCAAACCTCGGAGGGGAGGAGACGGTGGACCTGGACAGGCTCGGCACCGGCGAGCGGATCGCGGGCGTCTCCGCGATCGTGCTCTTCGTCTTCATGTTCGTCGACTGGTACGACGTCAGCGTCTCCGGCGGCGGCTTCAGCACCGGCACGCTGGGCTCGGGTAGCGCCTGGGACGCCCTCGACAACCTGCCGATCTTCCTCGTCGTCGTGGTCGTGGCGGTCCTCGCGCTGGTCGTCTTCCGCCTCTCCGACTCGGTCTACGAGCTGCCCTTCCCCGCCAGCGTCTTCGTCGCCGGGCTCGGCCTCGTCTCGGCGCTGCTGATCCTCTACCGGATCATCGACACGCCCTATGGCGGCGACTACGGCGGCGTCTCGGTCGACGTCAGCCCGACCCTCGGCATCTTCGTCAGCCTGATCGCCGCCGGCGGGATCGCCTACGGCGGCTGGAAGGCGATGCAGGAAGAAGGGGTCTCGATCGGGTGAGGCCGGGTCGGCTGAAGCCCGGGGAGGCGATCGCGGCGCTCTCGGCGCTCGTCCTCCTCGCCGTCACCTTCGTCGGCTGGTACGGGTCCGAGGTCGCCGGCCAGGCGAGCCGGATCAAGCTCGGCGGCGGCGCCGGCGCGGGAGGGAGCGCCTGGCAATCGCTCGACCTGCTTCCCTGGTTCCTGCTGCTCGTGGCGCTCGTCGCGCTCGGCGCCGCGCTGCTGGCGCTGCGCGGCTCGCGCTGGCGGCCGGCGATTCCTCTCAGCGCCGCGGTGTCCGTGCTCGGCGGCGTCGCCACGCTCTGGGTGCTCGCCCGCGTCCTCTTCCCGCCCGCCTTCGGCAGCCTCGGCGGCGTCCCGGTCAACGCGACGGTCGAGCTCGGCGCCTACCTCGGCCTCGCCGCGGCCGCCGGCATCGCCTACGGCGGCTACCGGGCGATGGGCGAGCGCGGCACCTCGTTCGCCGAGGTCGCCGACGGTCTGTCTAGACCGAAGCCGCCGCGCGGCTCTGCGCCGCGATCCCCTGCGCGACCTTCTTCGAGAAGGCGATCGCCGTCATCATCGGGTTGACCCCGACCGAGGTCGGGAACAGCGAGGTGTCGGCGACGTAGAGCCCCGCGGTGCCGTTGACCGAGCCGTCCGGGGCGCAGACGCCCTCGGCCGGGTCGGCGGCGATCCGCGCCGTCCCCATCGGGTGGAAGGCCTCGAGCCGCAGCTCCGAGGGCTTGAACCGGGTCGCCTCGAACTCGGCGAGGTCGCCCGGCCTCAGCACGCCGACCCGGGCGATGTTCGGGTAGACCTCGGTGGCGCCGGCGGCGAAGTGGATCTCGGCGGCGCGGGCGATGCCGAAGGCGAGGCGGCGGGCGTCGTCGGCGGTCAGCCTGTAGGAGGCGCGCAGGCTGCCCGGCGTCCCCAGCCCGACGCGGCCGGCCGACTCGTCGGAGAGGTGGACGCCGATCGAGCCGATGTGGCCGAAGCCGAGCATCGCCTCCTGGTGGGCGCGGCCGGCGCCGAGCAGCCAGGCGCCGCCGAAAGCGAGCGGCGTGAACGTCGCCTCGAGCAGGATCCGCTCGCTCTCCCACTGGTCGACGTAGTAGCTCTGCATCACCCCGTCCCAGCCGCGGACCTCCTCCGTGTAGCGGGCGCCGACCCAGCAGGCGGGGTGGATGTGGAGGTTGCGGCCGACCTGGCCGCCGCCGAGCCCCGAGCGCAGCAGCAGCTCCGGCGTCCCCAGCGCCCCGCCGGCGACGATCACCGCCTCGCGCGCCCTGACCGTGAACGGCTCCCGGGGCTGAGAGCGCACTTCTCCCCGCATAGCGGGAGAAACCGTGCCCTCGACCCCAACCGCGCGGTTGTGCTCGACCAGGACGCGATCGATCTCGACCCCGGCGCGGATCCTGGCGCCGGCGGCGACGGCGCGCGGCAGGTAGCTGACGTGCATGCCGCGCTTGGCGTCGATCGCGCAGCCGAAGGGGCAGGAGCTGCACTGCACGCAGTTGCCGGCGTTGCGCGAGATCGGGCCGCCGCTGGCCCCGATCGCCGCTGCGCCCTCCATCGCCAGCTGCCCGTTGCGGCCCATCCGCTCGGGGTCGAGCGGGGTGACGCGGAGGAACTCCTCGGCCTCGGCGAAGTCCGCCTCCAGCTCCCGCGCCCAGCCGATCCCGAAGCGCCTGCGCCACTCATCGAGCACCGCGTCGGGCGCGCGGAAGCAGGTGCCGGAGTTGATCACCGTGGTGCCGCCGAGGACCCGCGCCACCGGCACCGGGATCTGCGGCCGCCCGGAGGCGACCGTGAGGCCGCCCTCGCGATAGAGGCTGGCGATCGCCTCGAGGTGATCGCTCGGGTAGCTGTCGCGGTCGTAGTGGCCGCCGGCCTCGAGCACGAGGACGTCGAGCCCGGCCTCGGCCAGGGTCGCCGCGGCGGCGGCGCCGCCGGCGCCCGAGCCGACGATCGCCACGTCGCATTCCTCGCCGCCGGCGGGCGGCACGGTGTCGCCGAGGCTGCCGGCCGGCTCGGGCACGGTCCCGTCGGCGAGCCCGCAGCGGACCTCGAACCCGATCGCCTCCTGGACCGGCGGCGTCACCGCGTAGCCGAGCGTCGAGAGCACCTTGGCCATCAGCAGCAGCTCGTGCTTGAGGCCCCAGCGGGAGCGCTCCAGCCGCTGCAGGAAGCGCTCGCGGCCGGCCTCGTCGAGGCGGCTGAAGCGGCGCGGGAAGGGCAGCCACTCGAAGACCCGCAGGCCGAGGCGCAGCTGCCCCAGCATCTTCGGCGAGAGCGAGCGCATGAACTCGGCGACCGGCCCGGCGACCTCGACGTCGCGCTCGGCGACCGGCAGGCCGTCGACCCCCGGCGCCATCGCCGCGCAGATCGCGCCCAGCGTCCGTTGCTCAGCGGCCGAGAGCCCTGGCGGGCGCTGTCAACCGGGCTCGATCGGCCGCCCGACCCGGCCCGCCAGCAGGTACAGGCCGAGCGCGACGAGGACCAGCGAGCCGTCGAGGATGAAGTTGAGCAGGTAGGCGAAGACCTGTTCGTCGAAGACGAAGAAGCCGAGCGTCGCCAGCGAGGAGGCGGTCTTGCCGGCGGCGAGGACGAGCAGCAGCGGCCGGAAGCGGACGACGTCGGTCTGCGCCAGCAGGCAGATTCCGGTGATCACGACCATGTAGGCGAAGCCGAGCGAGAGCCAGAGCTGCTCGTCGCCGTGCGGGGCGCGGGTGTGGTTGCCGAACCATTCGCCGAAGTCGGAGAGGACGTCGAGCGTCGGGTTGGGGACTGCGATGAAGAGGAGCCCGACGACGGCGAAGGTGGCGGCGAGCAGGCGCAGGCTGAGGACGACGAATCTCTCGGCGGCGGGTCCCTGCATCGCCGGGCAGCATACTGGCTGCGCAGCCAGTGTCGCGGCGGGCGGAACAGGTCGCGGTGCGACCTGGAACGTACTTCCTAGAATGGCCCCGATGATCGACCGCGAGCAGGTCCTCCACGTCGCCCGCCTCGCCCGCCTGCGGCTCTCCGACGAGGAGGTCGAGACGATGGCCACCGAACTCTCGGGGATCCTCGAGCACGTCGACCGGATCGGCAAGCTCGACCTCGAGGGGGTCGAGCCGACCTCGCACGTCGTCGCCCTGGAGAACGTCTGGCGCGCCGACCAGCCGCGGCCCAGCCTGCCGCAGGACGTCGCCCTCGCCCCGGCGCCCGACCCCCAGGACGGCGCCTTCCGCGCGCCCTCGCCGCAGGCCGACTGATGAGCGAGCTGCTCGACCTCACCGTCGCCGAGGCGGCGACGCGGATCGCCGCCAGCGAGCTCTCCGCCGCCGAGTACTTCGCCGCCTGGCACGAGGCGGCCGCCGGCGACGAGCTGAACTCCTACCTGGTCCGGGTCGAGCACCCCGAGCCGCTGCCCGAGCAGCCGATCGACGGGCCGCTCGGCGGCATCCCGGTCGCGGTCAAGGACATCTTCTGCACCGAGGGGACGCCGACCACCGCCGGCTCGCGGATCCTCGCCGGCTACACACCTCCCTACACGGCGACCGCGGTCCGCCGCCTCGACGAGGCCGGCGCCCGGGTCCTCGGCAAGACCAACATGGACGAGTTCGCGATGGGCAGCTCGAACGAGAACTCGGCCTTCGGGCCGGTGCTCAACCCCTGGGACCGCGGTCGCGTCCCCGGCGGCTCCTCGGGCGGCTCGGCGGCGGTCGTCGCCGCCGGCCTCGCGCCCTGCGCGCTCGGCACCGACACCGGCGGCTCGATCCGCCAGCCCGCCTCGCTCTGCGGCATCGTCGGCCTGAAGCCGACCTACGGCGCGATCTCCCGCTACGGGATGATCGCCTTCGCCTCCTCGCTCGACCAGTGCGGGCCGCTGACCCGCGACGTCACCGACGCGGCGCTGCTGCTCGCGTCGCTGCAGGGGCGCGACCCCTGCGACTCGACCTCGGTCGGGATCGAGGGCGGGATCGTCGCCCCCTCGCGCGAGGACCTCTCCGGGCTGCGCTTCGGCGTCCCCCGGGAGCTGGCCCGCGACGCGATCGAGCCCGGCGTCCGCGAGGTCTTCGAGGCGACCCTGCGGCGGATCGAGGAGCTCGGCGGCGAGATCGCCGAGGTCGGCCTGCCCAACGCCGAGCACGGCATCTCGGCCTACTACGTGATCGCCCCGGCCGAGGCCTCCTCCAACCTCGCCCGCTACGACGGCGTCCGCTACGGGATGCGCGCCGAGGGCGCCGGCGATCTGCTGGAGATGTACGAGAGGACCCGTTCGGAGGGCTTCGGCCCGGAGGTCAAGCGGCGGATCATGCTCGGCACCTACGCGCTCTCCTCCGGCTACTACGAGGCCTACTATGGCCAGGCGCAGAAGGTGCGGACGCGGATCGCCGAGGACTTCGCGGCCGCCTTCGCCGACGTCGACTTCGTCGTCACCCCGACCTCGCCCTCGGTCGCCTTCGGCCTCGGCGAGAAGACCGACGACCCGCTGGCGATGTACCTCAACGACTTCTTCACCGTGCCGATGAGCCTCGCCGGGATCCCGGCGATCTCGATTCCCGCCGGCCTCGCCGAGCCCGAAGGCGGCGGCCCGCGGCTGCCGGTCGGCTTCCAGATCGCGGCGCCGGCCTTCGCCGAGCAGCGGCTGCTCGAGGCCTCCTACGCGCTCGAGCAGGCGCTCGGCTTCGCCGCCGCGGCGCCGGTTCCGTACCTGGGCGCCGACGGGGGAGGGGCGGATGGCTGACCTGGAGGCGGTGATCGGGCTCGAGATCCACGTCCAGCTGGCGACGCGGACGAAGATGTTCTGCGGCTGCGAGCTCTCCTTCGGCGCCGAGCCCAACACCCACACCTGCCCCGTCTGCCTCGCCCACCCGGGCGTGCTGCCGGTGCCCAACGAAGAGGCGATCAAGTACGCGCTGCAGATCGGGACGGCGCTCGGCTGCGAGATCGCGCCGCGCTCGATCTTCCACCGCAAGCAGTACTTCTATCCCGACAACCCGAAGGCCTACCAGATCAGCCAGTACGACATCCCGATCTGCGGCGCCGGCCGCCTCGGCGACGTCCGCATCCACCGCGCCCACCTCGAGGAGGACGCGGCGAAGACGATCCACGTCGGCGAATCGGGTCGGATCCACGGCTCGGCCGCCTCGCTGGTCGACTTCAACCGCGGCGGCACCCCGCTGGTCGAGATCGTCACCGAGCCGGACCTGCGCAGCGCCGCTGAAGCCGCCGAGTGGGCGCGGCTGCTGCGCGAGACGGTGCGCCAGCTCGGCGTCTCCGACGTCAACATGGAGGAGGGCAGCCTGCGGGTCGACGCCAACGTCTCGGTGCGCCCGGCCGGCAGCGAGCAGCTCGGGACCAAGACCGAGCTGAAGAACATGAACAGCTTCCGCTTCCTGCAGCGCGGGATCGAGGCCGAGCTGACCCGCCAGCGCGAGGTGATCGAGGCGGGGGGGAGGATCGAGCAGGAGACGCTCCACTTCGACCCGGTCAGCGGCGACCTGACGCCGCTGCGCTCGAAGGAGGAGGCGCACGACTACCGCTACTTCCCCGAGCCCGACCTGGTTCCGATCGCGCCCAGCGAGGAGATGCTGCGCGAGGCCCGCGAGTCGCTGCCGGAGCTGCCGGCGGCGCGGATCGTCCGCTACGAGGAGATGGGCCTCGCCCACGACGTGGCGCTGGTCCTCGCCTCCGACCCGGCGACCGCCGAGTACTTCGAGCAGGCGGCGAACGAGGCCCCGGAGGCCGAGCCGCGGGTGGTCGCCAACTGGGTGACGGGGGAGCTGGCGGCGGCGCTGCGGGCAGCCGACGCCGAGGGCGGTGCCGCGGCCTCGAAGGTGACGCCGGCGGCGCTGGCGGAGCTGGTGACGCTGGTCGCCCGCAAGACGATCTCCCACGGCTCCGGCAAGACCGTGCTGGCGGCGCTGGTCGCCGAGGGCGGCGACGCCCAGACCATCGTCGAGCGCGAGGGCCTCGCCCAGATGTCCGGCGACGACGGCGAGCTGGCCGGCATCGTCGCCGCCGCGATCGAGGCCGACCCCGCCGCCGCCGAGCAGATCCGCTCCGGCAACGGCAAGGCGATCGGCGCGATCGTCGGCGCCGTGATGCGCGAGACCAAGGGCCGCGCCGACGGCGGCGAGGTCAACAAGCTGATCCGCGAGCAGCTCGGCCTGTAGCGCTGCGGGGAGGCGGTCGGGAGGGCCCTCGGCGGAGCAACAGCGGGGAGGCTCCGCCGAGGGCCCTCCCGACCGCCTCGACACGTCGCCTGGGGCCGAGCTGCCCCCGGTGCTGTTGAGCTTTGCCGCTCATATCGCGAGCAAAGCTCAACAGCGGTCGGTCCGGGGCGGCTTGCGTCAATCCATCACTTTGTAACAACGTGTTACAAGGTGGTAGGTTTTCGGCCATGGCCTGGAACGTCGTCATCGCCGGGGGTGGTTTCGGAGGGGCGGCGGCTGCGCGCGAGCTGGAGCGGACGATGCCGAAGCAGTCGGCGCGGCTGGTGCTGGTCAACGAGACGAACTTCGCCCTCTACACGCCGTTCCTGCCGGAGGCGGCGGCGGGGACGCTGGAGCCGCGCCATGTGGTCACGCCGCTGCGCGACATCCTCAAGCGGACGTACCTGCGGCTCGGCTCGATCGTCGGCCACGACCCCGAGGCGAAGACGGTCGAGCTGCGGCCCAAGTACGGCGAGACCGAGACGCTGGCCTACGACCAGCTGCTGCTGGCTCTCGGCTCGGTCTCGCGGACGCTGCCGATCCCGGGCCTCGCCGAGCACGCCGTCGGGTTCAAGAGCCTGGCCGACGCGATCTACCTGCGCAACCACCTGGTCGAGGCGCTCGAGGAAGCCAACGCGACCGAAGACGTCGCCCGCCGCGACGAGCTGCTCACCTTCGTCTTCGTCGGCGGCGGCTACGCGGGCCTCGAGGCGCTGGCCGAGCTGCAGGACTTCGCCGCCGACGCGATGGACTCGTATCCTCGCGCCCGCCTGCACGGCATGCGCTGGGTCCTGGTCGAGGCGATGGATCGGGTGCTGCCGGAGATCGACGCCGAGCTCGCCGACTACGCCCTGCGCGAGTTGCGCGGCCGCGGCATCGACATCCGCCTCAGCACGACGCTCGAGGAGGTCACCGACAACAGCGCCCGCCTCTCGACCGGCGAGGTGCTGCCCACCAGGACCGTGGTCTGGACCGCCGGCGTCGCCCCGCAGCCGATCCTGCGCGAGCTCAATTTGCCGCTCGACGACCGCGGCCGCGTTCCGGTCGACGACCACCTGCGGGTCCAGGGGCTCGACTCGGTCTGGGCGATCGGCGACTGCGCCGCGGCGCCCGACCCGCGAGGCGGCCTCTGCCCGCCGACCGCTCAGCACGCGGTGCGCCAGGGCCCGGTGGCGGCGCGGAACATCGCCGCCGAGCTCGGCATCGGCTCCGCCCGGCCCTTCGAGTACCGCTCGCAGGCATCCTTCGCCAACCTCGGCCGCTACAAGGCCGTTGGCCGGGTGGGTGACCGCACCTTCCGCGGCTTCCCCGCCTGGTGGCTGGCCCGCAGCTACCACATGAGCCAGATCCCGGGCACCGCCCGCAAGGTACGCGCCGTCCTCGACTGGACCGCCGGGCTGCCGTTCAGGCGCGACATCGCCGAGGTCGGCTCGATCGGCCGGCCCGACCAGCTCGACTGACGCGCCCGACCGGCTGGGGCGAGGGACCAGGCACAATGGGGTCATGCCGTACGTCCTGATCGCCGTCAGCTTCGGCCTCGCCACCGCGATTATCGGCAAGGCGAAGGGGAGCTCGTTCTGGATCTGGCTGCTGATCGGCGCCGTGCTGCCGCCGCTCGGCCTGATCGCGGTGGTCCTCTACCGGGTCGAGAAGGACGAACCCGAGCGCCAGTGCCCGCGCTGCGGCAAGGAGCTGAAGCTGTACGTGCAGGTCTGCCCGCGCTGTGGCACGGACCTCTATCTCCCGGACCCGGCCGCGGTCCGCCATCCCGGCGTTCGGTAGGGGCCGGCCACCCCCGGGAGCAGCCGGCCTCCGGTTCGGCGGCCTCAGCCGTTCTTGGCGATCGAGGCGAGCGGGAAGCCGCTTGCGGCCGTATGCATCGTCATGGGACACCCCCTTCTTCCTTGCTTCTCGTCCATATCGCGCGGCGCTTTCGGGAAGACCGCGAGAATGCTGGAAATAGATCCAGTAATAGGGACTACGGCTCTGAAAAGCTCGCACTGGCCGTCTTCCCGTGCGCAGGCGCGGCGCGCCCTTGGAGCGCCACCCGACCTGGACCCCGGCGCCGATCCCGAGTCGGCTCAGCGCAGCCAGGTGCGGACGATCGCGTTGGCGAAGCCGACGCCGTAGCGGAGCACCGCCGGCTTCTTCGAGTGGCCGTGCAGCCGCTGCTCGACCGTGATCGGGACCTCCTTGGCGGGGATCCCGCGCTTGATCGCCTCGATCATGAACTCCGAGGTGTGGAACTGCTCCTGGCGCAGGACGAGCTGGGGCAGGACCCTGGTCCGCACCGCCCGGTAGCCGTTGGAGCAGTCGGTGACATGGGTGCGGGTGATGAAGGAGACGAGCCGGTTGAAGAAGACGATCCCGAGCTCGCGGGCGAAGTGGTTGCGGTCGGCCTCGCCGAGGACGCGCGAGCCGTGGGCGACGTCGACCTCGCCGTCGAGGACCGGCTGGACCAGCCGTGCCATCTCGTCGGGGCGGTGCTGGCCGTCGGCGTCGAGGGTGACGACGACCTCGGCGCCCGATTCGACCATCAGCCGGTAGCCGGTGCGCAGCGCTGCACCGCCGCCGCGGTTGGTGACGTGGCGGGCGACGACGGCGCCGTGCTCGGCGGCGACGTCGCCGGTGCCGTCGCGCGAGCCGTCGTCGACGACCAGCACTTCGATGGTGACCCCGCAGACCTCGCTCGGCATCTGGTCGAGCACGTGGCCGATGTTGTCGGCCTCGTTGTAGGCGGGGATCAGGACGGCGACCTTGCCGCGGAAGCGCTCCGGCAGCTTCGCCTGGCGGAACTCCTCCCAGGCCAGGCCCTCGAGCGCCGCCGCCAGCTGGCGCTGGTTGCGCGCGGTCTGCGCCAGCGCCCGCAGGATCAGCGCGAAGAGGACGAAGATCGCGAACACGGCGAGGCCGAGGATGCGGCCGTTGTTGCCTTTCTCGAAGGAGAAGGCCGAGAGCGCGCCGTTGACGATTTCGGTGCCGGAGACGAGCGCCAGGGCGACACCGGTCGCCAGCAGGATCAGCACGTCGGCGTTGCGCAGCGTGCGGCGGCGGGCGACCGCGTAGGCGACGAGCAGCGCGGCGATCAGCAGGCCGCCGCCGCGCAGCGCCGTCAGTTCGGCGGGGAAGATGCCTGCTGTGGGGACCATTCGCGGCCAGAGAATAGGGCGGCGACGCCGGAAGTCAGCGCCAGCGCGGCGAGCGGAAAGACCAGCGTCATCAGCACCTCGTTGCGGCGCGGTGCCGCCAGCGTCGCGGCGCCGACCAGGGTGACGAGGGCGATCGGGGTCGCCAGCGCGACCAGCTCCCACCAGCGCCGCCGCAGCCCGAGCCCGACGAAGCCGGCCAGCCCGAGGGCGACGAGCAGCAGCTGGACGACGCGGCCGGGGGTGCTGCTCATCGCTTCGCCGACCCCGCTGCTCCAGATCCTGCCCGCCTTGCGCGCCGTCATCGCCAGGTAGCCGAGCGGGTCTTCGCCGAAGAACTTGGAGAAGTTCTGTTTGCCGATCTTGCCGAGGGCGGAATCGCGGGGCAGGTCGGGATAGCGCCCTTTCCAGACCTTGTCGAAGAGCGGCGTCGGGTCGACTTCGTTCAGCGCTTCGGATTGCGGCGGCAGCGAGCGACCGGTTTCACGCCGGTAGAGGATCGCCTTGACCCGCTGGTATTCGCCGTCGGCGGGGAGGAAGGTGCCGACGTAGAGCGCCTTGCCGCCCCCGGTCGAGATCGGTACCAGGCGGCCGAGGACGTCGAGGTTGCGGATCGTCCAGGGGACGATCACGGCGACCAGCGAGGCGGCCAGCAGCGCCGCGCCCGCGAGGCCGGGGCGCCAGCCGCGACGGGCGCCGACGCGGATCGCCGCGAGGACGACGAAGGCGGCGCCGACGATCAGGTAGTCGGGCCGGAACATCGCGGTCAGCCCGAACAGGAACCCGGGCACCAGCCAGGCCCACCAGGCGCGCTCGTCCTCGCTCGCCCAGAGGAAGGCGAGCACCGCCGCCGGCAGGGTGAGGATCGCCGGCGGCTCGCTCATCAGCTCCCCGGTCGAGTGGATGAACGGCGGGTAGACGGCGACCCCGAACGCCGCCACCAACCCCACCACATCCGGCCGCGACATACCCCGAGCCGCCGACGGGCCGATTTCCCCGGAATGGCCCGGGAAATCGGCCCGTCGGCCCCCCGTCCCCATGGCGAGGCGGCGGGCCAGGGCGAAGACGACGAGGATCGCTGCGACCCCGAGCAGCGCCTCGACGATCCGCGCCGTCCCTTCGCGGGCACCGCCGGTCGCGTAGAAGGCGGCGGCGTAGAGCAGCGGCGCTCCCGGCGACCAGTCACTCGGGTTCTTGAATTCGGAGTTGCCGAAGCTGCCTTCCTCATACAGCGCCTTGGCGAGGGCGTAGTAGGCGTGCGAGTCGTCGGCGGGGTTGGCGACCGGGTGGACGACGACGACCGCCCGTGCCACCAGGCCGAGCGCGGCGATCGCGATCAGGGCGATCAACGTCCGCCGCCCGAGGCGGGCGGGCAGCGCGCGGATCCGGTCGGCGACGGCGGTCACAGGCCGGATCAGGCTATCCGTCGAGCCGGCTCAAGCCCCGCGGCGGTCGGGCCGATCCCCGAGGCAAACCTCCGAAGAGGGGGAAGGCCCCGCGCGGCGAATCAGCCGCTCGGCAGGATCCACACAGACCAAGGAGCACCCGCATGCGTCGCATCTCCCTGATTCTCACCGGCGCCGTCCTCTGCGCCGTCATCGCCTTCAGCGGCAGCGCCGCCGCCGCCACGAAGGGCAGCACCAAGACCTGCACGACCTCCTCGAACAAGGTGGTGGGCAAGCAGGTCAAGGGCCACCTCTACTCGCGCTACGTCACCAAGTCGCAGAAGAAGTACGCGACCTGCGGCTACGCGAAGACGGTGATGAACCGCGTGATCAAGCTCGGCCTCGAGGAGCCGAAGAGCGTGCGCGGGTTCCGCTGCACGCCGACCGTCTCCAGCAAGAACCAGAACCGGGTCAAGTACAAGTGCGTCTTCAAAGGCGCCGACTCGCCGATGTACGTGAAGATCGGCTTCGCCCTCACCTTCAAGGGCTGAATCCCGTCCGGGCGCGCCGGCCCGGCCGGGTCGGCGCGCATGCCCGGCGGCCGGGCCTACCGCCCTTGGCCTAGGTCGACGCCGGCGACTCGTCCGACCGGCTCCGACCGAGCCGCAGCAGCTCCCGCCTCTCGTTCCAGAGCCAGACGGCTCCCACCCCGGCCAGCGCCGCGGTGAGCGGCAGCAGGGTCAGGGTGCGGCGCGGCGAGGCGATGTAGATCGCCTGCACGGCGGTGACGAAGAGCAGGACCACGGCGATCGCCGTGAAGTCGAAGCGGCGCCGCGTAAGGCCGACGACCAGCCCCAACGCGGCGCTCGCCAGCAGCGCGATCTGCAGCGCGCGCCAGAGGGGGAAGCGCATCACCCCGCGGGCCGGGTCGGTCCAGGCGAACCAGACCTTGCCGGCGAGGAACCCGACCAGCTCCAGCGGTTCCTCGCGCGCGGCCGTCGCGTAGGCGTCGATCGCCATCCCGGTCAGCGCCGCGTCGGTGTTCTCGCCCGGGTGCAGGCGGTGGGCCAGCGCCGCCACCGCCTGGCCGCGGTAGATCGGCCCGGGGAGCGGCCCGAGCTGGCGCTGGATCCACGGGTACCGGTCTAGCAGCACCGGGGTGATGTTTTCGGGGTTCGGCCCGGCCGGCAGGTAGCTGCCCTGGTAGAGCACCTGGCCGCCGCCGGTCGAGACCGGCACCAGCCGTTCGAAGGCGACGTAGTTGCGCACCGTCCACGGCAGCAGGACGAGGCAGGCGCAGCCCGCCATCAGCGCCGCCAGCCCCAGCCGCCGCCCGCTGCCGGGCGCGCTCCGGCGCCAGGGCAGGATCGCCAGCACAGGCAGAACGAGGACGAGCGGCAGGTACTCGGGGCGCAGCATCGTCAGCGCGCCGAGCGCCAGCCCGGTCGCCGCCCAGGGCCAGGGGCGCTCGCGTTCACGCGCCCGCAGCAGGAGCAGCACGGCGCCGGCGAGCAGGGCGCTGCCCACCGGCTCGGTCATCAGCATCCCGCTGTACTCGAGCAGCGCCGGGTAGATCGCGACCGGCACGGCGGCGATCAGGCCGGCGCCGGTCCCGGCGAGCCGCCGCCCGATCAGGAAGGCGAAGGGGACCGCCAGCGAGCTCGCCAGGGCGAGGACGATCCGCGCCGCGCGTTCGTCGGCGGCGCCGCGCAGCTCGTAGATCCCGGTCACCGCCAGCGGCAGGCCCGGCTGGTAGTTGGAGGCCGACTGCAGGTACTCGAAGCCCGGTCCCTGCGTGTAGCCGTCGCCTTCGTAGAGCGCGCGCGAGATCCGCGCGTAGGCGCGGGCGTCGTCGACCGGGTGCTGGGGCGCGCGGATCGCGTAATCGAGGCGCAGCCCGAGCCCGAGCAGCCAGGCGAGGATCAGCACCGCCGCCGCCCTGCGACCGCCGCAGGCCTTTTCGAGGCGCGCCATCACCGGCGCGATTCTAGGTCCGGACGGCGCTCCCGCCGGGGCTCCGCTCCGGCCCACCGCGGGCGCCGGTTCAGCTAGGCTGCCCCGCGTATGCGAGTTCTGATCCTCGGCGGGGACGGCTATCTCGGGTGGCCGACGGCGCTCCGGTTCTCCGCCCGCGGCCACGAGGTCTCGGTCGTCGACAACTTCTCCCGCCGCCGCTGGCACGACGAACACGGCAGCGGCTCGCTGACCCCGATCGCCTCGCTCGACGAGCGGATCGCCGCCTGGCACGAGGTCTCCGGCGAGGAGATCCGCCGCTACGTCGGCGCCGTCGAGGACGGCGACTTCCTCGAAGAGGTCGTCGCCGAGACCCGCCCCGAGGCGGTCGTCCACTACGGCCAGCAGGCCTCGGCCCCCTTCTCGATGCTCTCGCGCGAGCGCGCCGTCGAAACCCAGCAGGCCAACGTGATCGGCAACCTCAACCTGCTGTTCGCGATGCGCGACCACGTCCCCGACGCCCACCTGGTCAAGCTCGGGACGATGGGCGAGTACGGCCAGCCCAACATCGACATCGAGGAGGGCTACATCGAGATCGAGCACAAGGGCCGCAAGGACACGCTCCCGTATCCGAAAATGCCCGGCTCGCTGTACCACTGCTCGAAGGTCCACGACTCGACCAACATCCACTTCGCCTGCCGCACCTGGGGCCTGCGCGCGACCGACCTCAACCAGGGCGTCGTCTACGGCGTCGAAACCGAGGAGACCGGCCGCGACGAGCGGCTGATCACCCGCTTCGACTACGACGAGCTGTTCGGCACCGTGCTCAACCGCTTCTGCCTGCAGGCGGTGATCGGCCACCCGCTGACCGTCTACGGCGCCGGCCACCAGACCCGCGGCTTCCTCAACATCCGCGACACCCTCGCCTGCGTCGAGCTGGCGGCGACGAACCCCGCCGAGCGCGGCGAGTTCCGCGTCTTCAACCAGTTCACCGAGCAGTTCTCGGTGATGGAGCTGGCCGGGCTGGTCAAGGAAGCCGGCGAGCACCTCGGCTACACGGTCGAGATCCAGCACTACGACAACCCGCGGGTCGAGAAGGAAGAGCACTACTACAACGCGGTCCACACCAAGCTGCTCGACCTCGGCCTCGAACCGACCCACCTGGGGGAGGAGCTGGTCGAGACGATGCTGCACGCGATCGAGCGCTACAAGGGCAACGCGATCGAGGGCTCGATCGACCCGCGGACCCGCTGGAACCCGGCGAAAAGCCCTGCGACGCAGGCGTAGCGCCAGGGCCGGCGGCGGCCGCGGGCGGGCAACGCGCCGCTGGTAGCATCGAACGGCTATGCGAGCTGCCGACGCGCTGATGGAATCGCTCAAGGCCGAGGGCGTCAAACACGTCTTCGGCATCCCCGGCGGGGCGAACCTGCCGATCTACGACGCCGTCTTCGACGCCGACTTCCGCCACATCCAGGCCCGCCACGAGCAGGGCGCCGGCCACGCCGCCGAGGGCTACGCCCGCGCCTCCGGCCGGGTCGGCGTCGCCTTCGCCACCTCCGGGCCCGGCGCGACCAACCTGATCACGGCGATCGCCGACGCGATGCTCGACTCGGTCCCGACCGTCTTCATCACCGGCCAGGTGAAAACCGAACTGATCGGCACCGACGGCTTCCAGGAGGCCGACGTGCTCGGGGCGACGCTGCCCTTCGTCAAGCACTCCTTCCAGGTGACCGACCCGCGCCAGATCCCCGAGTACGTCCACGCCGCCTTCCACATCGCCTCGACCGGGCGCCCGGGGCCGGTCCTGATCGATGTCCCGCAGGACCTCTCGCGCGCCGAGATCGACTACGAGCCGCGCACCGAGCCGGTCGAGCTGCCCGGCTACAAGCCCTCGACCGAGGGCAACATCAAGCAGGTCCGGATCGCCGCCAAGGCGCTGGCGACCGCGCGCCGGCCGATCCTCTACACCGGCGGCGGCGTGATCAACGGCAACGCCTCCGAGGAGCTGCGCGAGCTCGCCGGCTCCGACAACTTCCCGGTCACCTCGACCCTGATGGGCCTCGGCGCCTTCCCCGCCTCCGACGAGCACTGGCTCGGGATGCTCGGGATGCACGGCACCTTCACCGCCAACTACGCGATGGACAAAGCCGACCTGATCGTCGCGATCGGCGCCCGCTTCGACGACCGCATCACCGGCAAGCTGGCCGAGTTCGCGCCGCACGCCAAGGTGATCCACATCGACATCGACCCGGCCGAGATCTCGAAGAACGTCGGCGCCCACATCCCGATCGTCGGCGACGTCAAGCAGGTGCTGCCGAAGCTGACCCGCGAGTACCGGGCGCTGCAGACCGACTCCAGCCGGCTGGACGCGTGGTGGGAGGCGATTCGCGGTTGGCAGCGCGAGCACCCGCTCCGCTACGAGCCCGGCAAGGACGGCGAGATCAAGCCGCAGTTCATGATCGAGACCCTGTACCGGGTGACCAAGGGCGACGCGATCGTCACCTCGGACGTCGGCCAGCACCAGATGTGGACCGCGCAGTACTACGGCTTCGAGAAGCCCCGGCACTGGATCAACTCCGGCGGCCTCGGCACGATGGGCTTCGGCCTGCCGGCGGCGGTCGGCGCCCAGGTCGCGTGCCCCGAGGAGACCGTCGTCTGCGTCGCCGGCGACGGCAGCCTGATCATGAACATCCAGGAGCTCGCAACCTGCGTCGCCCACGACATCCCGGTCAAGGTCTTCCTGATGAACAACGGCTACATGGGCATGGTCCGCCAGTGGCAGGAGCTGTTCTGGGACCGCCGCTACAGCGCCGTCGACATGGCCGGCGCGCCCGACTGGGTGAAGCTGGCCGAGGCGTTCGGCGCCACCGGCATGCGCTGCGAGGCCGCCGACGACCTGGCGGCGACGATGACCCGCGCGCTGGAGACCGAGGGGCCGGTGCTGCTCGACGTCCGCGTCACCGCCGAGGAGAACTGCTACCCGATGATCCCGCCGGGCAACGCCGCCCGCGACATGGTCGAGGCGCCGAAGGCGGTGCGCTGATGGAGGCCGGGACCCCGCAGGCAGTCAAGCTCGAGGACCTGCACGTGCCCGGGCAGCTGAGCGGGCGCAAGCACATCCTCTCGATCATGGTCGAGAACAAGCCGGGCGTCCTCGCCCGCGTCGCCGGCCTCTTCTCGCGCCGCGGCTTCAACATCGACACCCTCGCGGTCGGCCCGACCGACGACCCCAGCGTCTCGCGGATCACGCTCACCCTCGACGGCGCCGTCCACCCGATCGACCAGGTGACCAAGCAGCTGCACAAGCTGGTCAACGTGCTGAAGATCCGCGACATGGAGCCGGAGGAGACGGTGGCGCGCGAGATGGCGCTGTTCAAGGTCTCCTCGGCGGTCGAGAACCGCGCCGAGATCATCCAGTTCGCCGAGATCTTCCGCGCCAAAATCGTCGACGTCGCGCGCCGCACGATGACGATCGAGGTCACCGGCTCGGCCGACAAGATCGAAGCCTTCGAGCGGATGGTCCGCCCGCACGGACTCGTGGAAATGGTGCGGACGGGAGAGATCGCGATCGCCAGGGGTTCGGACTGATCCAGGGCGCCGCGCTCGACTCGCTGCTCGGCGGCTTCAGGGCCGCGGCCGAACGGGCGGCGGGGGGGAGCAGGAGGCGGCTGGTCAGCGTCACCCGCGAGGTCGAGATCGACGACCCCTGCGCGGTCGTCTTCGCCTCGCGCCTGGCCACCGACCGCTGGTTCTGCTGGGAGCAGCCCGACCGGGGGTTCGCGCTCGCCGGGCTCGGCGTCGCCCACGAGTCCGCCTCGCGCGGGCGCGACCGCTTCCGCGACGTCGCCGCCGAGTGCCTGCGCAGCGGCGGCGACGGCGTGCACGACGAGCCGCCCGGGCTGCCGGCGGGCGCCGGGCCGGTCTGGCTCGGCGGCTTCGCCTTCGATCCCGCGGGCGGCGCTTCCTCGGCCTGGTCCTCGCTGGCGCCGGGCTCGCTCGTCCTGCCCGAGCTCTCGCTCTGCCGCAGCGGCGAGCGCACCTTCCTCACCGTCAACGCGATGCTCGGCCCCGGCGAGGAGGCCGAGGCCCACCTCGCCGCGGCCGAGGCGCGCGTCGCCGGCCTGCGCGCCGAGCCGCTACCGCTGCTCGACCCGCACCCGACCGCCCACGCCGAGATCCGCAGTGCCCGGCCGCCGGCCGAGTTCGAAGCCGCGGTCGCCGCCGCCACAGAGCGGATCGGCGCCGGCGAGATGAGCAAGGTCGTGCTCGCCCGCGAGGTGATCGTCGGCGCCGCCAGGGCCCACGACCCGGCGGCGCTGTTCGGCGCGATGCGCGTTCAGTTCCCCGCCTGCTTCTGCTTCTGCTGCGGCACCCCCGAGGCCGCCTTCGCCGGAGCGAGCCCGGAGCTGCTGGTGCGCCGCTCGGGCGCCTCCGTCTCCACCGTCGCCCTCGCCGGCTCGACCCGGCGCAGCTCCGACCCCGCCGTCGACGACCACCTCGGCGAGCAGCTGCTGCGCAGCGACAAGGACCGGCGCGAGCAGCGGATCGTCGCCGAGCGGATCGTCCGCGCCCTGCGCCCGCACGCGGTCTGGGTCGAGGCGGCGGCCGAGCCTGAGATCGTCAAGGTGGCGAACATCCAGCACCTGGCGACGCCGGTGATCGCCCAGCTCGCCGAGCCGCACTCGGCGATCGAGATCGCCGGCCTGCTGCACCCGACCCCGGCGGTCGGCGGCGAGCCCTGGCCGGCGGCCGGCGCCGCGATCGCCGACCTCGAGGGGATGGACCGCGGCTGGTACGCGGGCCCGGTCGGCTGGATGGACGCGACCGAGGACGGCGAGTTCTGCGTCGCCCTGCGCAGCGCCCTGCTCCGCGACCGCGAGGCCCACCTCTTCGCCGGCGTCGGCGTCGTCGCCGGCTCCGACCCGGCCGCCGAGCTGGCCGAGACCGAGGTCAAGCTGCAGGCCCTGCTGCCGCTGCTGGCGGAGTAGGGGGCGGAGGGGCGGCCCGGGAGGCCCTCGCCGGAGCAACAGCCGGGAGGCTCCGGCGAGGGCCTCCCGGGCCGCCGATCAGCCGTCGTGTAGGTCCGCCAGAGCGGCGGCGACCCGGTTGGAGAGCTGGCGGTGGACTTCTACGTTGGTCTGGCGGTCGGTCTTCACCTCGACCACGCCGGTGCCGGCGGCTAGGGCGGTGGGGAGGTCGGCGAGCGAGTCGAGGCGGGTGTGGGAGAGGTCGAAGAGCGCCGCCGCCTTGCCGGCGTCGAGGCCGCGCGGGGTGCCGAGCAGCGCTTCGAACTCCGGCGCGGGCATCGCGCCCTGCTGCGGCAGGAAGTGGAAGATGCCGCCGCCGTCGTTGTCGATGACGACGATCCGCACCGGGGTTTCGACCTCGCGCAGCGCCGCCAGGCCGCCGAGGTCGTGGAGCAAGCCGAGGTCGCCGGTAACCACGGTCGTCGGCCGGCCGCCGGCGTGGGCGGCGCCGATCGCGGAGGAGAGGAGGCCGTCGATCCCGTTGGCGCCCCGGTTGCAGAGGAACAGCGCGTCGGCCTCTCCCGGCGGCAGGAAGCTCTCCTGGTCGCGGATCGGCATGCTCGACGCGGTGTAGACGAGGTCGCCGTCGCGGTGGGCGCGGCCGAGCGCCAGGTGCAGGGCCGGCTCGCTGATCGCCGCGCCGCGGCCGCTGTCCTCGAGTGCCGCGACCAGCGCCTCGCGCGCCGCCCGGTCGGCCTCGAGCCAGCTCGTCGGCTCGCCGCGCGGTTCGCGGTCCAGCCGCGCCGCCCAGCCCGCCGCCAGCTCGGTCGGGTCGGCGCGCAGGATCGCCGCCGCGCGGCCGGTCGGCTCGTTCCATCCCTCGCTCGGGTCGATCGCGATCTGGTCGGCGCCGCTGGCCGCCAGCCAGGCGCGCAGCGGCTTGCTGGTCGGCATCTCGCCGAAGCGGAGGACGAGCTCGGGCGTGACCGAGCGCGCGAAGCGCTCGTCGCGCAGCAGCAGGTCGTAGGTCGAGACGACCAGCGAGCGGTCGTGCGGGCCGCAGCGCAGCTGCGAGGTGGGCTCGGCGAGGATCGGGAAGCCGGAGACGCGGGCGAGGTGGGCGAGCGGCTCGCGCAGCTCGGGATCGAGCTGGCGGCCGGCGACGATCACGCCGGAGATCGCGTCGCCGATGTGGGCCGCCACCTCGTCGAGCAGGAACGGCGTCGGCTCGAGGTCGAGCCGGGTGACCGCGGTCAGGGGGCGGTTCTCGCGCCCCCGCAGCGCCAGCGGGTCGGTCGCGGTCACCGCGCCCTCGACCGGCAGCGGCGCCAGCGGCTCGCGCCAGGGGAAGTTGAGGTGCACCGGTCCCGGCCGCGCCTCGCCGCGGGCCGCCGCCAGCGCCCGGCAGGCGAGCGAGCGGTAGTGCAGCAGGCCGGCGTCGTCGGCCTCGTGGGTGCCGACTTCGCAGAACCAGCGCGCCGCGGCGCCGAACAGCTTCACCTGGTCGATCGTCTGCCCGGCGCCGATCCCGCGCAGCTCCGGCGGCCGGTCGGCGCTCAGCACGAGCAGCGGCAGCGCCGACTCGTCGGCCTCGCAGACCGCGGGGTGGTAGTTGGCGGCGGCCGTCCCCGAGGTGCAGAGGACCGCGACCGGCTGGCCGCTCACCTGCGCCGCCCCGAGCGCGAAGAACCCGGCCGAGCGCTCGTCGACGAGCACCGTCACCTCGATCTCCGGCTGCCGCCACAGCGCCAGGGCCAGCGGCGTATTGCGCGAGCCGGGGGAGACGACCGCATGCCGCAGCCCGCCGCGCGCCAGCTCCTCGACGAAGGCCGAGGCGAGGGCGGTGTTGGCGTTGGTCGGGTCCACGCGGGTCAGTGGCGCTTTTGTTCGGCGCATCCGAACAAAAGAGCCACATGCAGCCTAGATCCGGTGCGCGCGCAGCGCATCCTCGTCGATCTCGACGCCGAGCCCGGGGCCGGGGGGGAGGTGGAGGCGACCGTCGCGCAGCTCGCACCCGACCGCGGCGACGGTCGAGGCGAAGAGGCGCTGGGTGGCGAGGCCGTGGGCGAAGCGAGGCTGCAGCCCGGCCGCGGCGCGCTGGTCGATCGCGGCGGCGAGCAGCGCCCCCGCCGCGATGCCGACCGGGCCGTCGAGGGCGCTCGAGGCGTAGGCGGGCAGCGTCTCCGCGATCGCGATCCCCTCGGCGCCGCCGCCGACCTTGGAGAGCTTGATCCCGGTCGCCTGGAAGGCGCCGAGGCCCGCCGCCCGCGCCGCATCCGCGGCCGTGACGATGCTCTCGTCGCCGCACAGCGGGATCGAGGTGCTCGCGGCCAGCTCCGCCGCCTCCTCCATCGTCGCCACCGGCTGCTCGACCAGCTCGATCCCGAGCGGCTCGATCGCGGCGAGGACTCGACTTCGCCTGCGCCAGCGACCAGGCCGCGTTGGCGTCGACCCTGATCCTCGCCTCCGGGCCGACCGCTTCCCGCACCGCCTCCACCTGCCCGAGGTCGTCTCCGGCGCCGAGCTTCAGCTTGAAGGTCTCGAAGCCCGCCTCCCGCCAGCGCAGGGCCTCCTCGGCCACCGCCGCCGGCTCACCCGCGACCAGCGTCGCGTTGCACTCGATCGCCGTTCGCGGCCCCTGATCGGCGCCGCTCGCGGTCGCCGTCAGGTCCTCGAGCGCGGTCCGCGCCGCGCACCGCGCCGGCGCGCTCAGCCGCGCCTCCGCCAGCCGGCTCCCGAACGCCGCCACGTCCAGCCTCGCCGCCTCCGCCAGCCCCTGCAGCTCTGTCACCACCTGCTCGAGAGGGGCCCCTCCGCGCAGCGCCAGCGGCACCGCTTCGCCCAGCCCCACAGCCCCCTCCTCGCCGCGCAGCCGCAGCAGCACCATCTCGCGCCGCGTCAGCGTTCCCCGTGCGGTCGCGTAGGGCTCCCTGAAGGGCAGGGCGTACGGGATGACTTCGACGGCCGCGAGGCGCACGCCCACAGCCTCTCAGGCCGAGATCAGGAGCCCGATCGTGACCAGCAGGCTGAAGGCGCCGAGCGCGGCGCCGGTTTCCGCCAGGGCGCCGTTCAGCGCCGGGCCGTCGGTGTGCGTCGCCACCACGCGGACCGGTTTCAGCGCCAGCGGCAGCGCCAGCAGGCCGATCAGCGGCAGCGCGCTCGCTTCCCCGGCCAGCAGCGCGACCGGCAGCACGACGAAGGCGCCGACCATCAGCACCGCGTAGAGGTTGACCGCGTTGGCGCGGCCCATCCGCACCGCCAGCGTCATCTTGCCGGCGCGGCGGTCGGTCTCGATGTCGCGCACGTTGTTGACGACGAGGATCGCCGTGGCGAGGAACCCGATCGAGATCGAGAGCCCCAGCGGCAGCGCGTCGAGCTGCTCGAGCTGCACGTAGTAGGAGCCGTTGACGGCGACCAGGCCGAAGAAGAGGAAGACGAAGACCTCGCCGAGGCCGGCGTAGCCGTAGGGGCGCGGGCCGCCGGTGTAGAGGACGCCGGCGGCGATCGAGAGGGCGCCGATCAGGATGATCACGATCCCCGCCACCGCCGCCAGGTAGACGCCGCAGGCGACAGCCACCGCGAAGGCGATCCAGGTCGCGCGCAGCACCCGCTGCGGCGTCACCATCCCGGTCGAGGTGACCCGTACCGGGCCGAGCCGGTCGGCGGTGTCGGCGCCGCGGCGGGCGTCGGAGTAGTCGTTGGCGAGGTTGGTCCCGATCTGGATGAAGATCGAGCCGACGAGGGCGGCGGCGAAGGCCCCCCAGCGCGGCAGCTCGCCGACCCACTGCACGGCCGCCGCGGTCCCGACCAGCACCGGTGCCACCGCCGCCGGCAGCGTCCGCGGCCGCGCCGCCATCACCCAGATCCTCATCGCGGGCCTCCGGCCCGGCCGGCGCTCATGGGCGTCTTGGGAACTTGCCGAAGTCGGGTGGGCGTTTCTGCTTGAACGACTCGCGCCCCTCCGCCGCCTCTTCGCTCCCGTAGAAGAGGAGGTTGGCGTCGTGGGCGAGCTGCTGGATCCCCGCGTAGCCGTCCTCGTGGGCGTTGAAGCTCGCCTTGACCAGCCGCAGGGCGAAGGGGGAGAGGGCGAGCATCTCGCGGCACCAGGCGACCGTCTCGCGCTCCAGCTCGGCCAGCGGCGCGACCCGGTTGACCAGCCCCATCTCCAGCGCCTCCTCGGCGTCGTACATCCGGCAGAGCAGCCAGATCTCCTTCGCCTTCTTGGTGCCGACCAGGTCGCGCAGCAGCGAGGCGCCGAAGCCGCCGTCCCAGGAGCCGACCCGCGGCCCGGTCTGGCCGAAGACCGCGTTGTCGGCGGCGATCGTCAGGTCGCAGCAGACGTGCAGCACGTGGCCGCCGCCGACCGCGTAGCCGGCGACCATCGCCACCACCGGCTTCGGCAGCCGCCGCATCTGCACCTGCAGGTCGGTGACGTGGAAGCGCCCCATCGAGGCACCCTCGGCGATGTAGCCGGTGTCGCCCCGGACCTGCTGGTCGCCCCCCGAGCAGAACGCCTCCTCGCCGACGCCGGTGAGGACGACGACGCCGACCTCGGCGTCCTCGCGGGCGCGCTCCATCGCGTCGGAGACGTCGACCAGCGTCTGCGGCCGGAAGGCGTTGAGCACCTCGGGCCGGTTTATCGAGATCTTCGCGATCCCCTCGGCCTTCTCGTAGAGGATGTCCTCGTACTCGCCGGCGCTTCGCCACTCGATCGGCGCGTACAGCTCGGCCTCGGGCGGGGCGGACTTGTGGCGTTTGGGCATGATGGGCACGATATGAAACTGGACGACTGGCTCGCGCAGCGCTCTCAGAGCTGCCCCGACGACACGGCGCTGATCGCCGAAGGCGCCGAGATGAGCTACGCCGAGCTCGAGGCGGAAGCGACCTGGGTCGCCCGCCGGCTCGCCGCCCACGGCGTCCGCCGCGGCTCGACCGCGGCGCTGACCATGCACCCGCGCCGCGAGCAGGTCGTCCTCGCCCACGCGCTGATGAAGGTCGGCGCCAAGCTGCTGCCGCTGAGCCCGCGGTTGACCGCGGGCGAGCGGGCCGCGATCGTCGCCGCCGAGGAGCCGATCGTCGACCTCGACGACCCCGGTCTGCTGACCCAGACCGAGGCCGACCTGCCGCTGCTCGGCGAGCACGACATGGACGACGTCTGCGCCCGCGTCCTCACCAGCGGCAGCTCGGGGACGCCGAAGCCGGTCGGCCTCACCTACGGCAACTTCCTCTGGAGCGCGGTCGGCTCCGGCTTCAACATCGGCGTCGACCCGCACGACCGCTGGCTCTGCTGCCTGCCGCTCAGCCACATCGCCGGCCTCTCGATCGTCATGCGCAGCGTCATCTACGGCACCACCGCGGTCGTCCACGACGGCTTCGACGTCGACCGCGTCGCCGCCTCGCTGGAATCGGATCGGATCACCGTCGTCTCGCTGGTGACGACGATGCTGACCCGGTTGCTCGACGCCGGCGCCGACCTCTCCGGGCCGCGGGCGATCCTGGTCGGCGGTGGCCCCGTCCCCGAGGAGCCGCTGCGCGAGGCGCTCGACCGGGGCGCGACCGTGGTCCAGACCTACGGCCTGACCGAGACCTGCTCGCAGGTGACGACGCTGGCCCCGGCCGACGCCCGCCGCAAGCTGGGCTCCGCCGGCCGGCCGCTGCTCACCACCCATCTGCGGATCGAGGACGGCGAGATCCTGATCCAGGGCCCGACCGTCGCCCCCGGCCGCGCCGACGAGCGCGGCTGGCTGCACACCGGCGACCTCGGCCACATCGACGAGGAGGGCTTCCTCTACGTCGAAGACCGGATCGACGACCTGATCGTCAGCGGCGGCGAGAACGTCGTCCCGGCCGAGGTCGAGGAGGTGCTGATGCGCCACCCCGCGGTCGCCGACGCGGCGGTGATCGGCCGCGAGGACCCCGAGTGGCAGCAGGCGGTGACCGCGGTCGTCGTG
>CAWEOH010000007.1:0-92242 GCA_963810455.1 uncultured Actinomycetes bacterium
CCTATCGGGACTGATCGGTCTCGTGGTCTCCGGCTGGTCGCCCAAGCTTAGACGGGCACCTAGCCGGCCGTGGCTTTGGTCTTACTGCGCCCGCGCTCGCGTCCCTGCCCGTGGTCGCGGGCTTGCGTGGCGGCGCCCCCCTCGCGATAGGTTGGGGACCGATGCCGAGCCAGCTCGAGATCGCCCCCGTCAGCATCGACCGGTTCGAGGAGCTGCTGCCGCTGATCGCCGCCTACCAGCGCTTTTACGAGGTCGAGGACGTCGACGAGGGGCGCAACCGGTCCTTCTTCCGCCGCTTCCTCGCTCCCAGCGAGGACGGCCTCCTGCTCGGCGCCCGCTCCGACGGCCGCTTCCGCGGCTACGCCTGCCTCTACTGGCACTTCAGCTCGACCCTCGCCGCCGAGACGGTGCTGATGAACGACCTCTTCGTCGAGCCGGACGCCCGCGGCGGCGGCGTCGGCCGCGCCCTGATCGAGGCGGCCCGCGACGTCGCCCGCGAGCGCGGCGCCGCCCAGCTCGAATGGGTCACCGCGTTCGACAACTACACCGCCCAGCGGCTCTACGACTCGACCGGCGCCGAGCGTTCCGCCGGCTGGATCGAGTACGAGCTCGGCCTGTAGCTTAGGCCGCCTGCGCCGGCGGCAGACGGTCGAGCAGCCTCATCACGGCCTCGATCAGCGCCCGCCGCTCGTCGCGCGCCTCGCGCAGCTCGCCTTGGACCTCGCGCAGCCCGCTGACGAGCGCGCCTTCGCGCAGCTCGTCTTGGACCTCGCGCAGCCCAGTGACGAGCGCCCCTTCGCGCAGCTCGTCGCGGAGTTCGCCGAGGACGGCGCTCTGCTCAGCCCGTTCCCGTTCGCGCTCCTCCAACCGCGCCGCCATGCGGGCGTTGATCGCATCGAACCGCGCGGACGCCTCTTCTTGCCGGGCGACGGACGCGTCGATCGCGGCTCGGGACTGTTCCTGCCGGGCGACCGCGGCGTCGTGGCGCCGGCGCGTCTCCTCGCCGCGGGCCACCGTGGCCTCGGTGCGAGCGATCGCGGCCTCCCCGCGCGCCACCGACTCGGCGATCCGCCGGTCGATCTCTGCCCATTCCTCTCGGGTCACGACCCCGATTCTGCCAGGCCCCGGCGCACGAAATGCACGCACAGCGTGCCAATTTCGTCACCCGGTCAAGTCAGCTTCGCGCAGACACCGAGAAGCCGGCGACCCCCGCTCAGCTGTAGCGGTCCCAGCGGCGCAGTTCCGGTTCCGGGTTGACCGGACGGCCGCGGACGTGGAGCTCGAAATGCAGGTGGCAGGGGGTGCTGGTGGCGTTGCCGGTCCGGCCGACGTTGCCGACCCACTCCCCCGCCCAGACGCGCTCGCCCCTGTGCACGCGCGGCGGCCTGATCAGGTGCGCGTAGAAGTAGCTGCGGCGTTCGCCCTGGCCGTGGATCTCGAGGTAGTTGCCGTAGAGGACCGGGTCGTAGCCGACGTGGACGACCTTGCCGGTCGCCGCCGCGACCAGCCTGGTGCCGCAGGCGGCAAGGATGTCGAAGCCTTCGTGGATGCGCCCGCCGGTGCGGCCCGCGTGGTACATCCCGACCGCGCCGCGGGTGCCGTGCGGCCCGTCGACCGGGAAGACGTTGCGGTGGTACGGCATGCCCCCGTCGCGGGAGCGGATCTTGGCGGGGGCGGAGGTCGGGGCGGCGAGTACCGCGACGAGCAGCGAGACGAGGAGGGCGGCGCGCCTCAGTGGTGCTCGATCACGCGGTCGACGATGTTGTACTCCTTCGCCTCTTCCGCGCTCATGAAGTAGTCCCGCTCGGTGTCTTTGGTGACCTTGTCGAACGGCTGCCCGGTGTGCTTGGCGATGATCTCGTCGAGGCGGCGGCGGACGTCGATGATCTCTTTGGCGTGGATCTCGATGTCGGTCGCCTGGCCCTGGAACCCGGCCGAGACCTGGTGGATCAGGATCTTCGAGTTCGGCAGCGCCATCCGCTTGCCCTCGGCGCCGCCGCAGAGCAGCAGCGCGCCCATGCTCATCGCGACACCGACGCAGATCGTCTGCACGTCGGGCTTGATGAACTGCATCGTGTCGTAGATCGCCAGGCCCGCGTACACCGACCCGCCGGGCGAGTTGATGTAGAGGCTGACGTCCTTGTCCGGGTCCTCGGACTCGAGGTGCAGCAGCTGGGCGACGATCAGGTTGGCGATGTCGTCGGTCACCGGCGTGCCGAGGAAGACGATCCGCTCGCCGAGCAGGCGCGAATAGATGTCGAACGCGCGCTCCCCGCGCGAGGTCTGCTCGACCACCATCGGTACAAGAGGGCTCATGGCTCGCACTCTATAGAAGCGGTCCGGCTGGCAGGGCGTGCGTGGACGGCGAGGGATCAACCTCGGCCACGGAGGCAGGTGGGTACCCCTCTGCGGGAATTCAGTCGCGTCCCTTTCGGGACTGCTCCCTCATGTTGGTGCGCCCCTATGGGGCGCCCCTGATCAGATGACATTGGGCCTTCGGCGACATTCCCGCAGAGGGGTACCCACCTGCCTCCACCGACAGGGATCCGTCCACGCCGAGCTGCGCAAGCGTTGCGGCGAAAGCTTCTCGCGGCTCCGTCCTGCGGAAGCTTCCGCAAGGCAGGGCGGCGCCTGGTTTCTCAGGAGCTTCGCGAGACAGAGGCCCGGCGCCCGAGCGCTCGGCGTACATGGAGCTCTGTTGTCAGGGATCCGGTCGCCCTCCGGGCGATGCTCGCCCGCAGGGCCCAAATGCCGATCTGAATCCCTGCCCGCCATAGGCGGGCACCAACATGAGGGAGCAGTCCCGATAGGGACGCGACTAGCTTCGCCCGGAGGGCGACCGGATCCCTCCCCGGCGAACCCTCGTCCTGCGCCGAATCCGCCCGGTCCGGGCTACTCGTCGCCCGGAGTCCAGAGTTTGCCGCCCTCGCCGGACTCCTCGGACTCCTTCTCCGGCGTCCAGATCTTCTCGGCGGCTTCGGCTTTCGCCTGCGCCTCTTCGGCCTGCTCGAGCGGGATCGGGCTGGCGGCGTCGGCGACCAGCTCGATCGCCTTGCGGGCGCGGATGTCGTCGGCGATCATCTTGTCGCGGCCGTTCTGGCGCAGCCGCTCGAGCAGCTTCTCGGGGGTCGTCCGTTCGTGTTCGGCGCTGTGCTCGAGCGCCTCGACCATCTCCTCGTCGGAGACCTCGATTCCCTCGGCGTCGGCGATCGCGGTGACCACCGCCTCGCGCTTCAGCTCCTTGAGCGCGTCGGGTTTCGATTCCTCGATCAGCTCGTCGCGCGTTTTCCCCTGCATCTGCAGGAACTGGTCGGGGTCCATGCCGCGCTGGGCCAGCTGCCGTTCCATCCGCTCCCAGCGTTCGGTCGCCCGCCCCGTGACCAGGTCGTCGGGCACCTCGACAGTGGCCGCGTCGACGGCGGCGTCGATCGCGGCGATGCGAAAGTCTTCCTCGGCGCGGCTGTTCAGCGCCTTGCCGACTTTCTCGCGGATGTCGGCGCGCAGCTCCTCCAGCGTGTCGAACTCGGATGCGTCGCTGGCGAACTCGTCGTCGAGCTCGGGCAGGATTTTCTCCCGCACCTCCTTGACCTTGACCTTGAAGACGGCGTCTTCCCCGGCCAGGTGCTCGGCCTGGTAGTCCTCCGGGAAGCTGACCTCGACCTCGCGCTCCTCGCCGGCGACTGCGCCGGTCAGCCCCTCCTCGAAGCCGGGGATGAACTGTCCCGAGCCCAGCGTCAGCAGCTGGTCCTCGGCCGCGCCGCCTTCGAACGCCTTGCCCTCGAGCAGCCCCTCGAAGTCGATCAAGACGGCGTCGCCCTCGGCGGCGGCGCGCTCGACCGGCTCCAGCCGGGCGAAGCCCTCGCGGATCCGCTCGACCTCGGTGTCGATTACCTCCTCGTCGACCTCTTTCTCCTCGCGACCGACCTCGAGGCCCGTGTACTCGCCGAGCTGCGCCTGCGGGCGCACCCCGACCTCGAACTTGAAGGCGAGCTCCTCGCCCTCGGCCTCCGGAGCCGAGACCATCTCGAAGCTGGGGTCACCGATCGGCGTCACGCCGCTGTCGAACAGCGCCTGTTCGTACCACTCCGGCAGCGCCTCGCGGATCGCCTCCTCGAGCACGGCGCCGAAACCGAGCCGCTGCACGACCAGCGAGGGCGGTGCCTTGCCCTTGCGGAAGCCGGGCATCCGCATTTCGCGGGCAAGCGCGCGGGCAGCGCGGTTGATCGCCTTCTCGACGTCGCTGGCGGGGACGGTCGCCTCGACTCGCGCACGCGAGTCGGGCAGCTCGGTAACTGAGGTATCCATGGGGTCGCTGACCCTAGAGGAATCCGGCCCCCGGCCTAGGCCCGCCGACGCGCCAGCATCGTCCGCAGGGCGGCGGCGAAGTCGAGCGCGAAGGCGAAGCCCCGCCCCAGCGGGCCGGTCACCAGCCAGGCCCTCGACCGGTCGAGCGGCGTCATCGGTGCCAGCCTAACCCAGCGACCCCGCCGCAGCGCGCGCTCGCCCCCTGTCACATCGTTGTATCCCGTTGTTACAACGGTGTAGTTTGCCTCGGCCCGTGGCCAGCCTCGATGACCGCTTCCCCCCGATCGGCAGCTATGGCTTCCTCTCCGACTGCCACACCTCCGCGCTGTTGTCCTACGCGGGCGTCGTCGAGTGGCTCTGCCTCCCCCGCTTCGACTCGCCCAGCGTCTTCGCGGCGCTGCTCGACCGCGGTGCCGGCCACTTCGGGCTGAAGCCGAAGGGGGTGTCCGTCCCGATCGGCCAGCGCTACGAGCCGGGCACGCTGGTGATCGAGACGACCTGGGTGACCGACACCGGCTGGGTCGTCGTCCACGACGCGCTGACGATCGCCGAGTGGGTCGCCGACGACAAGCGCGGCCGCCCGCACAGCCGCCACGAGTCCGACCGCTCGCTGCTGCGCACGATGACCTGCATCGACGGCGAGGTCGAGATGGAGATGGAGTGCCTGCCGCGCTTTGCCTACGGCAGCGAGGCGCCGCGCTGGAGCGGCGGCGAGCTCGGCGAGGCGGTCGCCACCTGCGCCGACGGCAGCGACCTGCGGCTCACCTCGGACATGCACCTGACGCTCGCCGACGGCGCCGCCCGCGGCAAGCTCGTCCTGCGCGAGGGCGAGTCGGGCTTCTGCGCCGTGACCTGGGGAGAAGACAGCGGCGTCGGCGGCCCGCGCAGCGCCCCCGAGGCGCTCGAGCGCCTCGACTCGACCGAAGAGTTCTGGCGTGCCTGGCTGCGCCACGGGGAATTCCCCGACCACCCCTGGCGGATGCACCTGCAGCGCTCGGCGCTGGTGCTCAAGGGGCTCACCCACGCGCCCAGCGGGGCGATCGTCGCCGCCCCGACCACCTCGCTGCCGGAGACCCCGGGCGGCGAACGCAACTGGGACTACCGCTACTGCTGGATCCGCGACTCGACCTTCAGCCTCTGGGCGCTGCACACGCTCGGCTTCGAGGCGGAGGCGCGCGACTTCATGCGCTTCATCCTCAAGGTCTGCCGCGACCACCCCGACCTGCAGATCATGTACGGGATCGGCGGCGAGCGCGACCTGACCGAGAGCACGCTCGACCACCTCGACGGCTACGGCGGGGCAAGGCCGGTGCGGATCGGCAACGGCGCCTACGACCAGCGCCAGAACGACGTCTGGGGAGCGCTGCTGGACTCCGTCTACCTGCACGAAAAAGCGCTGCGCGGCCGCAACGCCGACCCCGCCGCGCGCGAGCTGATCCGCTACCAGGTGGAAGCCGCGATCGACGCCTTCCCACACCCCGACCAGGGGATCTGGGAGTCGCGCGGGGAGCCGCAGCACTACGTCTCCTCGAAGCTGATGATGTGGGTCGCGGTCGACCGCGGCGTCCGCCTCGCCCGCGGCATCGGCGCCGACCAGCTGGCCGACGCCTGGCAGGCGAAGGCCGACGAGTTCCACGCCGAGATCCTCGAGCGGGGCGTCCGCGACGGGGTCTTCCGCCAGCACTACGACACCGACGCCCTCGACGCCTCCTGCCTGCTGATCCCGCTGCTGCGCTTCCTCCCCCCCGACGACCCGCGCCTCAAGGCGACGGTCAAGGCGATCGCCTCGCAGCTGACCGAGAACGGCCTCGTCCTCCGCTACAAGGTCGAGGAGACCGACGATGGGCTGCAGGGCGAGGAGGGGACCTTCCTGATCTGCTCCTTCTGGCTGGTCTCGGCGCTGTCGGAGATCGGCGAGTGCGCCCGCGCCCGCGACCTCTGCGAGCGGCTGCTCGAGGCTGCCGGCTGGCTCGACCTCTTCGCCGAGGAGCTCGAGGCCGGCTCGGGCCGCCATCTCGGCAACTTCCCGCAGGCCTTCACCCACCTGGCGCTGATCAACGCCGTCTCCCACGTGATCGCCGACGAGCAGCGCGAAGCGCGCGAAGCCGGCGCCACCACGGCGGTCTTCACCGAGATGGGCGGCGTCCGCGAGGAGCGGTAGAACGTCTCCTCCGGTACGCGGGCGTTAACTTTCGGTTCAGACGAGGGATCGACAGACAAAACGTTTCGTTTGATCTATATTGTCGAGCGCTATGGCGAACGACCGCTCCGACGACACCGCGCTGCTCTCCGCCCTGCGCCACCCGCTGCGGCGGCGGATCCTGAGGCTGATGGAGGCCGAGGAGCCGATCAGCCCGCGCCAGATCTCGATCCGGCTCGAGCACCCGCTCAGCAACGTCAGCTACCACGTGCGCGTCCTCGCCGACTGCTCGGCGATCGCTCTCGTCTTCACCGAACCGGTCCGGGGCTCGATGCAGCACTTCTACCGGGCCTCGGTCGAAGCTCCCTGGGCGCGGCAGATGCTGGAGATGGAGGACTCCGACGGCGGGCCACCGGGGGAGAGTCCGGCCGGCTGAGCGACTTGGACAGGGGAGGAGAGCGATGGAGGCAAGCGAGCACAACTGGACGACCAGGGCAGGGGACGCCGCCTCCGAGGCGGCCGTCCTGCAGCTCGTGCTCGACCTCCACCCCACGCTGCTCACAGTCGACGAACTGGTGCGCGAGATCGCCGGCGAGCAACCCGACTTCGCCCAGCGCGACGCGGTCGAGCGGGCCGTCCGCGACCTGGTCGGCGCCGGCTTGCTGCACCGCAACGACGAGTTTGCGATCCCGACCCGGGCGGCGATCCGCTTCAGCGAGCTGCTCGATCGCTGACCGTCAGGCGCCGGAACCGGGCCTCCAGCCGCCCTCCCAGCTCCGTCGCCGCGGCCGCCGCGGCCGGGTCCTGGCGGTCGCCGGCGGTGACGAGGACGACCTCGGTCGCGGCGAAGCCCTGGACGGTGTCTTCGACCGCCTGCACCAGGTCCTCGTCGCCGACCCGCGCCTCGGCCGCGACCCCGGCCGCTGCCAGCGAGGCGACGCTGATCACCAGGTTGCTCTGGGCCTGACGACGGGCGCCCTCGACGTCGGACGCCCAGCGGTCGAGGAACCCGATCCGCACCGGCGATAAAACGAGGACCTCGGCCTCCGGCTCGCCTTCGCGGGCGCCGGCCTCGGCGGCGATCGCGGCGATCGCCGCCGGATCCTCGAGCGGCATGGTGACGACGACCAGGAGGCGGCGCGGAGAGACGGCCGACGGGGGCTCGCCGATCGCGCCACGAGGACGGGCGCGAACCGCGAGGACGACGATCGCGACCCCCGCCAGCGCCCCGACCGAGACCCCTGCTCCAGGGCCGCCGATGTAGAAGGCGGCGACGGTGGGGACGACGACCCCGGCGACGAGTGCGGGTAGCTTCCAAGCTGCCACCGCCTAAGCCTGTCACGCCATCGCCGTCCCCACCAGCAGGGCTCAGGAGCCCTTCATGATCGCCGTCGGCGTCACACCCTCGCGCGTCAGTCGAATCTCCATCCAGAACACCTCCCCTCGATCCCCTCGCGGGGCCCCTTCCGGCCCCGGCCGCACCCATTCCCGGTGCGACGGGATATGAATACTTTAACTCTTTTCAGCAATCAAGGGGAGAACCCCAAAAATGCGCCAATAGACGAGAAGTTGGCCAACGTTGTGATTTTCTTGAGTTCTTGGCGCTAAAGTTGACCATTCGGCCGCCACCTGAAAACCCGACCGAAGGACACCCGGTGCCAAAGACCAAGACCAAAAAGCAGAAGGACGGCGTCGAACAGCTCGTCGCCAAAGCGTTCGCCCACCCGTTGCGGGTCCAGATCCTGATCATCCTCAACGAGCGGGTCGCCAGCCCCAACCTGCTCGCCCAGGAGCTCGACCAGAGCCTCAACCTCGTCGCCTACCACGTGCGCGTGCTCGAGAAATACGACTGCATCGAGCTCGTCGACACCAAGCAGCGACGCGGTGCCACCGAGCACTTCTACCGTGCGACCCGCCGCCAGTTTCTCAGCGATCAGGAATGGTCGCGCCTGCCCGAAGCGCTGCGGCCGGGCGTCGCCAGCGCGATCCTCAAGGCGATCTTCCAGGACGTCGAGGAGGCTGCCAGCGCGGGCACCCTCGACGAAGTCGACGACCAGCACGTCAGCCGCACCCCGATGGTGGTCGACAGGCGAGGCTGGGAGGACGTCGCCAGCCTGCTCGGCGACACCCTCGACCGGGTGCTCGAGATCCAGGCCGAAAGCTCAGCCCGGCTCGCGAACAGCGGCGAGGAGGGAGAACTCGCGAAGGTGGAGATCCTCCACTTCAAGTCGCCCAAGCCGGAGGCGGGCAAGAACGGTGTCGCCGAGACCGAGGAAGCGGCCGTCAGCTCCTGACGGCCGCCCCGGGCATCGACCCCGCGCCGCTCAGGAGCTGAGCGGCGCGGCCGCCTCGGGGGTGGCGACGACGAAGGAGAAGCTCTCCTCGAGGTAGAGGCCGACCGAGTCCCGGTCGTGGTGGCTGTACCCGATCGCCAGGTCCTGCCCCGACTCGAAGAGGAAGTCGCCGCCGCGCAGGCTGAGCACGACCCCGCCGGTCACCCCCGGCGCCCAGACGATCGGGCCGCCGAGGATCTTCGCCAGGTGGTCCCAGAGCGGGTAGCCGCCGTGCTCGGCGGTCTCGATCGCCCGCGTGTACTCGTCCGGGCCGAGGGCCAGGCCGTAGGGGCCCTCCACCCCGCCCTGGCGGATCGCCTCGACCGCGCTGGCGACCGAGCGCGGGAAGTCCTCTGCCGACTTGCCGAGCGGTTCGGCGGCAATCGGCGAGGCCTCGGCGATGCCGGCGATCCCCGCCTCCTTCCAGCCATGGAAGACGGCGACGTTCTCGCAGATCGCGATCTGCTTCGCCGCCCCGTCCAGCGCCGCCAGGTCGACGTCGACGGCGCCGCGGTCGCCGTCGCGCAGCTCGCTCAGCGAGACCTCGAAGTCGGCGCGCAGCTCGGTCAGCGGCAGCACCCGCCGGCGCAGGGCGCTGACGCCGCCGCCGTCGGGGGCGGCCAGCCCCTCGACCCGGCCCAGGTTGGTGGCCGAGTGCTCCCAGCCGAGCGGGCCGGCGAAATCGACCAGGCGGCGGCCGGCGAGTGGGCCCTGCAGGCGCTCGCGCGCCTCCTCGTCGAGCAGCTCCCAGGAGGACTCGGAGATCGGCGCCAGCTGGCGCAGGAGGTGGTTCATCGTCCCGCTCCCCTGAGGCTGCCGATGCCGAGTGAGCCGTCGCCCGCCGCCGGCTCCTCGCCGCCGGCGTCGCCGTCGTCACCTGATGCCGCCTCGGCCGCCTCGCCGTGCTCGACGATGTCGCCCTCCTGAAAGAGGACGCCCTCGGCGATCGCGCGCCAGCGCGGCGTCTGCCGCAGGAGGAACTCGAGATCCATCGCGAAGTGCTTGAACTCCTCGCCCTGGGCGTCTTCCATGATCGCGCGGGCTTCGGGGTTGGGCTCGACGGCGAGTCGCTGCTGGTACCAGCCGATCGCCTGGCACTCCTCTTCCAGAGAGGCGCAGAGGCGGGCGAAGGTGCGGGTCTCCGCCGGCAGCTCCCCCGGCGGCTCGTGGTACTGGTCGAATCCCATCTCGTCTCCTTAGGGCGGCGTTTGGCGAGCGCTCCGGTCCGAGCTTAGTGCGCAGCCGCGGCGAAGCGGGTGCGGAGACCTCGGGGAGCGGCCGGGGGGTCGCACATGGCTCGACCGTACCCGGGGACGCGCCGGGAAAACGTCGCTAAGGTTTCCCGCGGGAGCCGATTTCGGTCAACGACGGAGACAAGCAAGCGGCCGACGCCGAGGTTCACGCCGAGGGACTGACCGGCGAGAGCGAGCTGTGGCGAAGGTTCTGCGCTGACCGCGACCCGGCGACCCGCGAGGAGCTCGTCCGCCGCTACCTCCCCTTCGCGAAGAACCTGGCGCTGCGCTACCGCGGGGCGAGCGAGTCCTTCGACGACCTCTACCAGGTCGCCAGTCTCGGGCTGGTCAACGCGGTCGACCGCTTCGACCCCGCGCGCGGCACGCCGTTCACCGCGTTCGCCTCGCCGACGATCCTCGGCGAACTGAAGCGCCACTTCCGCGACCGGGTCTGGACGGTGCGGGTGCCGCGCGGCCTGCACGACCGCATGGCCGAGGTCGAGAAAGCGATCTCGGCGCTGACCGTGAAACTGCAGCGCTCGCCGTCGGTCGGCGAGATCGCCGAGCGGCTCGAGCTCGACCCGACCGACGTGCTCGAGGTGCTCGAGGCCAACCACAACCGCCGGCCGCTCTCGCTCGACCGCCCGGTCGGCGGCGACGAGGACGAAGCGCCGGCAACCGAGTGGGTCGGCGACGAGGACGCCGGCTTCGAGCTGGTCGAGGACAAGCTGGCGCTGGAGGAGGTGCTGCCCCACCTCGACGAGCGCGAGCGCACGGTGCTGAAGCTGCGCTTCGTCGACGACCTGACGCAGTCGCAGATCGCCGAGCAGATCGGCCACTCGCAGATGCACGTCTCGCGGATCCTGCGCCGGGCACTCGACAAACTGCGGGCCGAGGTGGCGGCGGCGGAAGCCGAGGCCTCGGCGTAGGTAGGGCCGGGGCGAGGCGAGGCGGCCCGAGGGACGGCGAGGGCTCGGGGTCTGTCCGGAGGGGCGGGGCGAGGCACGGCGAGGGACGGGGGTCTGTCCGGAGGGGTGGGGTGACCCTCTGCCGAAGACCGTCGCGCAGCTGGGGCCGGGGCGAGGGCTCAAGCGGCCGCGCATAGCCTTCGTCAGAGGGTCACCCCACCCCTCCCAACGGGATCGGTCCCGAGCTTCGCGACCTGAGCAGGCGCCGCCGAGCGAGCCCTGGGCCAGAGCTTCCAGGGTCCCGGAGCTCCCCGTCTCTCGGAAAGCTCCCAAGGGACCATGGCTCCCGTCTCTCGAAAAGCTCCCAAGGGACCATGGCTGCCCTCTCTCGCATAGAGCTCCCAAGGGACGAAAGCGCGCCCCGTCAATCGCGTGGTTCCTTATGGACGCTCGAGGGTCCGAAGGGAACCACGGGATCGGGATCTCGGCCTGGCTTCCGGGTCGTGGTTCCTTTTGGACCGTATGGGTCCAAAAGGAACCACGGGATTGGGGGGACGGGGGCTTTGCGGGGGCTGGGGGGCTTTCGTCCCTCGCAGGGCTCGGTCCGTTGGGGAGGGTCGGGTGAGCCTCTGGGCGGCTTGTGGGCTTTGCCTGGGGCGGATCGAGGCGTATAGCCGGAGCGCTCTGCACCGGCAAGGTCGAGTGACGAGGGTCACCCGACCCTCCCCGGGCGGGGCCAGGGCCCTCGGAACCCTCGTCCCCGGAGCTCTACGGAGCCAGCGCCGCGATGCTGACGACGAGGTGCTCGCCCGCCTCGTCTCGCTCGATGCGGAGGTCGTCGGCCAGGAGGGCGAGGGAGCCGACGTCGGGCAGGTCGAGGCTGTCGCGGAGCCGCTGGGCGCCCCCCTCCATCATCGGCCCGACCCGGAGGACGACGCCGCCGGAGCGGTCGGCGAGGCTGAGCGCGACGTGGCCGTCGGCGAAGCCGGCGGGGGCGGCGGCGGCGATCGCGTCGCTCAGCAGCATCGCGTCGGAGAGGCGGTCGACGCCGATCTCCTGGCGCGCGGCGAGGGCGCCGAGGACGCGGGCGAGGACCGCCTCCACCAGCTCCGGCGGGCCGATCCGCACCTCGGTCGCCGGCGGCGGCGAGGGCAGCTCGCGCCGTGGCGGCTCGATCGGGTCTTCCTCGTCGCTGCGCAGCCGCAGGTGCATGCGGATCGCGGTGCCGCGGTTGCTGCCGCCGCGGATCTCGAAGCTGGCGGAGAGAGCGGCGATCAGGGTGAGGCCGATCCGCAGGCTCGGCCGGTCGACATCGGGGCGCGGCCGGATCCCCATCCCGCGGTCGCGGATCTCGATCGTCAGGCCCTCGTCCTCGGGGAAGGCGTCGACTTCGAGCGGCCCCTCGCTGTCCTCGGGGTAGGCATGGACGACGACGTTCATCGCCGCCTCGGTGACGACCGTCTTCAGGTCGGCGAGCGAGGCCTCGTCCATCCCCAGCTGCTCGCCGAGGCCGGCGAGAGCATGCCGAACCACGGCGACGTTCTCCGCCCGGGCCGGCAGCGCCATCCGCAGCCCCGATCGATCATCCGTGGTCGTGTTCAAGACTCAAACCCAGTTATTTGCGGATCGACAAGCCCCTTTTGCCCGGAGGCGAGCATATCCATAGGTCAACTCACGATCCGGTTACCCCAGTGAATTTCGGGCAAACCCAAAACGCGCACCTGGACCTCCGTTAGGGCGCGACCGGAGCGGGGTAGCCGCAGCAGATGCCGCAGCCCCGCCGCCCCAAGCTCCCCCGGGAGCTGTTCGAGACCCGCAGCCACACCTGGCACTCGCTCGGGATCGGCGACCAGCTGACTACGCCCGGCCGGGTCTCCTGGCGCGCGCTCGGCGGCCTGCTGGCGGCGCTGGTCGTGCTGGCGGCGACGCTGGTCGTCTACTACGAGCGGCGGTCGCTGGCGCCCGGCTACGCCCAGTGGATCCGGATCGGCACCGTGATCGTCCTCGTCGTCGCCGGCACCGCCGCCACCCACTGGCTCTCGCGCGGCCTCTCGCCGCGCCTCTACCGCCGCCTCGACCCGGCGACCGCCGGCACCGCCGGCTTCGTCGTCCGGTTGCTGGCGATGGCGGCCGTCGTGATCCTCGCCCTGCGAATCGCCGGCGTCGGACCCAACACGCTCGCCGTCGGCGGCGCCTTCACCGCGGTCCTGCTCGGTCTCGCCGCGCAGCAGGCGCTGGGCGGGATCTTCGCCGGCGTCGTCCTGCAGACCGCGCGGCCGTTCCGGGTCGGCGAACGGGTACGGCTGGTCGGCGGCCTGCTGGCCGGCTCGCTCGAGGGGACCGTCGCCTCGCTCGGGCTCTTCTACACGACGCTCAGCAAAGGGGCCGACCGCCTCCAGGTCCCCAACAGCGTCTTGCTCTCGCTCGTCGTCGTGCCGCTGCGCGAGCCGGAGAAGGTCGACCTGCGCGTCCGCTTCCCCGCCGACGCCTCGCCGCAGCGGGTCGAGCAGCTGCTGCTGCGCGGGATCACGGTCCCGACTCGCTACCCGCCGCACGTCTCGCTCGAGGAGCTCGATTCCGAGACGATCATGCTGCGGGTCAGCGCGACGCCGCTCCGCCCGGAGGACGGCTCGCAGCTGGCGGAGGAGGTGCTCGGCGCCCTGCGCCGCAGCGAACCGGCAAGCGCGCCGGCCTAGCTTCCTCCGGGAGGTTCGCCGGCTCAGCTGAAGATCAGCAGGGCCAGGTTGGCGAGCACGGCGGCAGGCGTGCCGACCAGGGAGAGCGTGCGGAAAAAGACGGCGAAGCCACCGCGGTAGCGAACGGTCTCCATCAGGGTGAGGCCGACGACGTGGGCCATGTTGACCAGCGCGATCCCGATCGCGATCAGGATCGCCGCCGCCTCGGCGCCGCCGGTGCCGGTCTGGGCGGTGACCGCGGCGGCGAGGATCGCGGCGGCGATCGTGCCGACGATGCCGGCGACGATGCCGGCCAGGTCGCCACGGGTCATCTCGATGCCCAGCGCGTAGTTGTTGGAGTGCATGCCGGAGACGGCGGCGGGGTCCTCGATCCCGGGCCCGGCCTCCTCGATCCCCTCGACGTGGCGGGCACCCTCGCGGTCCTGGTGCAGGACGACCATCCGCAGCGGCGGCTCGAGGCCGGCCCTGGCACGATCGAACAAGCCCTCTTCGAACCAGCGCGCCTGCTCCCGGTCGTGCTCGAAGATCACCACCTCGTCGGCCGGCTGCTGCAGGAGCGCGTCCTGGGCAGCCTGGACCGGGTCCGGGTCGCCAACCTCACCGGCCGCCTCGATTCCCTCCAGTCGCAGCGATTCGAGCGTGCCCGCGAGCCGCACCTCGGCCTCATGCTTGGGCTCGTCGATGTCGCCGAGCGTGTGGCGGAAGGCGCTCGCCTCGACCGCGGGGACGACGACGCGCAGGTCCAGCCCGCTGCCGTCGTCGCAGCGGCGCAGCTCCTCCAGAGGCTCGCGCCCGTCGAGCCGATCGGTGACGATCGCCAGGACTCGGTGCGGCACCGGGTGCTCCTCAGCCTTCGTCGCCACCGCCGGCGGTCGAGCGGCCGGCGATGACGCCGATCAGGGCGCCGGCGAGCGCGCCGATCGCGAGCAGGGTGACGGCGCGCAGCGGCTCGCGCCTCAGTTTCGCGATCGTGCCGTTGGCCGTGTGCTTCGCGGTCTTCTTGGCTGCCTTACGGGTGATTTTCTGCTTCACGGACATGGCCGTCATCTACCCGCCGGACCCGCCCGGCTAACCCCCTCTCGGCGACGCCGCGCCCCGACGTTGGCGAGGAGCGGATTCGGCTATAGGATCGCCCTCCGTGGCCGGCCAAGACTCCCGAGACAATGCGAGCTCCCTCGTCCTCGACACGGTCGACGACGACGGCGTTCGCACCCTGCGGATCGGCGGCGAGCTCGATCTGGCCGGCGCCCCCGCGCTGGAAGCGGCGATCGAGGAGGGGCTGGCCGACGCCGAGCGCCGCCTGGTGGTCGACTTCAGCGCCCTCACCTTCATCGACTCGACCGGGATCGCGATCCTCGTCGCCGCGCTCGGCGACGAGCGCGCCGCCGGCCGGCTCGGCTTCGTCCCCAGCACGGCGCCCGCGGTGACCCGAGTGCTGCGGCTGACCGGGGTCGAAGAGCGACTGCCGCCGGCCTGAACGACCTCTCCGCGCCGCCAGGGCGGGTCGGGCCGGCGTGTCACCCCGTCCGGCTCAGGCGTCGAGCGTCAGGCGCGAGCTGGGAGCGATCGCCAGGGCCGCGGCGTCGTCCTCGAGCCGGCCGTCGGTGAAGCTGCGCAGCGCCGCCTCGAGCCGGTCCAGGGCGGCGTCCGGCGCTCCGGCGCCACCGAGCTCCGCGTGCAGCCGGGCCTCGCCGAAGCGCCCGCGCGGGCCGCTCGCCTCGGTCACCCCGTCGGTGACCGCGACCAGCTGCTGGCCGGGGCCGACCGCGGTCAGCTCGAGGTCCCAGCTCGCGTCCTGGAAGGCGCCCAGCACCGGCCCGGCTTCGGCGATCTCGGAGACGCTGGAGCCGTCGATAAGCAGCGGCGGCAGGTGACCGGCGACGGCAACCCGCACCGGTTCGCGCGAGTTCGAGGAGAGGGTGAAGGCGATCGCGCTGCACAGCGCCGAGTCTGCCCGGGCCAGCAGCGCCGTGTTCAGGGTCCCGAGGGCGACCAGCGGATCGCCGCTGAGCCAGGCCGCGGTGCGCAGCGTGTAGCGCGCCTGGGCCGTGATCGAGGCAGCGGCGGCGCCCTTGCCGGTGACGTCGCCGATCACCAGCATCCAGCCGCCGGTGATCGGAAAGGCGTCGTAGAAGTCGCCGCCCACCTCGTTCTCGGTGCCGGCCGGCTGGTACATCGCCGCCGCGCACCAGCCGGGGATCTCGGGCAGCGGCGGCGGCAGCAGGCCGTGCTGCAGGGTCGCCGCGATCTCCTCGCGCTCGCGGTGGGCGCGCTCGAGGTCGGCGAAGAGGCCGGCGTTGTCGAGCGCCAGCGCGATCCGGCCAGAGAGGACGCGGGCGAAGCCGGCGTCGTGGCGGCGGTAGCGCCGCCCCGACCAGGCGGTGCCGAGGGTGACCGCGCCGATCAGCCGCCCCCGGGCGCGCAGCGCCGCGGTGATCGCCGAGCGCATGCCGAGGCTGCGCAGGAAGTGGAGGTCGTCCTCACCGTGGGCCAGGGCGCGCAGGTCGCCGTCGCCCATCTCCTCGATGAACCGGGGCCGCAGCGGGTCGCCGTCGTCGGCGTCGAGCATCGAGGCCGGCGTCGAGGGTCGGCGGTCGGCGATCCCCCGGCGAGCGCCGGGGCCGGCGAGGCGCGAGACCTTGGTCGCCACCCGCTCGGCTTCGCCGTCGCGGATCACGTCGATCATCGCGAAATCGGCGACTGTCGGGACGAGGGTGTCGACGATCGCCTCCAGCGTCTCGGCGAGGTCGGAGGCGCTGTCGGAGGCGTGGGCGATCTCCTCGAGTACGCGGAAGCGGGCGGCTTCGCGGCGCGCCCGCAGCTGCGACACACCGAGCAAGGCGAGTGCCAGGACCGCGGCGAGCGCGCCACCGAACGCGAGCCAGTCCACTTCTCCCCCCTTCGTCAGGTTTACAGGCCCGTACTTAAAAGACAGTATCGGGTCGCGAGCGACCCGACAACCCCTGGTCTAGCATCGCCGGGCGATGAAGAGGCCGACCGTCGCGGCTGCCGCCGCCCTCACCCTGCTGCTCTGCCTCGCGGCGGCCAGCTCGGCGGCGGCGCCGGCCGCCGGCCGTGGGGCGGCAACGCCGCGCCGCGGCTCCGCCCGGCCGCCGATCGCCAAGTGGCTGATCCCGTACGGCCCCAAGCGCAAGCGCGAGATGGCCGCCTACTCGTTGCGCCACTACGGCCGCGCCCAGTGGCGGCTGAGGCACCCGCACGTGATCGTCGAGCACATCGCCGTCGCCCCCAGCGCCGCCGTCGTCCACAACATCTTCGCCCCCGACCACCCCGACCCCGAGCTGCACGAGCTGCCCAACGTCTGCGCCCACTTCGTCGTCGGCAATACCGGCCGCATCTTCCAGCTGGTCAACCTGCGCACCCGCTGCCGCCACACGGTCGGCCTCAACTGGACCGCGATCGGGATCGAGCACGCCGGCTACAGCGACGCCGACGTGCTCGACAACCCGCGTCGGCTGCGCGCCTCGCTGCGGCTCACGCAGTACCTGCGCTGCCGCTTCGGGATTCCCGTCCGCGACGTGATCGGCCACGCCGAGAGCCTCAGCTCGCCCTACCACCACGAGCGCGTGCCCAGCCTCCGCAGCCAGACGCACGGCGACTTCCGGCACAGCTCGATGCGGGTCTACCGCAGGAAGCTGCGGGCGCTCGGCGCCTGCCCCGGCACGGGATAGACTCGAGCGCGATGACCGAGGCGATCGAAGAGGGGTTCAGGGAGGGCGACAAGGTCTGGGTGCAGGACGCCGACGGCAACCGTCACTCGGGCGTCTTCGTCGGCTACAACGAAGCCGCGGGCTGGTTCGGCGGCGGCCCCAGCGCCTACGTCGTCCACCCGGAGGGGCACCAGGCAGAGGTCGTATCGGTGTTCCGCATCATTCCGCGTGACGAGTAACGGTAAGGGTTCCCGACCCTTTGTGTCCGGGTAACCTTCACGTGTGTCAGTCCGCTTCGGTGCGGCGCGGCCGGTACCGGTAACCCACGCCGCGCACGGTCTCGACCGGGTCGACGGCGGCGGCGGCGCCGAGCTTGCGGCGCAGGTAGCTGACGTAGAGCTTGACCTCGTCTTTGTCGCGGATGCGGTCGCCCCAGACCAGGTCCAGCAGCTGGCCGTGGCCGAGCACGCGACCGGGGTTTTCGGCGAAGCAGGCGAGCATCCGGAACTCGATCGGGGTCAGCGCGACCTCGATGCCGAGGACCTCGACGCGGTGGCGCGGGTGGTCGATGTGGATGAACTCGTCGTCGATGACCGCACCCGGGTACTGGCCGGGGCGTGCCCGACGCAGCAGCGCCTCGACCCGGGCGGCGACCTCGGCCGCCGAGGCGGTCTCGACCACGCAGTCATCCGCACCGGCGCGGAGCACGCGGACGCGGATCTCGTCGCCGTCGGCGAGGGCGACCGCCAGCACCGGCAGATCGCTCAACTCGCGCACCGTCGCCAGCACGTCGAAGGCATCGACGTCGACCAGGTCGAGGTCGAGGACGATCACGTCGGGGCGCTGGGCGTAGAGGGCCTTGAGCCCGGTGGCTCCGTCGGGGGTGACGATCGTCTCGATCGCCGACTTACCCAGCCACGTCTCGAGCCCGCCGTCGCCGCCGCCCGGTTCCCTGCCGATGACCAGTGCCTTTCGGGCCAGCTGACTCACCCTCACCCTCCTCGCCGTTACACACCCCCGCTTCGACACGCTCACTTACTCAAGGTGATTTGTCAACCCGTACAACGTAATGTGACGTTTATCACCGTACGTCTGTCCGGCGAGGCCTCGAACGCAACCACACGGTCAGGGAGGCCGAAACGGCTCCGCTTGCCGACCGCCGGCTGCTGTCAGTCGTCGGAGCGGGTCCCGCCGGGACGGCCGAGGGCTTCGATCCCCGGCCGCTCGAGGCGCAGCATCGTCCACTCGCCGAGCTGCGCGGCGCCGAGCTCGGCGTAGAAGTCGAGCGCCGGCTGGTTCCAGTCGAGCGCACACCACTCCAGGCGGGTGTGGCCGCGCTCGACCGCGAGCGCCGCCAGGTGCTCCATCACCGCCCGGCCGATTCCCGCCCGGCGGTGTTCGGGCCGGACGTAGACGTCCTCGAGCCAGATCCCGGAACGGCACTCGAAGCTGGAGAAGGTGACGTAGAAGATCGCGTAGCCGACCGGCTCGCCGGCGGAGGTCTCCAGCAGCAGCGCCTCGGCTGCGCGCTCCTCGAACAGCGTGCGCCGCAGCGTCTCGGCATCGCCGACCACCCGGTGGGCGAGCTTCTCGTAGCCGGCCAGCTCGCGGATCAGGTCGACCAGCAGCTCGCAGTCGGCCTCGGTCGCCGGGCGGATCACGGTCTCGGTCGCGGCGCTCACGCCGCGCAGGCTAGCTCAGGCGCACGCTCGCTCGCGTCGGTCTCGGCGGTCGTCACCCCTGCCCGCGGCCGGCCGACCGGGAGCCTCCATTAGTGTGCGGCGCCGATGGGCACGATCGACGACCTGCTCGCCAACAACGGCGCCTTCGCCGACTCGCTCGCCGAGCGCCACCTCGACGTCCGCCCCAGCAAGCGGCTGGCGATCGTCACCTGCATGGACTCGCGGCTCGACGTCTTCGCCGCGCTCGGGCTCGGCGACGGCCAGGCGCACGTGCTGCGCAATGCCGGCGGGGTGATCACCGACGACGTGATCCGCTCGCTGGCGATCTCGCAGCGCAAGCTGGGGACGCGCGAGGTGATGCTGATCCACCACACCAACTGCGGCATGCAGAAGGTCAGCGACGACGGCTTCCGCGACGAGCTGCGCGAGGCGACCGGAGTCGCCCCCGCCTTTGCGATCGAGTCGTTCAAGGACGTCGACGCCGATGTGGTCCAGTCGGTGCTGCGCGTGCGCCGCTCGACCTTCGTCCCCCACCGCGACGCGGTGCGCGGCTTCGTCTACGACGTCGACAGCCACCGCCTGCGCGAGGTCGAGGTCGCGGCCGAGGCGGTCTGAGGCGGCGCGTGCCGCAGACCGCTCCCTACGGCTCCTGGCGCTCGCCGATCGCGCCGGCGACCGTGGCGCTGGCCGGGCGGCGGCTGGGCGCCGCGACGCTGGCCGCCGACGGCGCCGTCTGGTGGGCCGAGGGGCGGCCGAGCGAGGGCGGTCGGGTGGCGCTGGTGCGGCGACCGGAGGGTGGCATCGCCGAGGACGCGACGCCGGCCAGCGTCAACGTGCGCAGCCGCGTCCACGAGTACGGCGGCGGCGCCTGGTGCCTGGCCGGGCCCGAGCTCGTCCTCTACGTCGATTTCGCCGACCAGCGCCTCTACCGCCAGCAGCTCGGCGGGCAGCCGGTCGCGATCACGCCCGAGCCGCCGCGGCCGGCGGCGCTGCGCTACGCCGACATGCGGGTGACCGCGGACGGGGTGACCGTGGTCTGCGTTCGCGAGGTGCACGGCGAGGGCAGCGAACCGGCGAACGAGATCGTCTCCCTACCGCTGGACGGATCGGCCGAGCCGCGGGTGCTCGCCGCCGGCCGCGACTTCTACTCCTTCCCCCGCCCGGGCCCCGACGGCGCCGAGATCGCCTGGACCTGTTGGGACCACCCGAACATGCCGTGGGACGGGACCGAGCTGTGGGTCGCTCCGCTGGACGAGCCGGGCGCCGCGCGACGGGTCGCCGGCGGTCCGGCGGAGTCGATCTTCCAGCCCGAGTGGGACGCCGCGGGGCGCCTGCACTTCGTCTCCGACCGCGACGGCTGGTGGAACCTCTACCGACGCGACCGCGAGGAGGTCGTGCAGCTGACCCGCGAGCAGGCCGACCTCGCCCACCCGCAGTGGCTGTTCGGCGGCGCCACCTACGCGTTCCTCGAGGGGGGCGCGATCGCCTGCGTGCGGACCGAGCGGGCCAGCGAACGGCTCGGCCTGCTCGACCCCGGCGCCGCGCGCGTCCGCGACCTCGGCCTCCCCTTCACCGCCTTCGGCTTCCCGGTTCTCGCCGCGCAGGGCAGCCGTGTCGCCTTCACCGCCGCCAGCCCCGAGCAGGAGCCGGCGGTGCTCGTCTACGACGCCGCCGGCGGCGGCGTCCTGGAGACGGTGCGCGAGTCGAGCGAGGAGCCGCTCGACCCCGCCTACGCCTCGACGCCGCGGCCGGTCGAGTTCGCGACCGGCGAGGGCGAGGTCGCGCACGCCTACTTCTACCCGCCCGCCAACCCCGAGTTCGCCGCCCCCGCTGGCGAAGCGCCGCCGCTCGTCGTGCAGAGCCACGGCGGCCCGACCTCGCACGCGACGCCGTCGCTCTCGCGTGAGTTCGCCTACTGGACGAGCCGCGGCTTCGGCGTCGTCGACGTCAACTACCGGGGCTCAAGCGGCTACGGCCGCGCCTACCGCGAAGGGCTGCGCGGCACCTGGGGGATCGCCGACAGTGAAGACTGCGTGCGCGCCGCCACCCACCTCGCCGCGGCGGGCGAGGCGGACGGCGAGCGGCTGACGATCCGCGGCGGCTCGGCCGGCGGCTACGCGACGCTCTGCGTGCTGGTCTTCCACGACGAGTTCGCCGCCGGCGCCAGCTACTACGGCGTCGCCGATCTCGAGGCCCTGGCCCGCGACACGCACAAGTTCGAGGCGCGCTACCTCGACGGCCTGGTCGGGCCCTACCCCGAGCGCGCCGATCTCTACCGGGAGCGGGCACCGATCCATCACGTCGACCGGCTACAGGTGCCGGTGATCCTCTTCCAGGGCCTCGAGGACGCGATCGTGCCGCCCAACCAGGCCGAGACGATGGCTGCGGCGCTGCGGGCGAACGGCGTCCCCTACGCCTACCTCGCCTTCGAGGGCGAGCAGCACGGCTTCCGCCGCGCCGAGACTACGATCCGCTGCCTCGAAGCCGAGCTCTACTTCTACGGCCGCATCCTCGGCTTCGAGCCGGCCGGCGAGCTCGAGCCGGTCGAGATCGTCGGCCTCTGACCGAGCGCTCGCGCCGCGGGCGAGGCGCTTCGTCGCCTCCGCCCTCGCCGCGCTGACGATCTCCGACTTCTTCCAGATCGCCTACGAAGCCGCCGAGGACAAGGGGCTCGGCTGAGGCGCGGCGCGCCTAGGCAGCGGCCAGCTGAGGGACGACGCGGGTGAGTCGGACGGGCAGCTCGGGCTCGTAGGTGGCGACGCGCAACGTCACTACCGAGTGACCGCAGCGGCAGACGGTCGCGTCAACCGCGTCGAGGTCCTCGGCCCAAACCTGGAACTCTTCCTCCCGGCAGCCGGGATCGGAGCAGACGACATCGATCTCCCAGATCATTGCCCGATGTTGGCGAGCCGCCCGGACGGAGCCGCGAGGGCGGCGTTTCGTCCGCGGCGACCGGGGAACCCGGAGGCCCAGATGAGCGATCCCAGCCAAGACCCGCGCAGCCGCGTCCGCGACGACGCCGCGCCGCGCCCGCCGCGGTCGGGCATGCGGCGACGCGAGTACCGGCCGCTCGGCTGGGGGCCGGACTCGAGCCTGGCGGCGACGCTGAAGCGGACCGGCAGCGAGTTCCTCGAGGACAACCTGACCGACTGGGCGGCGGCGCTCACCTACTACGGGCTGCTCTCGCTGTTCCCAGCGCTGATCGCGCTGGTCTCGCTGCTGGGGCTGTTCGGAGACCCCAAGGGGACGACCGAAAGCCTGACCGAAATCATCACCGAAATCGGTCCCGACTCGGCGGCGGAAACCTTCTCCGGCCCGATCGAATCGATCACCGAGAACCGCGGCGCGGCCAGCGTCGCGCTGGTCGTCGGGCTGGGGGTAGCGCTCTGGTCGGCTTCGGGGTACGTGGGCGCCTTCATGCGGGCGGCGAACGTGATCTACGAGACGCCCGAGGGGCGGCCGTTCTGGAAGAAGCGGCCGCTGCAGCTGGCGGTGACGCTGGCGATGATCCTGCTGCTGGCGCTGCTCGCGATCGGGCTGGTGATGACCGGGCCGATCGTCGACGCGGTCGCCGAGCCGCTCGGGATCGGCCACACCGCGGTGGAAATCTGGGACATCGCCAAGTGGCCGGTGATGGCGCTCGTCTTCCTGCTCATGGTCGGCGTCCTCTACTACGCCGCGCCGAACGTGAAGCAGCGCGGCCTGCTCTGGGTCAGCCCCGGTGCCGTGGTGGCGATCGTCGTCTGGGTGATCGCCTCGGCCGGGTTCTCCTTCTACGTCGCCAACTTCGGCTCCTACGACAAGACCTACGGCACGCTCGCCGGCTTCATCGTCCTCCTGATCTGGTTCTGGATCACCAACATCGCGATCCTCTTCGGCCTGCAGCTCAACGCCGAGATCGAGCGCAGCCGGCAGATCGAAGAAGGCCGGCCGCGGGCCGAGCGCGAGATCCAGCTGGAGCCGCGGGACGAGCCGCAGCCGCCGCGGAGCAGCTGACGGGGCGGGCGCGGCGGCGGGGCGCGGGCGCGGCGAGGCACACCGAGGGCTCGGGGGTCTGTCCGGAGGGGCGGGGCGAGGCACGCCGAGGGACGGGGGTCTGTCCGGAGGGGTGGGGTGACCCTCTGCCGAAGACCGTCGCGCAGCTGGGGCCGGGGCGAGGGCTCAAGCGGCCGCGCATAGCCTTCGGCAGAGGGTCACCCCACCCCTCCCAACGGGATCGGCCCCGAGCTTCGCAACCTGAGCAGGCGCCGCCGCGCGAGCCCTGGGCCAGGGCTCCCAGGGTCCCGGCGTTCCCGATCCCTCGGAAAGCTCCCAAGGGACGAGGGCTCCCCGTCTCTCGCGTAGCTCCCAAGGGACCATGGCCCTCGTCTCTCGCATAGAGCTCCCAAGGGACGAAAGCGCGTCCCGTCGATCGCGTGGTTCCTTATGGACGCTGGGGGTCCGAAGGGAACCACGGGATCGGGATCTCGGCCTGGCTTGCCGGGTCGTGGTTCCTTTGACCGTATGGCGAAAAGGAACCACGGGATTGGGGGACGGGGGCTTTGCGGGGGCTGGGGCGCTCGGTCCGCGGGAGCTTCACGCCGGAGGCTGGCCCGGGGCTCGCTCGGCGGCGCCTCTGGCGGTACCGGAGCTCGGGATCGGTCCGTTGGGGAGGGTCGGGTGAGCCTCTGGGCGGCTTGTGGCCTGAGGTCGTGGGCAACTCGGACGAGCCGGAGCGCGATTCACCGGCGAAGGTCGAGCGAAGAGGGTCACCCGACCCTCCCGGGCGGGCCGCTGAGCCCTGGCCCGGAGCTCCTTCAGGCGCCGCCGCTCAGCTGACCAGGCAGTTTTCCGACCCGCCGTCGGTCTTCCCCTTGGCCGGGAAGGCGTGGGCGAGGGCCTGGGCGATCAGCTGGGCGCGGGCCGCGTAGCCGGGCGAGGTGAAGTGGATCCCGTCTTCGATGAACCAGCTGTCTTTGACGTCCTTGGCCCAGTTGTAGACACGCATGTTGGGATAGGCGGCGCAGGCGCGAACGAGTTCTTCGTCCCATTTCTTCATGCCTTCCTCGGAATAGAATTCGGTCGCGTCGGGCAGCGTGCGGACGTTCACCCAGAGCACCGGTTCGTCGCCGATGATGGCCATCATCTTGTCGATCCGTTCGCGCTCGCTGACGTTGGAGCCGGCAGCGACGTTGGCCGCCTCGTTGGTTCCCAGCGCCAGCACCCAGCAGCCCCGGAAGCCGTTGGCCTTTTCGATTTCGGCGACTTCCTGGGCGTTCGGTTCGCCTTCGAAGCGCTCTTCGATCGAGCGCGCACCCGAGACCTGCATCCGCGTTTCCTTGACCCCGACTTCGGCGTAGCGATTGGGGATCCGCTGGCTTTCCAGCGGCAGATATTCTTCGGAGTCCAGGCCCTCGGAGGTCGAGTCGCCGATGTGGACGACCGCCCGGCAGGAGGACTTGGTCGACTCCTTCGCCTGCTTTTTGGTCAGCGGCGGCGGCTTGGTGGTGCCGGCGGCGCGCGCCTGCTGGACCCGCGTCTGTTCGCCTTCGGCGCTGGCCGCGTTGAGCCCCGCCATCCCGGCTGCCGCGATGACGAGGATCAGGCCGGTGGCGATGATCACGCCGCGCATCGCGGGCGCGAACGTTTCCCATTTCCAGCCGACGGCGCGGCGGCGAGCGAAGAAGCGACCGATCGCCCCGTGGCGGATCGGCTCCTCGATGAAGCGCCAGGAGAGAGCGGCGATCGCGAAGATCGCCGCCACCTGGATCAGTTTCCGCAGCAATCCCTCGTCCTGCGGGTGCTGCGCGTCGGTCGCGGTGAGGATGATCACCGGCGTCTGCCAGAGGTAGATCGCGTAGGAGCGGACGCCGACCCAGCGCAGCGGCCGCATCCCGAGGAAGACGCCGAGCCGGCAGGCAGGATGCGCCAGCGGCATCAGAACCAGCACCGTCGCCAGCGAGAGGACGACGAAGCCGCCCTGGTAGAGGAACGAGTCGAACTCGCCGACCTGCCAGATCATGATCGCGATCACCAGCAGGCCGAAGGCGCCGAGGCCGTCGAGCATGTTGCGCGCCTGCGGGGTGATCCGGCGGCTGAGGCGGCGGCTCGGCCAGACCATCGCCAGCGCCGCGCCGAACAGCAGGCCGCCGGCGCGGGTGTCGGTGCCGTAATAGATCCGCGAGGGGTCGAAGGTCGGGTGGTAGAGGATCGCCATCTCGATCGTCGAGATCAGCGCCAGCGCGATCGTCAGCAGCGCCAGCCGCGGCCGGATCCCCGAGGGCAGCGGCCGCTCGTGCACGAGCTTGACCCCGAGCAGCAGCAGGAAGGGCCAGAAGATGTAGAACTGCTCCTCGACCGAGAGCGACCAGAGGTGGTTGAGCGGTTCTTCCGGAGCGAAGCGGGCGAAGTAGGAGACGTTGCCGAGGATCTGCTGCCAGTTGTTGACGTAGAAGACCGCCGAGACGACGGCCTTGCGGAACTGGTCGGGCTGGGCGGGGCCGAAGACGGTGACCCAGGCGACGACGATCGCCAGCATCACGAACAGCGCCGGCAGCAGGCGCCGGGCGCGAGCCAGCCAGAACTGGCCGAGCTTGATCCGGCCGCGGGCTGAGAGCTGGGCGAGCAGCAGGTCGGTGATCAGGTAGCCGGAGAGGGTGAAGAAGATCCCTACCCCCAGCAGTCCTCCCGGCGCCCAGCCGAAACCGAGGTGGAAGACGATCACCGACAGCACCGCGATCGCGCGCAGCCCGTCGAGCCCGGGCATGTAGCGCTGGTTGCGCTTTACTGGTTCGGGCATGGGCGAACGGCATGTTAAGGATCGGGCATGAGCGATTCCGCGCTTCCCCTTCAGGCACGCGGCTGCGACCTTCGTCCAGGTCGCCGCCGACGGTGCTACCTTTCCCGCCCGTGAAGTTCGCCCTTAGATCCGCTCGGAGGAAGACCGGCGCCGCCCTGGCGCTGACGCTGGTCGCGGTCGCCGCCCTCTTCGCGCTCGGCTTCGGCGCCGGCGGCGCGAGCGCCGCCGGCTGTCCCAGCTTCCGCGTCCTCCACAACGACCGCATCGGCCCCGCCGTGTTGCCGGCCGGCAACTACGAAGTGGCTCCGGCCGCCGGCTCGGGGCTTTCCTGCCAGCGGACCTCGCAGCTCTTCGCCCGCTTCCTCGAGGACTGGGACGGCAACCTGCCGGGCAGGTGGCGGGTCACCTCGCAGGGCCGCGGCAAGGCGAGGTTCCTCAACGGCTCGCGCCTCGGCTTCACCGTCGCCCGCATCGGCAGCGGCGGAGAAGAAGGGAACATCAACCCGGTCCTCGGCAGACTCTGCCCCGGCACCTTCATGGTCAACCACACCACCGTCGTCGGACCGCTGCGCTTCACCCGCGGCCAGTTCCTGATCTACATCCCGCATGGATCCCGCATCGGCTGCCGCCGCGCCTCGGTCCTCTTCACCCGTTTCCTCGGCCAGCCGGGCGGCCGCCTGCCGCACCCGTGGCGGGTCAAGAACCAGACCGCGACCTTCTACCGGTCCGACCACCCGGTTAGCACGTCCTTCCGGCTCGAGACGCGCCACGGCGTCCGCTGAGCGGCGCCCGCGCCCACCTCTCCTCCCCTCCCTTCCAGCGCAAACGCCCGCCTGACCCTTAACCTGGGTGAGTGGAGAACGCGATGATCCTCAACCGCGTGCGCGACGGATCGACCCCGACCCGGGTCCAGGTCTACGCGGCGCTGCGCGACGCGATCGTCCGCGGCCAGCTCGAGCCCGGCCAGCAGCTCTCCGAGAACACGCTCGCCGCCGAGATGGGAGTCAGCCGTACGCCGATCCGCGAGGGCCTGTCGCTGCTGCGCGAGGACCGGCTGGTGGAGACGGTGCCGCAGCTCGGCAGCTTCGTCGCCCGGGTCGACCCGGCGGCGATCGCCGACGCCCAGTTCATCCGCGAGTCGCTGGAGTGCGCGGCGATCCGGATCAGCGCCCAGGTCGCCGGCGAGGCCGACATCGCGGAGCTCGAGGAAAACCTGCGCAACCAGCAGCGGGCGATCGAGAAGGGCGACCTCGACGCCTTCTACCTGCTCGACGACTCCTTCCACCACGAGCTCTGCGACCTCAGCGGCCACCGCACCGTGTGGACGGTGAGCGAGCGGGCGAAGGCGCACCTCAACCGCGTGCGGCGGCTGAGCCTCGGGATGCCGAACTACCTGGAGGAGATGCTGGCCGAGCACCGGATGGTGCTGGACGCGCTGGCGGCGCACGATCCGGACCGGGCGGAGGACCACCTGCGGGCCCACCTGCGTCAGGTCCTGCGCGAGGTCCCGCGGATGCGGGAGGAACACCCGGACTACTTCGCCGGGCCGGCCGACGGCTCCTGAGGCGTCGGCGGCGGTGCGGCGCCGCGAGCGGCGGCCGCGAGCGGACGGCTGCCCGGCGCGTACGCCGAGCGAGCCGTCCTAGGCGGCGACCGCCAGGGTGCCGGTGTCCTGCTCGCGGGTGTCGCGGGCAGCGCTGCCCTGGGCGGCGATGCGGGCGAGCGGGTCGCGTCCGTACATCGCGTCCTGGATCGCGGCGACGGCGTTGGCGTGGCTGACGCCCTCGACGCTGGCGACGGCCTCGCCGTCCTTGAGACTCGTGATCTTCCAAGTTGAATTTCTCATCATCACTCCGGGTTCGGATTGCTTGTATACAAGTATGCGGTCGAACCCACGTTCGGTTTTGTGACCGGCCTCACATTGCTCAAGACGTGTGACGAGGCTCACGCCAGATCGCGCCGAGACCCGCTCCAGCCCCCCCTATGCAGGGGGTTTCGGCGCTATTCGAGCAGCCGGTGGTAGGCGTCGGGCCGCCGCGTGGCGAGGAAGGGGAACAGCTCGAGCCAGTCGCGCCGCTGGTCGAGGTCGAGGTCGGCGACGAGAACGGCGGGCTCCTCGCGCGGTGCCTGGACGAGGACGCGACCGTACGGATCGGAGATGAAGGACGAGCCGTAGAAGCGCAGCGGCGGCTCTTCGCCGAAGCGGTTGACGGCGACCATGAAGACGCCGTTGGCGATCCCGTTGGCGACGATCACCCGCTCCCAGAGCGGCTGGGTGTCGAACTCGGGATGGTCGGGCTCGGACCCGATCGCGGTCGGGTAGACGATCACGTCGGCGCCGCCGAGGCTGTAGGCGCGGGCGACCTCGGGGAACCACTGGTCCCAGCAGGTCGGCAGGCCGAGCCGGGTCTCGCCGAGAGCGGTGACCGGGAAGGGGTCTTCGTGGGCGGGGCCGGGGCGAAAGTAGCGGTCCTCGTGGTAGCCGGCGGTGATCGGGATGTGGAGCTTGCGGGTGCGGGCGACGAGCTCGCCGTCGGGGGAGACGACGATCGCGGTGTTGTAGCCGAGCCCGTCCGGGGCCTCGTCGCGCTCGTAGAGGGAGGCGTGGACGTGGATCTCGTTCGCCGCCGCCGCGGCGGCGGCGAACTCGAAGGTCGGGCCGCCGGGGAGCGCCTCGGGGGCGGCGCCGGTCGCGTCCGGTCCGGCCGGGTCGACGGCGAAGTAGCGGCTCAGCGTCAGCTCCTGCAGGCAGACGAGCTCGGCGCCGGCCTCGGCGGCGAGGCGGATCCCGAAGCCGAGCGCCTCGCGATGCTCCTCGGGGTCCTCGTGCCAGCGCTCCTGGACGGCGGCGATCCGGAACGGCGCCCGTTCGGGCGGGCGCTTGCGAGCCGGCGAGTGCTCGACTCCCTCGGCGGCGATGACCCTGGTCTCCGACATCGGCTGCGACTGTATCCCCTCGCCGCCCATCCTTCATCGGCCGCAGCGGGCAGCTCGTCGGCAAGAATGCGCCTCTGAGCACGACGCTCGCCCCCTACTCGGGCTCGCGGCGGGCCGACCCGCGGATCGCCGCGTGGATCGAGGCGGTCCTGGGCGACGCCCGCCGGAGCTGATCCTCGACGACCGGGTCAGCGGCGCGACCTCCGGCGTCGCCCGCCTCGACGAGGGGGTCGAGCGGCGCGCGGTCGAGCGGCTGCACGCCGATCCCGCCAGCGGCCGCTGGGACGAGCGCCACGGCCATCTGCGCCGCCTCGAGGCGCTCGACGTCGGCGTCCGCCTGCCCGTCGCCGGGGCTTTGACCGCCTCAGTATCTACCTATATAGTGCCTATGCATGGCACAGGATCTGGGCATGGGCGAGGCGGCGAAGCAGCTCGGGGTCAGCACCGACACGCTGCGCCGCTGGGATCGCGACGGGCGGATCCGGACGACGCGGGACGCGCGCAACCGGCGGCGGGTCCCCGTCGCCGAGGTCGAACGGCTGCGGGGCACGCCGGCGCGGCACACGACCGGCGACGAGCTCTCGGCCCGCAACCGCTTCCCCGGCACCGTCCGCTCGGTCGAGAAGGACGGCGTGATGGCGCTGGTCGAGATCGAGGTCGACGGCGGCCACCTGGTGACGGCGGCGATCACCCGCGACTCGGTCGACGAGCTCGACCTGGTCCCGGGCGCCCGCGCCGTGGCCACCGTCAAGGCCACCTCCGTAATGGTCCAGCGCGGCGAGTGATCCGGCGCCGCCTCGCGAGACCGCAGAAACCCGCGCTATGCGCGGGTAAACGCAGACTCGCGCTGCTGGGGGCGCTGGTCGGGGCGCTGGCGCTGGCGCTGGCCGCCTGCGGCGGCTCGGGGCCGCCGGGGTCGGGCTCGGGCGAGCTGGTCGTGCTCGGGGCCTCCTCGCTGACCGAAGCGGTGACCGAATACGCGGAATCCTTCCCCGAAGCGAAGGTCAAGACCTCCTTCGCCGGCTCCGACACGCTGGCGGCCCAGATCCGCCAGGGGGCCAAGGCCGACGTCTTCCTCTCCGCCGACACCGAGTACCCGCAACAGCTCTACGAGGAGGGCATGGTCGAAAAGCCGGTCGTCTTCGCCGCCAACGCGCTGACGATCATCGTCCCCGCCGGCAGCGAGATCAGCTCGCTCTCGCAGCTGGCGAAGCCGGGCGTGAAGCTGGTGATCGGCGACGAAAGCGTCCCGGTCGGCGCCTACACGCGCGAAGTCCTCGGCCGCCTGCCCAAGGCCGAGCGGGAAGCGATCTTCGCCAACGTTCGCTCCGAAGAACCGGAGGTGGCCGCGGTCGTCGCCAAGGTCGTTCAGGGCGCCGCCGACGCGGGCTTCGTCTACCGCACCGACGCGGTCTCCGCCGGCGACGCGGTGACGGCGATCGAGATCCCCCGCAAGCTGCAACCCGACGTCGCCTACGGCGGCGCCGTCGTCAACAGCAGCGGCGACCCGGAAGCGGCGAGCCAGTTCATCGCCGGCCTGCTCGACGGCGAAGGCGCCGAAGACCTCCACCGGGCCGGCTTCCTGCCACCCCGATGAACCGGCGCTCGGCCTTCTTCGTCCTGGCGACGCTGGCCACGCTCGCCACCCTCGCCTTCCTGATCGCCCCGGTCCTCGCCGTCTTCACCCAGGCCGGACCGGCGAAGCTGCTCGACGCGCTCGGCCAGCAGAGCTCGCGCGAAGCGCTGCTGCTCAGCCTGCAGACGACGACGATCGCGCTCGCCGTCGTCGTCGCGGTCGGCACCCCCGCCGCCTACCTACTCGCCAGCCGCCAGTTCCGCGGCCGGGCGCTGGTCCTGACCGCGATCGAGCTGCCGCTGGTGATGCCGCCGGCGGTCGCCGGGATCGCCCTGCTCGCCGCCTTCGGGCCAAGCGGGCTGCTCGGCGGGTTGGTCGAATCGGCCGGCGTCGAGCTCGTCTTCCAGACTGCCGGGGTGGTCGTCGCCCTGGTCTTCGTCTCGGCGCCGTTCTACCTGCGCGCCGCGGTCGCCGCCTTCGCCGCGCTCGACCCGCGGTTGCTGGAAGCCGCGCGCACGCTCGGCGCCGGCCCCTTCCGCGCCTTCGCCACGGTGGCGCTGCCGAGCGCCCGGGCGGGGCTCGCCTCGGGCGTGGCGCTCGCCTGGGGCCGGGCGCTGGGTGAGTTCGGCGCCACGCTGCTCTTCGCCGGCTCGCTGCAGGGCGTGACGCAGACGGCGCCGCTGGCGATCTTCGCCGACTTCAGCAGGCCCGACGGCTTCGTCTCGGCGCTGGCGCTCTCGGCGCTACTGATCCTCGTCTCGGCGGCGCTGCTGCTCGGGGTCAAGCTGCTCGGCGGCGACCGGGCGATCGAAGGGACGGTGGCGCGGTGAGCGCGGCAACCGTCTCCGGCGGCGGGCTCGGCGCCCGGGTGCTGGCGCCGCTGCGCGGGTTCGAACTCGACGTCGAGCTGGCGGCGGCGCCGGGCGAGACGCTGGCGCTCTGCGGGCCCTCCGGCGCCGGCAAGTCGAGCCTGCTGCGGGCGCTGGCCGGCCTGCTCGCGCCGCGGGCCGGCCGCGTCGCCCTCGGCGACGAGGTCTGGTTCGACGCCGAGCGCGGCATCGACCTGGCGCCCGAGCGGCGGCGCTGCGGGCTCGTCTTCCAGGACTACGCGCTGTTCCCGCGGCTCAGCGCCGCCCGCAACGTCGCCTACGGGATGCGCGGCCCGCGGCGCGAGCGGCGGGCGGCGGCGGGCGAGATGCTCGGCCGCTTCGGCATCGCCCACCTGGCGGACGCGCGGCCCGGCGCGCTCTCCGGCGGCGAGCGCCAGCGGGTCGCGCTGGCCCGGGCGCTGGCGGCGCGGCCCGGAGCGCTGCTGCTCGACGAGCCGCTCTCGGCGCTCGACGCGGCGACCCGGCGGGGCGCGATCGAGCAGCTGCGCGGCGTGCTGAGCGAGCTTGAGGCGCCGACGGTCCTCGTCACCCACTCCTTCGACGAGGCGGCGCTGCTCGCCGGCACGATCGCGATCCTCGACCGCGGCGCCATCGTCCAGCGCGGCGACGCGGCCGAGATCTCGGCCAGCCCCGCATCCCCCTTCGTCGCCGACTTCGCCGGCGCCGCGGTGCTGCGCGGCGAGGCGAGCGCCGAGCCCGGCGGCCTCACCCTGGTCCGGCTCGAGGGCGGCGGCGAGCTGCATAGCGTCGACCCGGCCCGCGGCCCGGTCGCGGTCAGCGTCTTCCCCTGGGAGGTCTCGCTGGAGCCGCCCGGCGCCCCCCACGCCGACTCGATGCTCAACCGCCTCCCAGGCCGGGTCACCTCCCTCACCACGGTCGGCAACCGCACCCGCGTCGGCATCTCCCTGCCCCAGCCGCTCGCCGCCGAGATCACCGCCGACTCCGCTGCCCGCCTCGAGCTGAAGCCCGGAAGCTCTGTCGTGGCAGCCTGGAAGGCCGCGGCCACCAGGGTCGTCGGCTACGCCATGCCCTGACCCGTGGGGCCGAAGCGCTCGGTCCGGATCCGGCTCGCATCGTAGCCGGCGTCGAGCAGGAGCCGGGAGGCCGACTCGACGAAGCCGTTGGAGCCGCAGACGAAGGCGAGGCCGGCGTCGAATGCCTGGCTCCGGACCAGCTCGGCGTCGATCCGGCCGGTGCGGCCGTGCCAGCCCGGCGGCGACTCGCGGGTCAGGGTGATCGCCGCGTCCTCGCCGAGCTCGTCGGCGTAGATGATCTCCTCGCGGCTGCGAGCCGAGTAGACGAGGCGCATCGGCAGCTCGGGCATCGTCAGCCGCCGGTGGCGCAGCATCGAGACCAGCGGCACGACGCCGGAGCCGCCGCCGACCAGCAGCACCGGCTGCTCGCCGCGCCAGACGAAGTAGGAGGCGAAGGGGCCGCGGACCTCGACCTCGTCGCCCGCTTCGAGGACGTCGTGGAAGTAGGTCGAGACCTCGCCTTCCTCGAGCCGGTCGATCGTCAGCTCGACCGCGCCCTCGTCGCACGGCGAGCTGGCGATCGAGTAGGAGCGCTGTGCCTGGTAGCCGTCGGGCGCGGTGAGGCGGACGTCGTAGTGCTGGCCGGGCAGGTGCGGGATCCACATCGGCAGCTGCAGCCGGAAGGTCTTGGCCCGCGGCGTCTCGGTGCGGACCTCGGCGACGGTCGCGATCTGCCAACGGCCCGGCGCCCGCACCTCGACCGGCGTGATCCGCGACGGGTCGGTTCCTAGTCCGTCCAATACCGCTGCTCCCGCCAGGGGTCGCCGTGGTCGTGGTACCCGTTGGACTCCCAGAAGCCGGGTTCGTTGTGATCCATGATCCGCAGCCCGGCGACCCACTTGGCGCTCTTCCAGAAGTAGAGGTGCGGGACCAGCAGCCGCGCCGGGCCGCCGTGCTCGCGCGGCAGCGGCTCGCCCTCGTGCTCGGTGACGACCCAGGCGCGGCCGTCGGTCAGGTCCTCGACCGCGAGGTTGGTCGTGTAGCCGCCGTAGGAGTAGGCGGTGACGAAGGCGTCGAGCGGTTGGGCGGCCTCGAGCAGGGTGTCGACCGAGACACCGCGGAAGCTGGTGCCGAGCTTCGACCACTTGGTCACGCAGTGGATGTCGCAGGGAACCTCCTCGGCGGGGAGGCGGTTGAATTCCTCCCAGGTCCACTCGAGCTCGTTGCCGACCATGCCGTCGACCTTCAGCGTCCATCTCGCGGTGTCGACCTCGGGGGTGGGGCCGGCGGTGAGGACGGGGAAGCCGCGCTCGAGGTACTGGCCGGGCGGCAGGCGGTCGGCGACGTCGTCCGCGGTGCGCCGGTGGCCGCCGAAACCGCGCGAGACGAAGCCGCTCATCGGCGCAGGATACTCTCGGCGAGAGCGAGGTCGGCGGGGTCGTTGACGTTGAGGAAGAGGCGGTCGGGCGGGCCGAAGCGGGCGATCTCGGCGTCGCCGAGCAGCCGCGGACCGAGCGCGGCGACGGTCTGGCGCAGCGGCGAGGCGCGCTGCAGGGCGCCTTCGAGCGCCGGCAGCAGCGAGGCCGAGTAGCGCGCCTGCAGCGGCTCGAGCAGGCCGCCGGGGCTGGGGACGACGAGCGGCTCGGGGGCGGCGGCGAGGGCGGCGAGCAGCGCCGGCGCCGCCAGCGGCATGTCGCAGGCGAGGACGACCAGCGGGCGCTCGCCGGCGGCGCGCAGCGCGGCGACGATCCCGGTCAGGGGGTGGCGCGGCTCGTCCGGCTCGACGATCAGGCGCGGCGCCGCCGCCCCCTCCCCCACCGCGCCGGCCAGGTCGGGCAGCTCGGTCTCCCGCTTGGCGAGGACGAGCGGCTCGATCCCGGCCGCGGCGAGGGCCGCCAGCGGGTAGGAGACCAGCGGCCGGCCGGCGAGCTCGGCGGTCGGCTTGGCGCCCCCGAGCCGGCTGCCGGCGCCGCCGGCGAGGACCGCCCCCAGGGCCGGCGCGGCCGCGGGCGGCGCATCCGCCGCGCCCGGCCCGGCGCTCACACCGGCTCGGCGGCGAGCGAGGGCGTGAAGGCGGCCTGCTCGCCGATCGGCCGCACGTCGACCGCAATCACCTTGTACTCGGGGCAGGAGGTGTTGACGTCGGAGGACTGGCCGACCAGCAGGTTGGTCCGCGTCTCCGGGAAGTGGAAGGTGGTGAAGACGTGGCCGGGCTCGATCCGCTCGGTCACTCGCGCCTGCACCTCGGTCCGGCCGACGCGGCTGCGGACCGAGACGCGGTCGCCGTCGCCGATCCAGAGCCGGGCGGCGTCGTCGGGGTGGATCTCGAGCAGGTCGCGGTCGACCAGCGCCGCGTTGCCGGTGCGGCGGGTCATCGTGCCGGCGTTGTAGTGCTGCAGGACGCGGCCGGTGACGAGGACCAGCGGGAACTCCTCGTCGGCGGCGTCGCCGGGGACCTTGTAGGGCAGCGCCGCGAAGTGGCCGCGACCGCCGGGGCGGTCGAAGAACTCGTCGTAGAGGGTCGGCGACTCGGTCCCGTCGGCGCGGACCGGCCACTGCAGGCCATGGCGGCCGAGGCGCTCGCGGCTGACGCCGGCGTACTCCGGGGTGAGCCGGGCGATCTCGTCGAGCGCGTCCCAGGGCGTCTCCCAGCCGATCTCGTGCCCGAGCGCGCCCGAGACCGCCTTGATGATCTCGAAGTCGGTGCGCGCTTCGCCGGGGGGATCGATCGCCGCTTCGACGACCTGGAAGCGGCGCTCGGCGTTGGTGAAGGTCCCTTCCTTTTCGAGGAAGGCCGAGGCGGGCAGGACGACGTCGGCGAACTTCGTCGTCTCGTTCTCGAAGATCTCCTGGCAGACGAGGAACTCGAGGCCCTCCAGGGCGGCGGCGACGTGGGCGGTGTCGGGGTCGGTCTGGGCGACGTCCTCGCCGAAGATGTACATCGCCTTCAGCTCGCCGGCGACGGCGGCGTCGAACATCTGCGGGATCGACATGCCCTTCTCGCGCGAGAGCGGCACCCCCCACTCCGCTTCGAAGGCCCCCGCCACCTCCTCGTCGCCGACCGGCCGGTAGGCGGTGTAGGTGTCGGGCAGGGCGCCCATGTCGGAGGAGCCCTGGACGTTGTTCTGGCCGCGCAGCGGCAGCAGCGCCGAGCCGGGCTTGCCGACCTTGCCGGTCATCATCGCCAGGTTGCAGAGCAGCTGGACCACCTCCGAGCCGTACTTGTGCTCGGTGACGCCGAGGCCCCAGAGCAGGCAACCGCTGGCCGCCTCGCCGTAGAGGTGGGCGGCGGCTTCGAGCTCGGCGGCGGCGATCCCGGTGATCTCCTCGACCGCGCCGGGGTCGTAGCCCTCGAGCAGCTCGGCGACCGCCTCGTAGCCTTCGGTCCGGGCGGCGACGAACTCCTCGTCGACGAGGCCGTCGCGGCGGACGACGTGGCAGAGGCCGAGGACGACGGCGGCGTTGGTGCCGGGCCGCGGCGCCAGGTGGATCGCGCCGTAGTCGGCGAGCTCGATCCGGCGCGGGTCGATCGTGATCAGCTTGCAGCCGCGCAGCGCCGCCTGTTTGATCCGGGCGCCGACCACCGGGTGCCCCTGGGTCGGGTTGACGCCGAGCAGCAGCGCCACCTCGGCGCGGTCGATGTCGGCGAAGGAGCCGGTAGCGCCGGAGAGGCCGAACGATTTGCGCAGCGCGTAGGAGGTCGGCGAGTGGCAGACGCGCGAGCAGTTGTCGATGTTGTTGGTGCCGATCGCGGCGCGGACCAGCCGCGCCATCGCGTAGCAGTCCTCGTTGGTCGCGCGCGAGGAGGCGAGGCCGGCGATCGCGCCGGGCCCGTGCTCGGCCTTGATCCGGCCCAGCTCGGCGACGACGCGGTCGATCGCCTGCTCCCAGGAGGCCGGGTGCAGCTCGCCGTCATCGCCGCGGATCAGCGGCGTCGTCAGCCGGTCGGGCGAGCGGGTGAAGCCGTGGGCGAAGCGGCCCTTGAGGCAGGTGTGCCCCTCGTTGGCGGGACCGTCGAGCGCCGGCGAGATCGAGGCGATGCGGCCGTCCGCCGCGTGCGCCTCGAGCCGGCAGCCGACGCCGCAGTAGCCGCAGGTCGTCGTCACCTCGCGGTCGAAGCGCGAGTCCGTCTCACTGCCGACGTTCAGCGCGGTTGCCATCTCTCAGTCCTCCTTCGATTGTGCCACCAGTTGGATCTCGGCTATCGCGTCGGTGGGGCAGGTGTCGGCGCAGGCCCCGCAGGCGACGCAGGTCGAGTCTTCGAAGCCGGCGTCGAGCCCGGCGGCGATGTTGGCCTCGAAGCCGCGCCCGGTCGCGGTCAGCGCGAAGGTGCCTTGAACCTCGTCGCAGGCGCGCACGCAGCGCCCACAGGAGATGCAGAGCTCGTGCCGCAGGGCCAGGTACGGATGACGCAGGTCGTCGTCGCGCTCGTGGACGGACCCGGGCCAGCGCGTGCCCTCGACCCCGAGCCGCGCCGCGACCTGGGCGAGCTCGGTGTGCGCGGCGGGCGCCTCGGGCAGCTCGGAGAGGACCAGCTCGAGCACGGTACCGGCGACGCGGCGCGCCGTCGGCTCCTCGGTCTCAATCTCCATCCCGTCGCGGCACGGCGTGGTGCAGGCGGGCACCGGCTGCGGCTGCCCGGTGAGGCCGACGAGGCAGACCCGGCAGGCGCCGAACGGGTCCTGGCGCTCGTCGAAGCAGATCGTCGGCACCCAGCGCTCGGCGGCGCGGGCGGCGTCGAGCACCGTGGCCCCGGCCTCGACCTCGACCTCCGTCCCGTCGACCGTCACGCGAATCACGCCGTCACCCTCCCGACCCCCTGAGGTTTGTAACCCTCTGGGTGACAAACCTCAATACGTCGGCGGGTCATGCGAGCTCCAGCTCGTCGGGGAAGTGGCGGAGCAGGCTGCGCAGCGGGGCCGGGATGCCGCCGCCGTGGGCGCAGAGGCTGCCCAGCTCGAGCGCCTCGAGCAGGGCCTCGAAGCGGGCCCGGTCGACCGGCGCGTCGGCGGCGAACTCCTCGTGGGCGCGCTGCAGCCCGATCCGGCAGGGGAAGCACTTGCCGCAGCTCTCGTGGGCGCCGAAGCGGAGCAGGTGGCGGGCGACGTCGCGCATGTTCGTCTCCTCGTCGAAGGCGAGGATCGAGCCGTGGCCGACCATGCAGCCCTCGGCGGCGAGCGGGTCGAAGTCGAAGGCGGCGTCGAGGCGCGAGGCGGGCAGGATCCCGCCCAGCGGGCCGCCGATCTGGACCGCCTTGATCGCGGCGCCGTCGCGCAGGCCGCCGGCGACCTCCTCGCAGAGCTGGCGCACCGTCATCCCGAACGGGACCTCGACCACGGTCGGCCGGGCGAAGCGCTCGTTGAAGCAGACCAGCTTGCTGCCGGTCGTCTCGGTCGCCGGGCTGAGCGCGCGGTAGGCCTCGGCGCCGCGGGCGGCGACGAACGGCACGTTGGCCAGCGTCTCGGTGTTGTTGACGACGGTCGGCTGGCCGTGGACGCCGCGGGTGGCCGGGAACGGCGGCCGCGCCGAGACTGTGCCGCGCAGGCCCTGCAGGCAGGCGAGCAGCGCCGTCTCCTCGCCGACCACGTAGGAGCCGGCGCCCTCGACGATCGTCACGTCGAAGGCGAAGCCGCTGCCGAGGACGTCCTCGCCGAGCAGGCCCGCGGCGCGCGCCCGCGCCGCCGCCTCCTGCAGCCGCGGCTTGCTGAGCGGGTACTCGGAGCGGGTGAGGACGAAGCCGTGGCTCGCCCCGACCGCGTAGCCGGCGAGCGCCATCCCCTCGAGCACGAGGTCCGGGTTGCGCTCCATCAGGTACTTGTCGATGTAGGAGCCGGGGTCGCCCTCGTCGCCGTTGGCGACGATGAACTTCTGCTCGCCGGCGGCCTGGCGGGTGAAGCGCCACTTGGTCCCGGCGGGGAAGCCGGCACCGCCGCGGCCGCGGACCTCGGCCGCCTCGACCTCGGCCAGCAGCTGCTCGGGACCGAGCTCGGCCAGCGCCCGGCGCAGCCCGGCCCACTCGCCGGGGCGGGTGAGCACCGGCTCGTCGAGCAGGCTCTCCCACTCGGGCTCGGCGGCATCGGTCGCGGTACCGGCGAGGGCGCGCTCGATGACGCCGGGCCCGGCGTCGACCACCTCGCCGACCCGCACCGCGGGCGAGGAGTGGCAGAAGCCGAGGCAGACGGTCTCGGCGAGCGAGACCGCGCCGTCCTCGCTGCGCTCGCCGAGCTCGAGGCCGAGCCCGGCACGCAGCTCCTCGACCGGCCGCCCGCCGGCCGCGGCGAAGCAGGCGGTGCCGGTGCAGACGCGGACGTGGCGCTCGCCCCGCGGCTGCAGCAGATCGTCGTAGAAGGTCGAGACGCCGTAGACCGCGGCCTCGGGCAGGCCGGAGAGCTCGGCGGCGCGGCGGCGGTCGGCGTCGGTCACCTCGCCGTGGTCGTCGACCGCCTGCTTCAGCAGCTCGAGCGCGGTCGGGGCCTCAACCGCGTGGTGACGACGGATCAGCTCTACCAGGTTGCGTGACACGTGAACATCAAAGCGTACGAGGCAGTTTGGCCGCAGTCCAATGTCTTGCGACCGGGGCCCGATTAGCGCGATCTATCATGGAGCCCAGATGTTCCTGCGCCAGCTCGAGTATCTCAGTGCCCTTGCCAGAGAGCGTCATTTCCACCATGCTGCGGCGGCCTGCCACGTCACCCAACCGGCGCTCTCGGTTGCGATCCGGAAGCTGGAGCACGAGCTGGGGGTCGAGCTCGTCCAGCGCGGCCGCCACTACGACGACCTCACGCCGCAGGGGCGCGAGCTGCTGCGCTGGGCCCAGCAGGTCCTGGCAAGCGTCGACGCGCTGTTCGCCAATGCGGCCCGCCTGGGCGGCGATCTCCGCGGCCAGCTGAAGCTCGGCGTGATCCCCTCCGCGCTTCCGGCGATCGCCAGGCTGACGGAGCCGCTGCTGAAAGACCATCCCTCGCTCGCCGTGCAGGTCCGCTCGCTCTCCTCGAACGAGATCGCCGCGCAGCTCGAGTCCTTCGACATCGACGCGGGCATCACCTATCTCGACAACGAGCCCCTCGGGCGGCTCCGCGGCGAGCCGATATACCGGGAGGGCTACGCCTACCTCACCGCCGAACCGATCGAGGAGGAGGAGCTCTCATGGGCGGCGCTCGACGGCGTCGCGCTATGCCTGCTCACGCCGGAGATGCAGAACCGCCGGATCATCGACGCGGCGCTGCGCGAGAGCGGCGCCTCCGCGCGCACCTGCGTGGAGAGCGACTCGATCTCCGCCCTGCTCTCCTTCGCCCGTGCCGGGTGGTCGAGCATCGTCTCGAAGACCTGGCTCGGCATCTACGGCGTTCCCGAGGGGATGCGTGCCGTGCCGCTGGTCAACCCCGAAGTCGACCACGTCATCGGCATCGTCACGCGGGACACGGACCTGCTGCCACCCGTGGTGGACGCCCTGCTCACGAACTTGCCCGCCGCCGAGATCTGAGCGAAACCGAGGCGCGAGGCCGGCTCCGCCCGGCCCTCGCCGGACGGAGCGGCCTCGCGCGCGGTCAGGGCCGGGGAAGACCCTTCAGCGTCGGAGTGAGCGGCAGGACCGGCGTCGCCTTGCGAGCCCCCGCGGAGGGCAGCGACGTGACCACCTCCGGATCGGTGCGCGACTTCTCCGCACGGTCGATCATGCCGACCAGGTCGCGTCGAGATGACACCACCATCGGCTTGGAGAAGATCCGCCGCGCCTCGCCGCCGCAGTGCTCGCAGGTGACCGACTCCGGCGCGGTGCCGAGCGGGAACCCCACTTCGATCACCACCCCGTCACTATCACATCGGTACTCGTACGTCGTCACTGAAACCTCCTTCGATGCTCCTCGCGATCTCGACGGCCCAAGCATGGGGGCGGCGCACCATGGACACGCCGCCCCCATGCGTGGCGCCCCAGACGCCCTCAGTTCGCCGATTTCGGTACCTGCTTGCCCTGTTTGACCTTGTGCGTTTTCTCGCTCGTCGGGCTGACGTCGAAGTCGAATATCGCCGTCGGGATGTACACCGTTGCGCACGAGTTCGGAATGTCCACCACGCCGGAGAACCGGCCCTCGATCGGCGCCGAGCCAAGGATCATGTAGGCCTGGATATCGGTGTAGCCGAACTTCATCAGGTAGTCGATCGCGTGGTGACAGGCACGTTCGTAGGATAGCTGCGAATCGAGGTAGTGCTGTTTACCGTCCAGATCGACCGAGACGCCCGAGAAGGCGATCCATTCCGAGTACTGCGGATCGCGAAGGCCGGGCATGAAGATCGCGTTCTCCGAGACGCCGAACTTCTCCATGCCGCCCTTGATCAGATCGACGTGCAGGTCCATGTACCCGCCCATCTCGATCGCCCCGCAGAAGGTGATCTCACCGTCGCCCTGCGAGAAGTGCAGGTCGCCGAAGGACAGCTTCGCCCCTTTGACGAACACCGGGTAGAACACCCGCGTCCCGGCGGTGAAATTCTTGATGTCCTGATTGCCGCCGTTCTCGCGTGGCGGCGCGGTGCGGGCGGCCTCGCTGGCCACCCTGTCGAACTCCGCCCCGTCCAGCGTGCCGAGGATCGCGCTGTCCGGATTCGGCGGCAGCGCCAGCGGCGGGACGCGGTCGGGATCGGTAGCGATCAGGTCGGTTTCGCGCTTGGTCCACTTCGCCAGCAGCTCGGCCGACGGCGCCGTTCCCATCAGGCCCGGGTGGTGGATGCCCACGTACGAGCACTCCGGGATGTGCCGCGACCTCGCGACGTCGCCCTCGAAGTCCCAGATCACCTTGTAGGCGTCGGGGAACCGCTCGGTCAGGAAGCCGCCGCCGTTGTTCTTGGCGAAGACCCCCGTGTAGCCCCAGCCCATACCGGCGTAGGCTCCCTCGGACTCGTCGTGGGAGGCGTCGATGTCGAGGATGTCGACGACGAGCAGGTCGCCGGGCTCGGCGCCCTCGACGTGGAACGGCCCGCTGAGCACGTGCACCGACGGCAGCGGCGCATTGCGAACGTCCTCGGCGGAGTCGTCGTTGACGATCGCGCCGTCGAACCACTCACGGATATCGGCCCGGAACACGTCGCCCGGCTTGACGCTGACGTTCGCGGGGATGTCGGGGTGCCACCGGTTGTGGCCGACGTGCTTCTGGTCGGTGAATTTCTTGGTGTTGTCGAGTGGGAACAGATTCTCCATGGGAAGTCCTCCTCAAGAGGTCGTCGCTGGGTCTAACAGCGGTTGGTGGGTACTTCAGGTGCTAGGTGCTGGGGCTGCTTTTCGCGTATCCGGTCTCGACGGGGCGAGGCGCTTCGCCCGAGGTCACCCAGGGCCTGAGCAGCACCAGGAAAAGCAGGAAGGTGGCCACCGAGACGACACCGATGATCCACACCAGGGTCGACGTCAGCGCATCCGGGATGTTGATCAGGACGATCGCGGGAACGAAGCCGGTGTAGATCCCCTGACAGGCGCACCACGCCCCGGTGAATTTCGTCCAGCCCTCACGACCGATGCCGAGCACGATCCAGAACAGGAACCACAGGATCGCCCAGCTGCCCCAAAGGACGCCCAGCAGATTTCCCACCTGACCGGTGGTGGTGCCGAGGTCGGCGTAACCCGAGAAGTTCCACCATGAATACACAACAGCGGCGCCGGCGACGTAGAGGCAGAACCATCCGAGCCCGGTGCCGTCGTAATCCCAGGTGTTGTTCATCGCTACGTACAGATAGGTGAAGCCGAACAGGAACAGTCCTGATGCGCCGATGATGGTCGCTTGGTCGCCCCCGGCCGTGAAGATGATGTAGAGGGGGGTAATGACCTGCAGAATTCCGACGAAGAGATTCATCGGAACCAAGGACCTGCCCTTGACCCATCCGACCAAGGCCAGGCCGTTCACGAAGAGTACCGCGCCTACGTACAACAGCCCTACGGCGGCCACATATACCTCCTATCCCAGAAATGAGTAGGGTGTGGGTGTGCCTGCAAATTCGGGATCGGGACCCCGTTATTCAACTTCTCACCGGTCTACTCCGAAGTCAAATCTCTCGCACTGCCATCGTGATAAACGCGAGTTATCACCAATTCTGTGTAGCCACCAGACTTGGAGGAGCTAGTCTGAGGAAGACAGCTTCGGCTCGCTGTTCTCACGCCGACGCAGGCGACGACCGCGGGGGAGGACCCACGCCATGGCCACCGATCAGCAGGGCGGCGCCGACAGAATCGCGCAGCTGCGGGTCGCCTCCATCCTCGCCGGAGGGGCCGCGGGCGCGCTCGCTCGCGCCGGCGTGGAACGGGCGCTGCCCCACTCCGGGGGCGCGTGGCCCTGGGCGACCTTCGCCGTCAACGTCGGGGGCGCCGCGCTGCTGGCCTGGCTGACGACGCGGTTGGATGAGATCCTCCCACCAAGCCGCTACGTGCGGATGCTCCTCGGGACGGGTCTCTGCGGCGCGCTGACCACCTTCTCGACCTTCCAGATCGAGGTGCTGCGCCTGGCCAAGGACGGCTACGCCGGCACGGCGATCGGCTACGCAGCGGCGAGCCTCACGGCCGGGATGGCGGTCGTCGTCGCGGCCACCGTGGTGGCACGAAGGCGCCGCTACGGATGAGCGTCGTCCTGGTCTGGATCGGCCTCGCAGCCGGCGGCGCGATCGGCGCGATCGCCCGCTTCCGGGTCGCCGGCGCCGTGACCGCGCGGAGGCCGAGCGCGTTCCCGTACGGAACCTTCGTCGTCAACATCAGCGGCGGCTTCACTCTCGGCCTGCTCACCGGGCTGGGCGTGAGCGGAGACGCGGCGCTCGTATTCGGCACCGGGCTCCTGGGCGGTTACACGACGTTCTCGACCTGGATGGTCGAGGCGCAGCGGTTGGGCGAGGACGAATCGTGGTTGGCAATGTCGACCTACCTGCTCGGCTCGATGCTGGCCGGGCTGGCCGCGGCCGGCGCCGGCTGGCTGCTAGGCGGGGTACTGCGATGATCGCGGACGCCCTCAAACTGTCGGTCTACTTCGGCGACTCGGTCACGACCGGCGGCACTCTGTCCAGCGACGCCCTGATGCGGTGCTTCGAGCGTCACGAGCCGACCGCGGCGACGCTGCTGCGCGGGACTGAGGGTTTCGGGGCCAGCCGGCGGATACGCGCCGTCCGGTTTCCGGATCTGTCGACCGACCTGCCGCTGCTCGCGGTCGCGGTCGACGAGCACGACCGGATCCGCGGGATGATCGGGGCGGTCGACGAGGCGGTTCCCCGTGGCCTGGTGACGCTCGAGCACGCGCTGCTCGCGACCGGGAGCGATGTCGCGTCCGCAGAGGTTCCGAACGGGCCGGGAGGGGCGGCGAAGCTGTCGGTCTACTGCCGGGCCGACGAGCGTATCGACGGGCGCGCCGCCGACAGGCAGGTGGTCGAGATTCTCCGCCGTCACGGCGCGACGGGCGCAGTCGCGCTGCTCGGCGCAGACGGCGTGCTGCGGGGGGCCCGGGCCCGGCTCCGGGTCCTCTCAGTGCACGACCGGCCGATCGTCACGATCGTGTCCGTCGGTCCCCGGGAGCTGCTGGCGCGCTGCCTGCCGCTGCTCGCCGAGGCGCTGCGCGACCCTGTCGTCACGCTGGAGGCGATCACCCAGGTCAAGCACGACGGGCGTCTCCTCGAATCGCCCCCCACCGTCGCGACCGAGGAGCGCCGGGAGCCGGACCTGTGGCAGACGATCCGCGTCTACACGAGGCGCAGCGCACAGGTCAGCGGCCAGGCGCTGTACAGCGAGCTGACCCGGCGCCTGCGGGAGGTGGGCGCGGCCGGCGCGACGACGGTGCTTGGCGATTGGGGGTTCTCGAGCGACGAGCCCGCCCATGGCGACCGTCTGGGCCGGTTCGGGAGTCATCGTCCGTCCTATACGGTCTACGTCGACCGGCCCGAGCGGGTCGCCGAGGCCTGGCCCGTGATCGACGAGGTCACCGCCGAGCACGGGGTCGTGACGTCGGTCCTGGTTCCCGGCTACCGCGAGCGCACCGGCAAGACCACCCACGGGAGCCTGGACGTGGCCGAGCGCGCCGCCTGGGTCACGACCCTGGCGCAGCGTCACGTGCCCGAGCGCTCCCGCCCGGTGGCCGCCCGGCCGGGAGATCACTGGACCGCCGAGCTCGTCCGGCGCGCACGAGCCTTCGCCGAGCTGCGCGGCGGCCATGCGCCCATCGTGCGCGTCACGCTCGAGAACGGCGAGCGGTTCTTCCTCTTCGACATCGAGCCCGGCCCGGGGGACACACTCGTGACCCTCTACCCTCACCCCGCGCGCTACGCCGAGATGCTGCGAGCCGCCGATGGCGCGCCGATCACCCCCCGCGCGGTCGTGGTCCGCCAGGATGCGATTGCCGAGGTGGAGTTCCTGCACCACGTACCGCGCGGCACGAGGTCTCTGGTCACCCTGAGCCGTCGCGGCTGATCCTCGGAACGAGAGAATGCCGGGATGAGACGGAGCGAGAGCGAGGCGGGACCGATCGGGCTGGAGGCGGCACGCGCCACCGTGCTCGCAGGGCTCCAGCCGCTCGGCGCCGAGGAGGTGCCGCTGGCGGCGGCGCTCGGCCGTCGCCTCGCCGCCGACGCGGTCGCCCCGGCGCCGGTGCAGGCCTTCGACAACTCGGCGATGGACGGCTACGCGGTGCGCGCCGCCGACACCGCGGGCGCGACTCCGGGGGCGCCGGCGCGGCTGCGGCTGGTCGGCGAGTCGCGGGCCGGGCACCCGGCGGCGGTCGGGGTGGGGCCCGGCGAGGCGGTCGCGATCTCGACCGGGGCGATGCTCCCGCGGGGCGCCGACGCGGTTGCCCGGGTCGAGGACACGCGGCGCGAGGACGGCGCGGTGCTGGTCGAGGACGAAGCACAGCCGGAGCTGAACGTGCGCCGCGCCGGCGAGGACTTCGCCGCCGGGGCGACGGTGCTGCCGCGCGGGACCGCGGTCGGCGCCGCCGAGCTCGGCGTCCTCGCCTCGCTCGACCTCGACCCGGTCGCCTGCGTGCGCCGGCCGCGGGTAGCCGTGCTCACCAGCGGCGACGAGCTGACGCTGCCCGGCGAGCCGCTGCGGCCGGGCGCGATCCGCGACTCCAACCGCCACGCGCTGCCGGCCCTGGCGCGGCTCGCCGGGGCCGAGGTCGTCTCGGTCGCCTGGACGCCGGACGAGCCGGCGGCGACCGATGAGGCGCTCGGCACGGCGCTCGAGGCCGACGTCGCGATCGTCTGCGGCGGCGTCTCGGTCGGCGAGCACGACCACGTCAAGGGAGCGCTGGCGCGGCTCGGCGTCGAGCAGGCCTTCTGGCGCGTCGCGCTGCGGCCCGGCGGCCCGACCTGGTTCGGCCGCCGCGACGGGAGCCTGGTCTTCGGCCTGCCCGGCAACCCGGTCTCGGCGATGGTCACCTTCCTGCTCTTCGCGCGGCCGGCCCTGCTGGCGCTCGGCGGCGGCGACCCGGCCGCGCTGCGGACGACGGCGACGCTCGCCTCTCCCTACCCGAAGCCGCCCGGGCGCGCCCATGCCGCGCGCTGCCGGCTGCAGCTCGGCGAGCGCGGCTGGCTCGCGCACCCGTTCCCGCGCCAGGGCTCGCACGTGCTCACCTCGATGGTCGAGGCCGACGGCCTGGCGCTGATCCCGGCGGAGAGCGGCGACCTCGAGGCCGGCTCCCGGGTCGAGGTCGAGCTGCTCGGCGCGGCGACGGGAGCCGGCCCGGCGCCGCCGGGAGCTAGCATCGAGGGATGACCTTGCGCGTCAAGCTGTTCGCGATCCTGCGCGAGCGCGCCGGCCGCGACGCGGTCGAGGTCGAACTGCCCGAGGGGGCGACGGTCGCCGACGCGCTGGCCGCGCTCGGGCGCCAGCCGGCGCTCGCCGAGCCGCTGGCGCGGACGCCGGTGCGGATGGCGGTCAACCGCGAGTACGCGAGCGAGGCCACCGCGCTCGCCCCGGGCGACGAGCTGGCGCTGATCCCGCCGATCAGCGGCGGTGCCCCCGGTGCCGACGGCGACGGTCCGCGCCTGTACGCGCGGGTCAGCGCCGAGCCGCTCTCCGCCGACGTCCTCTCGCGGCTGGTCGGCGACCCCGGCGCCGGCGCGGTCGTCAGCTTCCAGGGCGTCACCCGCGACGTGGCGCGGCTCGAGTACGAGGCCTACCGCGAGATGGCCGAGCAGCGGATCGCCGCGATCCTCGCCGAGTGCGCCGCGCGCCACGGGCTGCTCGCCGCCGCCGCCGAGCACCGGGTCGGCGCCGTGCCGCTGAGCGAGCCGGCCGTCGTCGTCGCCGTCTCCGCCCCGCACCGCGAGGAAGCCTTCGCCGGCGCCCGCGAGGCGATCGACCGGATCAAGGCCGAGGCGCCGATCTGGAAGCGCGAAATCGAGGCCGCGGGCGAGCCCCGCTGGGTCGAGGGCGCCCCCGCACCCGAACCGGAGGCCGCACCTTGACCGCCGACGGGACGAAATCCCGGGTATATCCCCGGAAATCGGCCCGTCGGCATCCGGGGAGGGGCGCGTGAGCGAGCTCAGCCACATCGGCGAGGACGGGCGGGCGCGGATGGTCGACGTCGGCGCCAAGCCGGAGAGCGAGCGGCGGGCGCGGGCGCGGGCGCGACTGCGGATGTCGCCGGCGACCGCGCGCCTGGTCGAGGCCGGCGATGGACCGAAGGGCGAGGTGCTCGAGGTGGCGCGCCTGGCCGGGGTGCAGGCGGCGAAGCAGACCGGGACGCTGATCCCGCTGGCCCACCCGCTGCCGCTCAGCTTCGTCGACGTCGAGGCGGCGGTCGACGTCGAGGCCGGGCAGGTCGAGCTGGTCGCCGAGGCCCGCACGGTCGGCCGCACCGGGGTCGAGATGGAGGCGATGTGCGCCTGCGCGGTGGCGGCGCTGACCGTCTACGACATGGTCAAGGGCGTCGAGCGCGGGGTCGCGGTCGAGCAGGTGGTGCTGCTGGAGAAGAGCGGCGGCCGCTCGGACTGGCGACTGCGGGAGGACGGCTGATGCGGGCGGCGCTGCTGACGATCAGCAGCTCGAAGGCGCGCGGCGAGGGCTTCGACGAGAGCGGCGAGCGGCTGGCCGAGCTGGCGGAGCGGCTCGGGCTGGAGGTCGCCGGCCGCGAGGTGATGCCCGACGACCGGATCACGATCGAAGCGCGGCTGCGCGACTGGGCCGACCACGGCGACGTGCGGCTGATCCTGACCAGCGGCGGCACCGGGTTCTCGCCCGACGACGTGACGCCGGAGGCGACGCGGGCGGTGCTTGAGCGCGAGGCGCCGGGGCTGGCCGAGGCGATGCGGCTCGCCTCCCGGCCGCACACCCCGAACTGGATGCTCTCGCGGGCGGTAGCGGGTACCCGCGGCGCGACCCTGATCGTCAACTTCCCCGGCAGTCCGCGCAGCATCGAGCAGACCGGCGAGGCGCTCGCCGAGGCCCTCCCCCACGCCCTGGCGCTGCTCGCCGGCGAGCGCCCCGCGCACCACGGCGCGGGGTCTGCCGACGACCAAGTCGCGACAGGGGGAGCGTAGTGCCGGCGCCAACGGGTAACCGGAGGGAGATGGCGCTCGAAGACGCCCACGGCCGGCTGCTCGGCGACCTGCGGGTCTCCGTCACCGACCGCTGCAACTTCCGCTGCCACTACTGCATGCCGGCCGAGGGCGTGCCCTGGATCGAGCGCGACCAGATCCTCCGCTTCGAGGAGATCGAGCGGCTGGTCGGCCTGCTGGTCGGGATGGGGATCCGCGACGTGCGGCTGACCGGCGGCGAGCCGCTGGTGCGGCGCCAGTTCCCGGCGCTGGTCGCGCGGCTGGCGGCGATCGAGGGGATCGAGGACCTCTCGCTGACGACCAACGGCTACCTGCTTGCCGAGCAGGCGCAGGCGCTGGTCGCCGCCGGGATCGACCGCGTCAACGTCTCGATCGACTCGCTGGCGCGGGCGCGGTTCTTCGAGGTGACCCGGCGCGACGCGCTCGACCGGGTGCTGGCCGGGCTCGACGCGATCGCCGCCTTCCCCGAGGTGCGGCCGGTCAAGGTCAACGCGGTGCCGATCCCCGGCTTCGGCGAGGACGACGTGCGGCGCTTCGTCGAGCTCGCCCGCGAGCACCGCTTCCAGGTCCGCTTCATCGAGTTCATGCCGCTCGACGGCGACCGCGCCTGGCGCCCCGAGGACGTGCTGAGCGGGGCCGAAGTGAAGGCGATGGTCGAGGCGACCGGGATCGAGCTGCGCGCGCGCCCGCGCGAGCCGCACGCGACCGCGCGGGTCTACGAGATCGACGGCGGCGGCGAGATCGGCTTCATCAACCCGGTCTCCGAACCGTTCTGCGGCGACTGCAACCGGCTGCGGCTGACCGCCGACGGCAGGCTGCGCACCTGTCTCTTCTCGCGCCACGAGACCGACCTGCGCGGGCCGCTGCGCGAGGGCGCGAGCGACGAGGAGATCGGCGAGATCGTCCGCGCGGCGGTCTGGCGCAAGGAGCTGAAGCACCGCATCGACGAGCCGGGCTTCCGGCCGCCGCCGCGGACGATGAGCGCGATCGGGGGCTGACGGGTGAACCGCGAGGAATGGGTCCGGGCCTTCTGCCAGCAGATCGGCGTCGATCCGCCGTCGGCGGAGGAGATCGACGCCCTGCTCGACCTCGCCGCGACCGCCGCCCACTCCTCCGAGCGCCCCGCCGCTCCCCTCGCCTGCTGGGCCGCCGGGCGCAGCGGCATCCCCGCCAGCGAGCTGCAGGAGATCGCCGCCCGCATCAACCCCCCGAGCGCCTAACCCCTGCGCAGGGGTTGGCGGGGGTCAGGGGGTGACGCGCTCCGGCGCGGTGTAGACGTTGGTGCGGCCGGCGCGGGTGAAGCCGGCGAGGGTGATGCCGCGGTCGGCGGCTAGCTCGATCGCCAGCGAGCTGGGGGCGCCGACGCCGACCAGGACCGGCGCGCCGGCGACGGCCGCCTTCTGGACCAGCTCGAAGGAGAGCCGGCCGCTGACGCAGAGGACGCGATCGTGGAGCGGGACGAGGCCATCCAGCAGGGCGCGGCCGACGACCTTGTCCATCGCGTTGTGGCGGCCGACGTCCTCCCGGGCCACCAGCAGCTCGCCGGCGGCGTCGAAGAGGCCGGTCGCGTGGGTGCCGCCGGTGCGCTCGAAGGTCGGCTGCGCGAGGCGGCCGGGCAGCGCGGCGAGCAGCTCGCGAGCCAGCCGCGGCCCGGGCGGGGCGGGGGCGCTCGCCACCGCCACCTCCTCCAGCGCCCCCTTGCCGCAGACCCCGCAGGACGACGTCGTGTAGAAGGAGCGGGCGCCCGGGTCGCGCAGCAGCGGGCCGGCAACCTCGATCGCGTTGGCCGCCAGGTCCTCGGTCAGGCCGACCGCGCGCGGGCCGTCGATCAGACCCTCGCCGAAGAGGAAGCCGAGCGCCAGCTCCTCGTCGTGGCCGGGGGTCCGCATCGTCACGCTCAGCGGCTCGCCGTCGACCCGGATCTCGAGCGGCTCCTCGACCGCGACCGCGTCGCGCTCGCCGTCGCGCTCGACCTCCACGTACATCCGCGCCAGCGTCGGATCCTCGGGCTCCATGCACCGAAACTACCCGCGGCTGGAGCATTTTGGTGGCCATAGCCACCAAAACCGCTCAGACACGGGGGTCCGCGCCCGGAAGCTGCCAGACGTCCACGTCGCGGCCGAGCACGGGGTTGTGGACCTGGCGCTCGATCGCCATCCCGAGCTTCTCGGCGACGCGGCGCGAGGCGGCGTTGTCCGGGTGGACGATCGAGATCAGCTCGGGCAGGCCGAGCCGGGCGAAGGCGTCGTCGCGGGCGGCGAGCGCCGCCTCGGTCGCCAGCCCCCGGCCCCAGACATCGGCGGCAAGGCGCCAGCCGAGCTCCGGCCGCGCCGCCAGCTCGGGCAGGAAGGTCGGGTAGCCGACGCCGACGAAGCCGACGAAGCGGCCGCTCTCGCGCAGCTCGACGGCGAAGAAGCCGAAGCCATGCTCCTCCCAGTGGGCGACGGCGGCGGCGTGGAAGGCGGCCGTCGCCTCGCGCGTCACCGGCCGGTTGAGGTAGCGGGTCACCTCGGGGTCTTCGTTGATCGCCGCCATCGCCGCCTCGTCCTCGGGACGCCAGGTGCGCAGCAGCAGGCGCTCGGTGGTCAGGGTCGCGGCGGGCACCCGCGGCAAGCTACCGGCGGCGCGCCCGGGCAGGCGCTATCGCGACCGGCGGCAGCCGCGGCGGTAGCCGAGCAGCGCGGCGGCGGCGAGCAGGGCGACGAGCGGCGGACCGGCCACCCGGGCGGCGGCGCGCAGGTCCTCGCCGTCGAAGGAGACGCGCGACTCGACCCCGGCGACGGTGCCGACCACGTCGAGACCGCCACCACGGCGCTCGCAGCGCTGGAAGACGAACGGGTACTCGCCGAGTGGGGAGGCGACCTTCACGCGGCGATCATCGCAGCCCGCCGCCGCCGGCTACGCCTCGCCCGCGACCTCGAGCACGGCGGCGCCGCGGAAGCGCCCCTCGCGCAGGTCCTCGAGCGCCTCGTTGGCGCGCTCCAGCGGGTACGTGGTGACCTCGGTGCGCACCGGCACCTCGGGCGCCAGCGCCAGGAACTCCTCGCCGTCGGCGCGGGTCAGGTTGGCGACCGAGCCGAGCACCCGCTCCTCCCAGAGGACCTCGTAGGGGAAGGCGGGGATCTCGCTCATGTGAATCCCGGCGCTGATCACCCGCGCCCCCTTGGCGCTGACCCGCAGCGCCTGCGGCATCAGCGGCCCGACGGCGGCGAAGACGATCGCCCCGTCGAGCTCCTCCGGCGGCACCTCGTTCGAGGCGCCGGCCCACTCGGCGCCGAGCTGGCGGGCGAAGGCCTGCGTCTCGGCGTCGCCCTCGCGGGTGAAAGCGAAGACGCGGCGGCCCTGGTGGACGGCGACCTGGCAGAGGATGTGGGCGGAGGCGCCGAACCCGTAGAACCCGATCCGCTCCGCCTCGCCGACCAGGCGCAGCGCCCGGTACCCGATCAGCCCGGCACAGAGCAGCGGCGCCGCCCCCAGATCCGACAGGTCTGGTGGGATCGGGAAGCAGAAGCGCTCGTCGGCGACCGCGTACTCGGCGTAGCCGCCGTCGATGTCGTAGCCGGTGAAGCGGGCGTTGTCGCAGAGGTTCTCGCGGCCCGAGGCGCAGTAACGGCAGGTGCCGTCGGTCCAGCCGAGCCAGGGGACGCCGACCCGCCGGCCGGCCGCGAACCGCACCGCCCCCTCCCCCGCCCCGGCGACCGTGGCGACGATCTGGTGGCCGGGGACGAGCGGCAGCTTCGGCTCGCTCAGCTCGCCGTCGAGGATGTGCAGGTCGGTGCGGCAGACGCCGCAGGAGTGGACCCTGAGCAGGACCTGGCCGGGGCCGGGCTCGGGCTCGGGCAGCTCGGTCAGCCGCAGCGGCTCGCCGGCTCGCTCGAGGACCATCGCGCGCATCGACTCATGATTGCGCGATCAGCATCACCTTGTGGTGATAGCGCGCCCACTTGGCGCCGGCCGGGCGGACGAAGAGGTTAACCCTCACCGCGAGCCGCTGCCTGCGGTGCAGCATCCGCTTGCCGCGCTTGGTCAGGTGGACGACGACCCACGGCTTGGCGGCCTTGACCTTGCCGCGCTTGACCCGGGCGACCACCTTCTTGCCGCGCTTGGCGACCGCCTTGATCCGGCCGCAGGAGGTGCCGCAGCGCAGCCGCGCCACCCGCGCCTTGCCGTGCTTGCGCAGCTTGGCGCGCTGGACGAAGCGGGCCTTGGGGCGCCCTGCCTTGCCGCCGCCCGCCGGCGCCGCGGCACCGCAGTTCGGGTTGCCCGAGCTGACCGGCATCGCGCTGCCGGAGTCGGGCAGGACGGTCAGCCGCAGCTTCTTCGTGTTCGCCTGGTCGAGGCTGACGGTGGTCTTCTTCGAGGCGTCGCTGTAGGGGTTGCCGTAGGAGTCGCTGAACTGGTTGATCACCGCCGCGTACTGCTCGCAGGTCGGGAACGGCGAGAGGCTGACGCGAGCATCGCCGAAGGCGGGCTGGTTGAAGCCGTGCGGGCACCAGCTGCCCTGCGCGGTCGTGTTCGGGTCGGTGCAGAAGGAGAGCGCGTCGTTGCCGTACCTGCCGCCCCAGAAGCCGGCGCTGAAGCCCGAGTAGAGGTCGCGGCGGATCGCCCCTTCCGCGTTGTTGGGCGTGTTGGCCCCCGTGTAGATGTCGGCGATCAGTTCGCTGCCGGGGATTTCGATCGTCGCCGGCGCGGCGCCGCCTGGGTTGGTCGTGCCGTGCAGGGCGATCGAGCCGTCGGCGGCGAAGGTGCCCGTGTATTCGGTGGTCGTGAACGGCGTGCCGTAGAAGGCGGTGTGCAGGGTGATCGCCTGGCCGGCCATCGACTTCACGTACGGGCCCAGCGTCGGGTAGGCGGTCGAGTGCAGCGGCGAGAGCACGCGGATCACGTTGCCGCCGGAGTCGCGGATCGTCGCTTCCGGCCCACCGGGGATCTGCTGCAGGGCGTCGAAGACGGTGTTCGAGTTCGCGGTGCCGATCGTTTCCAGGGTCTGGCCGGAGCCGTTCAGCGCTTCCATCCGCATCCCGATCCCGAACTGGTCGACCGCGGTCAGGTTGGCGACATCGGCGGGTTCGGGGTGGACGGTCAGCTCGGCCCAGTCGAAACGAGTCTGGGAGCTGAACGGTTCGCCTTCGTGGACGGGGGCGCCGTAGGAGATGTAGACCCGGCCGGAGACCAGCTTGTTGACGGTCAGTTCGCCGCCGCCGATTTCGCTCAGCTTCTTCGGCACGTTGTTCGCCATCCCCGGCACGTCGAATTCGCTGCCGGTGACGGTGACGTAGACGTCTTCCGGCGCGCGGCCGCTTTCGTTGACGATCTGGAACTGGATCGAGGCCGACGCCGCCGCCGGCAGAGCGAGCGCGGCGAGCGCCGTCAAGGCGACGAGCAGCGGCAACGCGAGGCGGACACGGGCACGGGAGGGGAAGCGCGAGCGATTCATCTCCCCGGTCATCGGCGGCAGCATCGGCGGCCTTTAGAGTTGTCGGGAACGCTCCGCCCCCGGCCTGGAGGCCCCTTCCTTGGACATAGTCCTCGCCCTCGTCGCGGCGCTCCTGTTCGCGCTCGGCACCGTGCTGCAGCAGAGGGCCGGGCTCGGCGAGCCCTCCGACGGCGCCACCTCCAGCCTGCTGCTGCGGATGGCGCGGCGGCCGGTCTGGCTGCTCGGGATCGTCGCCGACGGCGCCGGCTTCCTCGCCCAGGCGGCGGCGCTCGGCGTCGGCAGCCTGGCGGTGGTGCAGCCGCTGCTCGCCACCTCGGTCGTCTTCGCCCTGCCGCTCGGGGTCCGCCTCACCGCACAGCGGCTGCGGCGGCTCGACGTCCTCGCCGCCTTCCTCGTCGTCGCCGCGCTCGTCGTCTTCATCACGGTCGCCAATCCCAGCGGCGGCCGCGAAGACGCGCCGCTGGGCGACTGGCTGCTGGTCGGCGGCGCCTGCGCCGCCGTCTGCGTGCCCCTGGTCGTGCTCGGCCAGCGCGGGCCCGCACCGCGACGCGCCGCCCTGCTCGGGATCGCGACCGGGATCCTCTTCGCGCTCTCGGCGGCGCTGACCAAGACGGTCGTCGACGAGCTCGGCGAAGGGCCGGTCGCGGTCCTCACCGGCTGGCCCCTCTACGCGCTGGCGGCCGTCGGCTACGCCTCGATGACGCTCAACCAGCTGGCGCTCAACACCGGCTCGCTGGCGCCGGCGGTGGCGACCAGCCTCTCCTTCGACCCGATCGCCAGCGTCATCCTCGGCGTCACCCTGCTCGACGAGTCGCTCGACTCGGGCGCGCTGGAACTGCTGGCGACCGCCGCCTCGCTGGTCGCCGCGACGGTCGGGATGGCGATCCTCGCCCGCTCGCAGGCCGAGACGCAGCCGGCCGAGACGCCGGCATCCGCCCTAGCATCGACCGCGAGATGAGTGTCGAGGACTCCAACGCCGCGGCCGCGGGAGAGGCCGGGGCCGAGCGGCCCGAGTTCCAGGCCCGGATCCGCGCCGACCGCCTGGGCAAGCTCGAGCGGCTGCGCGGGCGCGGGGTCGACCCCTACCCGGTGCGCTTCGACCGCGACGCCACCGCGGCGGCGATCCGCGAGGAGCACGGCGGGCTCGCCGCCGGCGCCGCCACCGGCCGCCGGGTGCGCGTCGCCGGCCGCATCCTCGGCGAGCGCCGCCACGGCGGCCTCGACTTCGCCGACCTGCGCGACGAGACCGGGCAGATCCAGCTGATCGCGACCCGCGACGCGGTCGGCGCCGACGAGCTGCAGGAGTTCTCCGAGCTCGACCTCGGCGACTGGGTCGGGGTCGAGGGCGAGGTCGTCGCCTCCAACCACGGCGAGCTCTCGGTGCGGGTCGAGCGCTTCCGGCTGCTGGCGAAGAGCCTGCGGGCGCTGCCCGACGTCCGCCGCGGCGTCACCGACCCGGAGATGCGCTACCGCCAGCGCTACCTCGACCTGATCCTCGACGAGCCGGCGCGGCGGGCCTTCGCGATCCGCACCGCGGTGATCGCCGCCGCCCGCCGGGTGCTGGTCGAACGCGGCTTCCAGGAGGTCGAGACGCCGGTCCTGCTGGGCCAGGCCGGCGGCGCGGCGGCGCGGCCCTTCGTCACCCACCACAACGCGCTCGACATCGACATGACGCTGCGGATCGCGCTCGAGCTGCCGCTGAAGCGGCTGATCGTCGGCGGCATGGACCGCGTCTTCGAGATCGGCCGCGTCTTCCGCAACGAGGGTCTCGACACCCGCCACAACCCCGAGTTCACGCTGCTCGAGGCCTACCAGGCGTTCGGCGACTACCACGACATGATGGACCTGACCGAGGCGATCGTCGCCGGCGCCTGCGAGGCGGCGATCGGCACCACGGTGGTCGAGATCGACGGCCGCCAGGTCGACCTGAGGCCGCCCTGGCCGCGGCTGACGATGGCCGAGCTGATCGAGCGCAACGTCGGGGTGAAGATGCACCCGTCGATGCCGGTCCAGGAGGCGCGGCGGATCGCCGACGAGCGCAGGGTCGCCTACCTGGACGGCTGGGGCTCGGGGAAGATCATGGCCGAGGTCTACGACGAGAGCTCCGAGGCGCTGCTGGTCGAGCCGACGTTCGTCATCGACCACCCGCGCGAAGTCTCGCCGCTGGCCCGCGCCCACCGCGACGACCCGGCGCTGGTCGAGCGTTTCGAGCTGGTCGTCGCCGGTCGCGAGCTGGCCAACGCCTACAGCGAGCTCAACGACCCGGTCGAGCAGGCCGACCGCTTCCAGTCGGAGGCGCGGCTGCAGGCCGACGGCGACGACGACGCCGAACCGGTCGACGACGACTACGTCAGGGCGCTCGAATACGGCCTGCCGCCGACCGGCGGCCTCGGCATCGGCGTCGACCGCCTGGTGATGCTGATCAGCGGCGCCGAAGCGATCCGCGACGTGATCCTCTTCCCCACCCTGCGCCCGCAGAGCGACCGCGACGGCACCGAACCCTCGCAAGCTCCACCGGCGGCGTCGGAGGGAGCCCCGAAGGCCAAGGACTTCGCCGCCCCCGGTGGAGCAGAAGCTGCAGCAAGCGCCGGGCCTGGAGCGTCAACCGCGACGGATGGCAGGGGCGATGTCGGTGACTCCTCTGAAATCACTCAGCCCGAAAGGGCGATTTCAGAGGGGTCACCGGCAGCGCCCCCCACGAACCGCCCCCGCAGCTTGCGCCCCCTGGCCTGGCTGAGCGTGATCGTCGGCATCCTCTCGCTCCTCCCCACCGCCACCTCGATCCGCTTCTCCCTCGGCCACTTCGACTTCGTCGACCAGAGCGGCCGCACCGCCGGCCTGATCGCCTCGGTGGCGATCGGGCTCGGGATCATCTCCGTCGCCCGCGGCATCAGCCGCGGCAAGCGCCGGGCCTGGGCGCTGGCGGTCGCCCTGTTCGCCGCCGCCACCGTCGTCCACCTCCTGCACGGCCCCGACCCGGTCGCGGTCCTGCTCTCGGCGGCGATGCTGCTCGCCCTCGTCTGGTTCCGCCACGACTTCCGCGCCCAGGGCGACCCCGGCGCGCTGCAGCAGGCGGTCGCCTTCGTCCCGCTCTACCTGATCGGCATCTTCGTCTTCACCTGGATCACGCTGTTCGCCGAGCGCGAGCGGGTCTCGCCCGGCCTCACCGTCGGCGGCATCGCCGAAACCGCCTACAAGGGGATGGTCGGCCTCAACGGCCCGTACACCTTCAAACGCGAGATCTTCGCCGACTTCTTCGAAATCTCGCTGATCGTGCTCGGCCTCGCCGGCCTGCTGATCGTCCTCTACCTCGTCCTGCGCACCTTCGTCCAGGCCGAGCCGCCGAGCCCCGAGCGCCGCCGGCGCGCCGAGGCGATCGTCCGCGAGTGGGGCGACGACACGCTCGACTACTTCGCCCTGCGCCGCGACAAGAACTACTTCTTCTCCGCCGACGGCCGCTCGCTCGTCGCCTACCTCTACGTGCGGGGGACGGCGATGGTCGCCGCCGACCCGATCGGGCCGCCGCAGGACACCGCCCGCACCGTCGACGAGTTCCTCGGCTTCTGCGCCGAGCGCGGCTGGCGGGTCGCCTTCTTCGCCGTCCGCGAGGCCGACGCCGAGATCTACCGCAAGCGCGGCATGCGGCCGATCTACCTCGGCGACGAGGCGATCCTGCGCTGCCGCGAGTTCGACCTCGACGGCGCCGGGCGCAAGGCGGTGCGGGCGGCGGTGAAGCGGATCGGCCGCGACCACGAGTTCGAGCTGATCGCCGAGAGCGAGGCGGGGCCGGGGCTGGTCGCCGAACTCAACGAGATCAGCGAAGAATGGCGCAAGGGGGCGCCGGAGCGGGGCTTCACGATGGAGCTGGGCGAGGACGTCGCCGGCGCCAACCCCGACTTCGCGGTCGCGATCGCCCGCCGCCGCGGCCGGGTCGAGGGCTTCCTCCGCTTCGTCCCCGTCTACGGCTCCGAGCCCGGCTACTCGCTGGACCTGATGCGGCGCCGGCTCGACGCCGCCAACGGCGTCACCGAGTACCTGATCGCGCAGAGCGCGCTGGCGCTCGGCGCCCGCGGCTTCGAGCGCCTCTCGCTCAACTTCGCGGCCTGGGGCCGGCTGCTCGACAGCGCCGAGCACGCCGGCCTCGCCGGCCGCCTGCAGCGGCTGATGGCGAAGGGCCTCAACCCCTTCTTCCAGATCCAGAGCCTGCGCGACTTCAACCAGAAGTTCGGCCCCGAATGGGTGCCGCGCTCGGTCGTGATCGACGACGTCTCCGACCTGCCGCGGGTGGCGCTGCTCTACGCCAGCGTCGAGGGCTTCCTCGACGTCCCCGGCCTCAGCCGCGTGCTCGAGCCGCCGATCCGCCAGCGCGTCGACGCCGGCTATTCGACCAGGTAGCGCTCGGGGACGAAGGTCTGGGTGTCGACCGGGGGGCGGACGTAGGCGCGCTCCTGCCGCGGCGGCAGCTCGATCTTCTCGGTGCGGACCCGCTCGTAGGGGACCTGTTCGAGCAGGTGGGAGATCAGGTTGAGCCGGGCGGTGCGCTTGTCGTCGGCCTCGACCACGTACCAGGGCGACTCCTTGGTGTCGGTGTAGGCGAACATCTCGTCCTTGGCCTCGGCGTAGTCGACCCAGCGCTCGCGCGCCTCGAGGTCCATATCGCTCAGCTTCCACTGCTTCGCCGGGTCGTCGATCCGCGCCTGGAAGCGGCGCTCCTGCTCGGCGTCGGAGACCGAGAGCCAGTACTTGACGAGGATCAGGCCGGAGCGCTGCAGGATTTCCTCGAAGCGCGGCGTCGTCCGCATGAACTCTTCGTACTCGGCGTCGGTGCAGAAGCCCATCACCCGCTCGACCAGGGCGCGGTTGTACCAGGAACGGTCGAAGAGGACCATCTCCCCGCCGGCCGGCAGGTGGGCGACGTAGCGCTGGAAGTACCACTCGGTCTTCTCGCGATCGGTCGGCTTGGCGAGGGCGGCGATGCGGACCACGCGCGGGTTGGTGCGCTCGGTGATCCGCTTGATCGCGCCGCCCTTGCCGGCGGTGTCGCGACCCTCGAAGATCACCGCGACCTTCAGCCCCTTGTGGACGATCCATTCCTGCAGCCGCACCAGCTCGACCTGCAGCCGTTCGAGCTCCTTTTCGTACCCCTTCTTGGAGAGGACCCTGGGCTCGTCCCCGTGGTTCTTCGACTTCGCGCCGCCGTGCTTGTCGCCGTGGTTGCTCATCCGCTCCCTCTCACATCATCGGCGATCGGCCGGTCGGTGAGGGCGGCGGCCGCCCGCATCCGCGCGCCGCTGTGCTCGCGCGCGTAGAGGAAGTAGATCGCGAACCCGATCAGCGCCCAGATCGCGAGCCGCACCCAGGTCGCCCCCGGCAGCGTCGCCATCAGCGCCAGCGAGGAGACGATCGCGACGCCGGCGACCAGCGGCAGCGCCGGCACCCGGAACGGCCGCTCGAGGTCCGGGAAGCGGCGGCGCAGGACGACCACCCCGGTGGAGACGATGACGAAGGCGAGCAGGGTGCCGATCGAGATCAGTTCGCCGAGCACCGAGAGCGGCACCAGGCCGGCGACGACGCTGCCGAGGACGCCGCAGAGGACGATCGAGAACTGCGGCGTCCGCGTCCGCGGGCTCACCCTGCCGAAGCGCGCCGGCAGCATCCCGTCCTCCGACATCCGCATGAAGATCCGCGTCTGCCCGTAGAGGGTGACCAGCACGGTCGAGGCGAGGCCGACGACGGCGGCGACGTCGGTCAGCCGCAGCAGCCAGCTCAGGTTCGGACCGGCAGCGCCGATCGCGGCGGCGATCGGATCGTCGACACCGAGCCGGCGGTAGTCGGCCATGCCGGTGAGGACGAAGCCGACGGCGACGTAGATCGCGGTCGCGATCGCCACCGTGCCGAGCAGCCCGATCGGGATCGTGCGGCGCGGCTCGCGCGCCTCGGCCGCCGCGGTCGAGACTGCGTCGAAGCCGATGTAGGCGAAGAAGACGATGCCCGCGCCGCGCAGAATGCCGCTCCAGCCGAACTCGCCGAAGCCGCCGCCCGCGGCGGGGACGAACGGGTGCAGGTTGGAGGAGGTGACGTAGAAGACGCCGACGCCGACGACGAGGGCGAGGATCGCCAGCTTCAGCGCCACCATCGCGTTGTTGGCGACCGCCGACTCCCGGGTGCCGAGCCACAGCGCGCCGGAGGCGAGCAGCATGATCGCCACCCCCGGCAGGTTGACGGCTCCGGGATCCGAGCCGAAGGGCGAGGCGAGCAGGGCGTGCGGCAGGTGGACGCCGAGCGACTGCAGCAGGCTGTCGAAGTAGCCCGACCAGCCGACGGCGACGGTCGAGGCGGCGAACAGGTACTCGAGCAGCAGGTCCCAGCCGATGAACCAGCCGACGAAGGAGCCGAAGGCGGCGAATGCGTAGGAGTAGGTGCTGCCGGCCGCCGGGATCGAGGCGGCGAGCTCCGCGTAGCAGAGCGCGGTGAGCCCGGCGACGACGCCGGCGAGGGCGAAGGAGACGACGACCGCGGGGCCGGCGTAGTGGGCGGCGGCGTCGCCGGTGATGACGAAGATGCCGGCGCCGACGACGCTGGCGACGCCGAGCAGGGTGAGGCTGAAGGCGCCGAGCGCGCCCGAGTCCAGCCGCGTGCGGTCGCGCGCGGCGGTGGCGAGGATCGCATCGAGGTTGCCCCGACCTGGATCGCTCATCGCCGGATCCTGTCACCGGTCCCGGCCGGGACCACCGCGTGGTTCCCTCGTTGCGCCGGGCGCGACAGGGGAACCACGCGGCGGCGGCTAGGGTGGCGCGGTGCGTCGCCTCCGCCCGATCGCGCTTGCCGGAATCGGCGCCGGGCTGCTCTGCAACTACTGGGTGCTGGAAGCCTGGCTGGCCGAGCGCAGCGACTTCGGCGCCGCCTGGATCAGCGACCTGGCCAGCCGCTCGGAGACCACGGGGTGGCGCTTCGTCGGCCTCGGCGTCCTCTCCGGGCTGGCGATCGCCGGCTTCGCGCTGGCGCTCCTCGCGGCGGAGTCGCGGGCCGGCGGGCCGGCGGCGAAGCCGCCGCGACTGCGACGGGGGCTCTGGGCGCTGTTCGCGATCGGGGCGTTCACCGTCCTCGCCGCCGCAGCGCCGCTCAGCTGCGGCGAGGACCTCGACCCGAGCTGCAGGACCACCCAGGACGCGCTCGACCTCCTCCACGCGATCGGGACCGGCGGCGAAATCGTCGCCACCGTCCTCGCCTTCGCCCTGATCGGCCTCGCCCTGCGCGACCGGCGGCTGGGCCGGGTGACGCTCGGACTCGGTGCGCTGTGGCTGGTGCTGGCGGTGCTGACCGGGGTCGCCTACCTCGGCGGCGCGCTCGAGTCGGTCGGCGGAGCGCTGCAGCGGATCGACCAGGTCCTCTTCGGCGCCTGGCTCGCGCTGCTCGGCCTCACCTCGCCTGGCCCTCCGGCGGACGAAGAAAAGGGGCGGCCCGGGAGCTGGAGAGATACCCGGGACCGCCCCTTCGCTTGATCGCCGGCTACCTGCCGGAGGGAATCGGTTCGGCGGCAGCCGCCCTCGACACCGTGGTGGTGTCGAAGCCTTCCGTCACTTCTTCCCGACGCAGGGACGGACGAATTCGGTCGTCAGGGTCGGACCGCCGGTGAACTTGCTCACCGCGTGCGCCTGCAGCCTGCCGTCCGGGCACTTCGCCGTGAGCACGCTGACCTTCTTCCCCTTGCGCTTGAATTTCTTGTTGATTTCGAGCTTGAACTGGGTGATCGAGCCGGTGCCGCTGGCGATCTTCGGGATCGTCGCGACCGATTTCAGCCCGTAGCGGCCGTGCTTGTGCTTCGTGATCTTCACCCTGGTGACGATTGCGCCCGGCACCGGCTGGCTGAAGTAGGCGTGGATGTAGAGCGTCGTGGTGCCCCCCTTGACGCCGCCGTTGAAAACGATCAGCTTGGTCTTGGCGAGAACCGGATTCTGTTCGGCGAGCGTCACCTCGGCCGTCGCTTCCCCTTCTCCGATGATCGCGGGACGACACGCCTTTTCTGCTGCCTTGGTGTCGCGCGACTGGAGCTTCTGCGGCGGGCAGGTCGGGTAGCCCTTGACGTCGATCGCGCCGTTCTTGTCGGTTTCGACGATCACTTCCCGCAGCGCTGGCGGGTGAGTCCCGTCGGTGGTCTTGACCTTGCCTTCGACCACCAGCCCGATCGGCGTCTGCTTCGTCTTCGACAGCTTCTTCGGCTTGAACTGGCCGCCCGCGTTAATGCAGAGGTTGTCGACGCAGGCTTCTTCCTTGTTCTTGCCGGCGACGGCGATACCCGCCACGGCGACGGCGATCAGAGCGCCCAGCGCCGCCGCGACGAACAGGCCACGCCGGCCCTTGCCACGAAACTTGCTCATGTGTCCCTTTCTCATCGGTGCGAGGTGCGGGCGCGTTCGGCCACGCACCGTCCTTATCCCTGCCACCCGTTCGGGCCCTGCCCGCCGGCTTGACGATCAGAGGTTAGCCGAGAACGTGTTGAAAGGAAACCATTGCCGTTCTCATACGGTTGTCGACAGGCCGGCTCGCGGAAACCGGCCCGGCGTCAGCGCGATCCGGTCCAGCGCAGAACCGCCAGCACCCGCCGGTGGTCCTCGGCGCCGGCCGGCAGATCGAGCTTCCAGAAGATGTTGGAGACGTGCTTCTCGACGGCGCGGTCGCTGATCGTCAGCCGCGCCGCGATGCCGCTGTTGGAGCGGCCCTCGGCCATCAGCTCCAGCACCTCGCGCTCGCGCGGGGTGAGCAGCGCCAGGCGGTCCTCCCCCGGCCCGAGCAGCTCGGCGACCGCCTCGGGGTCGAGCGCGGTGCCGCCCTCCGCGACCCGCCGCAGCGCCTCGACGAACTCGCGCGGGTTGGCGACGCGGTCCTTGAGCAGGTAGCCGACCCCGCCCTCGCCGCCGGCGAACAGCTCGCGGGCGTAGGTCTGCTCGACGTACTGGGAGAGGATCAGGATCGGCAGTCCCGGGTGGCGGCGCCGCGCCTCGAGCGCCGCCCGCACCCCCTCGTCGGAGAAGCCCGGGGGCAGCCGCACGTCGAGCACGCAGACGTCGGGGGGCTCCTCCTCCAGCGCCGCCAGGAACGAGTCGGCGTCGGCGTCGGCGGAGCTCACCTCGCACCCGTGCGCCTCCAGCAAGCGCACCAGGCCGTCGCGCAGCAGGGCGCTGTCCTCGCAGACGGCTACCCGCACGGCAGCTCCGCTCGCAGCACGGTCGGGCCACCCGCCGGGCTGATCACCTCGAGCCGGCCGTCGAGCGCCTCGACCCGCTTGCGCAGCCCTTCCAGCCCCGAGCCGCCGGCCCGGGCGCCGCCGCTGCCGTCGTCCTCGACGGCGACCGTGAGCGCGGTCGCGGTGCGCTCCAGCCGCACCCGCAACCGCTCGGCCCCGCTGTGCTTGGCGGCGTTGACGATCCCCTCGGCGACGACGAAGTACGCGGCCAGCTGCATCTTCTCGGGCGCCGAGTCGACCTCGCCGACGAGGCTGAGCGAGACCGGCAGCGCGGCGCGGGCGACGAGCGCCTCGACCGCGGCGCCGAGCCCGCGTTCGGTCAGCAGCGCCGGCCGCATCCCGCGCGAGAGGTCGCGCAGCTCGCCGAGCGCCGCCAGCGTCTCATCGCGCGCCCGGCGCACCGTCTCGACCGCGGCCCCGGGGTCCTTCTCCAGCTCCTCCTCGGCCATCCCCAGCTCCATCGCCAGCGCCACCAGCCGCGCCTGGGCGCCGTCGTGGAGGTCCCGCTCGATCCGCTCCAGCTGCTCCTGCGCGGCCTCGACCGCGCCGGCCCGGCTCGCCGCGAGGTCGTCGACCCGGGCCCGCAGCTGCTGCTTCTCCGAGGGCGCGAGGGCCCAGGCCGCCAGCGCCGCATGGCCGGCGACGGCGCCGCGGTTGAGCCACCAGGCGACCGGCAGCAGGACCAGCCCGATGCCGGTGGCGATCAACGCCTGGCCGGTCGATTCGACCGTGAACAGCCCCAGTTCGAGCGTCCCGTACTGGGTCGAGGGGTCGGGGATCGCCCACCACCAGGCGGGCATCAGGACGTAGGCGACGGCAAGCACCGTGACGCTAAGCGACACCACCGCGAAGATGAAGCCGAGAACCGAGTTGAGGACCAGCCAGCCGAGCTCCTTCCAGGTCTGCGGGTCGGCGGTGACGGTGCGCAGCAGCGCCATCACCCCGGGCTCGCGCGGCTGCCGGTAGACGGCGGCGATCGGCTCGCGCCGCTCCCAGCCGGCGAGGCGGCGGTCGAGCCAGGTCGTCCAGCGGAAGACGTAGACGCTGCCGAGCCAGACGAAGACGCCGACGACGAAGACGAGCAGCGAGAGGACGAGGCTGAGCGCGGTCACCCAGACACAGAAGGCGAGGATGCTGGTGGCGAGAATCGCGAGCAGGTAGAGCAGGTCGCGCCCGCCCCGGGAGAGAACCGCGCCGACGCGTTCGCGCAGGCTCGGCCCCGGCCGGGCCGGCTCGAGCTCGGTGGTGGTGGCTTCCATGCCCGGGATGATCCCCGTCCGCCGCGTCGCCGGCAATACGGCCGGCCGGTGTCCCGGGGTGGGGGTAACCGCACCCCGGTGCCGACCGTGGCGGCCGCCGGGGTCCTCGCGCCCCTAGCATCGGCCCATGGAGCGGCTGCCGGAGCTGATCGAGGACGGCGACCTGGTCCTGCGGCGCTGGCGGGTCGCCGACGCCGAGACGCAGGAGGCCGCGGTGACCGCCAGCCTCGACCACCTGCGGCCGTGGATGCCGTGGGCGGCGGCGGAGCCGCAGGGGGAGATCGCCCGGCGCGGGATGCTGCGCCGCTGGGAACGAGACTGGGCGACCGGCGGCAACGTCACCTACGCGGTCCTGCTCCAGGGGGAGGTCGTCGGCAGCTGCGGCTTCCATCGCCGCCGCGGGCCGCGGACGCTGGAGATCGGCTACTGGACCGCGGCCAGCCACGCGCGGCGAGGCATCGCCACCCGCGTCGCCGCGCTGCTCACCGACGCCGCCTTCGCCGTCCCCGGGATCGACCGGGTCGAGATCCACCACGACCGCGCCAACCTGGCCAGCGCCGGGATCCCGCGCCGCCTCGGCTACCGCCTCACCGCGGAGAAGCCCGACCGAGTCGAAGCGCCGGGCGAGGTCGGGATCGACTGCACCTGGGAGATCACCCGCGAGGAGTGGCGCCGGGCACGCTCGCAGCGCTAGGCAGGCCGGCGGCACCCGGGAAAGCGAGGCGCGGGTGGCGCTCAGGCCGGGGCGATCCTCCCGCCGCGCAGCTCGAGCACCTCGTCGAAGCCCTCGAGCGCGGCGCGGTCGTGGGTGATGACGAGGACGCCGGCGTCGTTGCGGGCGGCGAGCGCCGCGAGGCGGCGGTGCAGGTCGGCGGCGCCGTCGGGGTCGAGGTGCGCGGTCGGCTCGTCGAAGATCAGGAAGCGGGCGTCGGCGAGGAACATGCGGGCGGCGGCGATCCGCTGCCGCTGGCCGCCGGAGACGCGGGCGCCGGCCTCGCCCACCTCGGTGTCGAGCCCCTCGGGCAGCGAGTCGACCCAGGGGCCGAGCCCGACCGCCTCGAGCGCCGCATGGATCTCGGCGTCGGCGGCGCCGGCGCGGCCGAGGGCGACGTTGTCGCGCAGCGTCGTCGTGAACAGGTAGGCGTCCTGGGGCGAGAGGCGGACCGCGTCGCGCACCGCGTCGCCGCCGACCGAGCTCGTCGGCCTGCCGCCGATCGTCACCTCGCCGGCCAGCGGCTCGCGGAAGCGCACGGCGATCTCGGCGAGGGTGGTCTTGCCGGTCCCGCTGGGGCCGAGCAGGGCGATCGACCGTCCCGGCCGCAGCCGCAGGTCGGCGCCGTCGAGGACCCAGTCGGCGGCGCTCTCGTAGCGGAAGCGGACGCCGCGCAGCTCCAGGTCGCCGGGCGGCGGCGGCAGCGGCGCCGCGGGCTCGCGCACCGCCGGCTCGCGCTCCAGCAGCGCCTCGATCCGGCCCGAGGCGGCGGCGCAGGCGTCGACGCTGGCCGCCGCGGCGGAGAGCGGCGCCACCGCCTCGAAGGAGGCCAGCGCCAGCAGCGCCAGCGCCCCGAGCAGGACGCCGGCGAGGGCGCCGCTGCCGACGGCCGGGATCGAGACGGCGAGGACGGCGACGACGGCGCCGGCCGCGAGCGCGGTACCGAACCCGGCGGCGAGGCCGCCGCTGAGCGCGTCGCGGCGGGCCAGCGCGGTGACCCGCTCGCTGGCGCGGTCCGAGCGCGCCACCCAGTCCTCGGCGCGGCCGGCGACCGCGAGCTCGGCCGAGCCGCTGGCGATCTCGACCAGGCCGGAGCCGAGCTCGGCGCGGGCGGCGCCCTGGCGGCGGCCGGCGCTGCGCGCCGACCAGCGGGTCAGCGCCGGGGCGAGGATCGCCGCCGCCAGCAGGAAGGCGGCGAGGACGAGGGCGGCGACGGGCAGGATCAGGAAGGCGACGAGGATGGCGACCGCGCCGGCGAGCAGCGCCACCAGCGGCGGCGCCAGCGCCCGCAGGTAGAGGTCCTGCAGGCGGTCGACGTCGCCGACGAAGCGGTCGAGCAGCTCGCCGCGGCCGAGCTCGGCGACCCCGCCGGGGACGAGCGGGACGAGGCGGCGGAAGAAGCGCTCGCGCAGATCGGTCAGGGTGCGGAAGGCGAGGTCGTGGGAGACGAGCCGTTCGGCATAGCGCAGCAGCGCCCGCGAGATGCCGAAGAAGCGGACGCCGACGATCGCCACCCCGAGGGCCATGATCTCCGGCCGCTGCGCGGCGCGGCTGATCAGGTAGCCGGAGGTGGTCAGCAAGCCGACCGCGGCGAGCACCGCGCCGGCGCCGAGCACCACCGAGAGCCACAGCAGCCGACGCCGCGAGCTCGTCTCCCGGACGGCCACGCGCAGCGCCTCCCTCCCACCGCGCGGTTCCTTGTGGTCGCTATCCGTCCGAAAGGAACCGCGGGTCATGAGATCACCGCCTCGGCGGCGCGGGCGGGCGGGGTGCCGATGCGGCCGTCGCGCAGCTCGACCACGCGGTCGGCGTGGCGGGCGAGCTCCGGCCGGTGGGCGACGAGCAGGGTCGTGCGGCCGGCGGCGAGGCGCTCGATCGTCGCCGCCAGCGCCAGCTCGCTTTCGGTGTCGAGGTGCGCGGTCGGCTCGTCGAGCAGCAGCAGCGGCGCCTGGCGCAGGAAGGCGCGGGCGAGGCCGACGCGCTGCGCCTGGCCGGCGGAGAGCCGGCGACCGCCCTCCCCCACCCGGGTCGACATCCCGTCGGGCAGGGTCAGGGCGATCTCCAGCAGGCCGGCGTCCTCGGCGGCGAGCAGGACCCGCTCGGGCCGGGCGCCGGGCGCCGCCAGCCGCACGTTCTCCTCGATCGTGCCGGCGAACAGCGTCGGCCGCTGCGGCACCCAGGCGATCCGCCGCCGCCACTCGTCGGGCTCGACCTCGCGCAGGTCGACGCCGCCGCAGGAGATCGTGCCGCCGTCCTCTTCGGCGAGCCGCAGCAGCAGCGAGACCAGCGTCGACTTGCCACCGCCGCTGGCGCCGACCAGGGCCACCTTCTCGCCCGGCTCGAGCCGCAGGTCGACCCCGCGCAGGACCTCGGGCCGGCCCGGGTGCGAGAAGCGCACGCCGGCAAGCTCGATCGCCTCGCGGCCGGGGTCGGGCGCCGGCACCGCTCGCGCCGGCGCCCGCACCGCCGGCGCCTGGTCGAGGACCTCGAAGATCCGTTCCGCGCTCGCCATCCCGTCGGCGCTGGCGTGGAACTGGGCGCCCAGCTTGCGCAGCGGCATGTAGACCTCGGGGGCGAGGATCAGCACGGTCAGCCCGGCGGTCAGGCCGAGGTCGCCGTTGGCGAGCTGGATGCCGACGGTGGCGGCGACCAACGCCACCCCGATCATCGCCAGCAGCTCCAGCACCAGGGCCGAGAGGAACCCGATCCGCAGCGTCTTCATCGTCTCCCGCCGGTAGCTCTCGCCGGCGGCCGCGATCGAGTCGGCCTGGGCCTCGGCGCGGCCGTGGGCGCGCAGCGTCTCGAGCCCGCCGACGAGGTCGAGGAAGCGGGCCGAGAGGCGCGAGAGCCGGCGCCAGCGCTTGCGCGTCGAGCGCTCGGCGAGCCGGCCGATGAGGATCATGAAGACCGGGATCAGCGGCGCCGTCACCGCCAGGATCGCCGCCGCCTCCCAGTCGCGGGGCAGCGCCCAGGCGAGGATCATCACCGGCGCCAGCGCCGCCAGCACCGCCTGCGGCAGGTAAGCGGCGAAGTAGGCCTCGAGCGCGTCGACCCCCTGCACGGCGGCGGTCGCCAGCTCGCCGGAGCGCTCGCCCTGCAGCGCCCCCGGCCGGACCAGCAGCAGGTGGCGGACGAGGCGGGCGCGCAGCTCGGCCATCACCCGGGCGGCGCCGATCCTCCCAGTCGTCTCGAAGCCGGCGTCGACGAGGCCGCGGGCGAGCGAGATCGCCGCCAGCCAGAGCAGCTGCGGCGTCAGGTCGGCGAGCGAGGCGCCGCCGAGGAAGGCGTCGGCGATCACGTGGGCGAGCAGCGTCGCCTGGGCGACGATCAGTGCCGTCGCGAGGACGCCGAGGACGACGGTCGAGCCCAGGTGCGCCCGCGCCGCCCGGCTGGTCCGGGTCAGCCGCCGCTGGGTCTCGCGCGCGAGGCTCCTAGCTTCCGGGTCCTGCCGGCTCGGGGCCGCCACCGGCACCCTCCCGCTTTTCCTTGTCGAGCAGATCGAGCGGGTTGCGGACCTCGCCGAAGTCCTCCGCCGAGATCCGGTGGCGGAAGACCCAGTAGGTCCAGGCCTGGTAGGCGAGCACGACCGGGACCAGGAGAACCGCGACCACGGTCATCACCACCAGCGTGTAGTGGGAGGAGGCCGACTGGTTCAGCGTCATGTCGAAGGCGGAGCTGGTGCTGGAGATCATCGTGTGCGGGAAGAGGTCGATGAACAGCGCCAGGAAGAAGGCCACGATCGCCCCGGTCGTCGCGTAGAAGGCCTGCCGCGGGCTGCGACCGGCGAGCGTCGCGGCGGCGACCAGCGCCACCACCGAGCCGGCCGCGACGATCGCCGAGGCGACGTCGATGCCGCCGCCGTGGGCAAGCACGGTCCAGACCAGGAAGGCGGTGCCGAGCAGGGCCGCGACCGGCGCCACCGCGGCGGCGATCCGTTTCGCCCGCACGCCGATCTCCCCCTCGGTCTTGAGGTTGAGGAAGATCGCTCCGTGGGTGAGGAAGATCGTCAGCGTCGCCAGCCCGCCGAGCAGCGCGTAGGGGTGCAGCAGGTCGAGCAGGTTGCCCGTGTACTCCATGTTGCCGTCGATCGGGACGCCGTGAATGATGTTGGCCCAGCCGACGCCCCAGAGCAGGGCGGGCAGGGCACTGCCGAAGACCATCGCCCACTCCCAGCGTTCACGGCCGGCGTCGGTCTGCGCCTTGCCCCAGAACTCGAAGGAGACATTGCGGACGATCAGCCCGACGAGGATCAGGAAGAGGGCCAGGTAGAAGCCCGAGAAGAGCGTCGCGTACCACTGCGGGAAGGCGGCGAAGGTGGCGCCGCCGGCGACCAGCAGCCAGACCTCGTTGCCGTCCCAGACCGGCCCGATCGAGTGCATCACCGCGCGCCGCTCCTCCTTGCTGTGGGCGGCGGTGCGGATCAGCATCCCGACCCCGAAGTCGAACCCCTCGAGCACGAAGTAGCCGAGCCAGAGGATCGAGATCAGGATGAACCAGACGACTTGCAGGAAGGTGTACTCGTCCATGGCGATCAGTAGGCGAGGGCCAGCTCCTGGCCCGGGTCCTCGGCTTTGCCGGCCTCGACCGGCCCTTTCTTCACGGTCCTGACGAAGACGGCACCGGCGATCGCGGCGAGCACCCCGTAGAGCAGGGTGAACCCGACCAGCGTCACCCAGACCTCGAGCGAGCTGACCGAGGGCGAGTTGGCGACGTCGGTCTTCAGCAGGCCGAACACCACCCAGGGCTGGCGGCCCATCTCGGTGAACAGCCAACCGGTGGAGCTGGCGATGAAGGGCAGGGCGACCGCCGGCACCGCGAGGCGCAGGAACCACTTCGAGTCGCGCAGCTTGCCTTTGCGCGAGAGCCACCAGCCCCAGGCGCCGAACAGCATCATCGCGAAGCCGCAGCCGAGCATCGCCCGCCAGGTCCAGTAGGCGATCGCGACGATCGGCGAGTAGTTGCCGGGGCCGTACTTCTTCTGGTATTCGGCGTTGAGGTTGTTGATCCCCTCGATCTTGCCGTGCGGGTAGCCGGTCGAGATCCAGGACAGCAGGTTGGGGATCTCGATGTTGCGGTTCAGCCCTTCCGGGTTCGACTTGAAGTCGCCGGTGGCGAACAGCGAGAGGCCGGCGCCGTCCTTGGTTTCGAAGACGGCGTCGGCGGCGGCCATCTTCATCGGCTGCTGGTGGCTCATCAGGACGCCGTTGAAGTGGCCGACGATCACGGTGACCAGCGCGGCGAGCGTCACCAGCGGCAGCGCCAGCCGCATCGCGCCGCCGAAGACCTCGACCTCGTTGCCCCGGCGCAGGTTCCAGGCGGAGACCGAGATGATGATCATCCCGGCGGTGAGCAGCGCGGCGAGGATCGTGTGGGCGAAGGCGTAGAGCGCGGTGCTGTTGAAGAGGACCGAGGCGATGTTGGTCAGCTCGGCTTTGCCGTCGGCCACTTTGTAGCCGACCGGGTGCTGCATCCAGGAGTTGGCGGCGAGGATGAAGTAGGCGGAGAGCGCGGTCGAGGCGGCGACCAGCCAGGCGCAGGTCAGGTGGGCTTTCTTCGAGAGCCGGCCCCAGCCGAAGATCCAGAGCCCGAGGAAGGTCGACTCGACGAAGAAGGCGGCGAGCCCCTCCATCGCCAGCGGCGCGCCGAAGATGTCGCCGACGAAGCGCGAGTAGTTCGACCAGTTCATCCCGAACTGGAACTCCTGCACGATCCCGGTGGCGACGCCGAGGGCGAACGAGATCAGCAGCAGCTTGCCCCAGAAGCGGGTCGAGCGCAGCCAGTGCTCCTCGCCGGTCTGGTACCAGCGGGTCTGGAAGAAGGCGACGCAGATCGCGAGCCCGATCGTCACCGGGACGAAGATGAAGTGGTACAGCGTGGTGATGCCGAATTGCCAGCGGGCGAGTTCGAGTGAGGTCACGGCGCGGACCCTATTTCCGCGCCCGGGGAACTCCATCGCGGGGAACCACCACACTGACTGCGGTGTTACACGGATGGGCCTGCAAGTGCCGCTGATTACTTTGGCGCCCCGATGCCCGGCCAGCATCCACCAGCGGACTCGACCCAGCCGCGACCCGGGGAGAGCGACGGCGCGGCCCTGCTCGAGGCCCGCGGCCTGGAGCGGCGCTTCGGAGCCGGCGCGATCGCGGTGCAGGCGCTGGGCGGCGTCGACCTCCGCGTCGGCGAGGGCGAGATGGTCGCGATCATGGGACCCTCGGGCTCGGGCAAGAGCACCCTGCTCCACATCCTCGGCGCCCTCGACCGCCCCGACGGCGGCTCGGTCGCGATCGAGGGGCGGCGCTACGACAACCTCTCCGACCGCGAGCTGACTCGGCTGCGCGGCGAGGTCTTCGGCTTCGTCTTCCAGTTCTTCAACCTGCTGCCGACGCTGAGCGCGTCCGAGAACGTCCTCCTCCCCGCCCTCGTCAACGGCGAGCGCCCGGGCCCCTACGCCGAGCGCGTCGACGAGCTGATGGAGATGGTCGGGCTCGGCGACCGCGCCGCCCACCTGCCAACCGAGCTCTCCGGCGGCGAGCAGCAGCGGGTGGCGATCGCCAGGGCGCTGCTGCGCGACCCGCGGCTGGTGCTCGCCGACGAGCCCACCGGCAACCTCGACTCGGCCAGCGGCAAGACGGTGATGGGCCTGCTGCGCAAAGTCGTCGACGGCGGGCAGACCGTGGTCATGGTCACCCACGACCCCGGCGCCGCGGCGCTCGCCGACCGCGTCGTCTTCCTCCGCGACGGCGAGATCGTCGGCGCTGTCGACGGCGGCGACACCGGCCGGGTGATCGACGCCTTCCGCCGCGTCGAGGCGGGTGCCGGGAGGCTCGGCGGGGCGCTGACGTGAGCGCCCGGGCGCTGCCCCGCGGCGCGCGGCTGCGCAGCTACCGCGGCGTCGGCCTGCGCGGGCTGCGGGCGCGTCCCCTGCGCTCGGTCCTAACCGGCGCCGGCATCGTCCTCGGCGTCGGCATGGCGTTCGGCGTGCTGATCCTGGTCGGCACGATCCACTCGACCTTCGGCCACCTCTTCGACTCGATCTACGCCAACACCAGCCTGGTCGTCTCCGGCAAGTCGTCGATCGGCTCGGTGCCGGAGTCGACGCCGGCCAAGCTGGGCCGGATCGAAGGCGTCGAGGCGGCGGTCGGCGACGTCGGCGGGGTCTTCCGCGTCGTCGACGCGGAAGGCAAGGCCGAAACCGGGCGCAAGGCGACCCTGTTCGTCCAGGGGGTCGACTTCAACGCGCCGAACACGACCGGGGCGGAGACGACCGAAGGACGCGACCCGACCGCGAACGACGAGGTCGAGCTGGAGAAGACCTGGGCCGCCGAACGCGGCCTCGGGGTCGGCGACCGCATCCGCCTGGCGACGCCGACCGGGCTCGCCACGCTCGCCGTCACCGGCATCTACGAGTTCAGCGGCGGGCTCGACCTCGGCGGCTACGGGACGGCGGCGATGCCGGTCGCCGGGGCGCGGGCGCTGACCGGCAAAGAGCACGTCTGGGACGAGGTCAACGTGATCGTCGAAGAAGGCGCCGATGTGGGGGCGGTGCAACGGCGGGTCGAAGCGGCGGTCGGCGACGGGGTCGAGGTCGCGACCCCGGCCGAAAAGGGGGACGAAGCCAACGAACAGCTCGCCGGCCTCGACATCGTCCTCTACTTCTTCTCCGGGATGGCGCTCTTCGTCGGCGCCTTCCTGATCCTCAACTCGTTCAACATGACGGTGCTGCAGCGGATGCGCGAGATCGGCACCCTGCGGGCGCTCGGCGCGCCGCGGCGGCGCATCGTCAGCTCGGTGGTCGGCGAGGCGACGATCCTCACCGCCGTCGCCGTGCCGTTCGGCCTCGCCCTCGGGCTCGGCCTCGCCTACGCGCTGGCGGAAATGATGCGCAACCTCTTCGGCCTGCCGATCTCCTCGCTCGACGTCACCGTCTGGGCGGCGGTCGGGGCGATCGTCGTCGGCCTGCTGGCCACCGTCGCCGGGGCGCTGAACCCGGCGCTGCGGGCGGGGCGGATCGCGCCGATCCGGGCGCTGACGGGGGGCATCGGGATCGAGCGGCGGCCCGGCCTGCGGCGGGCAATCGTCGGCCTGCTGCTCTTCTTCCCCGGGCTGGCGCTCGGCGGCCTCTACTGGTTCAGCAACCAGAACGCCGGCTTCCTCTCCGCCCTGGTCGGCGTCGGCTCGACGATGGTGATGTTCGTCGGCATGGTGCTGCTGGCGCCGTTCGTGGTGATGCCGGTGATCCGGCTGCTGGGCGCGCCGGCGAAGGCGCTGATGCCGGCCGAGGGGCGGCTCGCCGCCGACTCGCTGCGGGCCAACCCGCTGCGCACCTCGGGGACCGCCGCGGCGCTGGTGGTGACGCTCTCGGTGGTCGTCGTCAACTCGATGATCAGCACCAGCTTCGTCAGCTCGATCCGCGACGAGGTCGACGACCGCTTCGCCCGCGACCTGACCGTGCAGCCGCTCGACTACAGCGAGTACGCCGGGGTCAGCAGCGGCCTCTCCGAATCGCTGCTCAAACGGATCGCGGCGCTGCCCGAGGCCGGCACCGTGACCCCGCGCCGCGTCGTCTACACGACCGAAATGCCGGGCGGCGGGCAGCCGGGCCTGCTGATCGCCGTCGACCCCGCCGTTTGGCCCCAGGTCGACCGCAGCGAATACGAAGGCGGCAGCACCGCCGAAGTGATGGCCGGGCTGGCCAAGGGCGGGATCGTCCTCGCCAAGGGCTATGCGGACGAAATCGGGGTCGGGGTCGGCGGCACGGTCGAGCTGAAAGGCGCCTCCGGGAGCCGCCAGGCGCCGGTCGTCGGCCTGCTCGACACCTTCGAAGCCAGCGGCAACGCGGTCACGATCTCGCTGGCGACGCTGAAAGACGTCTACGGGATCACGGCCAACTCGCAGATCGCCGTCACCGCCCGCAGCCCGGACGAGCGCAAGCCGCTGGAAGCGGCGGTCAACTCGCTGCTGGAACGCGACTATCCCGGGGTCGAAGCGGTCTCCAACGCGGAAGTGAAGAAGGACTACGAAGACCAGATCAACCAGCAGTTCGCCTTCTTCAACGCGATCCTCGGCATCGCCGTCATCGTCGGCCTGCTCGGGATCATCAACACCCTCTCGATGTCGGTGATCGAACGCACGCGGGAGATCGGCGTGCTGCGGGCGCTCGGCGGCTCGCGCTGGCGGATCCGCCGCACGATGCTCGACGAGAGCCTGCTGATCTCGCTCGGCGGCTGCGTCGCCGGGATCCTCGCCGGGCTGCTCGTCGGCGTCGTCTGGATCCTCACCGTGAGCGAGAGCACCGACCTCGCCCTCGGCCTGACGATCCCCACCGGCACCCTGGTCCTGATCGCGGTCCTCGCGGTGGTGATGGGGACCCTGGCGGCGATCCTCCCCGCCCGCCGCGCCGCCCGCCTCGACCCGCTGCAGGCTCTCACCTACGAGTGACCCATCCATCGCGTGGTTCCTTTCGGACGGTAGGGGTCCACTAGGAACCACGCGATGGGCCGACGGTGGGCGGCCGCTGACCCGTGGTTCCTTTCGGACGGCCTGCGTCCGAAAGGAACCACGGGTTGGAAGGGCGTCGGTCGTCAGGTCTTGACGCCGGGCATCTCGCGGCGGCCGGCGGCGCCGGGCCCGGCGAGGAACTCGGTCAGGTACCTGGCGACGATCTTGCCGACGCCGTCCTGCCAGGGGCCGTCGGCCGGCGGCTCGGCGGTCAGCGAGGAGCCTTCCCCGTGGCCGCCGCCGATCCAGCCCTGCAGGTAGCGGGGGGCGTCGCCGGTCCAGAGCACGCCGCGCAGCAGCGGGTCGAACGGCTTCGGCTCGACCGCGGCGCCGGCGTCGGCGGCGATCGCCTCGGCGACCGCGTCTGCCTGCTGGGCGGCGATCCCGCCCTGCTTGACCGGGAAGCTGGTGATGTCGCCGGCGGCGAAGAGCCGCTCGCGATCGAGCACGCGGCCGTGGTCGTCGATCGGGACGAAGCCGGCCTCGTCGTGGGGGATGCCACGGATCTGGCGGCCCTGCAGGCGCGGCAGGCTGACCGCGGCGTCGACTGCGAGGGCCTCGCCCGGGACGAGCTCGAGCCGGCCCTCGGCGTAGCGGACGGGGCGGGTGCCGGTGAGTACCTCGATCCGGCGCTCGGCGAGAAGCTCGCCCATCTGCTCGCCGACCCGGCGGCCGAAGACCTGCAGCGGCGCCTCCTCGGGCGTCACCACGGTCAGCCGCACGTCGGCGGGGCCGTCGCGGTCCAGGCGCGCCCGGGCCAGCAGCGCCAGCTCGTAGAGCGGCAGCGCCCAGCTCTCGGCGCCCGGCATCGTGAAGGCGACGTGACGGAGCTCGCCGCGCCGCATCCCGGTCATCACCTTCTCGACGTCGGACTCGTCGGCGATCCCCCAGAAGGTGATCGCCCCCGGCACCGGCCACAGCAGCTGCACCCCGGCGGCGACGAGCAGGTAGTCGTAGGCGAAGCTCTCACCGTCGTGGGTGACGGCGAGGCGCGAAGCGGGGTCGACCGAGGCGATGCTGTCGAGGTGGAAGCCGGCGCCGCAGAGCTCGGCCAGTCGCTCGAGGTCGTAGCGGGCGACGTGGGCGGCGCCGTAGGGCTCGCCGACCGAGTAGGGCCGGTAGACGAAGTCGCGGCGCGGGGAGAAGAGCTCGACCTCGACCTGCTCGTCGGCGATCTCGCGCAGGGCCAGCGCGGCCTCCAGGGCCGCGACCCCGCCGCCGGCGATCAAGACTCGACTCTTCATTGCGGGAACTCCCTCCCCTCGGATGACATACCTCAGGGTGTCGGTCGGCGGCCTCTCCTCCATCCGCACACCCCCAGCGGAATAGGTGCGGGATTTCCCCGATGGCGGTCCGCTCGCCGCCGACCTATGCTGCGGTCACCTTGAGTTTGCGTGTCATCGCCGGCCGGGCGGAGGCCACCACGGCTTCCGCCCGGCCGGTCCATATCCGGGCTCACATCTGAGAGGAGGTCTGGGGTGCGACTGCTGATCGGACTCGACGGCAAGGAGGGCGGGCGCGACGCGCTCGGGCTGGCGCGCGCGCTGGCGGCGAGCGAGGAGGGCTCGAGCGCCGTCGCCGTCGCCGTCCTCTACTTCGGGCCACTGCCGATGGAATACGCGCTGCTGCCCGAGGAGGAAACCGAGGAGGCCGGGCCGCTGTTCGCCGATGCGCGCGCCGCGCTGCCCGGGATCGAGGTCGAGGCCCGCGCCTACGGCGGTGCCAGCCCGGCGGCGATCCTCTCCGGGCTCGCCGAGCGCGAGCGGTTCGACGCGATCGTGGTCGGCTCGCCGCACCGCGGCGCGATCGGGCGGGTGCTGATCGGCAGCGTCGCCGCCGGCCTGCTGAGCGGCGCCGAGTGCGCGGTCGCCGTCGCCCCTCACGGCTACGCCGACGCCGAGCACGAGGCGCCGCGCACGGTCGCCGTCGCCTACGACGGCGGCCCCGAATCGAAGCTGGCGCTGAAGCACGCCGAGCAGCTCGCCGGCCGCACCGGCGGCAGCGTGCGGCTGCTCACCGTGGCGACGCCGCCGACGGTGATGCCGGTCGCCGGCGCCTACATCCCGCCCGCCGAGCCCGATCCCGAGAAGGTGCTCGCCGAGGGGATCAAGCTGGTCGACCCGAAGCTCGCGGTCTCCTCGGAAGAGCTGAGCGGCGAGCCGGCGCAGGCGATCGCCGAGGCCTGCAGGGACGGCGTCGACCTGCTGGTCGTCGGCTCGCGCCACTACGGCCCGGTCGCCCGCGTCCTGCTCGGCTCGGTCTCGCGCGCGCTGGCGACCCACGCCCCCTGCCCGGTGCTGGTCGTGCCCCGGCCCGCCTGACCGGCCCGGCCCGCGTCGCCTTACAGTGAGAGCCGAGCGCCAGTGCTCTACCTCAGCCACCCCTCCAGCCTCGAGCACGACCCCCGGCTTCACTCGCCGGGCCACCCGGACACGCCCGAGCGGCTGATCGCGCTGGAAGGCGCGCTGGCCGAGCGCGACTGGCTGGGGATGGAGCGGCGCGAGGTGCCGGCGGCGAGCGAGGCCGACCTCGAGCTGGTCCACAGCCGCGGCCTGGTCGAGTCGATTCGCGACCTCTGCCTCTCCGGCGGCGGCGCGATCGACGCCGACACCTTCGTCGGGGAGACGTCCTACCGGGCGGCGCTGCACGCCGCCGGCGGCGCCTGCGAGCTGGCCCGCGCCCTGCTCGCCGGCGAGGACCGGGCCGGCTTCGCCGCGGTCCGGCCCTCCGGCCACCACGCCGAGCCGGACCGGGCGATGGGCTTCTGCCTGTTCGACAACGTCGCCGTCGCCGCGGCGCTGGCGATCGACCGGCTCGGCGCCGAGCGCGTCTTCGTCCTCGACTGGGACGTCCACCACGGCAACGGGACCGCCGAGGCCTTCCGCCACCGCGCCGACGTCCTCGTCGTCAACATCCACCAGCAGCCGCTCTACCCGGGGACCGGCGCCGCCGAGGACTTCGGCTCCGGGGAGGGACGCGGCTACAACGTCAACCTGCCGGTCCCCCCCGGCTCCGGAGAGGAACTGTGGCTCTCGCTGGTCGAGCACATCGTCGTCCCGATCGCCGAGCGGTTCGGGCCCGACCTGGTCCTGATCTCGGCCGGGTTCGACGCCCACCGCGCCGACCCGCTCGCCAACTGCGAGCTCGAGGCCGGCTCCTTCGCGCAGATGGCCTGCCACGTGCGCGAGCTCGCCGAGCGGGCCGGGGCGCCGGTCGGCGCGGTGCTCGAGGGCGGCTACGAACCGGCGGCTCTGGTCGAGTCGGTGCTGGCGACGATTCCGGCGCTGGCCGGCGAGGGCGAGGCCGTTCTCGCCGCACCCGAGGCGCTGCTGACCGGCCGCGCCGCCGCCCGCGTCGCCCGCTTCTGGACCCTCTGAGCGATGGCGCGCCCGAAGTTCGTCAAGATCTCGCCGCAGCCGCCGCGGCGCTGGCAACCGGTGCTGGGCGACTCCCGCTGGGCGGAGGTCGAGGAGGCGGCCGGGCGCGCTCGCGAGCGCTACCGCGGGCGGGCGATCTGGCACGTCAGCTCGACCCTGCGGGGCGGCGGCGTCGCCGAGATGCTGCACTCGCTGCTGCCCTACGTGCGCGGCGCCGGGATCGACACCCGCTGGGTCGTGCTCCGCGAGCGGCCCGAGTTCTTCGCCCTGACCAAGCGCCTGCACAACCTCCTCCACGAGGCCGGCGACGGCGACCCGCTGGGCGCCGCCGAGCGCCGCCTCTACGAGGAGGCGCGGGAGGACGGCGGCGGCCACCTGGGAGCGCTGGTACGGCGCGGCGACGTCGTCTTCCTCCACGACCCGCAGACCGCCGGGCTGGCGACGGTCGCCAAGCGAGCCGGCGCGACGGTGATCTGGCGCTGCCACATCGGGGTCGACCGGCCGGGGCCCCGCGCCCGCGCCGCCTGGGAGTTCCTCGCCCCTTACCTCGCCGACGCCGACGCCTGCGTCTTCTCCCGCCGCGAGTACGTGTGGGACCTGCTCGACCCGGCGCGGGCGCGGGTGATGGCGCCCTCGCTCGATCCCTTCTCGCCGAAGAACGAGGAGCTCGGCGTCGCCACCGTGGAGGCGATCGTCGACGCGATCGGGCTCGGCGCCGAGCCGAACGGGTGGGCGCCGGCCTTCACCCGCGCCGACGGCAGCCCCGACCGAGTCGAGCGGCCGGCGACGGTGCTGCAGGAGCAGCCGCTGGCGCCGGGCACGCCGGCCGTCGTCCAGGTCTCGCGCTGGGACCGGCTCAAGGACCACCGCGGCCTGCTCGAATGCTTCGCCGCCCGGCTCGCCGCGAAACCGCAGAGCACCACGGATAGCGTGGCGCGCGGCGGTCTCGCGCACCTGGTGCTGGCCGGGCCCGCCTCCGAGGCGGTGGCCGACGATCCGGAAGGGGCGGAGGTCTGGGAGGAGGTGCGCGCCGCCTGGGACGGGCTGGCGGGGGCGGCGCGCAGCCGCGTCCACCTGGTCAGCCTGCCGATGGACGACGTCGAGGAAAATGCGGCGATGGTCAACGCGCTGCAGCGACGCGCCGACGTCGTCGTCCAGAAGAGCCTCGCCGAGGGCTTCGGCCTCACCGTCGCCGAGGCGATGTGGAAGCGGCGGCCGGTGGTCGGCGCCCGGGTCGGCGGCATCCAGGACCAGATCGTCGACGGCGCCAGCGGCCTGCTCGTCGACCCGACCGACGGCGGCGCCGTCTGCGCGGCGATCTCCTCCCTGCTCGACGACCCGGGGCGCGCCGCGGCGCTCGGCGACGCCGCCCGCGAGCGCATCGCCGAGCGCTATCTGGGCGCCGCGCGCCTCGTCGAGTACGCCGGCCTGCTCGCCGACCTCGAAGGGTCCCCGTGAGCGGCAACGGCTACCCCGCCAACCGCGAGGCCGACGTCGTCCTGCGCGACGGCTCGACCGTGCACCTGCGCCCGGTCCGCGCCGGCGACGAGGCGACGCTGCTCGAGTTCTTCCGCAACCTCGACCTGCGCTCGCAGTCGCTGCGCTTCTTCTCCGGGGCCCCCGACCTGAAAGGAACGGCGGAGCTGATGGCCAGCGTCGACTACCGCGGCCGCTACGGGATCGTCGCCAGCCGCGGCGACGGGGAGGCGATCGGGCACGGCGTCTACGCGGAAACGCGGCCCGGCGAGGCCGAAATCGCCTTCGCCGTCGCCACCGAGATGCAGGGCCACGGGCTCGGCACGATCATCCTCGCCCACCTCGCCGAGGTCGCCGAGGAGAACGGCCTGCAGACCTTCACCGCCGAGGTGCTGCCGCAGAACCACAGGATGATCGACATGTTCCGCCGCAGCGGCTTCCCGGTCGAGGTCGAGGCGCAGCCCGACGGGCTCCACGTCGAGCTGCCGGCCGCGTTCGGGCCCGACGCGGCGGACCACTTCGCCGACCGCGACCGGCTCGCCGCCGCGGCGGCCGCGCGGACCTTCCTCGAGCCGAGCTCGATCTGCATCGTCGGCGCCTCGCGACGGCCGGGGCGGGTCGGCTCGGCGGTCCTCGGCAACCTGCTCGGCTCCGGCTTCGCCGGCGAGATCTTCGCCGTCAACCGCGCCGGCGGCGAGCTCGGGCCGGTCGCCGCGGCGAAGAGCGTCGCCGAGCTGCCCGGCGGCTTCGAGCTGGGCGTGATCGCGGTGCCGGCCGCCGACGTCGCCGCCGTCGCCCGCGAATGCGCGGCCCGCGGCGCCCGCTCCCTGGTCGTCCTCTCCGCCGGCTTCGGCGAGGCGGGCCGGGACGGCGTCGAGCGCGAGCGCGAGCTGCGCGAGGTCTGCCGCGCGACCGGGATGCGGCTGGTCGGGCCGAACTGCCTCGGCGTCCTCAACATGTCGCCCGAGCACCGGCTCAACGCCACCTTCGCCCCTTCGCCGCCGCCGGCCGGCGACGTCGGCTTCGTCACCCAGAGCGGCGCCCTCGGGCTGGCGCTGATCGACCTGGCGGCGGCGAAAGGGATCGGCGTCTCCTCCTTCGCCTCGGTCGGCAACCGCGCCGACGTCACCGCCAACGACCTGCTCGAGTACTGGGAGCAGGACCCGGCGACGAGGGTGGCGCTGCTCTACATCGAGTCGTTCAGCGACCCGCGGCGGTTCTCGCGGATCTCGCGGCGGATCGGGCGCGAGCTGCCGATCGTCGTCGTCAAGAGCGGCCGCTCCGCGGCCGGGGCGCGCGCCGCCAGCTCCCACACCGGGGCGCTGCTGGCCACCTCCGACGCCGCCACCGACGCGCTCTTCGACCAGTGCGGCGTGATCCGGGCGGGGACGATGGCGGAGCTGCTCGACGTCGCCTCGCTGCTCTCCGGTCAGCCGCTGCCGCAGGGCGGGCGAGTGGGGATCCTGACCAACGCCGGCGGCCCGGGGATCATGTGCGCCGACGCCTCCGAGGCGGCCGGGCTCGAGGTCCCCGAGCTGCCGGAGGAGCTGCGCGAGGCGCTGGCCGAGTTCCTCCCCGCCGAGGCATCGCTGGCCAACCCGGTCGACATGATCGCCACCGCCAACGACGAGCAGTACCGGCGGGCGATCTCGACCGTCGCCGCCTGGGATGGGATCGACGCGCTGATCGTGATCTTCATCCGGCCGCTGCTGATCGAGGCCGCCGACGTCGCCGCCGCGGTGCGCGAGGCGGCCGCCGAGCTGCCGCGCGAGATCCCGATCCAGGCGGTCTTCATGTCTCCGGCCGATCACGCCGCGGTGCGCGAGACGGCGGCGGTGCCGACCAACCTCTATCCCGAGGACGCCGCTCGCGCCCTCGCCAAGGTCGTTCGCCACGCGCGCTGGCGGCGGCGGCCGCTGCCGGCGCCGGCGGCGCAGCCCGAGGGCTCCCGCCCCGACGAGGCGGCGGCGATCCTCGCCGAAGCGCTGGCCGAGGGCGAGGGCTGGATGGAGGCCACGGCGGTGACCAGGCTGCTCGAGTGCTACGGGATCCCGACCCCGGCGGGCCGGGTCGCGGCCGATGCCGAGGCCGCGGTCTCCGCCGCCGCCGAGCTCGGGCGGCCGGTGGCGCTGAAGGCGGTCGGGCCGGAGATCGTCCACAAGACCGAGCTCGGCGCCGTCCGCCTCGACCTCGCCGACCCGGCCGAGGTGGCCGAGGCGGCGGCGGCGATCGACGTGGCGCTCGCCGGCCGCGGCGTCGCCCGCGAGTCGTTCCTGGTCGAGCCGATGATCGGCGGCTCGGTCGAGCTGCTGGTCGGGATCGCGACCGACCCCGTCTTCGGGCCGGTGCTGGCGGTCGGCGCCGGCGGCACCGCCGCCGAGCTGCGCCACGACCTCGCCGTCCGCGTCTGCCCGCTCTCGGCCGAGGACCCGGATGCGCTGCTCTCCTCGCTGGCGATCACGCCGATGCTGCACGGCTACCGCGGCAGCGAGCCGGTCGACGTCGCGGCGCTCGAACGCCTCGTCCTCGCCGTCGGCGCGATCGCCGAGAACCACCGCTCGGTCGCCGAGCTCGACCTCAACCCGGTCCTCGCCGGCCCCGACGGCGCGATCGCGGTTGACGCCCGCGTCCGCATCCACAATCCGGCGCCGTCGCGGCCGTGGCCGCGGACCTGGATCTAGCGGAGCGAGGGTTCTGGCCACGGCTCACGGCCCCGCCCGGGAGGGTCGGGTGACCCTCGTCACTCGACCTTGCCGGTGCACAGCGCTCCGGCTGGCCGAGTTGCCCACGACCTCAGGCCACAAGCCGCTCAGAGGCTCACCCGACCCTCCCAACGGACCGAGCCCTGCGAGGGACGAAAGCGCCCCAGCCCCCGCAAAGCCCCCGTCCCCCCAATCCCGTGGTTCCTTTTGGACCCATACGGTCCAAAAGGAACCACGACCCGGCAAGCCAGGCCGAGATCCCGATCCCGTGGTTCCCTTCGGACCCTCAGCGTCCATAAGGAACCACGCGATCGACGGGGCGCGCTTTCGTCCCTTGGGAGCTCTATGCGAGAGACGAGGGCCATGGTCCCTTGGGAGCTATTCGAGAGAGGCTGAGCCTGGTCCCTTGGGAGCTTTCCGAGAGACGGGGAGCGCCGGGACCTTGGAAGCTCTGGCCCAGGGCTCGCTCGGCGGCGCCTGCTCAGGTTGCGAAGTACGGGACCCGATCCGTTGGGAGGGGTGGGGTGACCCTCTGACGAAGGCTATGCGCGGCCGCTTGAGCCCTCGCCCCGGCCCCAGCTGCGCGACGGTCTTCGGCAGAGGGTCACCCCACCCCTCCGGACAGACCCCCGTCCCTCGGCGTGCCTCGCCGGGCCCCGCGCCGCCCGGGCCGCGCCGTCGAGCGCGCCCGCCCGCTAGACGTCGATCAGCCGGTTCGCCAGCGCGTACCGCGTCAGCTCCGGCCGGCTGCTCAGCCCCAGCTTCTGCTGGATGTGGGCCCGGTGGGTCTCGACCGTGCGGACGCTGAGGTCGAGCTGCTCGCCGATCTCGCGGTTGGTGTGGCCGAGCGCCATCAGGCGCAGCACCTCGGTCTCGCGCGGTGAGAGCGCCTGGCGGTCGTCCTCGCCGCCACCCTTCGCCAGCCCCGCCTCGACCGCGGCGGAGACGCGGCGCTCGCCGGCTGCGGCGGCGCGCACCGCCTCGACCAGCTCCAGGTGGGCGGCGTCCTTGAACAGGTAGCCGAGGGCGCCCGCGTCGAGGGCCTGGCGGGCGAGGGTGAGGTCGCGCTCCATCGTCAGCAGCACGACCTGGGTCGCCGGGAACTCCTCGCGCAGCCCGGCGACCGCCTCGCTGCCGAGCCCGTCGGGCAGATTGAGGTCGAGGACGAGCACCTGCGGGGCGCTCCCGCGCAGCACCTCGCGGGCGCCGGCCAGGTCGCCGGCCTCGGCGACGACGGCGATCCCGTCCTGTCCCTCGAGCAGCGCCCGCAGCGCCGCGCGGACCACCGTGTGGTCGTCGACCAGGGCGACCGTCAGCTCCGCCGCCTCGCTGCCTTCCGAACTCATGCGACAGCAGGGTAGCGGCGAAGCAACATGCCCGAGTGTGGCCCGCCACGGATGGGGGCGAGAACGCCGACTCCTAGCGTCCTCCGGATGCATCGCGTCGGTGTCGACCTCGCGGGTGCCGCCCGCGCGGACGATGCCTTCGCGCTCGCGATCGCACTGTGCGAGCGCACCGGCGCCGAGCTGGTCCGGGCCGGCGATCGGCTCGGCGACGTCGACCTGATCGTCAGCGAGCGGCTGCCGGAGGAGGCGCCGGCGGCGGTCGCCGTCGCCCCCAGCGGCCTCGCCGAAGCCGCGGTGCGGTTGCGGCGCGTGGCGGTCGGCCACGACGGCAGCCGCGAGTCGACACGAGCGCTCGGGCTCGGCGGCGAGCTCGCGCGGCGGCTGGGCTCCGCCCTGACCATCCTCGGCGTCGTCGAGGTCGCCCCGGAGCTCGCCGACGAAGTCGATGCGATCGCCGAGGAGGAGCGGATCGAACGCCACCTCGAACGCGCGCTGGAGAGCGTGCCGGCCGACGTCGTCGCCGAATCGCGGCTGCTGGCCGGTGTCGCCGCCGAGGCGCTGGTCGAAGCCGCCGCGGCGGCAGACCTGATCGTCCTCGGCTCGCGGTCCCAGTTCGGCCCCCGGCCGCGGATGCGCCCCGGCAGCGTCGGCGCCGCCGTCGCCCGCCTCTCCCCCGTCCCCACCGTCATCGCCACCGCCTGACCTGCGGGTTCGCCGCACGCGCCGGTGGTGGTGCGCCCGGATGCCCCGCGCGGACTGCCGCGGGAAGATTCCTTCACCAGTCGAGCGGCATGAGGAAAGGGCGCTGCGATGGAGGAGACGGTGACCGGAAGCGGCGGACAGGCCCTGCACGAGAGGCCTCGCGAGAAGCGCCCGGACCCCCGCGAGCAGTCCTCTCCTCCCCGCCCCCGCGAGGGAGGAGAGGGTCGGCTCGCCAGCAACAGGACCCGCCTCCACGATGACCGCCTGTTCGGCGACGTGCTCGCGCTGAAGCGCTGGCTGGCCCGCCGCCACAACGCCTGAGCGAGTCCCGTCTGAGCGCGCCGCGCGCGCCGCGGGTGGCAAACTCCCGCATCAGCGGCAGATGGCCTCCGAGCACGAGATAACCGTCGTCCTCGCCGACGACCACAACCTGATCCGCTCGGGGCTGCGGGCGATGCTCGAAGCCGAGCCGGACCTGCGGGTGATCGGCGAGGCGGCCGACGCCGCGGCGGCGGCGAAGATGGTCGGCGATCGTCGGCCCGACGTCCTCGTCCTCGACCTCAACATGCCCGGCGCCGACCCGCGCAGCGACGTCCCCAGCCTGCGCGAGACAGTGCCCGGCACCGCGATCGTGGTGCTGACCATGCAGAACGACCCGCGCGCCGCCCGCGACCTGCTGCGCGCCGGCGCCGCCGGCTACGTGCTCAAGCAGGCGGCCGAGCGCCAGCTCACCGAGGCGCTCCGCGCCGCCGCCGCCGGCGGCTCCTACGTCGACCCGGAGCTGGGCGGGGCGATGGCCAAGCTCGCGGCCGACCCGCTGCAGGGGCTGAGCCAGCGCGAGCTCGAACTGCTGCGCCTCGTCGCCCTCGGCCACACCAACAGGGAGATCGGCGAGTCGCTCTTCCTCAGCGTCCGGGCGGTCGAGGTGAACCGCGCCAAGCTGCTCGACAAGCTGGGCCTCAGCTCGCGCCCGGAGCTGGTGCGCTTCGCGATCGCCCACGGCGTGATCGACGCCGGCCCGCGCGGCTGAGCGTCCCGGCGCGGCGCATCCGGCGCGGCTGGCCGGCCGCCCTCGACGGGCTCAACCGCCGAGCGGGAACCGGGCCTCCAGCCGCGTCCCCTCGCCGGGGGCCGAGCGCAGCGTCAGCTCGCCGCCGAGCGTGTCGAGCCGCTCGCGCATCCCGACCAGGCCGCGGCCGCCGTCGCCGCCGGCGGTCGGGACGAAGCCGCCGCCGTCGTCCTCGACGACGATCCGCGCCGCCTCCTCGCCGAGCCCCGCGTAGAGGCTGACCCGGGAGGCGCCGGCGTGCTTGACCACGTTGTTGAGGCCCTCCTGGGCAAGCCGGTAGATGGCGCGCTCCTCCTCGCTCGCCAGGTCGGCGGGAAGCTCCAGCGCCGTCTCCACCGCGAAGCCGCCGCGCGCCGCCGACTCCTCGGCCAGCGCTTCCAGCGCCCCGACCAGGCCGAGCCGGTCGAGCGCCGCCGGACGCAGATCGTTGATCAGCCGGCTCAGCTCGCTGATCTGGGACTCGAGCCGGTCGACGGTCTCCTCGGCCGCCGCTACCACCAGGCGCTCGCGCTCGCCGCTCCGGCTCTGCAACGCCGCGGCCAGTGAGATCCGGATCGCCGCCAGTCCCTGCAGGGTGTCGTCGTGCAGCTCCCGTGCCCAGCGGTGACGCTCGCGCTCGCCGATCTCGACCTGCTGCTGCAGCCGCTCGGACTGCACCGTCTGCGCAGTCGCCACCGCGGTCGCGGCGCTGGCGGCAAAGGCCTGCAGCAGTCGCAGGTCCTCCTCGTCGAAGTCGCCGCCGTTGGTTTCGCGGTCGAGGGCGACGAGGACACCGACCGCGCGGCCGCGGAAGAGCAGCGGCACGACCAGGGCCACCTCGGCGCCGAACCGCTGGCGCAGCCGCGCCGAGGACGGCGGGGTGTCGCGGCCGAGGCTCTGGGAGACCCGTCGGGTGAGCGCCGCCTCGAGCACCGAGTCGTCGCTGGGGATCACCATCTCGCGGGCGCCATCGCCGCCCGCTCCGGCGTGGGCGGCAACGGTCAGCCGCGCCCCGCGCGGCAGCAGCACCAGCAGCTGCTGCGCCTCGACCAGCGCCCGGCCGCGCTTGACGATCAGGTCGAGCACGCGGCCGACCTCGATCTCGCCACCGACCGTGCGGGCGATGTCGACCGAGGTCTCGGCCTGCCGCAGGGCACGCTCGACCTGCACCTCGCGCTCGCTGAGACTGGTGTAGAGGCGGGCGTTCTCGATCGCGATCCCGGCCCAGAGCGCCAGCGTGCAGGCCGCCTCCTCATCGGTGGCGTCGAACTCCTCGGCCCCCTGTTTCTCGGTCAGGTAGAGGTTGCCGTAGGCCTCGCCGCGGATCGCGATCGGGACGCCGAGGAAGGAGCGCATCGGCGGGTGGCCGGGCGGGAAGCCGTAGGAGTGCCGGTGAGAGCCGACGTCCCGCAGCCGCAGCGGCGCCGGCTTGCGGATCAGCTCGCCGAGGACGCCGCGCCCACGCGGCAGGCTGCCGATCTCGCGCCGCGTCTCCTCGTCGATCCCGTGGTGGATGAAACGCTCGAGCTCCTCGCGGTCGGGGTCGAGCACGCCGAGAGCGCCGTAGCGGGCGTCGGTCAGCTCGCAGGCGGCTTCGACGACCGAGCGCAGCACGGCCTCCAGATCGAGCTCGGAGACGATGCCCGCGCCGACTTCCAGCAGGCGCCGGAGGCGGCTTTCCACAGCGCTGTCGTCAGGGCTGGCCCCGTTCATCCGCCCGCCTATTCCAGCACAGGCCGGGCGCGGCGCAGGAAACCGCTCGGACGGCGATGTCGCGGCGCTCGAGATACAGCGCTGCGAGCGCCGCGAGACCGGCGGCGACGAGCGTCGTCCCGGCCGAGGCGAGCGGGCCGGCCCCGGTCGTCCATCGGCGGAACACCGCACCGATCGCGTCGGTCGCGCACGGTTGGCGCTCCCGGCGCCGCGCCTAGGATCAGCAGCATGGGACGGGTACTCCTCGTCAGCTGCGACGACCGCGGACGGGGCGCCTAGCGCCGCACCGGGGCATGTACCGCAAGATCCTCGTCGGCTTCCAGGACACCGCCCAGGGACGCGACGCGAAGGCGCTCGGGCAGGCGCTGCAGCGGCTGACCGGAGCGGAGATCGTCATCGCGACGATCCCTCCCGAGGAGCACGAGACGCTCGGTCACCTGGCCCGCGAGCAGGGCGCCGACCTCGTCGTCCTCGGCTCGACCCACCGCGGACCGGTCGGCCGCATCGTCCCCGGCGCCGCGGTCGCCCACCTGCTCGCCGACCCGCCCTGCGCCGCCGCCGTCGCCCCGCCCGGCTTCGCCCGCCCCGGTGGCCCCGGCGACTGGCGCCCGCTCGACGGCGACGGCGACGAGGACGCCGGGCTGCGAGTCCTCGGCGTCGGCTTCGACGGCTCGCGCGCCGCCGGCGTGGCGCTGGCGACCGCGACCGAGCTGGCGCTCGCCGGCGGGGCCGCGATGCGCGTCTACACCGTCGCCCGCAAGACGCCCGCGCTGCACTCCGAGGACACTGCCAAAGCCCCCGCCGCCGCCCCGAACGAAGCCGAGGCGCTGCGCCAGGCGCTGCAGGAGGCGGTCGCCGAGCTGCCGCGGGAGGCACGGGCGCTCCCGGTCTTCCTCCGCGGCGACCCTGCCACCGAGCTGATCGACGCGGTAGCCAACGGCGTCGACATCCTCGTCCTCGGCTCCCGCGCCGGCGGCCCGATCCGCCGCGCGCTGCAGGGCAGCGTCACCAACGCCGTGCTCGACACGGTCCATTGCCCGGTGCTGATCTGCCCCGAGGCGGTCGGGGGAGGCGACTGACCGCGGAGCGGTGCGGGCGAGGGACGTGGGCTTGTCCGGAGGGGGTGGGTGTCCCTTGACGCTCAGACCTTCGGGCGGATCGCGCTCCGGCTGGCCGAGTTGCCCACGACCTCAGGCCACAAGCCGCTTACAAGGACACCCACCCCCTCCCAAGGGACGAAAGCGCGCCCCGTCAATCGCGTGGTTCCTTATGGACGCTGAGGGTCCGAAGGGAACCACGGGATCGGGATCTCGGCCTGGCTTCCGGGGTCGTGGTTCCTTTTGGACCGTATGGGTCCAAAAGGAACCACGGGATTGGGGGGACGGGGGCTTTGCGGGGGCTGGGACCTAGGAGCTGGGCCCTGAGCCCTGGGCCGGAGCTCCTCCACGCGCGCCGCCGCCCGCGCCCGCCCGTAAGATCGGCCGCGTGGAGATCTTGGTCGTCGAGGACGAGGCGGCGATCGCCGACTTTCTCGCCCGCGGGCTCGCGGCCGAGGGCTACGAGGTCGCCGTCGCCGCCGACGGGCCGGAGGGGGAGCGGCTGGCGCTGCGGCCGGAGACCGACCTCGTGGTCCTCGACCGGATGCTGCCGGGCAAGGACGGGATCGAGGTGCTGGAGGCGATCCGGCGGGCGCGGCCGGCGCTGCCGGTGATCATGCTCACCGCACGCGGCGACGTCGCCGACCGGGTCGAGGGGCTCGACCGGGGCGCCACCGATTACGTCACCAAGCCGTTCGCCTTCGAGGAGCTGCTGGCGCGGATCCGGGCGCGGCTGCGCGCCGCCGAGGGCGATTCGGAAACGATGCTCGCCGCCGGCGGAATCCGCCTCAACCTGGTCAGCCGCCAGGCCAGCCGCGACGGCCTCGAGGTCGCCCTCGCCGACCGCGAGGCCGACCTGCTCGCTCACCTGATGCGCAACGCCGACCGCATCTGCAGTCGCGAGGAGCTGCTCTCCCAGGTCTGGGGCTTCGAGCACGACCCCGGCACCAACGTCGTCCAGGTCTACGTCGGCTACCTGCGCCGCAAGCTGGCGCTGCCCGACTCGCCGGCCCCGATCGAGACCGTGCGGGCGGTCGGCTACCGGCTGCGCTCGGCCGGATGAGGCGGACCTGGGACCGGCTCGGCCTGCGCGGCCGGCTGGCGCTCTCGATCGGCGCGATCGTCGTCGCCGCCTACGGCGTCGTCTTCGTCGCCGTGCGGGCGCAGATGGCGCATGAGTCGAACGTGATCAAGCGCGAGGAGCGCAAAGAGTCCGAGCGCGTCGGCCCCGGCGCCTCCCGCGAGGGCGACGAGGTCTCGCCGATCGAGGACGCCCAGTCCGACGTCGAAAAGACCTTCTTCCTGCTCGGCGGCGTCAGCCTGGTGGCGGCGCTGCTCGCCGGCTACCTGGTCGCCGCCCGCGCCTCCTCCCCCCTGCGCCGCTTCGCCGTCACCGCCGCCGAAGTCGACGCCGGGGCGATGGGCCCGCGGCTGGACCCCGGCCCGGGGGCGCCGGCCGAGCTGGTCACCCTCGCCGAGGCCTTCAACCACATGCTCGAGCGCCTCGACCGCGCCTTCGACCAGCAGCGGCGCTTCGTCTCCGACGCCTCGCACGAGCTGCGCAGCCCGCTGACCGCGATCCGCGGCCAGATCGAAGTCCTGGCCCGCAGCGAGCAGCCGAGCGCGGAGGAGGTGCGGCGGGTCGAGGGGGTGGCGCTGGCCGAGATGGGGCGGGTCGAACGCATGGTCGAAGACCTGCTCTCGCTGGCCCGGCTCGACGAGGGCGCCGAACCGACGCCGCAACCGCTCGCCGCGGCCGAGTTCCTCGCCGACCTGGCGGCGAGGACCCCCGCGGAGACCGAGGTCGGCGAGCTGGCTGCGGGGACGCTGCGCGCCGACCCCGACCTGCTCGCCCGCGTCGTCCGCAACCTGCTCGACAACGCCCACCGCCACGCCGGCCGCGTCGTCCTCTCCTCGCACGCCAACGGCGGCGATCGGGGTCGCCTGCTGATCGCGGTCGACGACGACGGGCCGGGGATCCCGCCGGCCGAGCGCGAGCGCGTCTTCGACCGCTTCCACCGCAGCGAGCCGGCTCGCGAGCGCGCCTCCGGCGGCAGCGGCCTCGGGCTGGCGATCGCCCGCGCGATCGTCGCCGCCCACGGCGGCCGCGTCTGGGTCGAGGGCTCACCGCTCGGCGGCGCCCGCGTCGCCTTCGAGCTGCCGGGATTCGAGCCCGCGGAGCGCGCCTGAGCCCAGGTGAGAGACGGCTCACGATAAGAGACCTCTCACGCCCCCTTTAGCGAGCGGCAAGCGGCCGCGCCGACGATCGCCGCATGTACCGACTCGAAGAAGAGGCGCGACTCGGAGAGATCGCCGACCGCCCCGCCCGCCCCCACCGCCTGACCAAGATCCGCGACGGCGTCGCCGGCAACGGTCGCCTCACCGGCGCCGTCGCCGTCGCCCTGCTCGTGCTGCTCGCCGCCGAGGGGGTGACGATTCCCTTCATCGGCCAGCTGCTCGGCCCCCACATGTTCATCGGCATGCTGCTGCTCGGCCCGGTGGTGCTGAAGCTCGGCAGCACCGGCTACCGATTCACCCGCTACTACACCGGCAGCCCGGCCTACGTGGAAAAAGGGCCGCCGCCGCTGGGACTGCGCGTGCTCGCGCCGGGGGTCGTGCTGACCACGCTCGTCCTCTTCGGCACCGGCATCGCCCTGCTCTTCGCCGGGCCGCCCAGCGACACGCTGAAGTTCGCCCACAAGGCCGCCTTCATCGCCTGGTTCGGGCTGATGGCGATCCACGTCCTCGGCCACCTGCTGGAGCTGCCCTCGCTGACCCTGCCGGACTGGCGGCGGGCGGGACCGGCTGAAGCGCGGCTGGCCGGCGCCGGGACGCGCACCCTGGCGCTCGCCGGCTCGATCGTCGCCGGCCTCGTCATCGCCCTGCTGACGATCCCCAGCGCCGGCGCCTGGCTGTGAGCCGGCGATGCGCGGACCGGCTCTAAGAGAACTCTCAGCAACCGTTTACCAGGGGTTGTAGGCCCTCTCTCAATCTGACTCCCATGGATCACCACGAGCGACAGGAAAAGCTCCGCGCCGCCCAGCGGCGGCTGCGGGCCCAGCAGCTGCGAGCCGGCACCCTGCGCGGCCGGGTCGTCATCGTCTCGCTGATCACCTTCGTCCTGCTCTGGGGCGTCGTCTTCACCCAGATGGCGACCGGCAACGACCCGGTGCTGAGCGCCTCGTCGAAGGCGGTTGCGTCCTCGCAGGGCTCCGGCTCGCGCAGCAAGGCCAGCCGCGCCAGCGAAGGCAGCGTCGGCACCGACGCCGAAGAAGCGCCGGCCGAAGAAGAACTGCCCTTCGAAGAAGAAGTGCCGCTCGAAGAACAGTCGTTCGCCGAAGTGGAAGCGGCCGAACAGGCCGAACTGGAAGCGCTCGCCCGCGAAGAAGAAGAACTGTTCGCCGCCGAAGCCGAAGGCGCCCGGATCGAAGAACCGGTCGAAGAAGAACTCGCCCCGCTGACCACCAGCCAGTCGTGAGCGCCGAGGCCCACCGCACCTTCCCCTGCTTCGGCGGCACCGTCGCGGTCCACGTCCGCGGCGCTGAGGCCGCCGACGGCGAGGCAGCCGCCGAGCGGGCGCGCCGGCGGCTGCTCGCCGCCCACCGCGACCTCTCCCGCTTCGACCCCGAGAGCGAGCTCTCGCGGTGCAACCGCGACCCGCGCGAGGCGGTGCCGGCATCGCCGCTGCTGCGGGCCCTGGCGGCGACCGTCGTCAGGGCCGGCGAGGCCAGTGACGGCCTCGTCGACGCGACGATGGTCGGCGCGATCGAGCGCGCCGGGTACCGCGACTCGCTCGCCGAGACCGGCGGCACGCTCGCCCTCGCCGACGCGCTGGCCGCGGCGCCGCCGCGGCACGCCGCGGCGGCCGACCCGGCGGCCCGCTGGCGGGACGTCGGCGTCGACGAGGAGGCGGGAACCGTGACCCGCCCGCCGGCGACCGCGATCGACAGCGGCGGCCTCGCCAAGGGCCTGCTCGCCGACCTCCTCGCCGAGGAGCTGGCCGGGCAACCGGCGTTCGGCATCGACTGCTGCGGCGACCTCCGCGTCGGCGGCGCGGCCGGCCTGGGGCGGCGGATCCTCGTCGACGACCCGTTCGGCGGCCCGCCGGTCCACGAGCTCAGCCTGCGCGACGGCGCCGCCGCGACCAGCGGCATCGGCCGGCGCTGCTGGCGCGGCGCCGACGGCCGGCCCGCCCACCACCTGCTCGACCCCGCCACCGGCGAGCCGGCCTTCACCGGGATCGTGCAGGCGACCGCGCTCGCCCCGACCGCGGTGCTGGCCGAGGTCTACGCCAAGTCGGCGCTGCTCGCCGGCCCCGACCGTGCCGCCGAGTGGCTGCCCCACGGCGGCGTCCTCGTCTACGACGGCGGCGCCGCCGAGCCGATCGAGGCGCGGTCGCCCGCCGTCGCCGCCGGGGTCGCCGCATGAACGTAGCCCCCCACCTCTTCTGGATCACCAGCCGCGCCGCCGGCATCGCCGCGCTGCTCCTGGCCAGCGCCAGCGTCGGCGTCGGCCTGATGATGAGCTCGCGCCGCCGCACCAACTACAAGCGCGACATGCGGGCGATCCACGAGGCGCTCTCGCTGACGACGCTGGCGATGGTCGTGATCCACGGCGTCGCCCTGCTCGGCGACTCCTACATGCATCCCGGCCTCAGCGGCATCGCGATCCCCTTCGTCGGCAGCTACCGGCCGCTGTGGACGGGGGTCGGGATCGTCGCCGGCTACGGCCTCGCCGCGCTCGGCGTCTCCTACTACATGCGCGACCGGATCGGCGCCGCTCGCTGGCGCCGCCTGCACCGGCTGACCGCCGTCTTCTGGCTGGCCGCGATCATCCACACGATCGGCGCCGGCAGCGACGCCGCCCAGGTATGGCTGCTCGCGATCGCCGGCCTGCTCGTCGTCCCCGCGGGACTGCTGCTGACCCTGCGCTGGCTGCAGCGCTGGCTCGAGGGGGAAGCTGCGGGCGGAGCTTCTCGATCTGTCAGGGAATCCGGTCC